>JACKKC010000014.1 GCA_020637615.1 Rhodovulum sp.
CACCAGCAGGAACGCCGTCTCGCCGAGCCGCGTCACCGTCAGGTCGCTCTCGATCCCCCCGCGCGCGTTCAGCATCTGGGTATAGACGATCCGGCCCGCCTCCACGTCCACGTCGTTGGCGCAGAGTTGCTGCAGGAAAGCGCAGGCATCGCGCCCTTCCACGCGGATCTTGCCGAAGGAGGACATGTCGATCAGCCCGACACCTGTGCGCAGCGCGAGATGCTCGGCGCGCTGGTTTTGAAACCAGTTCTGCCGCCCCCAGTCGTAGTGGTATTCCCGCGCCTCGCCCGGGGCGGCGAACCAGTTCGCGCGTTCCCAGCCCGCCACCTCGCCGAAGACCGCGCCGCGCCGTTCGAGTGCCTCGTGCACCGGCGAGCGCCGAACGCCCCGGGCCGTGGCCATCTGCCGGTAGGGGAAGTGATCGGCGTAGAGCAGGCCGAGGGTCTCGGTCACTCGCTCGCGCAGGTAGCGCCGGTTGCGCTGGAAGGGCTGGGCCCGGCGGATGTCGACCTCCCAGAGGTCGAAGGGCGGTTCTCCTTCCGCGATCCATTCGGCGAGCGCGTAGCCTGCGCCACCCGAGGAGACGATGCCGATGGAGTTGTAGCCCGCCGCCACCCAGTAGCCGCCGAGCTCCGGCGCCTCGCCGAGGTAGTAGCGGTCGTCCGGGGTGAAGCTCTCCGGCCCGTTGAAGAAGGTCTGGATGCCGGCCTCGCCCAGGAGCGGCACGCGGGCCACCGCCTTCTCGAGGATCGGCGCGAAATGGTCGAGATCCTCGGCCAGCTGGTCGAAGGCGAAATCCTCGGGGATGCCGCCCATGCCCCAGGGCTTGGCCACCGGTTCGAAGGCGCCGAGCAGGAGCTTGCCCGCGTCCTCCTTGTAATAGGCGCATTCGTCCGGCACCCGCAGCACCGGCAGCCGCCCGAGCCCGGCGATCGGCTCGGTCACCACGTAGAAATGCTCGCAAGCGTGGAGCGGCAGGGTCACGCCGGACGCCGCCGCCAGGCCCCGCGCCCACATGCCGCCGCAGTTCACCACCACATCCGCCGCGATCCGGCCGCTCTCCTCGCCGCGCCGCCAGGCGATGCCCGTCACGCGTCCACCCGCCTGCAGGACCTCGGTCACCACGACGCCCTCGTGGATTTGCACCCCGTGCTGGCGTGCGCCCCGCGCCAGCGCCATGGCGATATTGGCCGGGTCGCATTGCCCGTCGCCGGGCAGATGCACAGCCGCCACCACGTCCGCCACGTCGAGATGCGGATAGAGCTCCGCCGCCTCCGCCGGGCCGATTTCGTGGACCTCGATGTCGAAGGCCCGCGCCAGCGAGGCCTGGCGCAGGATCTCCTCGCGCCGCGCCTCCGTCAGCGCCACGGTGATCGAGCCGCATTGGCGGAGCCCGGTGGCGATGCCGGTCTCGGCTTCCAGCCGCCCGTAGAGATCGGCGGAATATTTCGCCAGCCGCGTCATGTTCTGGCTGGCGCGGAGCTGCCCGATCAGCCCGGCCGCATGCCAGGTCGTGCCGCAGGTCAGCTGCTTGCGCTCGAGCAGCACCACGTCCTTCCAGCCGAGCTTGGCCAGGTGATAGGCGACCGAGCAGCCCGAGACGCCGCCGCCGATCACTACCGCCCGCGCGGCGCCGGGGATCTCGCTCATGCCGGGTCTCCGCCGATCTCGTAGCCGCCCGACGCGAGGCGGGCGGCGATGGCCGCGATATGCGCCGGCCCCGTCTCGCAGCAGCCGCCGACGAGGCTCGCGCCGCCCGCGACCCAACCCATCGCGTGATCGGCATAGGCCCCCGGGCCCAGGTCCACGCGTGCGGCGAGGCTTTCCACCGTGCTCCCCACCGCATGGCCGGTTTCGAAGGGCGCGAAGGCATTGGCGTAGCCGCCGAAAGGCCGGCCGGTGGCCTTCAGCGCCGGCATCGCCGCCCCGACCGCCTCGGGCGAGGAGCAGTTGACCAAGAGCGCGCCAACCGGCAGCGACCCGAGCGCCGCGGCCGCCGCCGCGATGCTCTCGCCGCTGCGCAGGAGCCCGGCGCCGTGTTCCGCCACCGTCCAGGACACCCAGACCGGCTTGGCCGAGGCCGCTGCGGCGCGGGCGGCACCGAGCGCCTCACCCGAAGCGGCCATTGTCTCGCAGAGGAAGAGATCCACATGCGGCGCCTGCCGGGCCACCACTTCGGCATAGACCGGCTCGGCCTCTTCCGCCGTGCGGGCGATCTCCGGCCGGTAGGACCATTCGAGCGGTGGCAGGCATCCGGCGATGCGCACGCCGGCGCCTGCCGCCCCGGCCCGGTCGCGGGCGCGCAGCGCCAGGTCGCAGGCCGCGCGCTGCAGCTTCGCGAAATCCGCCGGGTCGCCGAATTTCCTGAGCCGCGTCGGCTCGGCGGAATAGGCGTTGATGGTGATGACCTGCGCGCCGGCGCGGATGTAGTCGAGATGCAGGTCCTCCACCGCCTGCGGCGCGTCCAGCATCACCTGCGCCGACCAGAGCGGCGCCGGCGCGGCCCCCGTGCGCCGGATGAGTTCCTGCCCCATGCCCCCGTCGAGGAGGACGATCCTGCGGCTCTTGCTCATGTCGTTGTGTCCCGCGCGGGGGTCTCTCCGCCGTCCCCACGCAGCGCCGCTTCGGCCGCAACGTGCCGGCTGCCGGGACACGGCCTGCGCCTGCCTGGGCTGGTGCACGCGCAAGACGCGGCCCGTTCGGAAAAGGGCCATACGCCGCCGCTGGTTGCAGTGCTGCGTGCGCCTGCCGGGGGGCTGGCAGGCGCAGGCCGTGCTTGCGCACGGCCGGAAGGAATTTGCCCGGTGCGTTCCGTCCCGGTTCGCAGCGAGCCTCTCGGGGCGGCATGATGGCGCCGGCCCGTGACCTCGGCCGTCGTCGACCTGACCACGGCGCTCATGCCCGGAGCCGCCTGTTCTCCGGATCCCAGAGCGCGGCCTCCGCCTGAACTTCCGCCGGGAAGCGCTCGCCGTAGATTTCGACCTCCACCCGCGTCCCCGGGGTCGCGAGATCGCTGCGCAGCATGCCGAGCGCGATCGAGCGGTCGACCCGATGGCCCCAGCCGCCCGAGGTGGTCTCGCCCACCACCGTGCCATCGTGCCAGAGCGTCGACATGTAGGGCGCGTCGCAATCCCCCGTCGCCACGGCCAGAGTCACGAAGCGCTTGGCCGGGCCGTCGCGCTGCTCGCGCTCGAGCGCCGCCTTGCCGCGGAACGCGGGCTTCGCCCAGTCGACGAAGCGATCGAGCCCGCCCTGCAGCACCGTGTAGTCGGTGGAGAGGTCGCCCTTCCAGGCGCGGTAGCCCTTCTCCAGCCGCAGGCTGTTCAGCGCGAACATCCCGAAGGGCCTCAACCCGTGCCCAGCACCGGACGCCATCACCGCATCGAAGATCGCGGGCGTGTCCGCCACGCGCGAATGGATCTCCCAGCCGAGCTCGCCGGCGAAGGACACCCGCGCCAGGAGGCAGGGCCGCCCGGCGATCTTCGCCGCCTTATGGCTCAGCCATGGCGCTGCGAGATCGGCCTCCGTGACCGCCGCGAGGATCGCCCGGCTCGCCGGTCCGGTGAGGATCTGGCAGGACCAGCCGTCGGTCACGTCGCGGAGTGTGAAGCCCGCGCCTTCCGGCCGGTGCCGCGCGAGCCATTCGAAGTCATGGGACTGCGCCACCGCGGCGGTGATCAGCAGGAAATCCTCCTCGCCCAGCGCCAGCACCGACATCTCGGTGACGATCCGCCCGCCCTCGTCGGCGAAATAGCCGAGCCCCATGCGCCCCGGCTTCGGCACCCGCCCGGTGATCTGCGCGTCGAGCCAGGCGCGCGCGCCGGGCCCCTCCAGGCGGAAGCGCGAGAAGCCCGGCAGGTCGAGGATGCCGGCCGCGTCCCGCACCGCGCGGCATTCCTCCCGGACCCGGGCGAACCACGGGCCTTCGCGACCCCAGGTCTGGGTCGCCGCCTCCGAGACGTCGTCACCGGGCCTGGCGAACCAGTTCGCCCGTTCCCAGCCGTTCGCCGCCCCGAACTGCGCGCCGAGCGCGGCGATGCGGTCGTGCACGGCCGAGAGCTTCTTCCCCCGCCCGGCTGGCCAGGCGTGATGCGGGAAATGCATCGCGTATTCATGGCCGTAGACTTCGCGCGCCTTGGCGAGGCAGTAGTCCGGATCCTCGAAGCCGGTGAAGCGCCGGGGATCGCAGGACCACATGTCCCATTCCGTCTCGCCTTCGGTCACCCATTCCGCCAGCACCTTGCCGGCCCCGCCCGCCTGGCAGATGCCGAAGGTGAAGACGCAGGCCTCATAGGCCCCCGGCACCCCCGGCATCGGGCCGATCAGCGGATTGCCGTCGGGCGTATAGGGGATCGGCCCGTTGATGACCTTGGTCAGGCCGGCGGTGCCGAGCACCGGCACCCGGGCGATGGCGTCCTCGATGTACCATTCCAGCCGGTCGAGATCGTCCGCGAAGAGCTGGAAGGAGAAATCCTCGGGCATCGGATCATCCGGCGTCACCCAATGCGCCCGGCAGTCCCGCTCGTAGGGGCCGAGGTTCATGCCGCCCTTTTCCTGGCGCAGGTAGTAGGAGGAATCGACGTCGCGCAGCAGCGGCAGCTTGGCGCCCGCCTCGCGCGACCAGGACACCACCTCCGGCATCTCGTCGAAGAGCATGTACTGGTGGCTCATCACCACCATCGGCAGCTCGCGCCCGAACCACTTCCCCACCTCGCGCGCGCGATAGCCTGCCGCGTTGACCACGATCTCGCAGGCGATCTCGCCCTTGGGCGTCGTCACCACCCAGCCGTCGCCCTGCCGCCGCACGCCGGTCGCCGGGCAGAAGCGGTGGATCCGCGCGCCCATCGTCCGCGCCCCCTTGGCCAGCGCCTGGGTCAGCTGCGCGGGATCGATGTCGCCGTCGTAGGGGTCAAAGAGCGCGCCGGCGAGATCATGCGTCTCCAGGAAGGGATAGCGCGACCGGATCTCGTTGGCACCAAGGACCTCCAGATCCATGCCCTGATAGCGCCCCATCCCCACCACGCGGCGGAACTCGCGCATCCGCTCGGCGGAATGTCCCAGCCGCACCGAGCCGGTCACATGGTAGTTCATCGGGTAGTCGACCTCGCCGGCGAGCCGGCGGTAGAGATCGGCCGAATAGCGCTGCATGTTCATGATCGACCAAGAGGCCGAGAAGGTCGGTACGTTGCCCGCCGCATGCCAGGTCGAGCCCGCCGTCAGCTCGTTCTGCTCGAGCAGGACGCAATCGCTCCAGCCTGCCTTCGCGAGATGGTAGAGCGCCGAAACGCCCACCGCGCCGCCGCCGATGACCACGACACGGGCCTGTGCATCGATGTCGGACAAAGCGGCCTCCCTGGACGATTTTGCGAGTATGCGCAGCCGTTCCGCGCGGTTTCAATCCGTGATCGGCGACGCGAGAAACCGGTCGATCCAGCGGTCGCAGATCGCCCGGCCCTCGTCCGGCGCGAAGGGCGTTTCGGCGAGGCACCATTCCACCCAGAGCCCGTCGAGCAGCGCGCTCAGTTCCGTCGCCCGGCCGGCCAGATGTGGTATTTCCCCCGGCTCCCCGCGCGCGTCCGCCATCAGGTCGCGCAGCGCGGCCTGGAAGGCGCCGTTGCTGCGCTCATGCGCCGCGCGGACGGCCTCGGATTCGAAGGCCATCGCCCAGAAGACGATCCAAGCGCGGAGCACGCCGCGGTCGAGGATCTCCGGCCCGAAATAGGCGGCAATGAAGCCGCGCAGCCGCGCCACCGGATCGCCGTCCCCGGCCGCCTCGAGCAGCATCGCGAGCTGGCGCTCGGCCAGGGTCTCGTAGGCGGCCGCGACCAGGTCGTCCTTGCTGGGGAAGTAATGGTTGATCAGCCCGATGGAGATCCCCGCCTCGGCGCCGATCCGTCGCGCCGAGAGCCCGTCGCGGCCCTCGCGCCGCAGGCAGCGCAGCGTCGCCTCGATCAGCGCTGCGCGCCGAGCGTCGGGTTGCAGGCGGTCGAAGTCGCGGCGTTTGTCGGGGCGGGCCACGGGGGGTTGAATTCCTTGTTGAACGACTGTACAATAGATAACGGAAACGGCGGCGTGATGCAACGCCGGAAAATGCAACCTCCCGAACATGAGGCAGACCATGCGGTATTCGACTTTCACGGACCGGATCGGCGGCGAGGGTGCGGAGGCCTGGGCCATCCATTCCGAGGCCCTGGCCGCGGCCGGCCGTGGCGAGGATGCGATCGTGCTCAGCATCGGCGACCCGGATTTCGCCACGCCCGAGCCGATCGTGCGCCGTGCCGTCGCCGCGCTGGAATCCGGCGACACCCACTATGCCGAGGTCGCCGGGCGCATGGACCTGCGCGCCGCCATCGCCGCGCGCCACGCCGTGCGCACCGAGTCGCCCTGCGCTGCGGAGAATGTCATGGTCCTCGCCGGAGCGCAGAACGCGCTCTTCGCCGCAAGCCTCTGCCTGCTCGACGCCGGCGACGCCGTCGTCGCGCTCGATCCGATGTATGTCACTTACGAGGCGACGATCCGCGCCTCGGGTGCCGACCTCGTCCGCGTGCCCCAGGCCGCCGCCGCCGGCTTCCGGCCGGACCCGGCCGTCATCGAGGCGGCGATCACCCCGCGCACCCGCGCGATCCTGCTCACCAATCCCAACAATCCCACCGGGGTCGTGCTGAACGGGACCGAGCTCGCCGCCATCGCCGAGATCGCCCGTCGCCACGACCTCTGGGTGATCGCCGACGAGGTCTATGCCGATCTCGTCTACGGACCCCGCCACGCCTCGATCGCCGGCCTGCCCGGAATGGCCGAGCGCACCGTCACCATCGGCAGCTTGTCGAAATCCCATGCCATGACCGGCTGGCGCATCGGCTGGGCCATCGGTCCCGAGGCGCTGATCGCGCATTTCGCCCGGCTCGGGCTCGCCATGCTCTACGGCCTGCCCGGATTCTGCCAGCAGGCGGCGCTGACCGCGCTCGAGATCGAGGAAGAGACCACCGAGGCCATGCGCCGGGTCTACCGTCGCCGCCGCGACCTGGCCTGCGACCGGCTCGCCGCGGCGCGGGGCCTGCGGCTGCTGCTGCCCGAGGCGGGCATGTTCGTCATGGCCGACGTGCGCGAAACCGGGCTTTCAAGCGGGGAATTCGCGGTCCGGCTCTTCCGCGAGACCGGGGTCTCGGTCCTCGACGGTGCGGCCTTCGGCGAGAGCGCAAGGGGCTGGGTGCGGCTTTCCTTCACCATCGAGGATGCGCGCCTGGCGGAGGCCTGCGAGCGCGTCGCGCGCTTCACGCGCTCCCTGGCGGCGAGAGCGGCCTGAGGGCGGTCGGCGAGTCTCTCGCCGACCTGATCGCCGCTTCGCGCCTCGCCGGCAGTGCCGGCCCCGCCCTCCATGGAGATCACCGCCTGACCCCTGACCGTCGCGTGCGGACGGGTTAACCGAACCTTGCGAAACCGGCGCATGGAGCGTGCATGAATGGTGCATAGCTTGTGCATGGCGCATGCATGGTCGATTCGCTCCGCCGGCGGTGGCGGGAGCCTTGCCGGGAGCGGCGAAAAGCCCGACACTCGCCCGCGCCCGGATCCGGCGTTCGAGAGGGATACGAACCTTGGACCAGAGCCGACCCAGGCCATCCGGCGCTTGCGGCTCCTGATCCCGTCGGCCAAGGTCTGGGATGGATATTCTTGCGTGAACCCCGTGCGTTACTTGGTCATCCTACTGCTCGCCGGCACCCTCTCCAGCTGCGACCGTCCGGTCAATCCCGATGCGCTGACCGTGACGCTCGAGCCGACCGAGGAGCCCGAGGCCTTCTATCGCGAGGGCCTCGGCCGGCGCACCACCACCGATGCCCCCGGTCTTTGGGCCGTCGTGAGCCAGCTCCCCCGCGCCGAAAGCGCCGTCATCCGAAACGCCCGAAGTGGTGCCGAAGTCACCGTAGCCCTCTTCGCCGCGCGTCGCTCGGTCGGGGGATCGGATATCGAGATCTCGGCGGAAGCCGCCGATGCGCTCGGCATCGGCGAGGAGCCGGTTTCGGTCTCCGTGACCGCTGTCCGCGTCGAGCCCAATCTCGTCGTTCCCAAGGATGTTTTTTGACAGGCGGATGCGCTTGCCCTATCGCTGAGGCAGGTATCGAGGGGTGCTCCGAGGCAGGAGAACGCGTATGTTTCTGAAATCCGGCGCGATTGCACTCGCGCTGATTCTGCTGATCGCCCCGTTGCCGGCCGCCGCATTCGAGACCAAGGCCAGGGCGGCCATCGTCATCGACCACGCCACGGGATTGGTGCTGTTCTCCAAGGACGCCGACCGGCCGATGGCGCCCGCGTCGATGTCCAAGCTCATGACGCTCTTCATGCTCTTCGAGGCGATCCGAGACGGCCGCGTCACCACCGAAACCGAATTCGGCGTCAGCGCGCGGGCGCAGGCGATGGGCGGCTCGCGGATGTTCGTGGAGGCAGGCACCATGGTGCCCGTCGAGGCCTTGATCCAGGGCATCATCGTGCAATCGGGCAACGATGCCTGCGTCGTCGTGGCCGAGGGGCTCGCCGGCAGCGAGGACGCCTTCGCCGAGGCAATGACCCGCCGCGCGCACGAGCTCGGCCTGACGAACACCACGCTCAAGAACGCTTCCGGCTGGCCCGATCCGGGCCATCTGATGAGCGTGCGGGATCTGGCCCTGCTCTCGGCTCACATCATCGACGAGTTCCCGGAGTTCTACTCCTATTTCAACGAGACCGAATTCACCTGGAACGGCATCACCCAGCCGAACCGGAACCCGCTCCTGAAGCTCAATATCGGCGCGGACGGCCTCAAGACAGGGCACACCGCCGAGGCCGGATACGGTCTCGTCGGTTCGGCTGTCCAGGACGGGCAGCGGATCATCTTCGTCGCCAGCGGTCTTTCCAGCGAGGCCGAGCGCCGCTCCGAGACCGAGGCGCTGGTCAAATGGGCGTTCGGCGCCTTCGACAAGGTCAAGTTCTTCGACAAGGACGCGGTGGTGGCCGATGCGGACGTCTGGATCGGCGAGCAGCCGACGGTGCCGCTCGTCGCGCCGCAGATGCTGCAGATGCTGGTCCCGCGCGAGTCGCGCGATGCCGTTGCCGCGAGCATCGTCTATCAGGGCCCGATCGAAGCGCCGATCGCCGCCGGCCAGGTTCTCGGCGCGCTGGTGGTCGAGGTCCCCGACCAGGACACGGCCCGCTTCGACCTCGTGGCCGGGCGGGACGTCGCCCGCGGCGGTCTCGTGACCCGCATCGGCGCAGCCACCCGCCTCGCGCGCGACCGCGCGGTGCAGATGCTGCCCGCACGCGACTGATCGCGCGCGGTGGCGGGGCGCCTCATCACCTTCGAGGGCATCGACGGTTCGGGAAAGTCCACCCAGCTGCGTGCGCTCGGCGCGCATATGCGTGAACGGGGCCTCGAAGTCGTCGAGACGCGCGAGCCCGGGGGGGCGCCGGGCGCCGAGACGATCCGGCGGCTGCTCGTCGAGGGGGAGCCCGGCCGCTGGTCGCCCGAGACCGAGGTCCTGCTCTTCACCGCGGCCCGGCGGGATCATCTCGAGCGGACCATCACTCCGGCGCTCGACCGCGGCGCGACGGTGATCTGCGACCGCTTCGCCGATTCCACGCGGGTCTATCAGGGCGCCGTCCGCGGCGATCTGCGCGCCATGGTGGACGCGCTCCATCGCATCGCGATCGGCCTAGAGCCGGATCTGACGCTGATCCTCGACATCGACCCCGAGGTCGCGCGACGTCGCGGTGCCGAGCGGGGCAGCGTGGAGGATCGCTTCGAGCGCTTCGGAGCCGAGTTCCAGCACCGCCTTCGCGACGGATTCCTGGCGCTGGCGCGGGAGTTTCCCGAGCGCTGCCGCATCGTGCCGGCCGACGGCCCGCCCGAGGCTGTCGCCGAACGCATCCGCAGCCTGGCGGATGCGCCATGACCATCGAGCCGGACGTCGAGGAACCCGACCGCCGTCCCGGCGCGCCGCATCCGCGCGAGACCTCGGTTCTCTTCGGGCAGGGGCCTGCCGAACGGGGCTTCCTCGATGCGCTGGCGTCAGGGCGACTGTCCCATGGATGGCTGATCACCGGGCCGGAGGGCGTCGGCAAGGCGACCCTCGCCTGGCGCATCGCACGCCATCTGCTCGCCGGTGGACAGGGCGACAGCCTCGAGATGGCGCCCTCGGAGCGCGTGTTCCGGCAGGTGGCACAGCTCTCGGCGCCGCAGCTCCTGCTCTGCCGGCGCCCGTGGGACGACAAGACGAAGCGTCTCCGGACCGCGATCACCGTCGACGAGATCCGTGCCCTGAAATCCTTCTTCCAGATGTCGGCGCCGGATGGCGGCTGGCGGGTCGCCATCGTCGATGCGGCGGACGACCTGACGGTTTCGGCCGCGAATGCGCTCCTGAAGATTCTGGAGGAGCCGCCCGCGCGCGCGGCGCTGCTGCTGGTCAGCAATCAGCCGACACGGCTTCTGCCGACGATCCGCTCGCGCTGTCGCCAGTTGCGCTGCCTGCCGCTGGCGCCGGAGGCGCTGGCGGCAGCGCTCCAGGCGGCGGGACATCCGGTTTCGGACGCGGAACTCCCGGTGCTCGCCGTGCTCTCGGGCGGATCGCCCGGCGCGGCGCTCGACCTTGCCGCGGCGGGCGGCGTGGCGCTCTATGACGACATCCTGCAACTGATCCGTACGGCGCCGCCACTCGACCGGCGCCGGCTGGTCGCGCTGGCGGATGCCTGCTCCGGACGCGATTCGGGGGCGCGTTTCGCGCTCACGCTCGATCTTCTCCGGCTGGCCGTTTCGCGGCTCGCGCTTGCGGCCGCCGGATCCGCAATCGACCCGGTTTCCGAGGCGGAGGCCGCGCTCAGGGAGCGTCTGGGGCAGCAGCCGGACCAGGCGAAGATCTGGGCCAAGCTGGAGCCCGATCTCCTCGGACGCGCCGAGCGCTCGCGCGCGCTGAACCTTGACCCCGGGCAGGTCATCCTCGATACGTTCCTGCGGATCGATGCGGCCGCCGTAAGGGCGCTTCTCCCCGCCGCCTGACCGCCTGCGCCCGCTCGAGTATCCCGATGTCCTCGCCCGCCCTCGTCGATAGCCATTGCCACCTCGATTTTCCCGATTTCGAGGGCGAGATCGATGCGGTGGTCGCGCGCGCCCGCGCCGCCGGCGTGGCTCGCATGGTCACGATCTGCACCCGGCTGCGCGAGGAGCCCCGCGTGCGCGCCATCGCCGAGGCGCATGACGGCCTCTTCTACGCGGCCGGGACCCATCCGATGCATGCCGCCGAAGAGCCGCTCGCCACGGTCGGCGAGCTGGTGGCGCTCGCCGAGCATCCGCGGTTCGTCGGCATCGGCGAGACCGGGCTCGACTACCATTACACCGCCGAGAGCGCGTCGGTTCAGCAGGACAGCCTCCTGGTCCACATCGAGGCCGCGCGCCGGACGGGCCTGCCGCTGATCATCCATGCCCGCGATGCCGATGCGGACATCGGCCGGATCCTTGAGCACGAGCATCGCGCCGGCGGCTTTTCCTGCGTGATGCATTGCTTCACCTCGGGCCGTGCGCTGGCCGAGACGGCATTGTCGCTCGGCTTCTATCTTTCGATCTCCGGAATCGCGACCTTCAGGAGCGCGGGGGACCTGCGTGCGATCTTCGCCGATGCGCCGCTCGATCGCATCCTCGTGGAGACCGACAGCCCCTATCTCGCGCCGCAGCCGCATCGCGGCAAGCGCAACGAGCCGGCCTTCGTGGCCGACACCGCGCGTTTCGCCGCCGCGATCTGGGACCTGGAGCCGGAGGATTTCGCCGCCCGGACCAGTGCGAACTTCGACCGGCTCTTCGCCAGGGCCGCGGCCTGATGGCGCGCCTGCGCGCGACGATCCTCGGCTGCGGCTCGTCGGGCGGGGTGCCGCGGATCGGCGGCGAATGGGGCGCCTGCGACCCGCTCGATCCCCGCAACACCCGGCGCCGGTGCTCGCTTCTCGTGGAGCGGCTCGAAAGCGGCCGCGCGACCCGCGTGCTGATCGACACCGCGCCGGACCTCAGGTCACAGCTGCTCGATGCCGGCGTCGGCCATCTCGACGGCGTGGTCTATACCCACGCCCATGCCGATCACGTGCACGGCATCGACGATCTGCGCATGGTGGTGTTCAACCGCGGTTCGCGGCTGCCGGTCTGGGCCGATGCCGAGACGTCGGAGGCGCTGATCTCGCGCTTCGCCTATGTCTTCGTGCAGCCGCCGACCAGCGCCTATCCACCGATCCTCGAGCTCAATGCCATCGACGGCGCATTCGACGTCGAGGGTGCCGCCGGCCCGCTCGGCTTCCGGCCGATCCGCGTCCAGCACGGAAGGATCGAGGCGCTGGGATTCCGGATCGGCGGCCTGGCCTACCTGCCGGACGTGTCGGAGATCCCGCCGCAGTCCTGGGGGGATTTCGAGGGCCTGGAGATCTGGATTCTCGACGCCCTGCGCCGTCGCCCCCATCCGACGCACGCCCATCTCGAGCGCAGCCTGGAGTGGATCGCTCGCGCCGCGCCCCGCCGCGCCGTGCTGACCAACATGCACAACGACCTCGACCACAGCATCGTGGACGCCGAGACCCCTGCCAACGTGACGCCGGCCCATGACGGGATGGTCCTGGAGATCGATCTTTGATCTTCGGCATCCTTCACGTCGTGCTGCCGGTCTTCCTCGTCACCGGTGCCGGATATGCGGCGGTGCGCACCGGGGTTTTCGCGCCCAGTGCCGTCGACGGACTGATGGTCTTTACCCAGACCTTCGCGATCCCCTGCCTGCTATTTCGCGCCATCGCCGATCTCGACCTGGGAGCGGTCTTCGACCCGCGGCTGCTGCTCTCCTTCTACACCGGGGCCGTCACGACCTTCGTCCTCGGCATCCTCGGCGCGCGGCGGATCTTCGGGCGGCGGCCGGGCGAGGCCGTTGCCATCGGCTTCTGCGCGCTCTTCTCCAACCTCGTGCTGATCGGCCTGCCGATCATGGAGCGCGCCTATGGCGTCGACGCGCTTGCGCCGAGCTTCGCGATCATCTCGATCCACGCGCCGTTCTGCTATCTGCTCGGCATCACGGTCATGGAATTCGCCCGCGCCGACGGACGCGGCCTCGTCGATACCGGGCGCGCCGTGATCCGCGCCATGTTCCGCAACGCGCTGATGATCGGGCTGGCGCTCGGTTTCGTCGTCAATCTCGGCGGGATCCCGGTGCCCGCGACGCTGCGCGTCGCCGTCGACATGCTGGCCGGGGCGAGCCTGCCGGCCGCGCTCTTCGGCCTCGGCGGCATTCTGACCCGCTACGTGATCCGCGCCTCGCTGGCGGAGGCCGGAATGATCGCCGCCCTGTCGCTCCTAGTGCATCCCGCCATCGCATGGATGCTGGCGCGGCAGGTCTTCGGTCTGCCCGAAGAATTCGTCCGCGCGGCGGTGCTCGCCGCGGCGATGGCGCCGGGAGTCAATACCTACGTCTTCGCCAGCATGTACGGCCGCGCCCAGGCCCAGGCGGCGAGCGCCGTCCTGCTCGCGACCGGACTCTCGATCGTCACCGTGTCCTTCTGGCTGGTGGTCCTGGGCGGCGTGCTCTGACCGGGAAGCGATTCGTCATCTGACGAGCGGGCAGGGGGGTGAGCCGCGGACCGGTGCCCGTTCCGACCTGGCAGACCGATCGCGCTGCATCACTTCAGCTGGCTGTCCTTCGACCCGCGCCTGTTGATCCCGCCCCGCGCGATCGGCCGGGCATCCCGTTGCTGCTGGCAGTCGATGCAGAGCGTCACGCCCGGGATCGCCTGCCTCCGGGCCTCGGGGATCGGTTCCTCGCATTCCGCGCAGTGGGTCCGGCTGGCGCCGGTCGCGCGGCGCCTGGCCTGCATCCGCTTGAGCTCGTCCGCGATCGAGGCCTCGATCTGGTCGTTCACCGCGCCGTCGCGCGCCCAGCCTCCAGCCATGGCATCCCTCCATCGCCGCTTCCCGGGGCGGTGCGGGCTTCGTCAGAAGTCCCGCAGCGCCCGGAGATCCATCGCCTCCAGCAGAGCCGTCTTCTCCTCGACGCTGGCATTGCCGGTCAGGCTGACCATGACCTTGTTGTCGACCACGCCCTGCAGCTCGCCGTCGTTGTCGGCGAACTGGGTGCGCTGGATGCGGATCGGCTTGCCGCTGCCCATGGAGGCGACACCGGTGATCATCGCCGCGATGCTGTTCACCATGGGGGAATTCGCCAGCAGCGTCAGGGTCATTTCCGCGTCGCCCTTGCGATAGGTCGCCGCCGCGGCGGTGCCGCCGCCGAACATGCTCATCGCGAGCCCGCTGCCGTCGGCATCGGCCTCCTCGCGCGTCCAGCCGGCGGGCGCTTCGGGCAGATAGGCCGCGAGGCTTGCCGACTTCATCTGGCCGAGCAGCTTCATCGCATAGTCGAGTTCTTCGCTCGCGATGGTGATGTCGCCTTCCGCATAGGCCGACAGCGCGCTGTCGATGACTTCGGTGAACTCGTCCGCCGCAACCGGCGCGGCGACCGCGCAGAGAAGCGCCGCGCCAGAAAGCAGATGTCTCATCTCGAACCTTTCCTGATCGGAGGTCGGCATCACCGCGTTACGGCGATTCCGCCGAGGGTAGCGTCTTCAGGCGGTCCAGCGCCGCGCTGATTTCGTCGAAGAGTTCCACGCGCTCGCCCGGCGAGAGGAAGGCGCCCAGTTCGATCTCCCGGCCGTTGCCCGTGAGCGTGAGGTACTTCTCCACGGGGGCGTTTTCGATCAGCCGCGGCCGCACCCAGAAGGGGTTGGCGTGCCAGCGCTGCACCGTGCCGTTCGGCTCGATGCGCTCGACCGTCACCAGATCGGGCCAGAGCCGGAATTCCTCGGTGAGCCTGCCGTCCTCGAAGCTGCGCCGGAAGGCCCAGGCGAGCCCCGCGAGTGCCGCGACGAGGAAGGGCAGCATCCCCCAGCCTGCGCCGGTTCCCCCGAGCGGCACCAGCGGCATCACGAGGCCCAGGGCTACCAGCGCCATCACCCAGGTGACGCCGCGCTGGCTCAGCGACCGGTTCGGTCGCAGCGAAAGCGCCAGGAGCGGCGCTTCCACACGGTTCGGAAAACCCCTTGCGGGTGTCGGGATGTGCGATCGGGCCGTCTGTTCGAGCACGGCTCCCCGCCTTCAGTGTGCCGCCGAATGGTCCCACATGTCGGGGGTCGGCAGGGTCTCGAAGGTGTGCTCCGGCGGCGGGTTCGACAGCGTCCATTCCAGGGTCTGGTCGGGCTGCGCGCCCCAATAGGCCGGCTCGGTCACCCGCTGGCCGTAGCGCAGGCTGTAGAAAACGATCCCGAAGAAGAAGACGAAGGACAGGCCGGACAGGAAGGCACCCCAGGACGACACGTAGTTCCAGAGCGCGAACTGCTCGGGATAGTCGATGTAGCGGCGGGGCATGCCCTGCCGGCCGAGGAAGTGCTGCGGGAAGAAGGTCAGGTTCACGCCGACGAACATCATCCAGAAATGCAGCTTGCCCGCCCATTCCGGATAGGCCCGCCCGGTGATCTTCGTGAACCAGTAATAGACGCCGGCGAAGATGCAGAAGACCGCGCCGATGCTCATGACGTAGTGGAAATGCGCCACCACGTAATAGGTGTCGTGATAGGCGCGGTCGAGCGGCGCCTGGCTGAGAACGATGCCGGTCACGCCGCCGACGGTGAAGAGGAACAGGAAACCAACGGCCCAGAGCATCGGCGTCTTGAACTCGATCGAGCCGCCCCACATCGTGGCGATCCAGCTGAAGATCTTGATGCCCGTCGGGACCGCGATCACCATCGTCGCAAGCATGAAGTAGCTCTGCTGCGTCACCGACATGCCGACCGTGTACATGTGATGCGCCCAGACGACGAAGCCGATCGCCCCGATGGCGATCATCGCATAGACCATCGGCAGGTAGCCGAAGATCGGCTTGCGCGAGAAGGTCGAGATCACATGGCTGATGATGCCGAAGCCCGGCACGATGACGATGTAGACCTCAGGATGCCCGAAGAACCACAGGATGTGCTGGTAGAGGACCGGGTCGCCGCCGCCGGAAGCCTCGAAGAAGGTCGTGCCGAAGTTGCGGTCGGTCAGGAGCATGGTGATCGCCCCCGCGAGCACCGGCAGTGCGAGAAGGATCATGAAGGCCGTTACCACGATCGACCAGGCGAACAACGGCACCTTGTGCAGCGTCATGCCCGGCGCGCGCATGTTGAGGAAGGTCGTGATCATGTTGATCGCGCCGAGGATCGAAGACGCGCCGCTCAGGTGCACCGCGAAGATCGCGAGATCCATCGACATGCCCTGCTCGTGAGTCGAGAGCGGCGCATAGAGCACCCAGCCGACGCCGGAACCGCTCAACCCGTTGCCGCCGGGTGCCAGCAGCGAGCAGACCGCCAGCGTCGAGCCCGCCACGAAGAGCCAGTAGCTCAGGTTGTTCATGCGCGGAAAGGCCATGTCCGGCGCGCCGATCATCAGAGGCATGAAATAGTTGCCGAAGCCGCCGAAGAGCGCGGGAATCACCACGAAGAACATCATCAGGATGCCGTGGCCGGTGATCAGCACGTTCCACAGATGCCCGTTCGGCTGGCCGTCGAGCAGCATGTACTGGACGCCCGGCTCCATCAGCTCGAGGCGCATGAACATGGTGAAGGAGACCGAGACCAGTCCCAGGATCGCCGCGGTGACCAGGTAGAGGATGCCGATGTCCTTGTGGTTGGTGGACATGAACCACCGGGTGAAGAACCCCGGCTTGTCGTGGCCGTCGTGGGAATGAACAGCGGCGTCGGCCATGCGTGATCTCCAATGAACCCCCGAGGCCGGCAGAAGACCGGCCAGCATCGCTTTCCTAGTACCGCGTCGTGTGCGAGGTCTCAAGCCCTGCCGCGAGGGCCGGCGGGGCGACCGGCCGCGGGTGAGCCCGGCCCCTTGACCGCCGGCGCGCGCTTGGCCAGAGAGCCGGGATGACGGAGTCCGAGCTCCCCGGGCAGCGCCTGGCGCGCGGTGTGTGTCGCCATCTCGCGGGACGCGGTTTCGCGACACTGACCGAATTCGTGCCCGAGGCGGGCCTCCGCGTCGACGTGGTCGCGCTCGGCCCGAAGGGCGAGATCTGGATCGTCGAATGCAAGTCGAGTCGGATGGATTTCATCTCCGATCGCAAGTGGGCCGGCTACCTGGCCTGGTGCGACCGGTTCTTCTGGGCGGTCGATGCGGATTTCCCCGGCGAGATCCTGCCCGAGGAGACCGGGCTCATCCTGGCCGACGGCTTCGACGGCGAACTCGTCCGCTGGCCGCCGGAGACGCCGCTTGCGGGCGCGCGGCGCAAGGCGCTGGTGCAGCGCTTCGCCCGCACCGCGGCGCTGCGCCTCGGCGTCCTGATCGATCCGGACCTCGCGAGGTTCTCCCGGCTCTAGCGTCGCCCGGGTCGCTTCTTCCCCTTCCCGCCGGCTGCGATGCTGCGTGCCCGTTCCGCCGCGGCGCGAAGCTCCTCGGCGATCTCCTCCGCCTCGTCGGGATCGAAGTCGAGCGGCAGATCGAAGGAATCCGTCTCGACATAGACCCGGACCATGCCGAGCGACGTGGGCCCGATCCGCAGGCTGGCGGCGATATCGCTCTCGCGGTCGATCCCCATGTCTTCCGGCCTCCTGCCCGCGCCGCAATCTGCCTGGTCCCGCGGCGTCGGACAAGTGCAGACTTGCATTCGAGCCGCCGCGTATAGTAACCGGACAGCCGTGCCGGCGTAGCTCAGTTGGTTAGAGCGCCTGATTGTGGATCAGGAGGTCCCCCGTTCGAGCCGGGGCGCTGGTACCATTCCCTGCATCAAGTTGCGCGATCCGGGGCCACGGGCCGGCTTTGGGTCGCCAGGGCGTCGCCCGGTGGCTTGCGCATGGTGCCGCGAATCTCTGGAGCGCCTTGGCCGCCAATTGCGCGGTATTCGGGCGTTCGGCCTGCAAGCCGGCGTGTGATTCCCGCAAGCTGCACCCGACGATCGGTATTGGGCGCACGGTCTTGCATCACTGAGGCCGTCGTGCCGGCGGCGTTTGCGAGTGAAGCCCGATGGGTTGCGGCTGCTGCAAACGGGCCCGTCGGGATCGCCGGCGCTTCGGAATGGATCATGCGGGTCGAAATCGATCCAAGGTCCCGAACGTGTACGCGCAGACGTCGTGTGCGGGCAACGGTATGGAACTCGGGCGACGGACGGATCGGACCGCCATGGGTGGCACACATTTGCGGCGGACGGGCTCGGGACCTGTGCGCTGCTGTTGCAGCCTGACGATATCAGGTGGCCGGCGTCGGTTCGGCTCCGGGAAGCGGGGGCAGGGGGGCGAGACGACGGATCACGACGTAGAAGAGCGGCACGAAGAGCACGCCGAGCAGGGTCGCCGAGAAGGTGCCGCCGAGCACCGCCGAGCCGATGGCGTTGCGTCCGGCGGCGCCGGCACCGGTGGAGAGCACCAGCGGCGTGACGCCGAGCGAGAAGGCCATCGACGTCATGACGATCGGCCGGAAGCGCTGGCGCGCCGCCTCGCTGATGGCGGCGAAGAGCTCCTGACCCTCCTCCTGGCGGGCGCGGGCGAATTCCACGATCAGGATCGCGTTCTTGCCGGTGAGGCCGATGGTGGTCAGAAGGCCGACCTGGAAGAAGACGTCGTTGGCGAAGCCCCCGAGCCGCGCGCCGATCAGCGCGCCGAGCACGCCGAGCGGCATGGCGAACATCACCGCCGCGGGGATCACCCAGCTCTCGTAGAGCGCGGCGAGGCTGAGGAAGACGACGGCGAGCGAGAGCGCGTAGAGCAGCGGCGCCTGGCCGCCGGTCTGGCGTTCCTCGAGCGAGAGCCCGGTCCAGGCCACGTCGAAGCCAGGGGGAAGCTGGGTCGCCAGCCGCTCGATCTCGGCCATGGCCTCGCCGGTGGTCACGCCCGGCACCGGCTGGCCCTGGAGCTGCATGGCGGGCACGCCGTTGTAGCGGTAGAGCCCCTGCGGGCCGAAGCGCCAGAGCCCGTCGGCGAAGTTCGAGAAGGGGACCAGGCCGCCCGTGGCATTGGTCACCCGCCAGCGCTCGATGTCGTCGGGGTTGCGCCGGGCCTCGGCCTCGCCCTGGACGAAGACCTTCTTGATGCGGCCGCGGTCGAGGAAGTCGTTGACGTAGCTGCCGGCCCAGGCGGTGGAGAGGAGCTCCGCCACGTCGTGGGCAGTGACGCCCATCGCGCCCGCCTTGCGCCAGTCGACATCGAGGGCAAATTGCGCGGCGTCCTCCAGCCCGTTCGGCCGCAGCGAGGCGATCAGCGGGCTCTGCGCCGCCATGCCGAGCATCTGGTTGCGCGCGGCGAGCAGTTCCTCGTGGGTCTGGTTGCCGCGGGCCTGAAGATAGAAGTCGAAGCCCGAGACGTTGCCGAGCTCGATCACCGACGGCGGCACGATGGGAAAGACGAAGGCGTCGCGGATCTGGCTCAGTGCCCCGAAGGCGCGGCCGGCGGTCGCCTGCACCGACTGGTCGGGGCGAGGGCGCTCGGACCAATCCTTCATGCGCACGAAGCCGAGGCCGACGTTCTGGCCGGCGCCGGCGAAGCTGAAGCCGACGACGGTGAAAATTGAATCCACCGCCCCGGGCTCGTTGGTCAGAAAATGGTGCTCGATCTGGTCCATCACCCGGAGCGTCCGCTCGGCGGTGGCGCCCGAGGGCGCCTGGACGAAGACGAACATGATGCCCTGGTCCTCGTCGGGCAGGAAGCCGGTGGGGGTCTGCACGAAGAACCAGCCCATCAGCCCGGCCAGGGCGAGATAGATCGCGCCGATCCGGAAAGGCCGGCGCACAATCCAGTCGACCGCGCCGCCGTAGCGGCGCGTCAGCGCGGCGAAGAAGCGGTGGAAGGCCGCGAGCGGCCCGCGCGCCGGCCCATGGGCGTCGCTGCGCCGCAGCATGGTGGCGCAGAGCGCGGGGGTCAGGGTCAGCGCCACCACTACCGAGAGCGCCATGGCCGAGACGATGGCGATGGAAAACTGCCGATAGATCACCCCGGTGGAGCCGCCGAAGAATGCCATGGGCACGAAGACCGCCGAAAGCACCAGCGCGATGCCGATCAGCGCGCCGGTGATCTGGTCCATGGACTTGCGCGTCGCCTCGCGGGCGTCGAGCCCTTCCTCGTCCATGATGCGCTCGACGTTCTCGACCACCACGATGGCGTCGTCTACCAGAAGGCCGATGGCCAGGACCATCGCGAGCATGGTTAGCGTGTTGATGGTGAAGCCCGCCGCGGCCAGCACGCCGAAGGTTCCGAGCAGCACCACGGGAACCGCGAGCGTCGGGATCAGCGTGGCGCGCAGGTTGCCGAGGAAGAGCAGCATGACGAGGAAGACAAGCCCGATCGCCTCGAAGAGCGTCTTGACCACCTCCTCGATGGAGATCGCAACGAAGGGCGTGGTATCGAAGGGGATGTTGTAGGCCAGCCCCTCGGGAAAGAAGGCTGACAGCTCCTCCATGCGCGTCTTGACGCGCTCGGCGGTATCGAGCGCATTGGCGCCGGCGGCGAGGCGCAGGGCCATGCCCGATGCCGGCTGGCCGCCGTAGCGCGAGATCGCGGTGTAATCCTCGGCGCCGACCTCGACGCGGGCCACGTCGTTCAGCAGCACCAGCCCGCCGTCGGTCTCGGCGCGCAGCACGATCTGCTCGAAATCCGCCGGGGTGCGCAGGAGCGACTGGGCGGTGATGGTGGCGTTGAGCTGCTGGCCCTCGACCGCGGGCAGCGAGCCGAACTGGCCGGCGGAGATCTGGGCGTTCTGCGCCGAGACCGCGCTCACCACGTCGGCGGGGGCGAGGTCGTAGGCCGCGAGCCGCGACGGATCGAGCCAGATGCGCATGGCATAGGGCGCGCCGAAGACCTCGACGCCGCCGACGCCCTCGACGCGGCTGATCTCGTCCACGAGGTTGGAGGCGAGATAGTCGGAGAGGTCAACCTGTTCGAGCGAGCCGTCTTCGGAAATGATCCCGATCACCATCAGGAAGCCGGCGAAGCCCTTGTCGACGCGAACGCCCTGGCGCTGCACCGCCTCGGGGAGCAGCGGCGTGGCCTGAGCGAGCTTGTTCTGCACCTGGACCTGGGCGATGTCGGCGTCGGTGCCGGTCTCGAAGGTCAGCGTGATCGAGCCCTGCCCCGAGGCGGTCGAGGACGAGGACATGTAGCGCAGCCCGTCGATGCCGGTCAGCGCCTGTTCGAGCACCTGGGTCACCGTGGTCTCGACGGTTTCCGCCGAGGCGCCGGGATAGGAGGCCGAGACCGTGACCGAGGGCGGCGCGATCTGGGGGTATTGCGACACCGGCAGGGTGAAGATCGACAGCAGGCCGATGCCCATGATCAGGATGGCGATGACCCAGGCGAAGACCGGGCGGTCGATGAAGAAGCGTGCCATCGGCCTTCTCCCTCCCGGTTCCGCTCAGCCGCCGTCGGTGGCGGGCGCGGGTGCGGCGCCGGCGGCATCGCCACCCGCGGGCGCGGCGCCGCGTTCTTCGGGCGCCACGGTCGCGCCGGGGCCGGTCTTCTGCAGCCCCTCGACGATGATCCGGTCGCCGGCGCCGAGCCCGTCGCGCACGATCCAGCTCGAGTCGCGGGCGGCGATGACGTCGAGTTCGCGCGGTTCCACCACGTTCTCGGCATTGACCACGAGCGCGACCGGACGGCCGCGCTGGTCGAAGGAAACCCCCTCCTGCGGAGCGAGCACCACGTTCTCGGCGACGCCCTGGGGCAGTTCGACCTGCACGTACATGCCCGGGAGCAGGAGCTTCTCGGGATTGGGAAACTCCATGCGCAGGGTTACCACGCCGGTCTCCTCGTTCACGTTGGCCTCGGCTACGGTCAGAAGCCCCTTCTGCTCGTAGCTGGTGCCATCGGCCAAGGTGAGCGACACCTCCGGGGCCGCTGCGGCCAGCCGCTCGGCGGCGAGCCCGCGCCGCCACTCGAGAATTTCCGCCGCGGATTGGGTGACGTCCACGAGCACCGGGTCGATGTTGCGGATGACCGCCAGCGGCGCGGCCTGGCCGCTGGTCACCAGCGTGCCCTGGGTGGTCAGCGACCGGCCGATGAAGCCGGCGAGCGGCGCGCGGATTGTGGTGCGCTCCAGGTCAATCTGCGCGGCCTGGAGCTGCGCCTGCGCCACCTGGAGCGCGGCCGCAGCGCTGTCGCGCGCGCCGGCGGCCTCGTCGTAGTTCTGCTGGCTGGCAATCTTGCGCGAGAGCAGTTCCTCGAGGCGCTCGGCGTCGCGGGAGGTGGTCTCGACCTCGGCCCGGGCCTGGGCGACCTGCGCCTCGGCGGCGGCGACCTGGGCCTCGTAGCTCGCCGAATCGATGCGGTAGAGCGGATCGCCGAGCGCCACCTCCGCGCCTTCCTGGAAGAGCCGCTCGGTGATGATGCCGTTGACCTGCGGGCGCACCTCGGCGATGCCGGAGGCCACCACGCGACCGGGGAGGGTCGCGGTGAGGGTGACGTCGGTCGCATCGAGCGTGACCACGGTGACGGGCTGGGGCGGTGGCGGCCCGCCCTCGGGCGCCTGGGCCGCGGCCGGTGCCGCGAGCAGAAGGGCCGCGATCCAGAGCGCGCCGCGCCCGGTCGCTCCTCTGCCGCGCCGAAGGGCGAGCGGCTCCTGTCGCATCGGCATTCGATCCCCCGCCCGGTCGGGATTCGCCGGATCCCATCCCGTCCCGAATACGCGGTGACGCGGCGTGCCGCAAGCCGCAAGCCGGAAGGCCAATCAGATCAGACACATGCCGGCTGGCGCATGTGTGCCGGACCTGCCGCCTGTCGCGGCGAAACCGCCGGTCGGCATGCGGCAGACCGACGACAGTAGACCGAAGCCGTCCCGGGCGGGTGGCGTCAGTATTTCGACGGGACGTAGAGTTCGGGCGGCAGGATCTTGCGCTCGTAGGCGGGGTTGAAGACGCGGTCGGGCAGGGTGATGTCCTCGTGCGGCACCGGCTCGTAGGGGACCTGCGCGAGGAAGTGGTCGATGCAGTTCAGCCGCGCCCGCTTCTTGTCGTTGCCCTCGACGATGTACCAGGGCGCCTCGGGGATGTTGGTGCGGGCGAGGGTTTCCTCCTTGGCCTTGGTGTATTGCTCCCAGCGCACCCGGCTCTGGAGATCCATCGGCGAGAGCTTCCACTGCTTGAGCGGGTCGTGGATGCGCATCAGGAACCGCATCTGCTGCTCCTCGTCTGTGATCGAGAACCAGTACTTGATCAGCCGGATACCGGAACGGACCAGCATGCGCTCGAATTCGGGGACGTCCTCGAAGAACTGCTCGACCTGATCTTCCGAGGCGAACCCCATCACCCGCTCCACGCCCGAACGGTTGTACCAGGAGCGATCGAAGAGCACGATCTCGCCGCCGGCGGGCAGGTGCGGAACGTAGCGCTGGAAGTACCACTGGCTCCTTTCCCGTTCGGTCGGGGCCGGCATGGCGACCACCCGGGCGACACGAGGGTTGAGGCGCTGGGTGATGCGCTTGATCACGCCGCCTTTGCCAGCCGAGTCGCGACCCTCGAAGATCACGACGATCTTCTCCTTCTTGTAGGAAACCCAATCCTGGAGCTTGATCAACTCGGATTGCAGCCGCAGCAGCGCGCGGAAGTAATCCATGCGCGGTATCGAGGGCGGATGCGCCTTGCGGTAGATCTTGCGGATCTCAAGCGAGAGCGCCGGCTCAGAGATTTCGAGCTCGTAATCCTCGTCGAGCGTATCGGCCAGCTCGGCCTCGAGCCAGTCGCGGCCGTCGAAATCGTCGTCCCGGTTTTCCATGATGCGTCTTCCAGATTCGCCCCGGCGTTCCTAGCAGGCCGGAACGCGAAGGACCGTGAAGTTTTTGTCACACCGCCTCACGGCAGCTCCAGCCTCAGAACCTTGCCCGGATAGGGCGGTGCGGCGGGATCGTCGACGGTCACCGCCACGAGGCCTGTCCCGTCGGGGGTGAAGGCGAGGTTCGGGGCGGCGGGCGCGGGCAGCTCGACGGCGTTCAAGACCTCGCCGAAGGGATCGACCGCGAGGAGCCGGCCCGAGGAGAGCTGGCCGATCCAGAGCGCGCCGTCGGGGCCGAATTCGATGCCGTCGGGATAGGGCAGCACGCCGGAGGCCGGATCGATCGCGCCGAGTCGGACGAAGAGACGGCGATCGGAGAGGCTGCCGTCCTCGGCGACGGCGAAGGAGATGATGCGTCCGGCCTCCGATTCCGCGACAAAGAGGCGATCGCCGGCCGGCGAGAGGGCGACGCCGTTGGGGTAATGCAGGTCGTCGGCCACGGTCGTCAGGACGCCGTCCGCGTCGAGATGCAGCACGCGGCCGACGATTGGTTCGCTCTCCCAGGGGCCCGAGGCGGTGACATAGGCGCCTCCCTTGCCGTCCGGGGTCACGTCGTTCGGGCCGACCAGGGGAGTGCCGTCGGCGTCGGCTTCCCATGACTGGGTGGTTCCGTCGTCGGTACCGAAGGCTTCGAGCCGGCCGGAATCGTAGCAGGTGACGAGGAAGCGCCCGTCGAGCGGCAGCACCGCCGAGGGGCCGCAGCCCTCCTCGCGCCAGAGCTCGGACTTGGCGCCGGTTTCGGGGTCGATGCGGCTGACCACGTTGCCGCCGTACTCGGCATAGATCAGCGCGCCGTCGTGAAAGGCCGGGCCTTCGGGAAAGGCCGCGGCGCCGTCGAGGACCTGCGGCTCGGCCGCAAGCGTGGGCATCGCGCCGAGGCCGGCGGCGAGGAAGGCGATGCCTGTTCGGCGCATGGTAATCTCCCGCGGGGCCAGGATCGCGAGGTTATGCGCACCCGGACCGCCGGGCAAGCGCCGCTGCCGCTCAGACCGGTGCGGCGCGCGTGCCGAAGATCGCCGAGCCGATCCGGACATGGGTGGCCCCGCAGGCGATGGCGGTCTCGAAATCGTCGGACATGCCCATGGAGAGCCCTTCGAGGCCGTTGCGCGCCGCCATTTCCCGCAGCAGGTCGAAATGCGGTGCGGGGGCGGCGTCGACCGGCGGGATGCACATCAGGCCCGAGACCGGCAGGTCGTACTCGCCTCGGCAGGTGGCGAGGAAAGCGTCCAGCGCCTCCGGGGCGATGCCGGCCTTCTGCGGCTCCCGGCCGGTGTTGACCTGAACGAAGAGGGTCGGGCAGGCGCCCCGGGCCTGGACTGCGGCGGCGAGCCTTCGGGCGAGGCTGTCGCGGTCGAGGCTGTGGATCGCGTCAAAGAGATCGAGGGCGCGGGCGAGCTTGTTGCTCTGGAGCGGGCCGACGAGATGCAGGCTGAGGCCGTCGAATTCCGCGCGGAAGCCCGGCCACTTGCCCTCGGCCTCCTGCACGCGGTTCTCGCCGAAGATGCGATGGCCGGCCTCGAGCACCGCACGGATGCGTTCGAGCGGCTGGACCTTGGAGACGGCGATCAGCGTGACCGCGCCGGCCGGGCGACCGGCCGCACGGGTCGCCGCCGCGATGCGTGTCTCGATGTCCTGGAGCGACATGGGCAGCCTCCTCGCGCTGAGCCCGCTGACCCTAGCGCGCCGCGGGCGGACAAGGGAAGGCGGGTCTGGGACGGCGCCGGCTCCACACGCGAAGGAATGTACAAGCCAATGAAACGAAGGGCTTATTGAAATGCACCAGCCCGGACAAAACAGAAAAGGCGGGCCGAGGCCCGCCTTTCCGTACTCGCTGATCCGGAAAGGATCAGAACGCCATCTTGATACCGAAGTCGGCCACGGTGTCGGCATCCTGGTCCGTCTGGATCAGGCTGCCGCCCTGGAAGAGCTCGTCACGGCCGAAGGTGCGGGCGACGCCGCCGGCAACCTGCGCACCGCCGCCGAGGTCATAGGCCGCGGTCAGGCCGTAGGCGCTCTTGCCGTCATACCCTTCGAGACGCTCCGAACCCTCGTAGATGTTGACGTAATAGGCGCCAACCGTGAAGGCATCCCAACCGAAGGTACCGCCGACGCCGATGGTCCCGAACTTGGCACCCTCGACGAAGTCGTTGCTCTTCGAGTCAGCCTGCGTCCAGACGACGCCGAGACCGAAGTTCTCCCAGTCGCCGGTCACGGCAGCGGACCACTGCTCGCCTTCCGGAACCTCCGTGGTGCTGTCTGCGCCGGCAATCGTGAAGACGTCATCGCCAGCGTTGCAGGTGGTCGTGAGGCCACCGGCGCCGTCTTCGCAGACGCTGAGGCCAGTGCCGACGGTCTGACGGAACGACTTGTAGTTGTTGTAGCCAACGCCGATGCCGAAGGAACCGCCGCCGAAGTCGGCCTGGTAGCCGGCGCCGACGACCACGTCCGTGAGGTCGCGGTTCGAGGACAGCGAAATGCCGAAGCCGGCGATGTCGAAGTCGTAGCGAACAGTCGGACGCGCGAACGGATTCGAGGCGAAGTTGTTCGCGTTGTCGGTCCCGAAGCTGCCGCCGTTGGAGATGAAGAAGGTCTCCTGCAGGTCGCCGAGGCCGGTGAGCGAGAGGTTGCCCGGGATGTCGCCGACCCACTGCTCGTCCGCAGCGTTGGTGTCGCCGTAGGTCAGGGTGCCCCAGGAGCCCGAAACGAAGACGTTGCCGGCGCTCATGCCGTTGGTGTCATCGCCCTGGCCGCCACGCGCGTTGTCGGCGCGGATCGTGGCACCGAAGGTGATGCCCGAATCGGTCTCGCCGGTCATGTTGACGCCGAAGCGGACGCGGGAGATCGCACGCAGATCTTCGTCGCCGTTCGCGGAACCGTCGTTGTTGATGTTGTAGCCCAGACCCAAGCGGGCGTCGCCGAAGAGCGAAATCCCCTGGGCCGAGGCAACCCCGCCGATCGCCAGGGCGGCGAGGGCGGTGGTGGTGAAGAGTACGTTCTTCATCGTTTTTCCTCGTGTTTCTTGGTCGAAACCCATCTCAAATCCGGAACGCCCGGACCAAGTAGGTTCCTCATCTCTCATTGCCGGGCTTTGGGTCAAGGGAATGGCCGGTGGCGAAAGCTTTGTGTCAGACGATGATGCAGCTTTGCCACAGTGATGGCCGGGCGCACCGGAACGACCGGGCCGGTTTGCGCTTGCCGGGCGGCGGGGGAGACTTTAGACACCGGCGAAGGGCCAATCCGGAGCCGGGCCGAGACGTGAAGATCAAGCGCGACATCCTTCTGCTCGCCGCCGTTTCGGCCGCGTTCGCGAGCTGTGGGCCGAACGACCCCCAGGCGCAGCTCGAGGCGCGCGACGAGCAGATTCGTCGCGAGATGCAGCTCAGCGATTCGTCCTTCTTCGATCTCTTCCGCAATCAGGGCGACCCGGAGATCGGCGTGCAGGTCAACCGCTACCTCTGGCAGGCCACGCTCGACATCCTCGCCTTCCTGCCGCTCGAAGGCGCGGATCCCTTCTCCGGGATCATCATGACCGACTGGGGCCGGATCGGAAACGATCCCTCGGGATACCGGGTGACGGCCTATATCATGTCGCCCGCGCTCGACGCGCGCTCGCTGAAGGTCGCGGCCTACCGGCAGTCCGGTGGCCGGCCGGTGCCGGTGTCGCGCGAGGCGAACAAGGCGCTGGAGAACGCCATCCTGACTCGGGCGCGGCAGCTCCGTATCGCCGCGACCGAGGGCACGCCGGCGCCAGACGTCTACTATCCCTCGCCGGACGGCCAGTTCTACGCCGGCGGGCTCGAGTGACGGGCGAGGCGCCGACGCGCTACGATCCGAGCGCGGTCGAGCCGAAATGGCAGGCTGCCTGGGATGCGGCGCAGGTGTTCCGCGCCGAGGCCGATCCCTCGCGGCCGAAATACTACGTGCTGGAGATGTTCCCCTATCCGTCGGGGCGCATCCACATGGGCCATGTGCGCAACTACACCATGGGCGACGTGGTGGCGCGCTACAAGGCGGCGCAGGGCCATAACGTGCTGCACCCCATGGGCTGGGACGCCTTCGGCATGCCCGCCGAGAATGCCGCGATCGAGAAGGGCGTGCATCCCGGCGCCTGGACCTACGGCAACATCGACGCGATGCGGGCGCAGATGAAGCCCATGGGCTTTTCCATCGACTGGAGCCGCGAATTCGCCACCTGCGACCCGGAATACTACGGGCAGCAGCAGGCGATGTTCCTCGACATGCTTGAGGCGGGATTCGTCACGCGGAAGGCCGCGGTGGTGAACTGGGATCCGGTCGACATGACCGTGCTCGCCAACGAGCAGGTGATCGACGGCAAGGGCTGGCGGTCGGGAGCCCCCGTGGAGCGGCGCGAACTCACCCAGTGGTTCTTCCGCATCTCGGACATGGCCGAGGAACTGCTGGAGGCCCTCGACGGGCTGGGCGCCTGGCCGGAGAAGGTCCGGCTGATGCAGCGCAACTGGATCGGCAAGAGCCAGGGGCTGCAGTTCGCCTTCGAGACGATCGGCGCACCGGAAGGCTTCGAACGGCTCGAGGTCTTCACCACCCGGCCCGACACGCTGCTCGGCGCGAGCTTCGCCGCGATCTCGCCGGATCATCCGCTCGCCCGGGCGCTGGAAGGCGACCCGGAGGTGGCCGCCTTCAACGCCGAATGCCGCCGGGCCGGCACCAGCGAGGAAGCGCTCGAGACGGCCGAGAAGCGCGGAATCGACACCGGCCTCAGGGTGCGCCACCCGCTCGACCCCGAGAGCACCCTGCCGGTCTGGATCGCCAATTTCATCCTGATGGACTACGGCACCGGCGCGATCTTCGGCTGCCCGGCGCATGACCAGCGCGACCTCGACTTCGTGCGCAAGTACGGGCTGCCGGTCATCGATGTCTTCAAGGCCGATGCAGGGGCGCCGGACGTCGCGCTGACTGCATATGTGCCCCCGAAGTCACAGGCTGTGACATATCTGCGCGGCTTCGCCGGCGAGCGCGAGATGACGGGGGATGCCGCCGTCGCCGCGGCGGTGGACTATTGCGAGGCGCATGGCATCGGCCAGGGCGTCACGCGCTACCGGCTCCGCGACTGGGGGGTGAGCCGCCAGCGCTACTGGGGCTGTCCGATCCCGGTGGTGCATTGTCCCGCCTGCGGCACCGTTGGCGAGGCGAGGGCGAACCTGCCGGTGCGGCTGCCCGAGGACGTGCGATTCGAGGGTTCGGGCAATCCGCTGGAGCGGCATCCGACCTGGAAGGAGACCACCTGCCCGCGATGCGGCGGTCCGGCGCGGCGCGAGACCGATACCATGGACACCTTCGTGGATTCGTCCTGGTATTTCGCCCGCTTCACCGCGCCCCATGCCGCGACGCCGACCGACCTGGCGGCGGCCGATTACTGGATGAACGTCGACCAGTATATCGGCGGGGTGGAGCACGCGATCCTCCACCTGCTCTACTCGCGCTTCTTCGCGCGGGCGATGCAGCGCACCGGGCATCTGCCGATGAAGGCGATCGAGCCCTTCGACGCGCTCTTCACGCAGGGCATGGTGATCCACGAGACCTATGCGACCCAGGGCGCCGACGGCCGCCAGATCTGGCATCTGCCCGAGGAGGTGACGCGCGATGCCGCGGGTGCGCGGCTCGCCGACGGCACGCCGGTCGAGATCGGCCCGTCGATCAAGATGTCGAAGTCCAAGAAGAACGTCGTCGATCCCGAGGAGATCGTCGCGCGCTTCGGCGCCGACACCGCGCGCTGGTTCGTGATGTCCGACAGTCCGCCGGAGCGCGACGTGGAATGGACCGCCGCCGGGGCCGAGGCGGCGGCGAAGCATCTGCAGCGCGTCTGGCGGCTCGCCGACGAGATCGCGCGCGCCGGCGCCGGGCCCGGCGGCGCGGACGGCGAGGAGGCGCTCGCCTTGACCCGTGCGGCGCATCGCGCGATCCGCGACGTGACCGCCGACATCGAGGCCTTCGGCTTCAACCGGGCGGTGGCGCGGCTCTACGATTTCACCAACACCCTCTCGCGGGCCCCGGCGGATGCGCCCGGCATGGGCGCGGCCCGGGTCTTCGCGATGCGCATCCTCGCGCAGCTGATGGCGCCGATGGTGCCGCATCTGGCCGAGGAGGTCTGGGCGCGGCTCGGCGGGGAGGGGCTGATCGCGACGGCGCCCTGGCCGGAGGCGGATCCGGCGATGCTCGCCGAGGCGAGCGTGACCCTGCCGGTCCAGGTCAATGGCAAGCGCCGGGCCGAGATCGTGGTGCCCGCGGGCGCGGACCGCGCCACCATCGAGTCGCTGGTGCTGGCCGATGCGGCGGTGGTGCGGCTGCTCGACGGCGCGCAGCCGAAGAAGCTGGTTGTGGTGCCGGACCGGATCGTGAATGTGGTGCTTTGAGCGCCGGCGGTTGCTGCTCCTGCCGGCGTTGATGGCGCTCGGCGCCTGCGGTTTCGCGCCGCTCTACGGCGAGGGCACTCCCGCCGCCGCCATGAACGGTCAGGTCACGGTCGATGTCATCGAGGGCGAGGCCGGCTTCCTCTTGCGCGAGCGGCTGACCGAGCGGCTCGGCCCGGCGGAGGATCCCGCCTACCGTCTCGCGATCGACCTGACGCTCCGGCAGGTCGGGGTCGCACTTACCCAGCAGAACGTGACCACGCGCTACAATGTCATCGGTACCGCGGCCTTTGCGGTGACCCCGGTGGATGGCGGCCCGCCGGTGCTGGTGGACGAGGTGCGGGCGATCACCGGCTACAGCGCGCCCGAATCCTCCGCCGTCTCGGCCTTCGCGGCGCTGGCGGCGGAGCGCGCCGCCGGGCAGCGGCTGGCGGCCGAGCTCGCCGACCGGATCGTGTTGCGACTGGCACTCCTGGCCGAGGACGGCGCGGCGTGAAGCTCGCGGGGCGGGAGGCGCGGCGTTTCCTGGAGCGGCCCGATCCGGACGGGGCGGGCGTGCTACTCTTCGGTGGCGACGCGATGCGGGTCGCGCTCAAGCGGCAGACGCTGGTCGCGGCGCTGATCGGCCCCGAGGGTGCCGCCGAGATGCGGCTGGCGCGAATCGCCGCCGCGGATCTGCGACGCGACCCGGCGGCGCTCGACGATGCGGTGCGGGGGGCAAGCTTCTTTCCCGGTCCGCGGGCGGCGGTGGTGGAGGATGCCGGCGACGGGCTGGCGGAGCTGATGCGCGGGGCGCTCGCCGACTGGCGGCCGGGCGATGCGCAGATCGTGGTGACCGCCGGCGCGCTCAAGGCCGGCAGCCCGCTGCGCAAGGTCTTCGAGGCGGCCCGGAACGCCGTGGCGATCGGCATCTACGACGATCCGCCCGGCCGGGAGGAAATCGCCGCGGCGCTGGCCGCGGCGGGCCTCGGTAGTGTCGACCGCGCGGCGATGGGCGATCTCGAGGATCTGGCCCGCGGGCTCGGTCCGGGCGATTTCGCTCAGTTCCTGACCAAGCTCGCACTCTACAAGGCCGGCGATCCCGCGCCGCTCGGGGCGGAGGACATGGCGGCCTGTGCGCCGCGGGCGACGGAGGCCGACCTCGATCACCTGCTCGACCTGGTGGCCGAAGGGCAGGCGGGGCGGCTCGCCGTCGAGCTGCGCCGCGCCGGAACCCAGGGAAGCGCGCCGGTGAAGCTGGTCATCGACGCAGGCCGGCGCTTCCGCACGTTGCTCGCCGCAGCCATCGCTCCGGACGGCCCGGAAGCCGCGCTCGCGCGGGTCCGGCCGCCGGTCTTCGGGCCGCGGCGGGCGCGTCTCGCCGCCCAGGCGCGCGGTTTCGGCGCCGAGCGTCTGGAAACGGCGCTGGGCCTGATCACCGAGGCGGATCTGGCGCTGCGCTCGGGCGGCGCGATGCCGGGACTGGCCATGGTCGAGCGCCTCCTCGTCCGGGTCGCGATGCTCAGGCCGCGCTGAGGAGAGGCCGGGATGTACAGGGTCATCGGCACGCTCGGCACGCGTGCGCTCCGGGTGGTCTGGGCGCTGGAGGAACTCGGCCTTCCCTACCGGTTGGAGGAAGCGGCGCCGGCCTCGGCAGAGGCGCTGTTGCATAACCCCAGCGGCAAGGTCCCGGTCCTGATCGCCGAGGGCGTGGCGCTGACCGATTCGGTGGCGATCGTCCAGTTCCTCGCCGACCGGCACGGCGGCCTGACCTGGCCTGCGGGAAGTCTCGAGCGCGGCCGGCAGGACGGCTTCACGCAATTCGCGGTGGACGAGGTGGACGGGCCGCTCTGGACCGCGGCGAAGCACAGCTTCGCCTTGCCCGAAGTGCTGCGGGTGCCGGCGGTCAAGGCGACCGCCCGGGCCGAATTCGCCCGCGCCATGGCGATCCTGGCCGGGAGGCTCGGCGGCAATGTCTTCGTGACCGGCGACCGCTTCACGGTCCCGGACCTGATCCTGGGGCATTGCGCCGGTTGGGCGGTCGCCGCGCGGTTCGCGCTGCCGGAGGGCCCGGTGGGGACGTATCTCGAACGGGTGCGGGCAAGGCCGGCATTGCGGCGGGCGATGGCGGCGCAGCCGACCCGTCCCGCCCACGGGTGACGGCCGTCACAGACCGAAGGGCCCGGGCGGGCGATGCTCGGGGAGACTTCGGGGCCGGCGCATCGGGCGCCATGCCCGCCGAAGCCGGCCCCTGGAGGCACCGCCATGTTCGCCACCGCCGAGATGTTCGAGGGCATCGCCACCGCCGCCTTCTGCGGTCCGTCGCAGTTCCGCAACCCGCCGCGGCGGCCCATCTCCGGCTCTGCGGTTCCCTTCGTCCGGGCGGTGCGCGCGACGGTGCCCGGGCGCATCGTGCGCGATTGCATGAACCTGCATTGGGCGGCGGTCGCGACCGAGATCGGCTGCGCGCCGGATCTCATCGGCGAGCGGGAGGACGGGACGGCGGGACCGCGGTTCGTCGCCTGCATCCTGTCGCTGGCGCCGGGCGCCTTCGAGGGCGCGGCACGCATCGCGCTGGAACCGGAGCTCTTCCCGACCGCGGCGAACGGCTGGCGCAGCGTGACCCGCCTCGAGGGGCGCGGCGGATCGGGCGGGACGGTGGAGCTGGTCTCGGCCATCGGCGCTGGACTGTCCGGTCAGAGCGCCGAGGGCGGGCGGATCCGGCTGCTCGCGGCGCGGGCCGCTTCCGCCCGCGAGACGGCGCGCGAGGAGGCGCTCGGCCTCGGGCGGCCGCCGGCTCTGGTCGTGCCGGTCTCCGGGAGGGCGAATTCGGCCGGCGCCGGCCGGTTGCCGCTGACGGACTGGATGAGCCTTTTCGACCGGGCCGAGGCTGCCGCCACGGTGCGGGCGCAGGCGGCGGTGGTGGCGGTGTCGCGCGAGTTCCATTGCTGCGGCAGGGTGGAGGACGGGGATGCGGTCGAGCTTTCCTGCACGCCCTCCGCCGCCGATGCGCCGGAGGTCTCCCGCTTCGGTCATGCGGCGCGGCGCTCGGACGGTGCGATCGTCGCGACCTGCGAGACGCGGCTGGTCCGCGAGGATGCCTTCGCGCAATGAGAATGATGGGCTTACGCCGCAGCGGCGCATCGCGCTCAGCCGTCCCAAGGGGCTTGGCGGGTCAGCGGTCGCCGTCGTCCTTCTCGCCGTAGCCCTCGTCGCCGGTGGCGTAGTCGGGAGCGCCGGCCGGCCGGCCTTCGCCGGTGTCGCCGGCGGCGCCGGTCAGGACCGCAGGGGCTGGCGCGTCCTTGGGCAGGCGCAGGTGCATGTCGGTCTGCGGGAAGGGGATCGAGATGCCCGCGGCGTCGAACGCCTGTTTCACCTGTCGCATCAGATCCCAGTAGACCGTCCAGTAGTCTTCGCTCTTGACCCAGGGCCGGCAGATGAAATTGACCGAGCTGTCGGCCAGTTCGTTCACGCGGATCACCGGCTCGGGGTCGGCCAGCACCAGCGGATGGGCGTGCACGGTTTCTTCGAGCACGCGCTGGGCCTCCTCGATCGAATCGTCGTAGCCGATGCCGAACACCAGATCGACGCGACGGGTGTCGCTGGCCGTGACATTGGTGATGATATTGCCCCAGACCTTGGAATTGGGCACGACGATCACCTGGTTGTCGGGTGTTGTCACGGTGGTCGAGACGATGGAGACTGCCTTGACCGTTCCGCCGACCCCGCCGATGTCGACGTAGTCGCCCTCGTCGAAGGGACGGTTGATCATGATCATCAGCCCGGCGGCGAGATTGCCGAGCGTATCCTGCATCGCGAAGGCGAGGATGAAGGAGGCGCCGCCGATCAGCGCGAAGATCGGGGTGATGTCGATCCCGAGCATCGAGAGCACGATCATCAGGCCGAAGGCGATGACCAGCCAATAGATCAGCATCAGCAGGAAGGCCTGGAGCAGCTTGGAGAGGTTCGGGATGCGGGCGATCCAGCCGCGGGCGACGCGGCGGATGATCCGGGCCACGAGGAAGAGCCCGATCAGCGAGCCGGCGATCACCGCGATCCGGGTTCCGAGACGGATGCCGCCGTCGGGACTGGCGGCCCATTTCATCGCGCGGTCGACGAGTGTCTTCCAGTCGGAGGATCGCGTTTCCTCGACGATCACCGAGTTGCGGTAGGCCCGGTAGATGGCGACCGCAGCCGGGTCGCCGCCCTTCTTTTCCCAACTGTCCACGACGATGCCGTATTTCTCGAAGAGCGCGCTGCGCTCCTCGTTCAGTTGGCTCAGCTGCTCCCGGGCGTCGTCCTCCACATTGCCCTCAGCATTGGCGATCAGCACCTGCTGCTCGACGACCTCTTCGGTCTTGGCCTTGGCGAGCGCCAGCCATTTCTCGGACAGCGCCGCGAGATCGTCGCTGGTGAGCGGGATCAGGCGCAGGGCCAGTTCCTCGACCGGGATCGCCGGATCGCTGAGATGGGCCGCGAGCGCCGGCGGCGCCTCGGCCGGTGCCCCGGCTTCGGGTTCCGCGGGCGCCTCGGCTGCCGGCTCGGTGGCGTCCTGGGCATGGGAAGGCGCGCCGGTTACGGCAACGAGGACGGAGAGGAGGATGAACAGGCTCAGGAGCCGCGAAATGGGGGGTCGGATCATGCACTCGTCCTCGTCGGATGGGCTCGGGGATGTCGGGTTCGGCCGCGTGTCTAACAAGCGGGTCGCAGGGCTTCAACCCGGGGGTCCGGTCCAGCGCGCCGCCGCCCGGCCGGCGTGGCGGCCGGTGGCGAGGCAGGCGGTCAGCAAATAGCCGCCCGTCGGGGCGTCCCAGTCGACCATCTCGCCGGCGGCGAAGGTGCCCGGGCGGGCGCGCAGCATCAGCCCGGCGTCGAGGCCGGAACGCATCACGCCGCCGGCCGTGGAGATCGCCTCATCGAGCGGGCGCGGGCCGTCGAGGGCAAGCGGAAGGGCCTTGAGCACCGCGGCGAGCGTGGTCGGGTCGCGGGGCACATCGGGCGCGCATTCGTGCAGCAGCGCGATCTTGACCGGGGCGAGGTTGAGTGCCCGACGCAGGCGGTTGGAGAGGCTGGCCTTCGCCGGCTGTGCGGCAAGCCGGCTCGCGGCTTCTACTTCGCTGCGGTCGGGGATCAGGTCGAGCGTCAGCGCGGCGCCCTCGCGCAGGAGCGGGCCGAGCGCATAGATCCCGCCGCCTTCGACCCCTTGCGCCGAGATCACGAATTCCCCGAGCACCGCGCGACCGCCCGCCATGAGCCGCACCGGCTTGACCGGCGCACCGAAATGCCGGGCCATGGCCGGGGACCAGGTGCGGGCGAAGCCGACGTTGGAGGGCCGGAAGGGTGCGAGGGGCACGCCTTCGGCCGCGAGGATCCCGGCCCAGGCGCCGTCCGAGCCGAGCCGTGCCCAGGAGCCGCCGCCGAGCGCCAGAACGGTGGCGCGCGGCGCGAGCCGGCGCTGCCCGCCGGGGGTGGCGAAGGTCACGAGGTTTCCGTCGAGCCCGAGCCAGCGCCAGCGGGTGCGAAGGGCGACGCCCCGGCCCACGAGTCGTGCGAGCCAGGCGCGCAGCAGCGGTGACGCCTTCATCTCATGCGGGAATACTCTCCCGGAACTGCCTGTGAAGACGTCGATTCCGAGATCGCCCGCCCACGCGGCGACCTCGCGGGGACCGAAATCGGCGAGGAGCGGCGCCAGCCAGTCGGCGCCGGTGGTATAGGCGCGGCAGAAGGTCGCCGGATCCGTGTCCATGGTCAGGTTGAGACCCGACTTGCCCGCCATGAGAAGCTTGCGGCCGACCGAGGGCTTGGCCTCGGCGAGGACCACGCGACGGCCGGCGGCGGCGAGCGTCTCGGCGGCCATCAGCCCGGCCGGTCCGCCGCCGATCACCAGTGCATCGATGGGCTCGGGAACCTGCATCCGGCCTCGCTCGCCGGGGCCGCCGCGACGGCGCCTATCCGGGCAGCGGATCGAGGCCGATGCGCGCGCGGATCGCGGGGTCGCGCAGGCTGACCTCCTGGCCGGCGAATTCGGCGGCATCGTCAGTGGCGAGCCAGACCAGCGCCCGCGCCGGCGCCTCGGCCGGGGCATGGGCGGAGAAGTCCATCTGGCTTACCGGGTTGATGCCGGAGGCGCGGATCTTCTTCTGCATGTCGGTGGCCACTGTGCCCGGCGAGAGGCTGATCGCGCGGATGCCGCGGCCCTTGGCCTCCAGATGCACGCAGCGGGTGAGCATGAAGGCGGCGGCCTTCGAGGCGCAATACTGGCTCCAGCCCTCCAGCGGGTTGTGCGCGGCCCCGGAGCCGATCGTGACGATAGTGCCGCCGCCCTGTGCCTGCATCACCGGAAGAACCGCGCGCATCCCATTGTAGACGCCCTTGAAATTGATGTCGATGCCGCGGGAGAACTCGGCGGGATCCGACTTCGCCAGGGGGCCGATCGGCTCGATGACCCCGGCATTGTTGACCAGGACGTCGATGCGGCCGAAGGCGGCACGGGTCCGCTCCACCGCCGCCGCGACCTGGGCGAAGTCGGCGATGTCGCAGGTCATGGTTTCCACGGGCGCGGTCCGGCGCAGGCCGGCCGCTACGGCTTCGAGCGCGTCCTGCGAGCGGGCGAGGAGCATCAGGCCGGCGCCGGCCTCGGCCATGGCGACGGCGGCTGCCGCGCCGATGCCGCGGCTGGCGCCGGTGATGATGACGGTCTTGCCCGAAAGCAGTCCCATGGCTTTCTCCCTGGTGCCTGGCGGGCGGGGTTCGGCCCGATCAAAGGCCCTCGCCGGAGGAAAGGCAAGGGTCATGACCCGCCATGGTTGCCAGCGTGCCGCATCGCGCCTAGATGGCTTTCGGCAGCCAGAGATCCGGAGCGAGCATGACCAACGCGTTGTCGATCGTCGCCTTCTACACCGGGTTGAACGGGCTGATCCTGCTGATGCTATCGGCGCATGTCAGCCGGATTCGCGCCGTCGAGAGGGTGTCGATCGGTGACGGTGGTCGCCCGGCGATGGTGCGCGCCATGCGGGGGCAAGCGAACTTCGCCGAATACGTGCCCTTCGCGCTGATCGGAATGGCGCTGCTCGCGCTGCTCGGTTCGCCCCTCTGGCAGCTGCACGGGCTGGGCATCGTGCTGACGGTCGGGCGCGTGCTGCACGGCTGGCATTTCGCGCAGGCCGACGCGCCGGGCTGGCAGCGCTTTGCCGGTGCGTCGATGACCTTCATCGTCCTCGCTCTCGCCAGTCTCGCGCTGATTCTGCGCGCGCTCACGGGAATGGGCTGAGCCCGTGGCCGATCTGGGAGATCTGACGGCCGCCCTTCTCGACGCCGCGGCCCGTGCGGGGGCCGAGGCTTCGGACGCCCTCGCCGTGGCCGGCGACAGCCTCTCGGTCGTGGTTCGCGGCGGTGCGCTCGAGCAGGCCGAGCGCGCCGAGGGGGTCGACATCGGGCTGAGGGTGCTGATCGGGCGGCGCCAGGCCTGCGTCTCCTCCTCCGACACTCGGCGCGAAACGATCACGGCCATGGCCGAGCGCGCAGTGGCCATGGCGCGCGAGGCGCCCGAGGATCCGTTCTGCGGGCTGGCCGATCCGGCGCAGCTGGCGACGGGCTGGGATCTCGCCGCGCTCGATCTGGTCGATCGCGCCCCGCCGCCCGCGCCGAAGGACCTCGAGACGGCCGCATTGGAGGCCGAGGCGGCAGCGCTCGCGGTGCCGGGCGTGAGCAAGATGGACGAGGCGGGGGCGAGCTGGTCGTCGAGCCGCATCCATCTCGCGGCGAGCAACGGCTTCTCGGGGGGCTACGGACGCACGAGCCATGCGGTGCAGGCCGTCGCGATCTGCGGCGAGGGTCTCGGCATGGAGCGCGACCATGCCTTCGAGAGCCGCAACCATGCCGCCGACCTGCCGGACCCCGCGGAGGTCGGCCGGCGGGCCGGCGAGCGCACCGCGGCGCGCGCCGGCGCCGCGAAGCCGCCGAGCGGCGCCTTCCCCGTGCTCTACGACGAACGGGTGGCGTCGGGCCTGATCGGCCATCTGGTGCAGGCGATCAACGGGACCGCGATCGCCCGCGGCGCCTCCTGGCTGAAGGACGCGCTCGGCGAGGTGGTGCTGCCCGCGGGCATCGACCTGATCGAGGATCCGCTCCGCCCGCGCATCGGCGGCTCCAAGCCCTTCGATGCGGAGGGGCTGCCGGTCGCGCGGCGCGTGCTGGTCTCGGGTGGCGTGCTGCAGGGCTGGACGCTCGATCTCGCCACCGCGCGCAAGCTCGGCATGGCCAGCACCGGCAATGCCGCGCGCGGAACCGGCGCGCCGCCCTCGCCCTCCGCGGGCAATCTCGCGATGACGCAGGGCGAGGTCTCGCGCGCGGCGCTCATGGCCGAGATGGGCACGGGGCTGCTGGTGACCGGGCTGATCGGGTCGTCGATCAACCCCACGACAGGGGATTATTCCCGGGGCGCCAGCGGGTTCTGGGTCGAGAACGGCGAGATCGCCCGCCCGGTGAACGAATGCACCATTGCCGGAAACCTGCGCGAGATGCTGATGTCGATCCGCCCGGCGAACGATGCGCGGGCGCATCTCGGCCGGGTGGTGCCGAGCCTGCTGGTCGAGGGGCTGTTCATTGCCGGGGCGTGATCTGGCGCTTCTCGAGGAGGCGGCGCGGGCGGCGGGCGAGATCGCGTTGCGGCATTTCGACGGCGCCAGGGCCGCGACGGAGAAGCCGGGCGGGCAGGGGCCGGTCACCGAAGCCGATCTCGAGATCGACCGGATGCTGCGCGCGGAGCTGACCGCCGCGCGCCCCGGCTACGGCTGGCTCTCGGAGGAGAGCGAGGACGGGACGGCGCGGCTCGCTGCCGAGCGGGTCTTCATCGTCGATCCGATCGACGGCACCCGCGCCTTCATCGCCGGGCGCAGCGCCTGGGGCTCGGCCCTCGCGGTGGCCGAGCGCGGCCGGGTGGTGGCGGGGGTGGTGCATCTGCCGCGTCTGGAGCGCACCTATGCCGCGGGCGCGGGGCTCGGGGCGCGGCTCAACGGCATCCCGATCGGGCCGAGCGGCCGCGCCGATCTGGCGGGGGCGCAGGTCCTGGTGACGGCGTCGCAGTTCGACGCGCTAAATTGGCCGGGCGGCGCGCCCGATGTCGCGGCATTTCCGTCCGGCGCCTATCGGTTTGCCTCGCCGCCGAGGGGCGGTTCGGACGCGATGCTGACCTTCCGCGACGCCTGAATGGACGTCAGGCCGGGGCGCTGATCGCGCAGGAAGCCGGGCGGCGGTGAGCGACCGGAGCGGCGGGCGCTGTATTTCATCAACCTGCCGCAGGTGCCTGGGGTGATCGTGGCGGCTGCGGCTGCATGCCGAGATCGTCGCGCGCTGGTGTCGGCGGCATCGACCTGGCGGTCGCGTGGAGGGAGGAGCCGTGCCGAAGGATCGTCAGGGTAATGCGATGTCCGGCGCGACGTCGGAGGCGGCGGCGCTTCGAAGCGATCGTGCGGTCGAGGCCTTCTAACCTCTTCCGCGGCGATCCGGATCGGCCTGGCCGGACGCCGCTGCCGAGGCTGCGCTGGATCCGCCATGGCGCTGATCTTCAAGGCGCATCTTGCTCCTGGCGACCGAGCCGGCGGCGAGCGCCGCTGCGAGGGCCTCGTGGCTGGCGCGGGACCTGCGGCCAGGCTGAACGAATCGCGAGGCCTCTTTTATCTGGCCGCGCTGGACCATCTGCTGGCGGGCAACTGACTGCGGCGGCGCTGGCGCTCGACCACCATTCGATGCGTGCGCTATCCCCATGACCTGCTGGCGCTGCAATCGGGCCACCTGATGGATTTCTTCCGCGCCGGCGCCCGCGACCTGCGCGACCGGATCGCGCGGGCGCTGCCGCAGTGGGACGCGGACCGGCCCGGCTATTCGGTGCTTCTGGGCATGCATGCCTTCGGGCTCGAGGAATGCGGCGACTATGCGCGGGCCGAAGCCACGGGCGGAGGAAAGCTCGACCGCCAGCCGCTCGACGCCTGGGCGCATCACGCGGTGGCGCATGTCATGGAGATGCAGGGCCGCGCCGAGGAGGGCATCGCCTGGATGGCCTCCCGCGAGGCGCGCTGGAGCGGCGACGACGCCTTCTTCCGCATCCACAACTGGTGGCACAAGGCGCTCTCATCATCATCCGAAGCTGGAGCAGGGCGCCGAGGCGCTGGCGCTCTACGACGGGCCGATCCGCGGCTCGCGGAGCCCGCTGGCGGTCAATCTCGCCGATGCCTCGGCGCTGCTCTGGCGCATCGCGATCGCAGGCCACGACGTGGGGGACCGCTGGCAGGAGCTGGCGGCCTGGACCGCCATGCGGACGGAAAGCTCTATCCTTCAATGACCGTATGCGGCCATGGCCTATCTTCGGGCGAGGCGCGAGGCGGATTTCTTCGCGCTCTCCTCGCGGCCTGTTGCCGCGCTGGATCCCGCGCCGATCGGAGGTGGCTTCTGGCGCGGGGCGACCGGGCTGCTGATCGAGGGTTTCGCGGCCTTCTGCTGGCGAGCACGAGCGCGGTCTCGCTGCTTTTCGGGGCGCGGCAGATCGCCAATTCCTTCGGCGGCAGCCATGCCCAGCGCGACGTGATCGACTGACCCCTGACTGGCTGGAGGCTGCGCGGCGGTCGCGCGGGTCTCTCGAGGCCTCGCCAACGAACGGCTGGCGCTTCGGCCGCACAGCCTGGTCAACCGGCGCTTCTCGGCCGGGCGCGGGATATTCCGCGCGACGATGCGGCTGCGCATTCCGCGTGACCTCCGGCGAGCGGCCGCCGATCCTGGGGGCGGCGCGCGGGACCTGCGTCTGGATAACGCCAACCTGCCCCCAGGCGGCGCGCTCCTCGCTGTAAAGTGGTCGGCAAGCAGCTTCGCGCCCAAAATGCGATAGCTCCCTGCCGGCGCCGGCTCCGCGGCATTGATTTCGCCGGTGCTCCGGCTATGGTGCGCGCGGGTCCAGCGGGAGACCAAGATGACCCAGCGCCTGCATCTCGCAGTCTGGCGGCGAGCTGACCGGATATCCGGGGCACCGAATTCCGCGACGCAGAACATCGATGTCGTGGGCATCTTCCCGGAACTACGCCAGGCCTATGGCGCCTGGAAGGCTGTTGCGCAGGCGAGCGTCGACCATGCCGAGACGCGGTATTTCATCGCGCATCTGCACCGCTGGTCGGACGAGGAAGAGGCCGCGGGCCCGACCGAAGAGCTGGCTAGGCCGGCGGGCCGACGGGGCCCAAGCCGAATCGTTCGGCTCCTTCTGGGGCTCTATCCGCGCTGTCGGCCCGCGCCGGCACGGTCGCGCGGTCGGCTGCTCCGGCGGCAGGCGGCAGGCAAGGAGGATCCCGCCGGCTCGGATCGAGCGCATGGGGCTGGCCTGGCGGGAGAGCGCCCGGAGGGCCGGTCATCTGTTCCATGCTGCCAGCGTCGGCGAAGCCGCGTCGCTTCTCGAACTGGTCCGGCGGCTGGCCGACGGGCGCCTGGATCTGACCTTGCCTCGTCACCACGGTGGTGACGGTCACCGCGCAAAGTTTCGCCGGCAGGCTGCCCGAGGGCTGCATCCACCAGTCGTCCCGTGGATGTGCTTCCTGGGTCGCCCGGCCTCGACCACTGGCGGCCTGATCTCGCGGTCTCACCGAGAGCACCAGGCCCGCGACGCTTCCGAACTGCACCGGCGCGGATCGCGACCTGAGCCCGATCAACGCGCGCATCCGCACTGCACCTACCGGCGCTGGCGGTCCGCGCGCGGGCTGGCGCGGCGCTGCGGCGCTTCGACCGATCCTCGCCCAGATGAACTGGCGGCTGAGCAGCTGACGGCGCGGCGCCGACCCCGGCCGGCTCGAGGTGACGGGCACGTTTCAAGGAGGGCGCGCGGGCACCGCTGCCCCATGACGAGGCGGAGCGGGCGCGATCGCGCGGGCCTTCGCGAGCCGGCCGATCTGGCTTCCGCTGCCTCCACCCATTCCGGCGGAGGAAAGGATATCGTTCCGCTGCCCATGCGAGCAGTGCGCCAGGCGCAGCCGAACCTGATCTTCTGATCTCGGCGCCGCGCCATCCCGAATCGCGGCGACGGGCTGGCGACGATCCTCCGCGCGGGGCTCTCGGTGGCGCAGAAAGCGCCGAAGGGCGCGAGGGCGGATCGGAGCCTGACACCGAGGTCTATCTCTGTCGACACCCTCAGCGAGATGGAACCGGTACCCGCATCGCGCCGGTCAGCTTCGTAGGGGCTCGCTGGTCGAGGTCGGCGGGCACAACCCTTTCCGAACTGGCGCTCCTCGGCAGCGCGATCCCTCTACGGCCCCCATGTGCGGAATTTCGAGGGATGCTCTTATCGCTGCCTGGCGCCGCGGGCGCGGCTGTGGAAGTGCGCTCGGAGATCTCGCCCGCGCCCTGCGCGAGACGCTGGCGCCCGACCGTGCTGCCGAGATGGCGGCTGCGGCCTGGGAGACCTGCAGCGAGGGCGCGAGGTCACCGACGCGGTGTGATGGCGGCGACGCCGACGTGATCGACCGCAAGGCGTGATGCAAGCGGCTTCGGGCGCGTCCGCCGGAAGCGCTGGCCCGCTGCACGAGTGCTCGCGCCGCTGTCCTGATCTGGACGGTCACCAGCGGCTGGCGCGGGCGTCGGCGCTGCATCCGGGTGTGCCGGGTGATCTGCATCGGCAACCTGACCGTGGGCGGCACCGGCAAGACGCCCATGGTGATCGCCCTGGTGGAGCGGTTGCTGGCACGCGGCCATGCGGCGGCGGTGATCTCGCGGGTAACGGGCGGCCGGCCTGCTGGCCGGTGCGGGTCGATCCGCTGCGCCACGAAGCGCTGATGTCGGCGACGAGCCGCTGCTGCTCGCGGCCTTCGCGCTGATCTGGGTGGGGCGGACCGCGCGGCGACGGCGCGCGTAGCGGCGGCGGGCGCGCGTGCTCGTGATGGACGATGGATTGCAGAACCTGATCTCGCCAAGGACCTGTCGCTGGTGGTGGTCGATGCCGCCGGCTTCGGCAATGGCCGGGTCATTCGCCGGCCTGTTGCGCGAGCCGTCGCCGAGGGGCTCGCGCGCAGCGACATGGTGCTGGCGATCGGCGCGGCCGGCGATCGGGGCGCCGCTTCCGGGTCTGCCTGCTGTCGTGGCGACTATGACGGGCCTGGCTGAACTTGTTGCTGCCTACGGGGATGGACTGGCGCGGTCTGCGGGCGCTGGCCTTCGCGGGTATCGGGCGGCCGGAGAAGTTCTTCGCGACGCTGCGCGGGCTCGGCGCCGAGATCGTGGCGGCGCGGTCCTTCGCCGATCACGCAACCTACGACGCGCGCGTCCTCGCGCGGCTCCGTTCCGAGGCCACCGCGGCGGGGGCGCAGCTTGTGACCACCGAGAAGGACGCGGTGCGGCTGCCGCCGGCGTTCCGCCGCGAAGTGCTCGTGCTGCCGGTCCGGCTGGAGATCGAGGACTGGACCGCGCTCGACGCGGTGCTGGCCGCGCTCGGACTGGCAGGCTTCGCCGCGGGCGAAAGCCGTCGGGCCTCGGCGGCCGATGACGGTTTTGATTGACGGACGGGCGCGGCGGCGCTCTTTCTGGACCGAGGAAACGCGCGCCGCCGCATCGACCGATGCAATCGTCGGCCGGATCCGGCCCCCGTCCGCAAGGAGGAAACGCCGTGAAGATCGCCGCAGCAGCCTATCCGATCGAATGGCACAACCGGTGGAACGACTTCGTCGGCAAGCTGCGGATCTGGGTGCGGACGGCGAGCGAGCAGGGGGCGGAGCTGCTGGTCTTCCCGGAATACGGCGCGATGGAGCTCGCGAGTCTCGCAGAAGAGGAAAACACCCGCGACATCGCGCGATCGGTCGCGGCGGTGACGGCGCGGCTCGGCGACGTGGACGACCTCCATGCCAGCCTCGCGCGCGAGTTCGGCGTCTTCATCTGCGCCGCGAGCGCCCCGATGCGCCGCAAGGACGGAACGCAGGTGAACCGGGCGCGGCTCTTCGCCCCCGACGGCAGCCGGGGCCACCAGGACAAGCTGGTCCCCACCGGCGTCGAGGGCGAGGATTTCGGCATCTCGCCCGGCACCGGGCTGACGGTCTTCGACACGGCGCTGGGGCGGGTCGGCATCATGGTCTCCGGGGATGCCGAGGTCGCCGCGATCGCTCGGTCGCTGGTCACGGCGGGCGCGGAAGTGCTTCTGGTTCCCGGGGGCGCGCGGCGGCTCCAGGAATACTGGCGCCAGCGGATCGCGGCGATGGCGCGCGCGCTCGAGGGGCGGTGCGCGGTGGCGCATGCGGTGGCGGTGGGCGACGCCGACTGGCTGGCGGCGGCGAACCGCAACGTCGGCGCCGCGGCGATCTACGGGCCGTTCGAGCCCGGATTCCCCGACGACGGTATCGTGGCGGTCGGCAAGCTCAACGTGGCCGGCTGGGTCCACGGCGAGGTCTCGCTCGACGCGCTTCGGCGCGCCCGGTCGGAAGCCGCTGTGCCGGGCCCGGCAGAACTGGCGGCGCAAGACGGTCGCTTGCCCGCGGTCGAGACCGAGGCGCTGGGGGGCGAGGCGGAGCCAGCGCCGGAGGAAGGCAGATAGGGTCGGCGCGGGAGCGGGCCCGCGCCGGCAGGTCGGCGGGCCGGGGCGCGGGTTCGGCAACACCGTCACCGGCGCCGGTGCAATCAGCGGCGCGCCAGGATCCAGAGGTTCTGGCAGCGGGCGCCGGAGCGGCAATAGGCTAGGACCGGGCCCGGCAGGGCGTCGAGGGCTGCGCCGAAATCCGTAACGTTCTGTGGCAGGATATTGCCAGAAACCACTGGCACATGGGCGAATTTCAGCCCGTGGCGTTCCGCTTCGGCGCGGATCGATTCCGCATCGGTCTGGCCGGCGGATTCCCCGTCCGGCCGGTTGCACATGATCGACCTGTAGCCCCTGGCGGCGATCTCCGCGACGTCGGCGGGCGTGATCTGCCCGGCGACGGCGTAGTCCGGGCTGATGCGGGTCGGGGTCATGGCGCTCGGTTCCTCGTGCTATGGTGCGGCGGCAGCGGCGGGATACCATGCCTGCGCGGCCACGGACAGGTCGCGCTGCACCTCCGTGCGGGCTTCGAGGGTCATCCCATGCCCGAGACGGTCTCGAGCGGCAGCGCGGTGGTGTTCTTGATCTCCTCCATGGACAGGGTGGAGGTTACGTTGAAGATCGAGACCTCCTTGATCAGCGCGCGATAGAAGGCGTCGTAGGCGCGCGCATTCGCGACGCGCACCTTGAGGATATAGTCGATGTCGCCCGCGAGGCGGTGGGCCTCCATCACTTCGGGCCGCGCCCGCACCGCCTCGAGAAACCGCGCGAGCCACTCGGCATCATGCTGCGAGGTGCGGATCAGCACGAAGAAGCAGCTCTCCAGCCCGAGCTTGTCGGGATCGAGGATCGCCACCTCTCCCCGGATCACGCCGGCGTCGCGCATCTTGCGGATCCGGTTCCAGACCGGGGTCTTGGAGGCGCCGAGTCGGCGGGCTATCTCGTCGAGCGGCAGGGTCGCATCCGTCTGCAGCAGCGCGAGGATGTTCCGGTCGAGATCGTCCAGGGCGGCCGCCATTCCACTGTTCCCTAATTTTCAGGACTCCGTTCCGTTCATGGCCTGAATAGCAGGACATGATCCTTATTTGAAGCCTGATATTGAGGAAATTAGGGAAATCATCCTATATCTTGGCAAGTTTCACGCAGGTTTCAGGGAGCCGTTCCGATGGCCCGACAATTCCAGCCCCGGATGGCTACCGGCAGTGACCTGCTCGAGGGCGACGTGGTCTATTTCACCAGCGCGGGAAACTGGTCGCGCAGGATCGAGGATGCCGCGCTGGCGGTGAACCCCGACGCGGCCGCGAACCTGCTTTGCGCGCCTCGGCATTTCCCAATGCGGTGGTCGGCGTCTACCTCGTCGAAGCGGCGCTCGATGATCGCGGCCGGGCGGCGCCGGCGCACTTTCGCGAGGTGTTCCGGACGCGCGGGCCCTCGAACTACCCGCAGCACGGTCGGCAGGCGGAGCGCGAACATGTATGACTATACCGATTTTGACCGTGCCTTCGTGCAGGGGCGGGTGGAGGAGTTCCGCGATCAGGTGGAGCGGCGCATCGCCGGCTCGCTGACCGAGGAGGAGTTCCTGCCGCTGCGGTTGAGGAACGGGCTCTATCTCCAGCTGCACGCCTATATGTACCGGATCGCCATCCCCTACGGGACGCTGAATTCGCGCAAGCTGCGGCAGCTGGCGATGATCTCGGAGCGGTGGGACCGGGGCTACGGGCATTTCACCACCCGGACCAACATCCAGTTCAACTGGCCGAAGCTGCGCGACGTGCCCGACATGATGGCGGCGCTGGCCGAGGTCGGGATGCATTCGATCCAGACCAGCGGCAATTGCGTGCGCAACGTGACCGCCGACCACTTCGCCGGGGCCGCGGCGGACGAGATCGAGGATCCGCGCGCCACGGCGGAGCTGCTGCGGCAGTGGTCGACGGACCATCCGGAATTCGCCTGGCTGCCGCGCAAGTTCAAGATCGGGATCACCGCCGCGCCGCATGACCGGGCCGCGACCAAGACGCACGACATCGCGCTCAGAATCGTGCGCGATGCCGCGGGGGCCGTCGGATACGAGGTCAGCGTCGGCGGCGGGCTCGGACGGACGCCCATGATCGCCAAGACGGTGCGGGAGTTCCTGCCGAAGGCGGAACTCCTGCCCTATATCGAGGCGATCCTCGAGGTCTACAATCTCGCCGGGCGCCGCGACAACAAGCACAAGGCGCGGCTGAAGATCCTCGTGCACGAGATCGGGATCGACGTGGTGCGGGCGCGCGTCGAGGCGGCGTTCGAGGAGCGGCTGGCGGCGTTCCGGGGGGTGAACCCCGGCCTGCTCGCCGAGATCGAGGCGGCCTTCGCGCCGCCGGCCTTCGTGGCGCTGCCGACGGAGGACTACGCCCGGGCCCATGCCGAGGATCCGGTGTTCCGGTCCTGGGTGGACGTGAACTGCGTTGCGCACCGGCGCGACGATTATGCGATCGCGACCATCTCGCTGAAGCCGATCGGCGGCACGCCGGGCGACGCGACGGCGGCGCAGATGCGGCTGGTGGCGGATCTTGCCGAGGCCTATGCCCATGACGAGGTACGGGTGAGCCACGAGCAGAACCTGGTGCTGCCGCATGTGCCCCGCGCACATCTGCCGGCGGTACATGCGGCGCTCCGGGAAGTCGGGCTCGCCACGGCGAATGTCGGGCTGGTGTCGGACATCATCGCCTGCCCGGGCATGGATTACTGCTCGCTGGCCACGGCGCGGTCGATTCCGATCGCGCAGCAGATCGCCGAGACCTTCGCCGATCTCGACGCGCAGCGCGACATCGGGCCGCTGAAGATCAAGGTGTCGGGGTGCATCAATGCCTGCGGGCACCATCACGTCGGGCATATCGGCATTCTCGGGCTCGATCGCGCCGGGGTGGAAAACTACCAGATCACCCTCGGCGGCGATGCTGCCGAGGCCGCGGCGATCGGCGAGCGGGCGGGGCCGGGCTTCGCCTATGACGAGATCGTGCCGGCGGTGGAGCGGCTGATCGAAGCCTATCTCGACCACCGGCTCGAGCCGGGCGAGAGCTTCCTCGAGGCCTATCGCCGGCTCGGCGCGGCGCCGTTCAAGGCCGCGCTCTACCCGCCGGAGGAACGCTCCGATGCTGCTTGATCGCGACCGGACCCTCAGCGGGCTGCCGCTCGACCGGGTCGATGCGCTGCGCCTGACCTATGCCGGTGCGTCGGCCGAGGACGTGCTCGCCGGCGTGCATGCGGAATTCCCCGGCGAGGTGGCGCTCGTCTCGTCCTTCGGCGCCGAGGCGGCGGTGCTGCTGCACATGGTCGCCCGGCTCGACCCGGACCTCCCGGTCCTGATGGTCGACACGCTGATGCTCTTCGAGGAGACGCTGGCCTATCAGCGCGAATTGTCCGAGGTTCTCGGCCTGCGCAACGTGCAGCATCTCCGGCCCGAGGCCGAGGATCTGGCGGCGCTCGATCCAGACGGCACGCTGCACAGGCGCGACCCGGACGCCTGCTGCGTCGTGCGCAAGGTGGCCCCGCTCGACCGGGCGCTGCGGCATTGGCCGGTGGTGCTCTCGGGCCGCAAGCGCTTCCAGTCGGCGACGCGCGCCGCGCTCGAGGTCTTCGAGGCCGACGGCGACCGGCTGCGGGTCAATCCGCTGGCGCATTGGAGCGCCACCGATATCCGCGCCTATATGGATCGCCATGCGCTGCCGCGGCATCCCCTGGTGGCGAAGGGCTTCCCCTCCATCGGCTGCGCGCCCTGCACGACGCGGGTGGCGCCCGGAGAGGACATGCGGGCGGGCCGCTGGCGCGGCACCGGCAAGAGCGAATGCGGCATTCATTTCGGCGCGGACGGACGGATCCTGCGGGCGAGCTAGGCTGAGGAGCGGTTGCGATGGCGATTCTCGTGACGAAAGAGGGCTTCGCGCCCGATGACTGGGCCGAGGGAAGCATCCTGCCCTTCGACGTCTTCTGGACCGGGCAGGACCTGCCCGAGGAGGGCCTCGCGGTGGTTTCCGAACGACCGTGACGCGGCCGATCTGAGGCCCTGGCTCGCATCGAATTGATTCGCGTCGCCTTCCCGGCGATGGCGGACGGGCGCGGCTTCTCGATCGCGCGCCGGTTGCGCGCATGGGCTACACCGGGCGCCTGCGCGCGGCGGGTCCGCTGATCGCCGATCAGTTCCGGGCCGCCCAGCGGGTTGGTTTCGACGAGATCGAGTTGCCCGAGAGCCTGGCCGGCCGCCAGCCCGAGGAGCAGTGGCGCCCGCGGCCGAGCCTGTCGTATCAGGATCGCCTCGCGGGCTGAGGCGCCCCCCGCGCTTTGCGCGTGCGGTTTCAATTCGTCGCGCGATTCTGCTAAGGCAGGCGCCGGAGCGGATCAGGCGCGGGCGGACGGGTGCGATTGAACGGCGGTGTCTGGAAAGCCGGTAGCCTTCTCTGTGCGCTGCTGCTCGTGCTGCTGGCCGATCCCGCGGCGGCCTGGGATCCTCGCTCGCTCCTAGCGCCCTGCCACGGCGATTGCGGCGCCTCGATCTATGGCGGCTGGTATGTCGAGAACTCGATGGGGCAGGTGCTCGTCACCGCCCCCGAGGCGCCGCTGACCTGGAACTACCAGGGCGACGACCACATCATCGCCACGGCGATCTCGCGCCGGACGGGGCGGCTGTGGAAATTCGACGTCGAGCCGGAGATCGGCATCGCCCAGCGCTACGGACGGCAATCCGCCACGGAACTCTGGGGGGCGTTCTTCTTCCGCTACCATTTTCCCTGGAAGGCGCCGCTGCTGATGTCGGTCGCCTTCTCCACCGGCATCAACTGGGCGAACCAGATCACCGACGTGGAGCAGGACCGCGCCAATGACGACAAGGGCAGCCAGGTGATGCATTTCTTTGCCCCCGAATTCACCTTCGCCCTGCCGTCGCGGCCGAATGTCGAACTGCTGCTGCGCTTCCACCACCGCTCCGGGGTCTTCGGCCTCGTCAGCGACGCCTTCGGCGGGGCGCAATACGGCACGGTCGGCGTCCGGGTCCGTTTCTGACCCTCCGGGGGATTGCGCGCGGGGCCGGCGGAGCCTAAGGGTCGCGCGCCGCGGCTGCGGCCAAGTCTCCGCCACCTTGCCAAAACGGAAAACGCACATGCCCCGCCATCTCCTGCCCGGCGTCCTCGCCATGGCCGCGATCGTCGTCGCCTCCAACATCCTCGTGCAATTCCTCTTCGGAAACTGGCTGACCTGGGGCGCCTTCACCTATCCCTTCGCCTTCCTGGTCACCGACCTGACGAACCGGCTCTACGGGCCGGCGGCGGCGCGTCGAGTGGTGCTGGCGGGCTTCGTCACCGGGCTCGTCTGCAGCCTGATCGGCACGCAGATCGAGGGCGCCTTCGGGCCCCTGGTCAGCATCCGCGTGGCGCTGGGCTCGGGGCTCGCCTTCCTCAGCGCGCAACTGATCGACGTGGCGGTCTTCGACCGGCTGCGCGCGGGAAACTGGTGGCGCGCGCCGCTGGTCTCGAGCGTCATCGCCGGGGTGGTCGATACCGGTCTCTTCTTCGCGGTCGCCTTCTCGGCCCGGCTCGCCTGGATCGCGCCACAGGTCGATGTCGCCTGGGCGAACGAGGCCCTGCCCATCCTCGGCCATGGCCCGGTCGCGCCGCTCTGGGTCAGCCTCGCGATCGCCGATTTCACGGTGAAGCTCGCCATCGCGGCCGTAGCGCTGGTGCCCTTCCGGATGGTGCTACAGCGCGTGGCGCGCGGGGTCTGAAATTTCGGCTTGCTTTTCGCCGCGGTGGTGGCACGATCGGGGCAACCGAAACCAGTGAAAGGAGGTGATCCAATGTCGAGTGAGACTTTGGAGCGTTTGGACGGGTCAGTGCGGAGAGGTACCGCCTGAGGGGCAGCCCCCTCGGTCAGGAACCGACACGCCGGGCTCGGCCCATCCGGCCAGCCTCCAAGCTCATGAACCGAGGGGTCGCAGTCGATGCGGCCCCTCACTTCTTCCGGCAGCAGGCCCGCCGGGAATCAGGGAAGGCGGTGCGCTCGCGGACCGGGCGTCCAGTCTGCCAGAGCTATGCCAGCGGCCCTTCCGCCCGACAGACGCAGCATCCCAAAGCCAAGCCGCTGGAGTGAGAAAAGGCCGCGCCGCTGCGGCCGCGCCGCATGCCCCCGGACCGAATATGCGAGGCGCCGGTGGCGCCTTGCCCGGGCCGGTCGCCCGGAGGCGCAAGCCGCAGGGCGAGGGAGGTGCCGCATCACTTTCGCTTGAGGATCGGGACGGGACCGGCCTGGACGGCGCGCTTGCGCGCCGGCCCCCCGCAGGGCCGGCGCGGCCCGATCGACACCGGTCGATCGGGCTGGGATCCCTGGCACGTCCGGGATGAGAGTCGATGACGAGGGCCGCAGCTAAGACGGGCACGAACCCCGCTTGGCCGGCGCGCTCGATCGCCGCGGCAGTCGCTTCGCTCCGCCAAACCCCGCCTGGATGATCGGCAGCGCCCAGCTGGGAACCTTGCGCGTCATCGGGGGTGTGCTTCGAGATAGGTCTTCAGGGCTACCGCGTTGTTATGCGCCTCGTCCTTGGCCGCGTAGACCAAGGTGACCGGGCCTTCCGCGACTCGGGCGCGCAGCGACGCGACGACTTCGGGCATGCGGTCGAGTTCCTGCCGGTAGCGCTCGCAGAAGGCTTCCCATCGGGTCGGATCGTGGCCGAACCAGTGGCGCAGCTCCTCGCTCGGCGCGATGTCCCGCATCCAGTCCACCAGGCGCAGCCGATCCCGTGACATGCCGCGCGGCCAGAGGCGATCGACGAGGATGCGCGCGCCATCGGAAAGCCGCGCGGCGCGGTAGGCGCGCTTCACGCGGATTTCGGCCATCGCGCATCCGCCTGCTCATGGGTCGCGGCCGCCGGCGCGGTGGAAAAGGCAGCGCCGCTGGACCCGGCTCTCATGCCGTCCTCGGCGTAGTGAGGACCGGCGGTCCGCCACCCGCCCCGGGAAACCTCGAACATGGCCATCTGCAGGCTCGCGGCGATGCGCTCCGCCCGCACCATGAAATAATTCGACCGCATCCGCGCTCGGCGCCGTCTGGTCCAGGGTTTCGCGAAAGAGGGCGAGCCAGCGCCCGAAATGCTCGGCGGTGACGCCATGAAGCCTTTGATGCACCGGCACCGGACGGCCGGAATATTCCCCCGCATTTAGCGCGACCGAGTTCCAGAAGGCCTTCATCCGGGCCAGATGAGGCTCCCACTGGTCGAGGATCGCCTCTTCGAAGATCGGGCCGAGCGTCTCGTCCGTCCTGACGCGGGCATAGAAGCAATCCACCAGGCGGGAGATATAGGCCTCGTCGATGCCGATCGCCGCGGCCTTCGCCCGGATCTCCGCGCGCCTTTCCTCGGCGAAGGATCGCACCTGGGCCGCGGTCATGCCGCCTCTCCGAGCAGGAGCGCCAGCGCACCGTTCTCTTCGACGAGTTCCGCGATGGTGACGCCGTCCAATACCGCCAGATACGCGCCCATCGCCCTGGAGAGGGCCCCCTTCAGGCGGCAGCAGGAGGTGATCAGGCAATTCCCGCCCGAAGCGCGCAGGCATTCGACGGGCGCGAGATCGCCTTCCATCCGGCGCACGACATCGCCGACCCGGATCGTCGTGCCGTCGCCCGCCAGCCGCAATCCCCCGCTGCGCCCGCGCAAGGTCTCCACGAAGCCGGCCCTGCCGAGCAGGTGGACAACTTTCGTCAGATGCGCCTGCGAGATGTCGAAACGATCGGCGATCTCGGCGATGGTGCTGAGGCGCCCCCGGTTCGAGGCCAGGAACATGAGCACGCGCAGGGAATAGTCGGTCCGCTTGTCGAGATGCATGCCAGCTTGCCCTTTCAAAGATGTATCGAATATACCGCTTTTGAGCGGAGCCGCAAGCTTCGGGCGAGAAGGCCTGCCCGGGCCGAGGGGGATGGCGATGGAATGGAAGATAGACGAAGTGCGGCTCGGTCGCATCGCCCCGCTCGGTCCGAAGGGGTTCCGAGTGGCATCGACAAGCAGCCCGCCACCGGCCCGGTGGTCCTGACCGGGACCGGTCTGGAAGGCGACGAGCACGGCGACACGCGGCACCACGGCGGAGCCGAGAAGGCGGTGCATCTCTACCCGCAGGACCATTACGCCGACTGGCGGCGTGAACTGCCCGACCTCGCGGAGCGCTTCGTCGCGGGCGGTTTCGGGGAGAACCTGGTGGTCGGTGGCATCACCGAGGCCGATGTCTGCATCGGCGATGTGTTCCGGGCCGGATCCGCGCTGGTCGAGCTCAGCCAGGGCCGGCAGCCCTGCTGGCGGCTCAACCTCCGGTTCGGGCTCGGCGACATGGCGCGCCGGGTTCAGGACACCGGGCGCACTGGCTGGTATTTCCGGGTGGTCGGGCCGGGAGAGATTGCGGCCGGGGCGGATCTGGCATTGGTGCGGCGACCGCATCCGGCCTGGACCCTGAGACGGGTGCATCGCCTGCTCTACCGGGAGACCCTGGACCTGGAAGCCCTGGCCGAGTTTGCGCTATTGCCCAGTCTGTCGCCGTCGTGGCAGGAACTGGCGCGACGGCGTCTGGGGCGGCGGTCGGTCGAATCCTGGGACAGGCGCGTCAGACACCGGAATGAGGCGCGGCGCGGCAGGTCGGCGCCAGAAGGGACCGGTCCGATGTCGCCGACGATCATCTCCATCCAGAGCCAGGTCGTCGTCGGGCATGTGGGCAACAGCGCGGCGGCCTTCCCGATGCGCGCGCTCGGGGTGGATGTGGCGGAAGTGCCGACGACGCTCCTGAGCAACCATCCGCATTATCCGACCACCCGGGGCCGCGTGCTCGAGGCGTCGCTGGTCGCCGACCTGCTGCGCGGCGTCGAGGAGCGCGGGCTCAGTGAGCGTGCCTCCATCGTGGTGAGCGGATACCTCGGCTCCGCGGAAATCGCCGAGGAGGTCGCGGCATTCGTCGAGCGGGCGCGGCGGGCCAATCCGCGGCTGATCTATCTCTGTGACCCGGTGATGGGCGACAGCGACATCGGCTTCTTCGTGCCCGCCGAGCTGCAGGCCGCCTTCGCCGAAAGGCTCGTACCGCTCGCGGATCTGGTGACGCCCAACGCCTTCGAACTCGCCGCATTGGCCGGAGGCCCGGTCTCCACCGCCGGCGAGGCGGCGGCGGCGGCGGGTCGGATCGCGCCGCCCGGCGTGATCGTCACGGGCCTCGCCGCGGGGGAGCGCTCGGTCTGCACGCTCCTGGCCGAGGGCGGCGACCTCTGGACGGTCACCACCCCGCGCATCGAAGCGCGGCCGGCGGGGACGGGCGACCTCTTCACGGGCCTGCTCGCCGCGAGGCGCGCGAAGGGCGTCGCCGCGGTTCCGGCGATGGAAGCGGCCGTCGCCGGAACCTTCGGCGCCCTGAAGCTCACGGCCGCCGCGACCTGGGAGGAGATGCCGATCGTCCCCAATATCGCGGCGATCCTCGATCCGGGCGAGATGTTCCCCGCGGTCAAGCTCGTCTGAAACTCTCTCTGCCCGGTCGGCGCTGCGCGGCGGCAAAGGGGCGTCCCGCAGTGGGACACTATGTAATAGGCTATTATTACACAATATTTCAAGACGTGGGCTGAGCGTCGCCCGAGCCATCCGACCGGAGCACTTGAGCGTGGAGGTCGAGGCGGCGGGATTCATCGTTGGTGGATAATCCGCCCGCGCCTGACTGGGCGGCGCGCTTGTCGCGCCTGCCGTCGTGCCGGAGGCACGCCTTCGGCGTGACGGCAGGCAGGCGCGCGCAGATTTGTCCTTGCCAAATCCGCGGGCGGAAGGCGGCTTCGGATTAAAGCTATCACCTGATGATGGTACGAGACCGCATTAGGACGCGGGATCGTCGATCAAGGGGGTCGGCTTCGCGAGCCTGCGCAGGGAGGACATGTCGGAGAGGTGCACCAGCGCGCCTTCCACCCTCACGCCATAGGGCCTGAGCGATCCGAAGGCCCGCGAAAGGTTCTCGGGCGTCATCCCGAGCCAGGATGCGATGAGGCGCTTCTCGTAGGGCAGGGTGATCTGGCCTTCCTCGGACCCGCCGCCCTGGGCCGCGACCTCGCAGAGGAGATAATTCGCGAGACGCTCGACGGATGATCGCAGCTTGACGTTCTTCGCGTGCTTGATCGAGGCGCGGAAGCAATCCGCCAGCTCGTTGACGATGGCATTGGCGAAATCCCGGTCGGCGTCGAACACCGTCCGCACGTCTTCCGAAGGAATGAGCGCGATGCGGCTCTTCGAGACGGTCCTGGCCGACATGAGATAGGGCCGGTCGGTGATCGTGGCCGCCAGGATGAAGGTCGAGACCGGGGCGAGCATCGAGAGCGTGGTCTCCCGCCGGTGCCATCCGGAAAAGAGCTCCACGCCGCCCTCCACGAGAACATGCAGGAAGTCCGGCGAGTCGCCTTCCCGGATCAGCTCGACCGTCGGCGGGAAGGTCTGGAGATAGGCCCCCCGGATCAGCGTCTCGAACGCGTCGTCGGCCAGGGCCCTGAACAGGGTGAGCTCCCGAATCTCCGGCACGTCGTCGGACCGCATCGCCTCCCCCTTCCCGGCGTTTGATAAATATCAAGCCGTCCAGCGGCTGTGTCAAGCGCTTCGCCGGGAAAATCAGATCCCGATGCGAACTCGGCGATGGCCGCGACCCAAATCGTTGGCCGATCAATTTGTTTTCGCGCCCACAACCATGGCGCTTGATCTACATCAAGTTTGGCCGTCCCGACGATTCGCAAAAGTCCGACCGAGAGCGATTGCGGGAGGGAATGATGGCAGCGGAAAGCGGCGGCGCCCAGAACCGTGCCCTTGCGCTGAGCACGGTGGCCTTCACCTTCTGCTTCGCGGTCTGGACGCTCTTCGCGATCATCGGCGTGCCGATCAAGGCGCAGCTCGGCCTGACCGAGACCCAGTTCGGCCTGCTGGTGGCCACCCCCGTCCTGACCGGGTCGCTGACGCGGCTGATGCTCGGGATCTGGACCGAGCAATACGGCGGGCGCCTGGTCTTCACGGCGCAGATGCTGCTGACCGCCATCTCCACCTGGCTGCTCACGCGCGCCGACAGCTATCCGACCTTCCTCGTCGCGGCGCTCGGCGTCGGGCTGTCGGGCGGTTCCTTCGCCGTCGGCGTCGCCTATGTCTCGCGCTGGTTCCCCAAGGAGAAGCAGGGGACGGCGCTCGGCATCTTCGGGGCCGGCAACGTCGGCGCGGCGGTCACGAAGTTCTGCGCGCCGCTCGTCATGGTCGCCTTCGGCTGGGAGGCCGTCGCCCACATCTGGGCCGGCGCCCTCGCCGCCATGGCCGTGGTCTTCTGGCTCTTCGCCCGCGACGACCCGCAGATGGCCGAACGGCGCCGGTCGGGCGCGCGCCCGCCCTCGGTGGCCGAGCAGCTCGCGCCGCTGAGAAAGCTGCAGGTCTGGCGGTTCTCGCTTTACTACTTCTTCGTGTTCGGCGCCTTCGTGGCGCTGGCGCTCTGGCTGCCGCACTACATGGTCGACGTCTATCACGTGGACATCCGCACCGCCGGCATGTCGGCCGCGGCCTTCTCGCTCTCGGCGAGCCTCTTCCGGGCCTACGGCGGGCATCTCGCCGACCGCTACGGGGCGCGGGCGGTCATGTACATGACCTTCGGCTTCTCGATGATCCTGCTCTTCATGCTCTCCTACCCGCCGGCGGATTACGTGATCCACGGGCGGGACGGCCGATCACCTTCTCGACCTCGATGGGGTTCGTGCCGTTCATCTTCACGATCTTCGTGCTCGGCTTCTTCATGTCGCTGGGCAAGGCGGCGGTCTACAAGCACATCCCGGTCTATTACCCCGAGCATGTCGGCGCGGTCGGCGGGCTCGTGGGCATGATCGGCGGGCTCGGCGGCTTCGTCCTGCCGATCATCTTCGGCTCGCTGCTCGATCTGACCGGGATCTACACCAGCTGCTTCGCGTTCCTTCCTCCTCGTCGCCCTGGCGCTGACCTGGATGCATTTCTCGATCCGGGCGATGGAGCGCTCGGCCCAGGGGCGGGACCTCGACGAGCTGCCGGCGCTCCCCGAGTTCCAGGAGATCCACGAGCCGGCGAAGCATTCCATGGCCGGGGTCATCGAGGATTGGCGGCCCGAGGATGCCGCGTTCTGGGAGGCGAACGGCCGCAGGATCGCCCGGCGCAACCTCTGGATCTCGATCCCGGCGCTGCTTCTCGCCTTCTCGGTCTGGATGGTCTGGTCGGTCGTGGTGGCGCGGCTGCCGGCGATCGGCTTCGACTTCGCGGCGGGCCAGCTCTTCTGGCTGGCGGCGCTGCCGGGGCTCTCCGGGGCGACGCTCCGGATCTTCTACAGCTTCATGGTGCCGATCTTCGGCGGAAGGCTCTGGACGGCGTTCTCGACCGCCTCGCTGCTCCTGCCGGCGCTCGGCATCGGCTATGCCGTACAGGATCCCCGACACGCCTATCTGATCTTCCTGGTGCTCGCTGCTCTGCGGCTTCGGCGGCGGCGGCAATTTCTCGCCGTCGATGGCCAATACTCGATTCTTCTTCCCCAAAGGCCGAGAAAGGGCAATGCGCTCGCCTCAACGCGGGCCTCAACCATCGTCGGCGTCATGCGGATTCTGGTACCATCGTCATTACCATGGGCGTCTTCGGCGCGCTGGGCGGTCAGCGCAGAGATGACGACGGCAATGGCTCTGGATGCAGAACGCGGGCTGAAAATCGCAGTTGCCGTTCATCTGTCGCCTCGACGGTCGCCGCCTGAAAGTTGAGGATGAGCAACCTCGCCCTCGGCAAGCCGCCGCGCTGACCAGGCGATCATCTTCGCACCAAGCACCTGATTGACGTTGGCCGTCCTGTACCGGGACCTTGACGACGCTAAAACCCAACCGCTGGGCTTCCGCTGCTGACCAAGCTGCTGCCAGTTCCCAAAGGGGTGAACGCGCTGCGATTCGTGTTCCTCAGGCCGCTGGTCCGGCGCGCTCAGCCGCGCGGGCACCGGCTGGGTCTCCGACAAGTACGGCGGCGGGCGGGTCACCTTCTGGAGCTTCGTGGGGATGATCGCGGCGGTCTTCGGGGTGATCTTCTTCCTCGGCATCAAGGAGAGCCCGGGGGCGTTCTGGGGGTTCTTCGCCTGCTTCATGGCGCTGTTCCTGCTGACCGGGATCGGCAATGCCTCCACCTTCCAGATGATCCCGGTCATCATGGGGCGCGAGGTCCCGCGGCTGATGCCCGAGCTCAAGGGAACCGCCCTGCAGCGGCAGACCGACCGGGAGAGCGCGGCGATCATCGCCTTCACCTCGGCGATCGCGGCCTATGGCGCCTTCTTCATCCCCAAGGCCTACGGCACCTCGATCTCGATGACCGGCGGGCCGGTGGCGGCGCTCTGGGGCTTTCTCGCCTTCTACGTCGCCTGCCTCGTGCTGACGTTCTTCTACTACACCCGGCCGGGCGGGCTCCTTCACGCAATCGAACACGGTCGCGGCGAGCCCCGGCTCGCTCCGGCGCACTAGGGAGACAGCCATGAGCCATCTGCTCGACCGACTCAATTTCCTGCAGTCGCGCAGCCTCGGGACCTTCGCGAACGGCCATGGCGAGACCACCCGGGACAACCGGGAGTGGGAGGACGTCTACCGGAACCGCTGGCGGCACGACAAGATCGTGCGCTCGACCCACGGGGTGAACTGCACCGGCTCCTGCTCGTGGAAGATCTACGTGAAATCCGGCATCGTCACCTGGGAGACGCAGCAGACCGACTATCCCCGCACCCGGCCCGACCTGCCGAACCACGAGCCGCGCGGCTGCTCGCGCGGGGCCTCCTACAGCTGGTATCTTTATTCGGCCAATCGCGTGAAGCATCCCCTGGTGCGGTCGCGGCTGCTGAAGACCTGGCGCAGGATGCGCGAAACCATGAGCCCGGTCGCGGCCTGGGAGGCGATCCAGGCCGATCCCGCCCTGCGCAACGACTATATCCAGGTGCGCGGCCACGGCGGCTTCGTGCGCGCCTCCTGGGACGAGGCGTCGGAGATCGTCGCGGCGGCCAATGCCTATACCACGAGGAAATACGGGCCGGACCGGGTCTTCGGCTTCTCGCCGATCCCGGCAATGTCGATGATCTCCTATGCCGCCGGGGCGCGCTACCTGTCGCTGCTCGGCGGGACCTGCATGTCCTTCTACGACTGGTATTGCGACCTGCCGCCCTCCTCGCCCCAGACCTGGGGCGAGCAGACCGACGTGCCGGAGAGCGCGGATTGGTACAATGCCGGCTTCCTGATCCTCTGGGGCTCGAACGTGCCGCAGACCCGCACGCCCGATGCGCATTTCTATACCGAGGCGCGCTACCGGGGTGCGAAATCCTGCGTCGTCAGCCCCGATTATTCCGAGGCCTCCAAATTCTCCGACATCTGGCTCTCGCCGCGGGCGGGCACCGATTCGGCGCTGGCCATGGCCATGGGCCATGTCATCCTGCGCGAGTTCCACCTCGACCGGCAGGCCGAGTATTTCGAGGATTATTCCCGGCGCTACACCGACATGCCCATGCTGGTGCGGCTCGACGAGAAGGACGGGCGCTTCGTGCCGGGCCGGATGCTGCGCGCGGCGGACTTCGCCGACGGGCTGGGCCAGACCAACAACCCCGAGTGGAAGACGCTGGCCTGGGACGAGACCACGGGCGACATCGTCGTGCCCAACGGCTCGGTCGGCTTCCGCTGGGGCGAAGAGGGCCGCTGGAACCTCGAGGAGCGGGCGGGAGAGGCCGCGGTCAGGCTGCGGCTGACCCAGATCCTCGAGGAGCACCGCGACGACGTGGTGGGGGTGGACTTCCCCTATTTCGGCGGCGCGGCGCACGAGCCCTTCGTGAAATCCGGGCACCCGGAGGTGCTGACCCGCAACGTGCCGGTGCGGCGCGTCCAGACCGCCGAGGGCGAGATCCTGGTGGCGACGGTCTTCGACCTGCTCTGCGCCAATTACGGGGAGGACCGGGGGCTGGGCGGCGACTGGGTGACCAGCGACTATGCCGCGGACGTGCCCTATACCCCGGCCTGGGCGGAGAAGATCACCGGCGTGGAGGCCAATGCCATCGTCACAGTGGCCCGCGAATTCGCGCTCAACGCGGAGAAGACCCGCGGCAAGTCCATGGTCATCCTCGGCGCCGGTATCAACCACTGGTTCCACATGGACATGACCTATCGCGGCATCATCAACATGCTGGTGATGTGCGGCTGCGTCGGCCAGTCCGGCGGCGGCTGGAGCCACTACGTCGGCCAGGAGAAGCTGCGCCCGCAGACCGGCTGGACGGCGCTCGCCTTCGCGCTCGACTGGAACCGCCCGCCCCGCCACATGAACTCGACCTCGGCCTGGTATGCGCATACCGACCAGTGGCGCTACGAGACGGTCAGTCCGAAGGAGATCCTGAGCCCGACCGCGCCCGAGGGCAACTGGGACGGCAGCCTGATCGATTTCAACATCCGCGCCGAGCGCATGGGCTGGCTGCCCTCGGCGCCGCAGCTGAAGACCAACCCGCTCGACCTGGGCCGCGCCGCCGAGACGGCCGGCCAGGACGTCAGGGACTACGTGGCCGAGCGGCTGAAATCGGGCGAGCTCGAGATGTCCTGCGAGGATCCGGATGCGCCGGAGAACTGGCCGCGCAATCTCTTCGTCTGGCGCTCGAACCTCATGGGGTCGAGCGGCAAGGGGCACGAGTATTTCCTCAAGCACCTGGTCGGAACGCTGCACGGGGTGCTCGGCAAGGATCTCGGCACCAGCGAGGGCAGCCTGCGGCCGCTGGAGGCGAAGTGGCACGACGAGGCGCCCGAGGGAAAGCTCGACCTCCTGGTGACGCTCGACTTCCGCATGTCGACCACGGCGGTCTATTCCGACATCGTCCTGCCGACCGCCTCCTGGTACGAGAAGGACGATCTCAATACCTCGGACATGCATCCCTTCATCCACCCGCTGCAGGCAGCGGTGGATCCCGCCTATGAATCGCGCTCGGACTGGGAGATCTTCAAGACCATCGCGCGCCAGTTCAGCCGGATCGCGCCCGAGGTTCTCGGCGTGGAGCGCGACGTCGTGGCGGTCCCGCTCCTGCACGACACGCCCGGTGAGCTGGCGCAGGACCAGGTGCGCGACTGGAAGCGCGGCGAATGCGACCTGATCCCCGGCAAGACCGCCCCGAACTTTGTGGCCGTCGAGCGGGATTATCCCAATCTCTACAAGCGCTTCACCTCGCTCGGCCCGCTGATGGCGAAGATCGGCAACGGCGGCAAGGGCATCTCCTGGGATACCAGGACGGAAGTGCATCACCTGGTCGACCTGAACGAGCCCGTGCAGGAGGACGGCCCCACCAAGGGCCTCGCCCGGATCGAGACCGCGATCGACGCCGCGGAAGTGGTGCTGATGCTCGCGCCGGAGACCAACGGCGAGGTGGCGGTCAAGGCCTGGGACGCGCTCGGCAGGATCACCGGCCGCGACCACACCCATCTCGCCGAGGTCAAGGAAGACGAGAAGATCCGCTTCCGCGACATCGCCGCCCAGCCGCGCAAGATCATCTCATCGCCGACCTGGTCGGGCATCGAGAGCGAGGAGGTCTGCTACAATGCCGGCTATACCAACGTCCACGAGCTGATCCCCTGGCGCACGCTCAGCGGCCGGCAGCAGCTCTATCAGGACCATCTCTGGATGCGGGCCTTCGGCGAGGCGCTGGCGGTCTATCGCCCGCCGGTCGATCTGAAGACCGTCACCAGCGCGATCAACATGGATGCCCGCGAGGGCAAGCCCCATGTGGTGCTGAACTTCATCACGCCCCATCAGAAATGGGGCATCCATTCGACCTATACAGACAACCTCCTGATGCTGACCATGAGCCGCGGCGGGCCCATCGTCTGGATCTCCGAGGTCGACGCCAGGACCGCCGGGGTGGTCGATAACGACTGGATCGAGCTCTACAACGCCAACGGCGCGCTCTGCGCCAGGGCGGTGGTGTCCCAGCGGATCAAGCCGGGCACCACGCTCATGTACCACGCGCAGGAGAAGATCGTGAACGTGCCCGGCTCGCAGATGACCGGGCGGCGCGGGGGCATCCACAATTCGGTGACGCGCACCGTGCTCAAGCCCACGCATATGATCGGCGGCTATGCGCAGCTGAGCTACGGCTTCAACTACTACGGCACCGTGGGCTCGAACCGCGACGAGTTCGTGATCCTGCGCAAGATGACCAAGGTCGACTGGCTCGACCGGCCCGCGGCGACCGCCGCGGCCGCCGAAGGCTCGGTCGCGAAGATGGAGGTCTGACATGAAGATCCGCGCGCAGATCGGCAAGGTCCTGAACCTCGACAAATGCATCGGCTGCCACACCTGCTCGATCACCTGCAAGCAGGTCTGGACCAGCCGCGACGGCGTCGAATACGCTTGGTTCAACAATGTCGAGACCAAGCCCGGCATCGGCTATCCCAAGGACTGGGAGAACCAGAAGCGCTGGCGCGGCGGCTGGGAGCGCAATTCGCGCGGGCATCTGCAGCCGCGGCAGGGCGCGAAATGGCGCATCCTCGCCAATATCTTCGCCAACCCCGACCTGCCGGAGATCGACGACTATTACGAGCCCTTCGACTTCGACTACGGGCATCTGCAATCCGCGCCGGAGATGGAGCATTTCCCGACGGCCCGGCCGCGCTCGAAGATCACCGGCGAGCGGATCGAGAAGATCGAATGGGGTCCGAACTGGGAGGAGATCCTCGGGGGCGAGTTCGAGAAGCGGTCCAAGGACTACAATTTCGAGGGCATCCAGAAGGAGATCTACGGCCAGTTCGAGAACACCTTCATGATGTATCTGCCGCGGCTCTGCGAGCATTGCCTCAACCCGAGCTGCGCCGCCTCCTGTCCCTCCGGCGCCATCTACAAGCGCGAGGAGGACGGGATCGTCCTGATCGACCAGGAAAAATGCCGGGGCTGGCGCATGTGCGTCTCGGGCTGCCCCTACAAGAAGATCTACTACAACTGGGACACCGGCAAGTCCGAGAAATGCACCTTCTGCTATCCGCGCATCGAGAGCGGCCAGCCGACGGTCTGCTCGGAGACCTGCGTCGGGCGCATCCGCTATCTCGGCGTCATGCTCTACGACGCGGACGCCATCGAGAAGGCGGCCAACGCCGAGAACGAGACCGATCTCTATCAGGCGCAGCTCGACATCTTCCTCGACCCCAACGACCCGGTGGTCCAGGAGATGGCGCTGGCCGACGGCGTGCCGCAGGACTGGCTCGAAGCCGCGAAGCGCTCGCCGGTCTGGAAGATGGCGATGGAATGGAAGGTCGCCTTCCCGCTGCACCCCGAATACCGCACCCTGCCGATGGTCTGGTACGTGCCGCCGCTCTCCCCGATCAAGAATGCGGCCGAGGCCGGGCTGATCGGGCACGATCGCGAGATGCCGGACGTGCGCAGCCTGCGCATCCCGCTGCGCTACCTCGCCAATCTGCTGACCGCGGGCGACGAGGCGCCCATCGCCACCTGCCTCGAGCGGATGCTCGCCATGCGCGGCTACATGCGGGCGAAGACCGTGGACGGGGTGATCGACGAAGGCATCGCGGAACGCGTCGGGCTCACGCCCGCCCAGATCGAGGACATGTACCGGATCATGGCGCTCGCCGATTACGAGGACCGTTTCGTCATCCCGACCGCCCACCGCGAGCTTGCCGAGGAGGACATCATGGGCCTGCGCGGCGGCTGCGGCTTCACCGACGGCAACGGCTGCTCGGACGGTCTCTCCAAGGGCTCGCTCTTCGGCAACCGGCGCCGGGGGCTGACCATTCCGGAGGCGATGAAGTCATGACCCTGACGCTCAAGGCCCTCTCGGCGCTGCTCACCTATCCAGACGAGGCGCTCGCGCGGGGCACCGCCGAGATCGAGACAGCGCTGCGCGACGAGGCCCTGCTCGACGCCTCCGCCATCGAGGGTCTGCGCCCGCTGCTCGCGGAACTCGGCGGCCGGGACCTCTTCGACCTGCAGGAACGCTTCGTGCTGCTCTTCGACCGCTCGCGCTCGCTCTCGCTCAACCTCTTCGAGCATGTGCACGGCGAAAGCCGCGCCCGGGGGCAGGCGATGGTCGACCTGCTCGAGACCTATCGCGCCGGCGGCTTCGAGCCGGTCGGGCCGGAGCTGCCCGATCACCTGCCGATGCTGCTCGAGTTCCTCGCCGCGCGCCCGCTCGACGAGGCGCGCGAGGTGCTGGCCGACACCGTGCATATCCTGGTCACGCTCCGCGACCGCCTCGACCGGCGGCAGAGCCCCTATGCCCCTGTCTTCGCCGCCCTGGCGTCCCTGGCCGCCGCGCCGCCGGCCGCCGAGGCCCTCGCCGAGATCGCGGCGCATCCCGAGGACGACCCCGAGGATCTCGCCGCGCTCGATGCCGTCTGGGAGGAGGCCGCGGTGACCTTCGGCCCGGACCCCAATGCCGGCTGCCCGGCCGGCCGGGAGATGCTTTCCCGCATGGGCCCGCCGGCACAGCCGCCGGCCTGGGCCGGTGGCGGCTCCTGATCGCGGAGGACGCAAGATGAACTTCTTCCTGTTCCAGGTCTATCCCTACATCGCCCTGACCGTGCTCGCGCTGGGCTCGATCGCGCGCTACGAGACCGATCCCTTCACCTGGAAATCGTCCTCGAGCCAGCTCCTGCGGCGGCGCCAGCTGCTGCTCGGCTCGATCCTCTTCCATGTGGGCGTGCTGATCGTCTTCCTCGGCCATTTCGTCGGGCTCCTGACGCCGATCGGCATCTTCGATGCGCTGGGCATCGGCCATACCTTCAAGCAGCTGCTGGCGATGATCGTCGGCGGCGTCGCGGGCGTCTTCGCGCTGGCCGGCGGGGTGATCCTGCTCCATCGCCGCCTCTACGACCCGCGGATCCGGGCGACCTCGAGCTTCGCCGACATCGGCATCCTGGCCCTGCTCGACCTCCAGCTCGTGCTCGGGCTCCTCACGATCGTCGTGTCGGCCCAGCATCTCGACGGCGGGGAGATGGTCCGCTTCATGGGATGGACGCAGGCGATCTTCACCTTCCGCACCGATGCCTGGCTGCTGGTGGCGGAGGCCTCGTGGATCTTCAAGCTCCACATCTTCCTCGGCCTGACGATCTTCGTGCTCTTCCCCTTCACCCGGCTGGTGCACATGCTGTCCGTGCCGGTGCGCTACCTCTGGCGGCCCGGATACCAGATCGTGCGCTCGCGCAAGGCCCACCCGGCGCCGGCGGCGCGGCCGCATCCCGCGGAGTGACCGGATGCGCGGCCCCCTGCAGCCGGACGTGGTGGTCAATGCCGAGCGGATCCCCGCGCGGCTGATCGCGGCGGAAGCCCAGAACCATGCCGCGCCGCCCGGCAAGCCCGGCCATGCCTGGCGGGCCGCGGCCCGCGCCCTCGCGGTGCGCGCCCTGCTGCTGCAGGAGGCGCGGCGCCTCGGCCTCGCGCCGGAGCCGCGGGACCTCGGCGCCGGCCGCCGGGAGGTGCCCGAAGAGGCGCTGATCCGCGCCGTCATCGAGCGGCGCATGCAGCCGGTCCCGCCCGACGAGGACGCCTGTCGCGCATTCTATAACCGGCACGAGGCACATTTCCGCGCGCCGGCCGTCTATGAGGCCTCGCATATCCTGATCGCCGCGCCGGAGGATGCCGACGCCCGCACCCGGGCCGATGCCGCCGCCCGCGCCCTTCTCGGCGTCCTGGCGACACGGCCACAGGACTTCGCGGACATGGCCCGCCGGCATTCGGACTGCCCGTCCGGGGCGAACGGCGGTCGCCTCGGCCAGCTCTGCGCCGGCGACACGGCCCCGGAATTCGAGGCGGCCCTCGGCGGTCTCGCCGTCGGAGCGATCACGCCCGAGCCGGTCGCGACGCGCTACGGCAGCCACATCGTTCGGCTCGATGCGCGCGAGCAGGGCGCGATCCTGCCCTTCGACCTGGCCCGGCCACGCATCCGAGAGACGCTCGAACGCCTCGCCTGGTCGCATGCCGCGAAATCCCTGGTCGCGGTCCTCCTCGAAGGCGCGACCATCACCGGCGTCGATTTCAACCACGCGGCCTGAACCCGCGGTACAATAGTACCATCTTCGTGTGCCCGGGCCTGCCACGCGCGGGACCGAGAGCCGCGGCGAAATGCTGCTCGCCCGTGGCTGATCGAGCCGCCGGCGAGGGTTAGATTCTGCCGAAGTCGTCGGCGATCCTGACGATGTCGTCCTCCTCGAGATAGGTTCCGGTTTGGACCTCGATGATCTCGACCGGGATCTTGCCGGGATTGGCCAGGCGGTGGGTACAGCCAAGCGGCAGGTAGACAGATTCGTTTTCACGCAGAATTAGGACCTCGTCGTCCCTTGTCACCTCGGCGGTGCCCCGGACCACCACCCAATGCTCCGCCCGGTGGTGATGGCGTTGCAGCGACAGCTTCTTGCCCGGCTTCACCAGGATCCGCTTGACCCGGAATCGGTCGCCGAGGTCCGTGGTCTGATACCAGCCCCAGGGACGATGCACCCGCGCAGAGGTGCATGCCTCTGCGACACCGTCGGCTTCGAGTTCGTTGACCAGTGCCTTGATCTCGTGGGAGCGCTCGATCGGCGCGACCAGGATGGCGTCGGCGGTGTCGACGACGGCGAGGCCGTCGACGCCTAGGGCGCAGAGCAGCCGGCCGTCCGACCGTAGGTAGCAATTCGAGACGTCACGGGCATGCACCCGGCCTTCACGCGCGACGCCGTGGTCATCGCGGGGGCTTCGCTGCCACACGCTCTTCCAATCGCCGATATCAGACCAGTCGAAATCGGTGCTGACGACCGCTGCCCGCGAAGTGTGCTCCATGACCGCATGGTCGAAGCTGATCTTCGGCGCCGCGGCGAAGCTGGCGCCGAGCACCAGGGCGCCGAGATCGACCGAAGCCTCCTCGATCGCGCGCCGGACGGCCGCGAGCGCCTCCGGTGCGTGCTGCTCGATCTCGCGCAGTCCGGCCGCGGCCCGAAAGCAGAACATGCCCGCGTTCCAGAGCCAGCCTTCGCGGACGAGTTCGGCCGCGCTCGCCTCGTCGGGCTTCTCGACGAACCGGGCGACGACATGGGCATTGGCGGCTACCTGTTCGCCGCGTGCAATATAGCCGAAGCCGGGCGATGGCTGGGTAGGGTTCACGCCGAGCATGACGATGCGCCCGTCCTCGGCCAGTCGCGCGGCCTCCGCGACCGAAGCCTGAAAGGCATCGACGTCGCCGATCAGATGGTCGGAGGGCAGAACGAGCACCGTTGCCGCGGGGTTGCGCCGCGCCGCAAGACAGGTAGCAAGGGTCACCGCGGCCAGCGTGTCGCGTCCCTGCGGTTCCAGCGCGATCTCCACCTCCGTCCCGGACGCGGCTGCCTGTTCGGCGATCATGAAGCGCGAGGCTGCGGCGCTAATCACGATCGGCGTCCCGAACTGCGCCCCGTCCAGCCGCGCCAGGGTGCGCTGGAACGGAGAGGTGGCGCCGAATAGCGGGACATGCTGTTTGGCCATGTCCTTGCGCGAAACCGGCCAGAGGCGTGAGCCGGATCCGCCGCACAGGATCACGGGGATGATGCTGTTCTCGCTTGCCCGCTGCAAACCGAGCGCTTCAAGGATTGGCTTGTTGGCTGTCATGTTCGGTCCCAACGCTTCACTGCGGATGTCGAAAACTCTGCGCTCAGGAGATTTGGGCTGCGTGTGAGCCGGCGCCCGAGCTCCCGGCGCAATACCGGCTCGATCCAGGTCGCGAAGCCGACGCTAACCGCAACGCAGAGCGCAATCGCGAGCAGCAGCGCCGGATAGGCGCCAATGCCGAAGGCGATCAGGAGGCCGAAGAGGAAGGCGCCGCCGATGTTGTGGAACAGATAGAGCGGGTAGCTCGCGAGGCCTGCCGATCGCGCCAGATTTTGCAGGCCGGCCGAACTGTTCCCGCTTCGGTGAAAGACCAGCGAAAGCCCGAGTCCGCCCACGAAGACGAGCCAGATCAGGACCGGCGTCGCCGGCGAGCGGGCGTGCAACAGCACCGCCGCGTTGTTCTCGGCCGAAAGCCAGAGGCCGATGGCGCCCGCACCGAGGCTGGCGGCGAGCGCCACCGCGCTGGATGCCGACCAGCCGTCCCGGCTGAGCAGGTAGAGGTTCGCCCCGACCAGAAAGTAGGCGCCGGTTGTCAGCAGCAGCAGGCGCGAGACATAGGCGTCGGCAGTGGAGAGCACGGGGCCGGCGAAGCTCAGCTCGGGCCATGTCCGGGCGGCAAGCACGGCGAGGTAGAAGCCGAAGACCAGCATTGAGGCGGAGAAGACGATCGCCTGCAACCGGGTGATCCAGCCCGACAGGATCAGGAGGCAGATCAGCCCGTAGAAGACGACCTCGACCGTCAAGGTCCAGTAGACGCCGTCGACCCACGGACCCTTCGGGAAGAGCACGATCGACCGGAGGTACATCGGCAGCACGGCCTCGATCGAGGCCGACGAATAGAGGAGGGTCACGACGAGGCTGACCGTGGCAAAGAACCAGAGGGCCGGGGCGATGCGCAGGATGCGGCTGCGCAGGAAGGCTGCCGAAGATCGGCTCTCGGCGGAGAGGCAGATCACCAGACCAGAGATGACGAAGAAGATCTCGACGCCGACCCAACCCCACCAGCTGATCGGCAAGAGCCCGGGGTAGGCGACCGGCGATCCGATCGCGGCGCGGAGGCCGGTGGCACCAGCAGGTTCGTGCCACGAAAAGAACGCGTAGTGGTAGACCACGACGCCGAGGGCGGCCAGGAAGCGGGCGATATCGAGGCCGACGATTGTCCGACCAGCCGGCGCGGCCCCTCCGCCTCGGTCGGCGTTCCATGGTTCGCTTGCAGCGGCTCGGGCGGTGGCGGTCACGGCGGCGCCACCGGTCAGAGTCGCAGAATGAATTCGGGGTCGCAGCGGCCCCGAACGAGATGAGCGGCGGCGATCAGATTGCCCTTGAGCCGGCCGAGGCGGTCGACGTGCGGCTCCGGCCGGAGGCTGAAGGCCGCGTTCGCGAGCAGATTGCGGGCGATCAGTCTGGCCGCCCAGCGACCGGTGCCAGTACCCTTTCGGACCAGATAGACCGGATTGACGATCTGTGAATAGCCGAGCCGCACCCCGCTGACCCGCCCTCGCTTGACGCCGAGGTGCACGCCCCGCAGGCCATGCAGCCGAACAATCGGCCGACCGCGCGCGACCAGGCGTGAGAAATCGGTGTCCTCCTGCCAGCCGTAGAGCGGCAGCCGCTCGTCGAAGCGATGGCCGGCGATGTCGCCGGCGCGGAACACCATGTTGCAGCCATAGGCACCGGCCGGCGCCACGCTTTCGTGCTGCTCCGGGTCGCCCGCCGCCGCGTCGGCCAGGATCTCGATGGCCCGCGAGAAGTCGAGGCCCGGGCCCTTGATGCCGTCGGCGATGACAAGTCCGGTCAACACCGCCCAGTCTAAGTGTCGCGCGAGGCCGGCCTCGGCTCGTTCCAGATAATCGGAGGCGGGAACGAAATCGTCGTCGAGGAAGACGATCGTCTCCGCGTCGCGGGCATGCTCGGAATCAAGCGCGCGGTTTCTCTGAGCGGTGCAGCCGCTCGCTCCGAAGACGAAGCGCAGCGGGTAGTTCAGAGCCGTTTCCTCATAGACATGCGATGCATCGGGCGCGGAGACGATGACCAGGTCGGGCCGCCGGGTCTGTCCCTGGAGATGCGTCAACGCTTGGCTCAGTACAGCCTTGCGATCGGCGGTGACGATGACAACGATCAGCCGCATGCGCGATTCCTGGCAGTTTCTCCGACCCTACTGTCGACCGGCTCGCCAGAAACACGCGCATTGGGGCGAACGGCATGCGGATGGGCAGGCACGACTAGGCCTTTCGGCGAGCCGGAAGACCGAAAGAGTGAGCCTGGCGCGCGTGGCACGGATGGCAATTAGTCAGAGCGTAACGATTGGCTTGGCTGAATGAGCGTCGCACCCATCGCAGTTCTAATCGGGGCTGTGCTCCTTGCAATTGGAGTGCTCGCGCGCGCGCCGACCACCGTCGCCTTCTTCGCATCGCTAGCCTTCGGATCGACGGCGATTGTCAGCGGTGGGCTCAACCTTCTTCTTTATGTCCCACTGGCCGCTCTCCTGATGGTCGCGGCGGTCTTCCATCGCACGTTCTGGCGCGATCTCGAAAGGGTATTCCGCCTGCACTGGACCCCGTTCGTCGTGCTCACCCTCCTAGTCTACGGGGTCGCAAGCGCTTTCATCCTGCCGCGGCTGTTCGCGGGGGAAACCACGGTGTTCGTCCCGGGGCGCGATGCCATCATAGAAACCGCGCTCAGGCCGGTGGCGGGCAACATCAACCAGGCTGCGTATTTTGCCTTCGGTATTTTCGCATTCTTCGCAGTCGCGAGTCAGTTGGCGCGCCGCGGGCGCTTCGAGCTCTTGCGGATCGGCTTTTTCGCCTTCGCCGTGGCGAACGCCAGCCTGGGCATGATCGACTTCGTCGGCAAGCTGAGCGGTGCCGGCGATCTCCTGGCGCCGATACGAACCGCATCGTATTCCATGCTGATCGAGGTGCAGGTCGAGGGATTCTGGCGTATCGCCGGCGGCTACTCGGAGGCGTCGACCTTCGGAGGTGCCACGATCATTGCGCTCGCATTTACCTTCAGCTACTGGCGCGCCACGAGCTGGCGCCCGGCGCTGGTGGTTTCGGTCGTGCTGCTCATGTTGCTCTTGCTCGCCACATCCTCGACCGGCTACGCGAGCCTGGCGATCCTCGTGACGTTGCTGTCGCTTTCCTATCTCTGGCGGCTGTGTGCGGGCGGGCTGAACGACCGTGACCTTGTGACAATGCTGGCCGGTGCCATCGCGCTTGCCCTCGTGCTGGCGGTCCTGATCTATACCAAGGACGCACTCAGGCCGGTCCAGCAACTGGTCGAGGAAACCCTCATCAACAAGTCGACCTCGGCGTCGGCCGACGAGCGATTCTACTGGAATGCAAAGAGTTGGAAGGCCTTTCTCGATACTTTCGGTCTCGGCGTCGGTCTCGGAAGCTCGCGGGCGTCGAGTTCGGTGATTGCCGTGCTGTCGCAACTGGGGGCGTGCGGCGCCTTCCTGATCCTTCTGCTTCTCGCGGAGATGGCGCGGCCGATCCCGCGGCCGGGATTGGATCCGAAGGAGCGGGAGTTGGCGGCGCTTTGCAACAGCCTGCGGACCACCGGTTTCGCAACGATGATCCCCTCGGCGATCGCCGGCGGGGCCGCGGACCCCGGGATTGTGTTCTTCATCGCGCTTGCCGGCCTGGTGGTCGGCCGGGTGCGTCTGCAGCAGATGCGTGCGAGCGAGCGCACGACGCAGGAGCATCCCCGCTGGCAACGTGCGACGCGACTTGACGTGCCACCGACTGGGGGCGCAGTCGTCGCCGGAATGCAAACCTTGAGTTGACTCGGAAGCGTTGGCTGCGGCCGCGCTACTTTCCTGCAGCGGACGAGGTACCGAGCGGTCCGCCGGCGGCCCGTGCCGACCCTTGTCGCGAAAGGATCGCCGCCTCGTAAACCGCCAAGTATTCTCCGGCCATACGGTCGACCCCGTAATAGGCGAGACTCTGTCGGGCGCGGCGGCGCCCGTCCGCCAGAGCCTCTGAGTCAGTCATCAGCCGCCGCAGCGCGCCGCCGAGGAGATCCGAGCGCCCTGGGGGTACGGTAACGCCGTAGCGACCCTGATCGAGCTGCTCGGCAATGCCGCCTACGCATGTGCCGATGACGGCGCAGCCCGCTTCCCGCGCTTCAAGGACACCGAGGCCGAACGGCTCTGCCGCTGAAGCAAGGACGAAGATGTCGCTCTGGTCGAGCACCTGCCGCGGTGCCTCGACATGGCCGATGAAAGTGATGCGGCCGGAGTAGCCGGAGCGTGCCGCCTGCCGCTCCAGGGCTTGCCGTTCCGGACCGTCGCCGGCGACTATCAGTTGCCACTCTGGCGCTGACGCGGCGGCTTGGGCGAACGCCTCGATGATATCGTGCACGCCCTTGCGCCGCTCGAGCCCGGACAGGGTGGTGATTGATGGACGCGGCAGGCTAAATGCCGGAGGCCCGATTTCCTGGGCGGAGCGCACCGAACCCACAGTGCCATTGACCACCACGTCGAGTCGTTCCGGCGGGAAGCCGCGCGCGAGCAGCAATTGCCGCTCGGACCGCGAAACGGCGACGACCCGGTCGCCGAGCCGCATCAGCCATGCGTGGCGATCGAAGGAGTTGTGCACGGTCGTGACCAGCGGGATTCCCGAGGCCGTGGCCGCTAGGCGCCCGAGCACGGCGCCCGACATCATATGCGCGTGCAACACGTCCGGCCGGTCGCGGCGGCAGAGCGAAACCAGCGTAACCACCGCCCGCGCGGCGCGCACGGGGGTCCTGAGGCTTTGCTCGAGCCGGACGAGCCGCACGCCGCTGCGCTCGAGCAGCGGCGCAAAGCGGCCGCCGGCGCTCGCGAAGACGACGTGGTGACCGCGCCGGGCTTGCTCGCAGGCGAGGTCGACGGCGAGGTGGACGTTGCCGCCGCGCTCGCAATGGTTGACGAGGTGGAGCACCGACAGGGTCATTCGCCCTGGCGCCGGTAGGCCCGTACGTGATCGACGTACATGTACGACGGGTTCTTGGTATGATCGATCGGAAAGCCCGAGCCGAGCGCCAGATCAAGCAGGATGAACAGCGGACCCAGGTGCTCGACCGGGGTCGGGGCGCGCGCCGTCTCGTGACCGTCGAGATAGAAGATAATCTCGTCGGGCTTCACGGAGACGCCATAGTCGTGATACTCGTCGACGAGCGTGCCCCACGGGACCTGATGCATGAAGGCGTAGGTCTGCTCCTCGACCGTATCATTCTTCGGCCAGACTTTCACGACGGAGTGATAGATGTCGGGCGCATGGCCATAGTATTCGACGACGTCGATCTCAAGCGAGCTCTCCGGGGAGCGGTTGTAGATCAGCCAGAAAGCCGGCCAGACCCCGGGACCCGGCGGCATCTTCGCCCGCATCTCGAAATAGCCGTACTGCATCTGAAATCCCTGGCCGGAGGGATCGGTCGATGAAAGCAGTCCGGAGCGCCAGGTGTCGTCATCGCCCTTGCGTGCCTCGATACGAAGGATTCCGTCATCGACCGAGAACGGGAAGTCGGGTGTTGGATCGACAAACAGGGCGTCGCCGAAGTCGCCATTCCAGGGAGTGTGGGCGATCCAGCGCGTGCCCGGACCTCTCCCGGAAACGTCTAGGCTGTCGAAATTCTCGTCGAAAACCAGTTCGTAGCCCGAAAGGTCGAGATCCGGATGGCGCTCGGCCCGGCTGATGCCGCCGACGACAAGGAGCGTCGCGGTCGCGGCAACCGTCGCCCACGCGGCGCAGAACTGCCTGCCCTTGCCGTGGCACTGCCCACCGGCCCAAAGGCTTTTCATTGAGGGTAGGGTCGGTCGCTGCATCGTTCTCCAGCCGAATGGTCGGCCCGGCCGCGAGAATAGATTGCGGAGAAGGTCGACGGGCTTTTCGTAAGGGGGATGCGCCTACCGAATTAGGCTAGGCGGGGCGCGATAGGAGGGGATGCGTCGGTTCGCGTTCACCCTACCCATGGGGCCGATCGAGAAGATCGCGCCGGGGCCATCACATGCGAACCCACATCGACCGGGTGGCGGTGATCAGCGACGACCTCGAGGGGGGCGGCGGGGCGTCAGCCATTGCGGTCGCTTCGGTTCGGCAGTTGCAGCGGCTCGGCATCCCGGTGGCGATGCTGGCGGGCGGCGGCGCTCCGCCGCTCGTGCCGCGCAAGTCCGACGAGGTGGTAGCGCTGGGAGGGCAGCATCTGCTCGCCGGGGGGCGTGCCCGGGCGGCGGTGCGGGGCCTGCACGACGGGTGGGTCCGCGCACGGCTCGCCGACTGGATCGCCGCGAACGACACGCCCGGCACGGTCTACCATCTCCACAACTGGCACAAGGTGCTCTCGCCGGCCTGCTTCGCGCCGCTGCGGCAGGTCGCCGAGCGGCTCGTGGTCTCGACGCACGACTTCTTCCTGAGTTGCCCCAACGGTGGATTCTTCGACTTTCGCCGGCGTGCGGTCTGCGAGTTCGACCCGCTTTCGGCGGGCTGCCTGCTCTCGAACTGCGACAAGCGCCACTTCGGACATAAGGCCTGGCGAGTCGCCCGTCATCTGGCGCGCGAGACTTTGTTCGATTTCCGCCGGCAACCGGCCACGGTCCTCGCGGTGCACGAGGGTATGGCGCCGCTCCTGGGTCGCCGAGGCATCCCGACCGGAGCGATCCGGGTGCTGCGCAACCCGGTGACCGCCTGGCAAAGCCAGCGCATTGAGGCCGAGCGGAACCGCGCGTTGCTCTATGTCGGGCGCCTGGAGCTCGACAAGGGCATCGACACGCTCGCGCTTGCGGCGCGGCGGCTCGGAGTGCGGCTGCGGATCGTCGGCGATGGTCCGCTGGCCGATGTGTTGCCGGACCTCTGCCCCGGTGCCGAGATGTTCGGGCGCCAACCGCCGGAAGCCATCGGCGCCATCGCCGGTTCGGCGCGGCTGGTCGTGCTGCCGACTCGGGTGCGGGAGACCTTCGGTCTCGTGGCGTTTGAAGCGGCGATGAGCGGGCTGCCGGTCGTGTCATCGACCTCGGCTCTGATCAGCGACGAGTTGGCGGCGCTCGGCATGGGCCGATCCTGCGCCCCCGACGATCCGGGCGCGCTCGCCGGGTGTCTCGCCGACCTCCTCAACGACGACGCTGCCGTGGCGGCGATGAGCCGGCGCGGCTTCGCAGCGGCGCGGAGGCTTGCGCCAACGGAAGAGCAATGGGGAGAGAGGCTGGTCGGGATCTACGCCCAGATCCTGGTTCGCTCGGCGGATGTTGCGTCCCGACCGCCCGCTACCGACAGACCGGTGCGGGCGGCGCGCATGGCGGACATATGACCCGTCTCCCCACCCACGCCTAGGCCCTGCAGCGGGACGCGCCGGTCCATTGCTGAGAGCGTGTTTGAGAAGGCCGCTCACCGCCGCCTAACGAGTGTGGCGATGGCGGCGACGGTGATGAGCGCCTCGGCGACGCGGGTGAGTTGCTCGTAGTCTCGGACGAGGCGTCGGCACTTCATGATCCAGGCGAAGGTGCGCTCGACCACCCAGCGACGGCGGATGACGACGAAGCCCTTCGCGCCGGGCGGGCGCCTGACGATCTCCAGCGCGACATGGGTCCTGTCCTGCGCCCATGCGACGAGCCGGCCGGCATAGCCGCCGTCGGCGAAGACCCGCTCGACGAAGGGGAAGGCGCGGCGGGAGAGCATCAGCACGCCGTTCGCGCCGTCGCGGTCCTGGATGTCGGCGGCGTGGACGGAGACCGCCAGAAGGTGGCCGTCCGTGTCGGTCAGGATGTGGCGTTTGCGGCCGTGGATGCGCTTGCCGGCGTCGTAGCCTTTGAATCCCCCTTTTGATCCGCCGTCCGGACGGTCTGGCTGTCGAGCACGGCGGCGCTGGGGGACGGCTCGCGCCCGGATCGTTCGCGATCCTCGACGAGGAGCACATGATGGATGCGAACCCAGGCGCCCTCTCGCTCCCAGCGGCGCAGATAGTAGTAGACCGTCTGCCAAGCGGGAAGTCGTGGGGCAGCAACCGCCAGGCGCACCCGGGGCGCAGGAAGTAGAGGATAGCGTCGACGATCTCGCGCTTGCCCGCCTTGCGCGGGCGGCCGCCGGGACGGGCGTCGGGGATCATCGGTTCGATCGCCGCCCACTGGGCGTCGGTCAGATCGGTGGGATAGGCTCGGCAGCAAGGCAAGGCGTCGATCCGCTCTGGTGAAGGGCGACGCTTCATGAATCACACAGCCGAATCCGAGGGAATCCCCCTTCTCAAACACGCT
>JACKKC010000015.1 GCA_020637615.1 Rhodovulum sp.
CTGAATTTCAAAGCCGGTGGGCAATCCGTGCGCGCCCGACTGTGCGGGCGCGCAACGCCGCTTCGTCCCTTCCGTGCCCGCAAGGTCCGGGAGGGCCCGATTTCAGCGCAGGTCCGGCGGTGTCGCCTCCGCTGCGAGCGCCGCCACGACCGATTCGAGTCCCTCGACCGTGCTTTCCTTCTCGCCGAGCCGCCGCAGCGAGACCGTGCGGTCGGCCATCTCGCGCCCGCCCAGGGCGAGGATGACCGGCACCTTGGCGAGGCTGTGCTCGCGGACCTTGTAGTTGATCTTCTCGTTGCGGAGATCCGCCTCCGCCCTGAGCCCGGCCGCCCTGAGCGCCGCCAGCACCTCGCGGGCGTAGCCGTCGACCTCCGAGACGATCGGCGCCACCACCACCTGGCGCGGCGCGAGCCAGAGCGGGAACCGCCCGGCATGCTCCTCGATCAGGATGCCGAGGAAGCGCTCGAAGGAGCCGAGAATCGCCCGGTGCAGCATCACCGGCCGGTGCCGCGCGCCGTCCTCGCCGACATATTCCGCGCCCAGCCGCTCGGGCAGCTGGAAATCCGCCTGGAAGGTGCCGCATTGCCATTCGCGGCCGATCGCGTCGGTCAGCTTGAAGTCGAGCTTGGGCCCGTAGAAGGCGCCCTCGCCGGGGTCGAGCTCGAAATCGTTGCGCACCGAGAGGATCGCGCGCTCCAGCGCCGTCTCGGCCTTGTCCCAGGTCTCGTCGGAGCCGATCCGCTTCGCGGGCCGGGTGGAGAAGCGGATGTCGTAGTTCGGGAAGCCGAGGTCGCGGTAGATGCTCGAGAGCAGCCCGATGAAGGCGGTGCATTCGCTCTCGATTTGGTCCTCGGTGCAGAAGATATGCGCGTCGTCCTGGGTGAAGCCGCGCACCCGCATCAGCCCGTGCATCGAGCCGGAGGGCTCGTAGCGGTGGCAGGCGCCAAACTCCGCCAGCCGCAGGGGCAGGTCGCGGTAGGACTTGAGCCCGTGGTTGTAGACCTGGACGTGGCAGGGGCAGTTCATCGGCTTCAGCGCATTGATGCGCTTCTCCTTGGCGTGCTCCTCCTCGACCTCCACCAGGAACATGTGCTCCTGATAGGCCTCCCAATGGCCCGAGGCCTCCCAGAGCTTGCGGTCGACCACCTGCGGCGTGCGGATCTCGCGATAGCCCGCGGCGCGCAGGCGGCGGCGCATGTAATCCTCGAGCGTGCGGTAGATCGTCCAGCCGTCGGGATGCCAGAAGACCATGCCCGGCGCCTCTTCCTGCAGGTGGAAGAGCGCCATCTCGCGGCCGATGCGGCGATGGTCGCGCTTCTGCGCCTCCTCCAAGCGATGCAAATAGGCCTTGAGCTCGTCGCGGGTCCGGAAGCCGACGCCGTAGATGCGCTGGAGCATCGGCCGCGACGAATCGCCGCGCCAATAGGCCCCGGCCACCGAGGTGAGCTTGAAGGCATCGGCAGGCACCTGGCCGGTATGCGCCAGATGCGGCCCGCGGCAGAGATCCTGCCAGGGCCCGTGCCAGTACATCCGGATCGGCTGGCCTTCGGGGATCGCGTCCACCAGCTCGACCTTGTAGGTCTCGCCGGTGGCCTCGTAGTGGCGCACTGCCCGGTCGCGGTCCCAGACCTCGAATCGCACCGGGTCGCGGGCGGCGATGATCGCGCGCATCCGCTCCTCGATCGCGGCGAGATCCTCCGGGGTGAACGGCTCGGCCCGGTCGAAGTCGTAATACCAGCCGTTCTCGATCACCGGGCCGATGGTGACCTTCACGTCCGGCCAGAGATCCTGCACGGCGCGGGCCATGATATGGGCGCAATCGTGGCGGAAGAGCTCGAGCGCCGGGGCCTCGTCCCTTGCCGTCACGATGGAGAGGGCGGCATCATGCCCGATCGGCTCGCTCAGATCCGCGAGCCGCCCGTCGATGACGCAGGCGAGCGCGGCCTTTGCGAGGGATTTCGAGATGTCCGCGGCGACCTCGGCCCCGGTGATGCCGGCGGGATACTTGCGGGCCGCGCCGTCGGGGAGCCTTATCGACACCTCCCGCTCGATGGGGGAAGACAGGCTCATCGTCGTTCTCCTTCGGTTTTGGCGCCAACGGAACGCCCGGGTCTCAGGTCGCGCGTGGTCTAGCGGCTGGCGCCGCGCTGTCAAGCGCGTTGCCGCGCTCCGCGGCGCCTGTTACCAGCCGGGCATGGATGGCACGTTTCTCGATCTGCCCGGCGGCCGCCGCATCGCCCATGCGCTGACTCGGGGCGCCGGGCCGGGAGTGGTCTTTCTCTGCGGCTTCCATTCCGACATGACTGGCACCAAGGCGCAGTTCCTCGAGGAGCGGGCGCGGGCGCGCGGGCGGGCCTTCCTGCGCTTCGACTACACCGGGCACGGCGCCTCCTCGGGGGAATTTGCGGCCGGCTGCATCGGCGACTGGGCGCGGGATGCCGCCGAGACGATCGCGGCCCTGACCGAGGGGCCGCAGATCCTGGTCGGCTCGAGCATGGGCGGCTGGATCGCGCTGCTTCTCGCCCGCGAGATGCCGGAGCGGGTGGCGGGGCTGGTCGGGATCGCCGCGGCACCGGATTTCACCGAGGATTCGATCTGGGTGGGGCTCGATGACGCCGGGCGGGCGCGCCTGCTCGCCGAGGGCGCCGTCGAGATGCCTTCGGACGAGGACGAGCCCTGGCCGATCACCCGGCGGTTGATCGAGGACGGGCGGGAGCGGCTGGTGCTGCGCGCGCCGCTCGCCCTGCCGTTTCCGGTGCGGCTCCTGCAGGGCAGCGCCGATGCGGACGTGCCGATATCGGTGCCGCTGCGCCTGATGGCCCATGCCACCTCCGCGGATCTGAGGCTGACGGTCGTGAAGGATGCCGATCACCGGTTCAGCGCGCCGGCGAACCTCGATCTCATCGACCGGACGATCGAGGAACTTGTCGGGACGATCTCGGCGGATGGTCCCGGGGAATGATTCGCGACAAGCGCCGCCCCATGCGCATGGCGCGCCTCGGGGCGGCGTCCAATCGGGTTGCGATCAGTGCTCCGCGGAAAGGCGGACGATCTCTTCCTTGATGTGAAGTTTCCTGAGCTTGAGTTGCTTGATGTTCAGGTCGTCGGCAGCGGGGTTGCGCTGTTCGGCCTCGATGATCTCAGAGAGCGCCTGATGCTTCTTGCGAAGCTCGGTCAGGTGGGAACTCAGGCTCATGCTTTACCTCCGTTTCCGATGGGACGACCGGAGCAGTAAATCACGGATCAGCTGGTCTGTCACGCCGCGAGGGCGCGGATCCTCAATGCGACGGGAAGGCTCAGGCGCCGTGGATCGGCGAGCGTCACCAGGCCGCCGGCGGCGATGGCGAAGAGGCCCGCCAGGCTCGCGGCGCCGATGCTCTCGCCGAACCAGAAGAAGCCCACGGCCATGGCCGTCAACAGGTTGAAATAGAGGAAGGGCGCCAGGATCGTCGCATCGGCCCGCTGATAGGCGGCGACGGTCAGGAAATGGCAGATCGCAGAGACCCCGCCGAGCGCGATCGCGCCCAGGAAAAGCGCCGGTGTCAGCACGGGCAGGCCGGTGGAAAGCGCGAAGGGTGCGATCAGGCCGGCGCCGAGCAGCGACTGCACCGCCAGCGTCGAGAGCGCGTCGGTCTGGCTCTTGGCACCCCGCGTTGCGGCGAGATAGGTGCCGAGCAGGGCGCCGCCGATCAGCGCGAAGACGCAGCCGAGCTCCAGCCCCGCCTCGGGGCGCAGCAGGACCGCGGCGCCGAGGAAGCTGATCGCCGAGCCGGCGAGCCGTGTGGAGGTCGGCGGCTCGCGCCAGACGAGAATCCCCAGGAGGCCCGAGACGATCGGTGCAATCAGGAAACCGCCCACAGCCTTGGCCATGGGCACCATCCCGAGCGCGGAGATCAGCGCCGTCATCGCGCCCATGATCAGTGCGGTCCGCAGCAGCTGGCCCAGCCGGTCGCCGCGGGCGACCTCGATCCTGCGGCCGGTCGAGCGTGCGATGGCGAGGGCGATGGTGCCGGCCGTCAGGTAGCGCAGGAAGGCGATCATCATCGGGGTGTGCTCGGCGGAGAGGATCTTGGCCACGCCGTCCACCGCCGGGGTCAACAACATCGCGAGGATGAGAAAGCAGACGCCCGACTGCATCACCAGATACTCCCGATGGACCTCGGCCCCGGCCCGCGCCGGACACCCGTTGGTTGAGGTTATCGGTCATTTACCACTTTAACGTGCATTCGGCAAGATCCCGCCTATGGCGAGTTCTTTCATGTCCCGCAGAACAGCTTCAGCCTGTTCCGTATAGTCGTTTCCATCGCGCAAGTGCGCATTTCCCGTATGAAGAGTTAACGGGTAATGAAGAACTAACGCGGTCCGCCGCGCCTTGCGCGCCCGCACCAGAATCCTTCCGGCCGGCCGGTCCGCGCGTGCGGCGAGCGGCAGGACTTCCACGGCACCGCATCCCTTCTCGAGTGCGGCAAGAATTTCTCCCAGCCGGGCGCTCCTCTGGATGATCGTGATCGTCCCGCCCGGGCGCAGCCGCCGGACCCCTGTCGCGATCCATTCGGCGAGGCCGGCCGCCCCCTCGCGATGCGCCGCGTCGCGCCCGGCATCGCGCGCCGGCGTCGCCGTCCCGGCGCCGTGATAGGGCGGATTGAGCAGCACATGGTCGAAGTCGAGCGCGCGCAGCGCCGCCGGCATCGCCCGCAGATCCCCTTCGTGGACCGTCATCGCGATCGCGTTCTCCCGCGCGTTGCGGCGCGCGAGATCGGCGTAGGCGGGCTGGATCTCGAGGCCGTGCAGCTCGATCCCCGGCACGCGCCGCGCCAGGCAAAGCCCGGCGGTGCCCGCGCCGCAGCCCAGGTCGAGGACCCGCTCTGCCCCCCGCGCCGGCACGAAGGCCGCGAGCAGGACCGGATCGGTTGCGGCGCGGTAGCCGGTGCGCGGCTGCCAGACTTGCAGCCGCCCGCCGAGCATCGCGTCTCGGCTCAGCCCCGCCTCGGGTGTCATGCCGGCGTCAGATCCTCGATCCCGTTGTCCCGCAGGATCGCCCGCGCGCGGAAGGCGTCGCGGTCGGCCACCACCAGCCGCCTTGGAAAGAGGCCGATGCCGCCTTCGAGCACGCTCATGTGGACGTCCAGAACGAAGCAGTCTATAGCCTCGCCACGCAGCAGCGCCGTGCTGAAAGCAACGATCGTTGGGTCGCTGGTCCGCAGGATCTCCTTCATCCGCGGAAGACTAGTGAACGCCCGGGCAGAGGTCGAGAGTCAGGACAGATGAACACGCCCGCGCCCGTCGAGACGCCGATCGAACGCCTCCTCGCCCTGGTCGCCGAGGACATGGACGGGGTCGCCCGGCTGATCCGCGAGCGCATGGCCAGCCGGCACGCGCCGCGCATCCCCGAGGTGACGGCGCATCTGGTCGGCGCCGGCGGCAAGCGCCTGCGCCCGCTGCTCACGCTGGCCGCGGCCCGGCTCTGCGGCTATCGCGGCGCGGACCATCTGAAGCTGGCGGCGACCGTGGAGTTCATCCATACCGCCACGCTCCTGCACGACGACGTGGTGGACGAGAGCGCGCGCCGGCGCGGCCGGCCGACCGCCAACCTGCTCTGGGACAACAAGTCGAGCGTGCTCGTCGGCGATTACCTCTTCGCGCGGGCCTTCCAGCTAATGGTGGAGCCCGGCAACCTGCAGGTGCTCGACATCCTGTCGAACGCCGCGGCGGTGATCGCCGAGGGCGAGGTGCTGCAGCTGACCGCCGCGGCCAATCTCGCGACCGACGAGGCGGTCTATCTGCAGGTGATCCGCGGCAAGACCGCGGCGCTCTTCTCGGCGGCCACCGAGGCCGGCGCGGTGATCGCCGGGGCGAAGCCGGAGGTCGCCTGCGCGCTTCGCGATTATGGCGACGCGCTCGGCATCGCCTTCCAGATCGCCGACGACCTGCTCGACTACCGCGGCACCGACGACCGGCTCGGAAAGAACGTCGGCGACGACTTCCGCGAGCGCAAGATGTCCCTGCCGGTGATCCGCGCGCTCGCGCAGGCCGATGCGGCCGAACGTGCCTTCTGGGTGCGGGTGATCGAGAAGGGCGAGCAGCGCGAGGGCGATCTCGCGGCGGCCATGGCGATCATGGCACGCCACGGCTGCCTCGACAGCACCCGCGACACTGCGCTCGACCACGCCGTGCGCGCCCGTTCGGCGCTGGCGCCGCTGCCCGAAGGACCGATCCGCGCGCAGCTGGCCGACCTCGCGGAATTCGTGGTCGCGCGGCTGGTGTGAGCCCGGTGCCGGCGCCCGGTGTCGCCGGGCTCCCGCCCGAAGCACGCCCTTATGGTCGGGCCGCTGCGCCGCGAGCGGCGGTGACCCTCAGGGCCGCGATGTGGGCGGTGCTCCGCTCCGGCCTCCTGGTGCGAGGAGTGGCCGCCCGGTGATCGCCCAGACCCTCGATGCCATCGTGCAGTTCCTCGGCGGCCATCCGATCTTGGCGCTTCTGATCGTCTTCGCCGTCTCGCTCGGCGAGGCGCTCCTGATCGTCGGCCTCGTCATGCCCTCGACGGTGATCCTCGTGGGCGCGGGCACGATGATCGGGCTCGGCCGGCTGCCCTTCCTGCCGGTCTTCGTCGCCACCACGCTCGGGGCGGTCGCGGGCGATGCCATCTCCTTCTGGTTCGGGCATCACTGGAAGGCCGGCATCCGCGGCATCTGGCCCTTCAGCCGCGTGGTCTTCCTCATCGACCGCGGCGAGCGCTTCTTCGAGCGCCACGGCGGCAAGAGCGTCTTCGTCGCGCGCTTCCTGCCCGGGGTGAAATCCGCCGTGCCTACGGTGGCGGGCATGGTCGGCATGTCGCCGACGCGCTTCGCCATCGTCAACGTGCTCTCCGCCCTGGCCTGGGCTGCCGCGCATCTGGTGCCCGGCGTGCTCGTCGGCCGCGGCATCCGGGTCACCCAGACCACGAACCCGCGGCTGATCGTGCTGCTCTTCATGGTCGCGGCCCTGCTCGTGGCGGCCTGGTATGTCACGCGGCTCGCCTACCAGGTCCTGCTGCCCCGGGCCGAGCGGGTCCGCTTCGCTCTGGCCGATCGCCTCGCGGGATCGGGCCATGCCGCGGCCCGCCGCGCCGCCCGCCTGCTCGCCGACGAGGACGGCATGCTGCGGGCCTATCTCTACGCCGCGCTGGCGCTGCTCGCGCTCTTCCTCTTCTCGCTTATCCTCGGAAGGCTCCTGCTCGACCCCGAGATGGCCCGCTCCGACGCCGCGATCAGCGGCTATGTGCAGATCCTGCGGACCGAAGCCTTCACCCGGGCGATGGTCGCCGTCACCATGATCGGCGACAGCGCGGTGCTCCTGCCGGTCGCGGTCGCGATCGTCGCGATGCTGCTCGGCTGGCGCCACCGCAAGACCGCCCTTTCCGCCGCCGTGGCGATGCTGGCGGCCACCGCCTTCGTGCCGCTGGTTAAATCCGTGCTCCAGCGGGCTCGGCCGAGCGAGACCCTCTACGGCCCGGATTCCTTCAGCTTTCCCAGCGGCCATTCCGCGCTCGCGACGGTCGTTCTCGGCTTCGCGGCACTGGTGATCGCCCATACCCTGCCCGAGCGGTTTCACCGCGCCGTCTATCTCGTCGCGGCGCTGATGATCGCGCTCGTGGGCTTCTCGCGCATCTATCTGCTGGCGCATTGGCCGAGCGACGTGCTGGCGGGCATGCTCTTCGGCCTGGCGCTGGTCTTCGCCATGGCGATCCTGCTCCACGGGCGGCGGCTGCGCATCCCGGCCCGCGCTTCGGCCGCCCTGGCCGCCGTCGTGCTGCTGCTGGTCTATCCGCTGCACCTGCGCTCCGACTTCGGCGCCTCGCTCGCCCGTTACGAGGCGGCGCCCGGTGTCGTCACCCTCGGCCAGGCGGAATGGCTCGCCACGGGCTGGCGCCAGCTGCCGGAGGCGCGCGTCCTGCTTGACGGGGATTACGGCGAGCCGATGCTCCTGCAGACCGACCGGCCGCTCGATGCCGTCGTGGCGCGCCTCGCGGCCACGGGGTGGCGGCGCTCGGAGAGCAGCCAGCTCGACGATATCCTCGGCGTGCTCCTGCCGAGCCGGGCGCCCCTCGCCGACCGCCCGCCGCTGCCGATGACCCATGTCGGCCGGGCGGCCATGGCCACGCTGACCAGGGTCTCGGAGGCGGCGCCGGGCCGCATGGAGGTTCTGCGGATCTGGGCGAGCGGGCAGGCGATCGAGGCAGGCGCCGTCGAGCGGCCGCTGTTGCTCGTCTCGGTCACGCGCGAGGGCCTGCTGCCGCTCGCCTTCGGCTTCGGCCATGTCGCCTCGGAGGCGCCCGACGCTGGCGACGCCGCCCGGATCGCGGAGAAGATGGCCGGGAGCCTCGGCGGCACCGCGTCCCGCCCCGCCGCCGGCTTGCCAATTCTCGTTCCGGAGTGATGCTGTATCGGGCCTCCTCCGGGGGCCGGAGCGACCGTCGGGCGGGGATCGATTCGGTTTGTAGGTGGTCGCCGCCGACCAGCGCCCGCCTCCTATGGCGCCACCACGTGCCCCCGCGGATTTCGCAAGGACAAATCCTTGGGATCCCGGCGACGAGCCGGCACAAGGCCGTTGCCGGTTCGAACTGGCCATCATCCCACCCATTCAACTGGAGACTGTAAGACGCCGACCAGCCGGCAAGCGCATCCGCCGGGGGCCGGCCGGCGGGAATTCACGTTTTTTTCACACCCGGCAGGGCCGGGAGGCGGCATCTGTCACGCGGACGTGATGGGCGGCGGTGTTACTGGATCGCGTTCAGAAGCGAAAGATCCAGGGCATGCACTTCGAAAGCGATCATCCACTCCCCGCCGGGATCCCGGATGGACCGCGGCCGGTCGGGCGCCATGCCGAGGACCCTTTCGCCGATGTTCCCGGCGGGCGGACCGAGCCGACCGTCGGCGAGCGTTTCGTCCTGCGCGACCTGTTTGACCAGTTGCATGGCGGTGCGGCGCCGCTCCGATCTCCGACCGATCGGGCGAGCACGCAATGCCGGGTGTCCCTTACGGAAGTTTCGCGCAGGACGAAACCCGAACCGGCCGGAACCGGTACCGAAGGAGGAGGGTCAGACATGTTCGAGGCGCAGCCGCGTGGGGCGAGGAAACTGAAGGAGCCGATCGAAGTGATGGATTACGTGGGCATGGGCAGCATGGTCGCCGACTGGTCGACCGGCCGCCGCGCCCTGCCGCGCGACGTGGGCGAACTGCGCGATCAGCTCGACGGGATCGCGACGGTCTCGGACCGGGTCACGGAGCTCGAATTCGTGCAGGGGACCTCGGAGAAGCTCGTCATCCGGCTCCCGGTCCGCGAGATGATCGAGGCGAGCATCGACGCCATGACCGACCCGATGGCCATGGGGCGCTATCCCCTGCCGCAGTTCTATGACGATTATCACCGGCCGGGGATCGCGCCGATCATGACCCCGATCGACATCCTTTTCGCCCGCGTGGGCGATTACACGATCGCCCAGTGCAAATGATGCACCGGGCTCCGCCGCAGGCCGTTGCGTCCGGTTTGCTTCCTCCCTGACCAACTCGGCGGCTGCTCAACCCAGCCGCCGTTTTTTTCGTTTCGGGCTCACATCAGCGGCGCGACGGCACCGGGCGCACCGTGTCTCGCCGCGCCGGCGCCGGGGAACGGCCGGAGGCCAGTCGCGAGCACCTTCGCCACCGCGAGCCCGCCGGGCGGGCCGGCGAGATCCACTGCGACCGTGCGGCGCCCCCCCGCGCCGAGATGCGCGACGAGTTCGTCGAGGCCGGAGAGCCGCGGCCCTGGCGGTTCCGCCGTGGTGGGGGTGAGGCAGGGGAAGGTTCCGGGATCGAGCGCCGCGCGCCGCAGCACGCCCAGGTCGTCGGCCGTCGATGCCCCGCGCGCCGCGCGGTAGCGGGCGAGTTCCAGGGCGATTTCCATCTGCAGGAGCTCGATGGTCGCGCCGGCCGCCGCGGTCGGCGCATCCAGCGCGGCCTTGAAGCCGAAGGCCAGCCCGCCCCCGGCCGCATCCCACGACAGGGCGCAGACCACCGGAACCCCGACCGGCGAGGCCAGCGCGAGAAAGGCGGTCGCGCGCGGCACCGGCGCGCCGTCGCGCAGGCGGGCGAGCCGCGCCTCCGCGCCGGCGAGAACCGAGGGCGCGAGCCCGGCCGGCTGTCGCCCGTCGAGCCACCAGGCGGCGACGGCGTCGCGTTCGATCAGTTCCAGGAGACCCGCCAGCCGCGCGGCTTCGCGGTCGATGCCAGCCGCCAGCCCGAGGCCGAATGTGGATGCCGCTCCGTCCGGCGGACGGAGGAAGACCCCGAGCGCCCGGCCGTCGGCCAGATCGACACCCGCGACCCGGCCGCCCTCCCCGGCGGGGCGCACGAGCGCGTCGATCTCCGGATCGCCCAGCAAACGCGACGCCTCGCCCCCTGCGCGCGCCGCGATCACCTCCGCGGCCTCGCCCGCGAGCCGCGCGGTGGCCTCCAGCGTCTCGGCGCCGCCGCCGCCCACGGCGATCCCATCGAGCGAACCGGCGAGATAGACGAAGCCCGGCGCGGCGGCATTCGGCAGGGCCGAGACCCAGTCGAGCCGGCTCAGCGACGGCCACAGGCGCGCGGTCGTCGCCCCGGGCCGGAGCGCATCGCGCAGCCGGGCCAGGCTTTCCGGAATCGCGGTGGGCGGCAGCGGGGCCAAGGCCAGCGGCCCCGGCCCGGCGTCAGACGCTCATGCAGAGATACTTGATCTCCAGGTAGTCCTCGATGCCGTGGCTCGATCCCTCGCGCCCGAGCCCCGATTGCTTGACGCCGCCGAAGGGCGCGACCTCGGTGGAGATCAGCCCGGTGTTGATGCCGACCATGCCGTATTCCAGCGCCTCGGCCACGCGCCAGACCCGGCTGAGGTCGCGGGCATAGAAATAGGAGGCCAGCCCGAAGATCGTGTCGTTGGCCTGCTCGATCACGTCCTCCTCGGTCTCGAAGCGGAAGAGCGGCGCGACGGGCCCGAAGGTCTCGTCGTTGGCGACCATCATGTCGCGGGTGACGCCGGTCAGGATCGTCGGCTCGAAGAAGGTGCCGCCGAGCGAATGCCGCTTGCCGCCCATCTTGATCTGCGCGCCCTTGGAGGTCGCGTCGGCGATGTGCTCCTCGACCTTCCTGACCGCGTCGGCGGTGATCAGCGGGCCGGTGGTCACCCCGGCGTCGAAGCCGTCGCCCACATGCATCTGCCCGACCTTCTGCGACAGGCGATGGGCGAATTCGTCGTAGATCCCGGACTGGACGTAGATCCGGTTCGCGCAGACGCAGGTCTGGCCGTTGTTGCGGTATTTCGAGATCATCGCGCCCTCGACCGCGGCGTCGATGTCGGCGTCGTCGAAGACGATGAAGGGCGCGTTGCCGCCGAGCTCCATCGACATCTTCAGCACCTGCTCGGCGCCCTGCCGGAGCAGGATGCGCCCGACCTCGGTCGAGCCGGTGAAGGTGAGCTTGCGGACCTTGGGATGGGCGCAGAACACCTGTCCGACCTTCGAGCTCGACTTGGAGGTGACGACGCTCAAGGCCCCCTTGGGCAGGCCGGCGCGCTCGGCCAGCACCGCCATGGCCAGTGCCGAGAGCGGCGTCTCGCCGGCCGGCTTGGCGACGAATCCGCAGCCGACCGCGAGCGCCGGGCCGACCTTGCGGGCGATCATCGCATTGGGGAAGTTCCAGGGCGTGATCGAGGTGGCGACGCCGATCGGCTGCTTGATGACCAGGATCCGCTTGTCGCGCTGGTGGCCGGGGATCGTCTCGCCATAGACGCGCTTGGCCTCCTCCGAGAACCATTCGATGAAGGAGGCGCCGTAGAGGATCTCGCCCTTCGCCTCGGCGAGCGGCTTGCCCATCTCCGCGGTCAGGATCGCGGCGAGGTCGTCGGCATTGGCGACCATGAGCTCGTACCACTTGCGCAGCACCGCGGCGCGTTCCTTGCCGGTCCGGGCCGCCCATTCCTTGCGGGCCTCGTCCGCCGCGTCGATCGCGTGCGCGACCTCCGATTCGTCAAGGTCGGGCACGGTGCAGATCGTGTCGCCCCGTGCCGGATTGGTCACCGGGAAGGACTTGCCGCTCGCCGCGGCCACCCATTCGCCGGCCACGAAGGCCTTGTCGCGCAGGAGGTCGGGATCGGAGAGGCGGGATTTGAGGTCAGTGTGATCGAGCATGTCTACGCTCCTTCTGGCGACAGTCAGCTATCCGCGGCGCGGGGTCCCGCCCTCGGGGCCGGGCGCTAAACCCCGGGCGCCTCCCGGATCGGTGGCGCCCCATGACGCGACCGTCCGCGGATGCACATTCGCGCGCACCCGCGGACGGAACCGGATCGAGGGGCGGGCCCCGCCGCAGGCGTCAGATGAGTTTGCCCAAGGCCACGGCGGTATCGGACATCCGCGAGGAGAAGCCCCATTCGTTGTCGTACCAGGTCAGGATGCGGCAGAAGGTGCCGTCCATGACCTTGGTCTGGTCCATGTGGAACACCGAGGAATGCGGGTCGTGGTTGAAGTCCGACGACACGAGCTTCTCGGTGGTGAAGCCGAGGATGCCTTCGAGCGGACCCTCGGCGGCGGCCCGGATTGCGCCGTTGATCTCGTCGACCGAGGTCTCGCGGCTCGCGATGAACTTGAAATCCACCACCGAGACGTTCGGGGTCGGCACCCGGATCGCCACGCCGTCGAGCTTGCCGTTGAGTTCTGGCAGCACGAGGCCCACGGCCTTGGCCGCGCCGGTCGAGGTCGGGATCATCGAGAGCGCCGCGGCGCGGCCGCGGTAGAGATCCTTGTGCAGCGTGTCGAGCGTCGGCTGATCGCCGGTATAGCTGTGGATCGTGGTCATGAAGCCCTTTTCGATCCCGATGGCGTTGTTGAGCACGAAGGCCACGGGCGCGAGGCAGTTCGTGGTGCAGGAGGCGTTGGAGATCACCAGATCGTCCTTGGTCAGCGCCTTGTCGTTGACGCCGTAGACGATGGTCTTGTCCGCCCCGCTCGCCGGCGCCGAGACGATCACCCGCTTGGAGCCGTTCTCCAGATGCATCGCCGCCTTCGCCCGGTCGGTGAAGATGCCGGTGCATTCCAGGGCCACGTCGATGTCCTTCCAGGGCAGCGCCTTGGGATCGCGCTCGGCGGTGACCTTGATCGGCCCCCGGCCCACGTCGATGGTGTCGCCGTCGACGGTCACCTTGCCGGGAAAGCGGCCGTGCACCGAATCGTAGCGCACCAGATGCGCGTTGGTCTCCACCGGCCCGAGGTCGTTGATCGCCACCACCTCGATGTCCGTGCGGCCCGATTCGATGATCGCGCGCAGCACGTTCCGGCCGATCCGTCCAAAACCGTTGATGCCTACCTTTACCGCCATTCTCACTTTCCCTTGCTCAAGTCCGGCGCGTCAGCGTCCTGCCGACCGCGTCCCGCCACCCCGCATATCGCGCCTCGCGCGCCGCTTCCTCCATCCGGGGATCGAACCGGCGGTCGAGGGCCCAGCCACGGGCGAACTCGCCCGGCCCCGGATACAGGCCCGCGCGCCAACCCGCAAGCCATGCCGCCCCGAGCGCCGTGGTCTCCTGCACCTTCGGCCGGTCCACCGGCGCGCCCAGCATGTCGGCGAGGAACTGCATCGTCCAGTCCGAGGCGCTCATGCCGCCGTCCACCCGCAGAACCGCGTCCCCGCCGCCGCCCTGCCAGTCGTCCTGCATCGCTTCCCAGAGGTCGCGGGTCTGGAAGCCGACGCTCTCCAGCGCGGCGCGGGCGAATTCCGCCGGCCCCGAGCCGCGGGTCAGCCCGAAGACCGCGCCCCGGCAGTCGGCATCCCAATAGGGCGCCCCGAGGCCGGTGAAGGCCGGCACCAGATAGAGGTGGTGCTCCGGGTCGGCGGATTCGGCCAGGGCCTGGGTCTCGGAGGCGTTGCGGATGATCTTCAGCCCGTCGCGCAGCCATTGCACCACCGCGCCGGCGATGAAGATCGAGCCCTCCAGCGCATAGGTGGGCTTGCCGTCGAACTGGTAGGCGATGGTGCCGAGCAGCCGGTTGCGGCTCTCGACCGGCGCCTCGCCGGTGTTGAGCAGCGCGAAGCAGCCGGTGCCGTAGGTCGATTTCATCATGCCCGGCTCGAAGCAGGCCTGGCCCACCGTCGCCGCCTGCTGGTCGCCGGCGACCCCGAGGATCGGGATGGCGCGGCCGAGCAGGTCGGGCGCCGTGGTGCCGAAATCGGCCGCGCAGTCGAGCACCTCCGGCAGCATCGCCCGGGGAATGTCGAGGAGCGCGCAGATCTCCGCATCCCAGCGCCCCTCGCGGATGTTGTAGAGCAGCGTGCGCGCGGCATTGGTGGCGTCGGTCACATGCATCCGGCCGCCGGTCAGCCGCCACATCAGGTAGCAATCGACCGTGCCGAAGAGCAGCTCGCCCGCCTCGGCCTGCGCCCGCGCGCCCTCGATTGTGTCGAGCAGCCATTTCAGCTTGGTGCCGGAGAAATAGGGATCGAGCAGGAGGCCGGTGCGCGCCGTCACCGCCGCCTCGTGGCCCTCCTCCCGCAGCCGCGCGCAGATCCCGGCGGTGCGGCGGTCCTGCCAGACGATCGCCCTGTGCAGCGGCATGCCGGTGCGCCGGTTCCAGACCAGCGTGGTCTCGCGCTGGTTGGTGATGCCGATGGCGGCGATCGCCTCGGCGCCGATCCCCGCCTTCGCCACCGCCTCGCGGCAGGTGGCCGCCACCGTGGACCAGAGATCCTCCGGCTCGTGCTCGACCCATCCGGAGCGGGGGAAATGCTGCGCGAATTCCTCCTGGGCGCTGGCGACGACCCGCAGCTCCGAATCGAAGAGAATGGCGCGGCTCGAGGTCGTCCCCTGGTCGATGGCCAGCACGTGCGACATCCGCTCCCTCCCCCTTGCGCGCCGCCGGCGCCGGCGGCTCGTCCCTTCATAGGCCGCCTGGGCGCCGAGGTCACGCGCAAGGAAATTGCGCGCGCTTGCAAGCCCGTGGCCCCGGATCTAGAAGGGGAAATCCGCAGCGAAGTCATGCATGGCCCAGAACTTCCGCCATTCCGAGATCCTGACGATCGCGCGCGAGACGGGAAAGGTCACGGTCGAGGGCCTCGCGGCCAAGTTCAACGTGACCGCCCAGACGATCCGCCGGGACCTGACCGAGCTCTGCGACATCGGCCAGCTGACCCGCGTGCATGGCGGCGCGATGATCCCCTCGGGCGTGATCGCGCTGGGCTACGAGGACCGGCGCAGCCTCGCCTCGGCCGAGAAGGACGCCATGGCGCGGCTGGTCGCCGAGCAGATCCCCGACGGCGTCTCGATCTTCCTCAACGTCGGCACCACCACCGAAGCCGTGGCCCGGGCGCTGCTCAAGCACCGCAACCTGATGGTGGTGACCAACAACCTCAACGTCGCCAATATCCTCGCCACCTCGCCCAATTCCGAGGTGATCGTGACCGGCGGCATCCTGCGTCGCTCGGACGGGGCGCTGGTGGGCGACGTGACCGCCGAGTTCATCGGCCAGTTCAAGGTGGATTACGCCGTCATCGCCTCGGCGGCGGTCGATCCGGACGGCTCGCTGCTCGACTACGATTTCCGCGAGGTGCGAGTAGCGCAGGCGATCATCAAGAACGCGCGCAAGAGCTACCTCGTCGCCGACCACACCAAGTTCAAGATGGCCGCGCCGGTGCGCATCGCGAGCCTCGGCGAGCTCGACGGCTTCTTCACCGATATCACGCCGCCGAAATCCATCGTGCGGCTCTGCGCCGACAGCGACGTCTTCATCCGCACCGTGGAGCACAGCGCCCGGGCGCGCTGAGCCGTCGCGGCTCAGGCGATCGAGATCAGCTTGTGCCTTCCGCGGTGGCGCTGCTCGATCCGCAGGGTGATCAGCGCGACCGCCAGCCAGCCGCCGTGGAAGACCAGCCCGGCGAGCACGACGACGATCCCCGGCAGCGGCCCGATCGCCGCGCGGTCGACGAATTCGGTCCAGCTCGTCACCGGGGTCGGATGGATGGCGAGCTTGCCGTAATAGGCCACCGCCTGCACGGTCAGGATATAGGCGTAGTTCTTGCGCAGCCGCCGGCCGATGGAGCGCAGCTCGCTGATGTGGAAATGCGGCCGGATGTAGTCCTGCGCCAGCAGCGTGTTCCATTTCCCGTCTCGGCCGTAGTCCTCGCCCCGCAGCATCGGGCCGAAGAGATCCGTCTCCATCAGCCGGCAGCGCGCCCGCCAGACGTTGAAATAGCGGTAGCGGCGCGATTCGAAGAGCAGGAAGACCACGACCAGCAGCCCCACCAGGATCAGCGGAAGCGGCGAGGCCTCCGGCCCGGCGAAGGTGAGCGAGAGCGCCAGGCCGGTGGTGACGACCGCCCAGTTGGTCGTGTGGTCGAGGCGCGAGCGCCAGATCGTGCTGCGGTAGACCTCGCCGCGATAGAGATGCGCCAGCGCGCCGAGCTCCGCCGCCGTGAAAACCGGCTCCTCGCCGCCGCTGGCCGCGGTCGACCGCTCGCCCATGATGCGTCCTCCACTGTCCCGGCGCCACTATGCCATCGCTTCGCGGGGAGTCCACGGACCTTGTTCGCGCTTCGACCGTCCAGCAGAAGAACGAGGGCAGCGCCCGACCCGGGCGGGAGCGGAACGCCCGCCTGGGGCAACTGTGGAGATCCCGGTGCGGTCATGCGGTCTCGGCGCGGGTCCGGTCGAAGGGCATGCCGGTGCGCAGGACGGCGTTGGCGACGGCGCGGCGCGAGGCGCGGCCGAGCTCGCCGAGGTGGCCGAGCAGCGTCACGGCGGTCACGGCGCCGATGCCGGGGATCGAGCGCAGGAGCCGGTCCGCCGCCCGGAGCTCCGGATGCGCGGCGAGATGGCCGGCGATCGCCGCCTCGATGCGCGCGACCCGGCGGGCGAGGCCCGCCAGCGCGGCACGGATGTCGCGGGCGACGAGGGGCAGCGTGCAGGCCGAGAGGCGGTTCTTCTCTTGCGTCTCCATGCGCTTGAGCTGGTCGCGGCGCTGGACCAGCGCGCGCAGCTCCTCCCGGCCCGGGTCGAGACCCGGGTCCGGCGCCGGCTGGCGCTCGGCGCCGAGCCGGGCGAGCATCGCCGCGTCGCGCCGAAGGCGCGCAGGTTTGCGCGACGCGGTCCGTCTTCGGCAGGTTGAGCGAGCGGGCGAAATGCCAGGCGTGGAGCGGGTTGAGCCGCACCCCGGCCCGGCCGGCCCGGTCGAGCGCCAGCCGCAGCGGCCGGTCGCAGCCGCTGGTGGCTTCGTAGACGACGGCATCGTCGACTCCGAGGCCGGCGAGCCAGCGCACGATCGCCGCGGGCTCGTTGGCGATGCGCGCCTCGCCGCGGCGCGGGTCGCAGATGTCGAGGCAGTCCTTGGAAAGATCGACGCCGATCCAGGTCCGTGTCATGCTGGTATCCTGTCCATGTCTTCGGGCTCATACGGCCCACGCAACTGTTCAGGCTTGGTCAGACCAACCGGTGGTGACCCGATCCCAAGGACGGGCTCGGTCGGCCCAGGGCGGGGCACGGGCTCACCACCGGACCCACAGAATGCCACGGAATATCCAGACAGGGCGGGGTGGGCGCTGCCCGGCCGTGGCCGCCGGATGGCGGTGCGGCATGCGCTCGAGACGCCTGTTGGCGATGGCGCATTGTCGATTGCAGTTGCCTCGAACTCCCGGACCGGCCCCGTTGACCGCCCGCCCCCGCGACTTCATCATCGCCCCGAAAGCGGCCGGATTTGCGGAGGGGCGCCAGTGGATCAGGGGAACGCGGCGGATTTCGACCTCTTCGTCATCGGCGGCGGGGTCAACGGCTGCGGCATCGCCCGGGACGCTGCCGGCCGCGGGCTGCGGGTCGGGCTCGCGGAACAGGGCGATCTCGCCCAGGCAACCTCCTCGGCCTCGACCAAGCTCTTCCACGGCGGGTTGCGCTATCTGGAGTACTACGAGTTCCGGCTGGTGCGCGAGGCGCTGATCGAGCGCGAGACCCTGCTCGTGGCCATGCCGCATATCAGCTGGCCGCTCCGCTTCGTGCTGCCGCATCACGACGGCCTGCGGCCGGCCTGGCTGCTGCGCCTCGGGCTCTTTCTCTACGACCATCTCGGCGGGCGGAAGATCCTGCCGCCGACCCGCAGCCTCGACCTGCACGAAGATCCGGCCGGCGCACCGCTCAAGCCCGGCTACGAGAAGGCCTTCGAATACTCCGACTGCTGGGTGGAGGATGCGCGGCTGGTGGTGCTGCTCGCCCGCGACGCCGCCCGCCGCAGCGCGAAGATCATGCCGAGGAAGAAATGCCTCGCCGCCCGCCGGGACGGGGGCGTCTGGCGGATCTGATCCGCGACGCCGCGGGGGCGGAGCGGGAGGTCACCGCCCGAGTGCTCGTCAATGCCGGCGGGCCCTGGGTCGGGCACATCATCGCCGAGACCCTGAAGATCGAATCGAGCGAGCGGGTGCGCCTCGTGCGCGGCAGCCATATCGTGACCCGCCGGCTCTTCGAGCACGACCGGGCCTATATCTTTCAGGGCGCGGACGACCGCATCGTCTTCGCGATTCCCTTCGAGACCGATTTCACGCTGATCGGCACCACCGACCGCGACCACGAGGGCGCGCCGGACGAGGCTTTCTGCACCCCGGAGGAGGCGGAATACCTGCGGGCCGCGGCCTCGGAATATCTCCGCACGCCGGTCGCGGCCGAGGACGTGGTCTGGACCTATTCCGGGGTGCGCCCGCTCTACGACGACGGCGCGAAATCCGCCACGGCGGCGACGCGCGAATACGTGCTCTCGCTCGACGCGCCCGGGGATGCGCCGCCGCTGCTCAACGTCTTCGGCGGCAAGATCACCACGCATCGGCGCCTCGCCGAGGCGGCGATGGCCAGGCTCGCACCGCATTTTCCCGAAGCAGGGCGGCGCCTGGACGGCGCGGGTGCCGCTGCCGGGCGGGGATTTCCGGCATGACGAGTTCGGCCGGCTGATCGGCGCCCTGCTCACGGCCTATCCGTTCCTCAACCCGCGCTGGGCCCGCCGCCTCGTCCGGGCCTACGGCACTGAGGCGCGCGAGATCCTCGGCGCGGCGCGGAATGCGGAGGACTTGGGCCGGCGCTTCGGCCACGACCTGACGGAGGCGGAGGTCGTGTGGCTGATGGAGCGGGAATGGGCGCGCAGCGCGGCTGACGTGCTCTGGCGCCGCTCGAAGCTCGGGCTGCGGCTCGACGCGGGAGAAGCCGCCGCGCTCGACGCCTGGATGGAGGCGCGGAACGCAGCGGCGCGGGCGCCTCGTCACGACCCCGTCACCGAAACGGTGTAAGGCTCGGCCAGCCCGATGGGACGGGTGCGACGGCGCGGCCGGATCCGGTATCCGGGTCTCCGAGAGTGTTTCGTGTTCGGTATGTTGTACCGGCCCCCGTCGGTCCCGCGGGTGGCATCATGTGGGCCCCGGTCGAGGGGACAGGACGGCGCCCGGCCCGGCGCCGTCAGAAAAACACCGTGAAAACAAATGCATATGCCCTGGTCCCGCTGCGGGACGCTACCGCACGCCGCTCGCGGATTCGGCACCAGACAGAACCGCGCGCGCCTGCGGGGCAGGCGCGCGCGGATTTTCGGCCCACGATTGTGGCCCTCGGTCAGGCCTCGACGATGCGCCAGGGCGCGTCGTAGTGATGCTCCTCGAGGTTGCCGGCGGTCGGGATGCGGTCGACGATCACGAAATCGGCGGTGCGGCCGAGCGGGGTCAGCACCCCGTGCCAGATGCCCCGCAGGTAGTTCACCCCCTGGCGGCCGTTCGTCAGGAAGGCGCGCGGCTGGCCGGGCGTGCCAGCCTCTTCGGCCGCGACGATTACCATGAAGGGATCCTCGGACATCGGCAGGAAGGCCTGGCTGCCGTAGGGATGGCGCTCGACCATCGTCAGATCGTAGGGCAGCGCATAGGGGCGGCCGCGGCCGGCGCTGATGCCGATGCGGGTCCCCTCGCCGTCGAAATCCACCCGCGCGAGATCGTGGAAGCGATCGCACATGCCGGCGTTGATCTGGAAGCTGGGCTCGCCGCGAGTCTCGATGACGTCCCCGTAGGGGGCGAAGGCCTCGGCGGTGAGCGGCTCCAGCGCGATCTCGCGGCTCATGGGCGCCCTCCCGGCCCGAAGCCGCGCGGCAGCCGGGCGTGGCGGTTCACGTCCTTGTAGAGCAGGTAGCGGAAGCGCCCCGGTCCCCCGGCGTAGCAGGCCTGCGGGCAGAAGGCGCGCAGCCACATGAAGTCCCCGGCCTGGACCTCGACCCAGTCGCGGTTGAGCTTGTAGACCGCCTTGCCCTCGAGCACGTAGAGCCCGTGCTCCATGATGTGGGTCTCCTCGAAGGGGATGAGTCCCCGGGCTCGAAGGTGACGACGGTCACATGCATGTCGTGGCGCAGGTCGGCCGGATCGACGAAGCGGGTGGTGGCCCAGCGGCCCTGGGTGTCCGGCATCGGGCTCGGCGCGATGTCGCGCTCGTCGAGGAAGAGCGGATCGGGGGCCTCGTGGCCCTCGGCCGGCTCCCAGGCCTTGCGGATCCAGTGGAAGCGCGCCGGGACACTGCCCTCGTTGCGCAGGGTCCATGCGCTGCCCGGCGGCAGATAGGCGTAGCAGCCGGAGCCGAGCTCATGGGCCGCGCCGTCGAGGGTGACGGTGATGCCGCCCTCCACGACGAAGAGCACGCCCTCGGCCCCGGCGTCGGGTTCCGGGCGGTTGCTGCCGCCACCGGGGGAGACCTCCATGATGTATTGCGAGAAGGTCTCGGCGAAGCCCGAGAGCGGCCGGGCGATGATCCAGGCCCGGGTCTCGCTCCAGTTGGGCAGGAAGCTGGTGACGATGTCGGACATGACCCCCTTGGGGATCACCGCATAGGCCTCGGTGAAGACCGCGCGGCCGGTCATCAGCTCGGATTGCGCCGGCAGGCCGCCGGCGGGCGCGTAATAGCTGCGCGGGAAAGGGCTTTGCTCGTTCATGCCAGCATGTCCTCGAGGCGGAGTTGGGCGATGCGTTCGACCTGGGTGCAGGCGGTGGCGAATTCCGTGTCCCGGTCGTTGGAGATGCGCGATTCGAAGGCGGAGAGAATCCCGGCCTTGTCGTGGTCGCGCACCGCGATGATGAAGGGAAAGCCGAACTTGCCCTGATAGGTGTCGTTGAGCTCGGTGAAGCGCGCGCGCTCGGCATCGGTAAGGGCGTCGAGGCCGGCGCCGGCCTGCTCGGCCGTCGATTCCGGCGTCAGCCGCTTGGCGGCGGCGAGCTTGCCCGCGAGGTCGGGGTGGGCGGTCAGCACGCCCAGCCGCTCGTCTTCCTCGGCGGCGCGGAAGGCGCGGGCCAGCACGTTGTGCACGCCCGCGGCGGTATCATGCGCCGGTCCGAGCTCGAGGTCGAAGGCGCGCTCCGCGATCCAGGCGCTGTGCTCGAAGACACCGCCGAACCGGGCGACGAAGTCGTCGCGGCTCATGGTCGAGGGCCGCGGCGTGCCGACCGGCGGCGCCGGATGGCGGGCCTTCCAATGCGTGGCGATCTCGCTGCGGGTGGCGAACCAGCCGCCGCCCCGGGCCTGCACGTGGTCGATGAAATCGGCGAGGCCCTTGATCCGGCCCGGCCGGCCGATCAGGCGGCAATGGAGGCCCACCGACATCATCTTGGGGCTGCCGGCTTCGCCTTCGGCATGCAAGGTGTCGAAGGTGTCGCGCAGGTAGGCGAAGAAATCCTCGGAGGTGTGGAAGGTGCCGGCCGAGAACCGCATGTCGTTGGTCTCGAGGCTGTAGGGGATCATCAGCTGCTGGCGGCCGGCGTGCTCGAACCAGGAGGGCACGTCGTCGTCCATGTTGTCGGCCAGCCAGTCGAAGGCGCCGCTCTCCGCGGCGATCTCGACGGTGTTGTGCGAGCAGCGGCCCGTGTACCAGCCGCGCGGCGGCTCGCCCACCACTTCCGTGTGGAGCTTGATGGCCTCGGCCATGTGCCGGGCCTCTTCGTCGCGGCTGAAATTGGCGTAGTTGATCCACTTCAGCCCGTGGCTGGCGATCTCGAAGCCAGCCTCCTTCATCGCCGCGACCTGAACCGGCGAGCGGGCCAGCGCCGTGGCGACGCCGTAGATGGTGAGCGGCACGTTGCGGGAGACCGCGAGGTCGCGGACCCGCCAGAAACCGGCACGGGCGCCGTATTCGTAGATCGATTCCATGCCCCAGTGCCGCATGCCGGGCCAGGGCTGGGCGTTGGGGATCTCGGAGAGGAAGGCTTCGGAGGCTTCGTCGCCGTGGAGGATGCAGTTCTCGCCACCCTCTTCGTAATTCAGGACCAGGCTGATGGCGACCTTGGCCCCGTCCGGCCATTCGATGGCGGGAGGGTTGGGGCCGTAGCCGATCAGGTTCCTGGGGTAGCGCGTCATTGGGTGTCCTCCTCGCCCTTGGTTTGGAGGCGAGCATAGGGAGTTGTCCGGAGATTCGGCTACATTATCTTTTTGAAGGATTTTCGCCTCAGCCCGGCTGGTCTTGCGGGCTTCGTTGCTGCGATAGTCCCGGCCAGCCAAGCGGAGGGAACGGCGAATGACTGGAACGGACGGCTATCTTTCGACCCATGTGCTGGACGCGGCGCGGGGTTGCCCGGCAGCGGGGATGCGGATCGATCTCTACCGGATCGAGGGCGAATCGCGCGCGCTGGTGCGCTCGCTCACCACAAATTCCGACGGGCGAACCGATTCGCCGGTGCTGCCCAAGGGCGAGATGCCGGCCGGGGTCTATGAGCTCGTCTTTCATGCCGGGGATTATCTCGACGGTGCCGGGATCGCCGGCGAATCGCCGCGCTTCCTCGACCAGATCCCGATCCGCTTCGGAATCGCCGATCTGAGCGTGCATTATCATGTGCCGCTCCTGCTCTCGCCCTACAGCTATTCGACCTATCGCGGCAGCTGAGGCGCGGCCGGTCCGGGATCGACGGGCGTCGGCCTTGCGGCGAAGCCGGCCGGCGTCCGAGCGGAAGCGAAGGGAGGATGTGAGAATGCGCAGCTTTGCCCCCGCCCTGGCGATGGCCGCCCTCCTGCCCTCGGCGGCGATGGCCCAGATCAATTTCTCTCACGGACCCGAGGAGGGTGCCGTGACCTGCGGGCAGTTCGTGGTGATGGATTCCGTCGGCCAGATGCAGGCGCTGACGGCCGTCGAGCCGATCGGCGGCGAGATGCCCGACGCTGACCCGGCGCTTGCGGCGCAATGGGCGGCGACGGTGAACGCCGCCTGCACCGGCCATCCCGATCGGCTTCTTCAGGACGTCGCTGTCGAGGCGCTGGGCGGCAACTAGGCGTCGCGCCCAGGGTGCGGCCGGGCGTCCCGCGTCAGGTAGGGGCGGCGGCAGGGGATCTGCTCGAGGATCTCGCCGAGCGCCTTCTTGCAGGCGGGAACCATGAAATCCATGAAAAGGCGGCTTTTGGGGTCCTGAAGCCGCTTGTGCGGGTAGAGGCAGGCGAGCTGGACGTCGAGCGGCGGCACCGCTTCGGCCACCACGACGAGCGCGCCGCTGCGCAGATGCTCGGCGATCTCGAAGGCGGGCTTGAGCGCGATGCCGCGCCCCGCCAGTGCCCAGGCGGTCAGCACGTCGCCGTCATCCGATTCGAAGGAGCCCTGCACCTCGTAGCGGCGCGGGCCGGTGGGAGTCTGCAGGGTCCAGACGAATTCGCGCGCGCCCGGAAAGCGCAGGAGCAGGCAATTGTGCCCGCCCGTGACCAGGTCCTCGCCGCTCATGGGCATGCCGTGGCGCGTCACATAGTCCGGGGAGGCGCAGAGCACCCGGCGGCAATCGGCGATCGGCCGCAGGCGCAGGTTCGAATCCTCCAGGTCCCCGAGCATGAAGATCACGTCGAGCCCCTCGGCGGTGACGTCGAGCTTGCGGTCCGAGAGCCGCAGGCGCACGTCGATCTCGGGGTAGAGGTCGTTGAATTCCGGGATGAGCGGCGCGATCAGCCGCTTGCCGATCCCCAGCGGCGCGGCGACATGGATCGAGCCGCGGGGCTTGCGCGAGACCTCGGCGACCTCGGCCTCGGCCTCCTCGATGGCGGCGAGGATCCTGAGCGCGCCCTTGTAAAAGATTCGCCCCTGTTCGGTCGGCTGGAGGCTGCGGGTGGTGCGGTTGAAGAGCCGCACGCCCAGGTGCTTTTCCAGTTCGGCGACGCGCGCGCTCACCACCGCCGGCGAGACGCGCTGGTCGCGGCCGGCGGCGGACATGCTGCCGAGATCGCAGACCCGAACGAAGGTTCGAAGAGTGTTCACGTAGGACATTTCGCGACGCTATCATTTTCAGGGGAATCCGGAAAGTGCTGGCGCATTGTGGGGATTCCCATGAAGGTCGGATCTGAGAAGGTCGAGGAATCAACAGGGGAGGACAGGATGTACGCATTCCCGATCATCTGGGACTGGATGGCCTTTGCCGTGCGCTGGCTGCACGTGATCACGGGCATCGCCTGGATTGGATCGTCGTTTTATTTCGTGGCGCTCGACCTCGGGCTGCGAAAAGTACCGAATCTGCCGGAAGGCGCCCATGGCGAGGAATGGCAGGTGCATGGTGGTGGTTTCTACCACATCCAGAAATACCTGGTGGCACCGGAACGGATGCCGGAACACCTCGTCTGGTTCAAATGGGAGAGCTACGCGACCTGGCTCTCGGGCTTCACGATGCTCGCCATCGTCTACTATGCCGGGGCGGATCTCTTCCTGGTTGACCGGCATGTGCTGGACGTGCCCTCGTGGGTCGCGATCCTGATCTCGCTCGCCTCGCTGAGCGTGGGCTGGCTGCTCTACGACAATCTCTGCAAGTCGAAGCTCGCGGAGAATCCCACCACGCTGATGGTGCTGCTCTTCATCATCCTGGTGGCGATGGCCTGGGGCTACACGCAGGTCTTCACCGGGCGCGCGGCGCTCCTGCATCTCGGCGCCTTCACCGCGACGATCATGTCGGCCAACGTCTTCTTCGTCATCATCCCGAACCAGAAGATCGTGGTTGCTGACCTGAAGGCCGGACGCACGCCGGATCCGAAATACGGCAAGATCGCCAAGCTGCGCTCGACCCACAACAACTACCTGACGCTGCCGGTTCTGTTCCTGATGCTGTCGAACCACTATCCGCTGGCTTTCGGGACGCAGTACAACTGGCTTATCGCGAGCCTCGTCTTCCTGATGGGCGTGACGATCCGGCACTACTTCAACACGATGCATGCGCGGAAGGGCGAACCCCGCTGGACCTGGCTCGCCACGGTGGTCCTGTTCATCCTGATCGCCTGGCTCTCTTCCATCTCCGCGCCGCAGCCCGAGGTGGAAGAAGAGGAGGCCGCGGAGCTGTCGCCCTTCGAGATGCAGTTCGCTTCGGCCGAGGGCTTCTCCGACGTGACCGACACGGTGATGGGGCGCTGCTCGATGTGCCATGCCTCCGAGGTCTTCTGGCCGGGCCTGCACACCGCCCCCAAGGGGGTCGTGCTCGAGACCGAGGCGCAGATCGCCGCGCACGCCCGTGAGATCTATCTCCAGGCCGGCCGGTCCCATGCCATGCCGCCGGGCAATGTCACCGACATCGAGCCGTCGGAGCGGCAGATGATCGTCGACTGGTACGAGGCCGCCACCAGGGGCTAGGCGAGCGGCTGCCTGCCGCGGCTTAAGGATCGCCGGGAATAGTCCTTTCGAGGCCGGCGCGCTTTGCCTATCATCGTATCACGCATGGCGCCCGCCTCCAGGCGGGCGTCTCCGTTATAGGGATCGAGGCTTGAGCAAGGACGGAGCGCGCGATTCACCCTCCGCCGGCACGGCGGAGAACTGGGGGCGGCCGGACCGGATCCGGGCCGGCGCGGTCTCGGGGCCGTGGCGGAGCGCGCCGCGGGCCGAGCATGGCGAGAGTGGCGCCGCGCCGCTGTCGCGCGGTGGGGCGGGCCACGGCGTCGCGGCGGCGCTCGCCAAGGCGCGGGCCAAGCCGACCGGCGCGACGGGCCGGATGGACGTCAGGCCGCAGCCGCATGCCACCGCCCCGCAGGCGCGCCGTATCGAGCCGGAATACATCGAGCCGGATTATGTCGAGCCCGGCTATCGTGACCCCGATTATCGCGACATCGACGAGACCATGGACCGCCAGCGGCGGTCGGTGCGCCTGGCGATCGCCGCGGGCGTGCTGATCGCCCTGGCGATCGTGGGGGCGGCCTTCCTGCTGCGGCCAGGCGCCGGGCCGGACGTGGCAGTACCCGAGACCCCGGCCGCGACCGTCACGGCCACCGCCCCGCCGGCCGCGCCCGCCCCGGTGCAGGCGCCACCCGCCGCCGAGGAATCGGGGGCGATCCGGCTTCGGGTCGGGCCGAATCTCGCGCCCGAGCGGCGCGAGCAGATCGCGGCGGCGCTGGAGGCCGAGGGATACGGCCCGGTCGTGGTGGAGGTGCTGCCGTTCCAGATCGCCGCCTCGAGGGTCGGGTATTACCGCGCGGAGGACGAGGCGCCGGCGGCCGCGCTGGCGCAGTTCCTCTCGGGCATGCTCGGCGACGGCGGGATCGAGGTTTCGACCCGCGACTACGGCAAGCTGCTCAGCGACACCGAGCCCGGCCGGCTGGACGTCTGGATCGAGGGCTAGATGGCGCGGGCGGGCGCTCCCTGCACGCTCACGATTCGCGGTGCCGCGGGTCTGGCCGCCGCAAGCCTCGCGGCGCTGGTCCTGGCGGCGCGTCCGGCGCCGGCCCAGGATTTCACCGCCATCGGCGCCGAGGCCATCGCCATCGTCCAGGCCGAGCTCGCCGAGCTCGAACGGCAGCGCAGCGCCCTTCAGGCGGAGATCGCCGCGCTCGACGGGCAGCGGGCGGAAGCGACCGCGGATCTGTCGGCGCGGCAGGAGCTGCGCAGCGGGGAACTGGCCGAGCTCGAGGCCGAGGCGCAGGCGCGGCTCGAGGCGCTCGGGGACGCGGCAGAGCGGCAACAGGCGGAAGCCGAGGCGGCGGCGCAGCAACTGGACTCCATCGAAGCCACGATCGCGGCGCGGCGGAAGCAAGCCGACCGCGCCGAAGCGGAAATCGCCGCGCTGGAGCACGACCGCGCCGAAGCCGAGGCGGCGCTCGCGGAGGCGCGCGCTCGACTCGCGGAAGCCGAGGCCGCCGGCGCGCGGGCCGCCGCGCTCGAAACCCTGATCGCCGGGCTGGAATCGGATGCCGCTTCGCTGGCATCGCGCAAGGACGGGCTGGAGGCCGAGCTGGTTGCCGTTCAGGGCCGCCTGACCCGGCTGCAATCGGAGCTTGCCGAAACGGACGCGGCGCCGGAACCCGGGCAGGTGGCAGAGCCGGCGGGCGCCGCTGTCGGGCGCCGCTCGGCGCCCAGCATCGAGATCGCGCTCGCCACGGCACCGGGCCTCGGGGGCGCGAGCGACGCGCAGCTCGGCCTGTTGGCCGCGGAGCTGCGGGACGGCGCCTGCGTCACCGATGCGCTCGGGGAGGCTTTCGGCGGGATCAACCGCTTCACCGCGGCGGCGCTGGTGCGGGGTCTAGGCGATTGCTGAGGCGGGCGCTGTGCGCGGCGTCCGGGCGCCGCCGCCGGTGCGGGCTCTGGCTGTTGGCCACGCTGCTGCCCGCGGCGCTCGCGGCGCAGGAAGTCGAGGTCAATATCGTCGCCGCCGGTCCGGCCGAGACCGATACAGCGATCGGCCGCGACATCATGGCGGTCGCCGGCACCTGCGGCCTGACGCTCGATGTCCAGCCCTCGGCCGGCGCGCTTGAGAACGCCGCCGCGATCCGCGACCGGCGGCGCACCCAGCTCGGCTTCCTGCAGGGCGACGTTCTGGAATACCTGCAGACCTTCGCCCCGGAGGATCCGGCGCTGCGGCGGATCGCTGACGGACTGCGGGTGGTCTTCCCGCTCTATGTCTCGGAGATCCACCTGCTCGCGCGGCGCGACATCGCCGGTCTCGCGGATCTGTCGGGGCGGCGGGTCTCGGTCGGGCTCACCGAAAGCGGGACCTTCGTCACCGCCGGGCTGGTGCTCGACCTCGCCGAGGTCCGGCCCGCGGCGCGGATCGACGATCTCGGCCCCGAGGCGGCGCTGGAGGCGCTGCTCGCCGGCGAGATCGACGCGATGTTCGCCGTCACCGCTGCCCCGGCCGAGCTCTTCCGCGACCCGCGGCTCGGCGATGGCCGCTACCACCTGCTGGCGCTGGACGATCCGGCGCTGGCGGCGGTCTATGCGCCGGCGACGATCGCGGCGGGGAGCTATCCGATGGTCGACGCGGACGTCCACGTGCTCGCAATCCGGACGCTGCTGATGGCCTATGACTTCAGGCCGCCGGTCAATTCCTACCACCGGGCGAGCTGCGCGGCGATTGCGGATGTCGCGCACATGATCCTGTCGCGGATGGACGCCCTGAAGGCCCGGGGGCACGCGAAATGGCGCGCCGTCGACCTGACGGCGATCCCCGAGGGTTGGCCGATTTCCGATTGCGCCATGGATGGGCTCGACCCCGGTCATGTCCTGGCTTGTCCGGGCCCGTAGGCGTCCACTGCCGATGATGCTCTACCGCCGGTGTCGGACGGGCCGAACGGGGATTTCCTGCGCCGGGTCTGCGCGGTCACCGGGTGCTGGCACGCGGTCCGTTTCAACGGCCCGCAACTACGCCATACGACGACCCGAAGCGATCATTTGAACTGCATCAAAAACTCTATGCAATAACAATAATTTAGATAGTGTCCCGCTGCGGGACGCCCTCCCGGGGCGCCGCGCCGAGCCCGTCGGACCGAGGTCGTATCAGCCCTTGTAGCCGCCCATCTCGCAGACGACGCGCCATTCCTCCGCGCTGACCGGCTGAACCGAAAGGCGGGTGTTGTTGACGAGCACCATGTCCGCGAGCCGCGGCTCGGCCTTGCAGGCCTCGAGCGTCACCGGCTTGGGGAAGGGCGCCACCGCGCGGATGTCGACGCATTCCCAGCGCGCATCCTCGGTGGTGCTGTCGGGATGGGCCTCGGCGATGACCTCGACCACGCCGACCACCGCCTTCTCGGCCTGGGAATGATAGAAGAAGCCGAGATCGCCGGGCTTCATCAGCCGCATGTTGTTGCGCGCCTGATAGTTGCGCACCCCGTCCCATTCCTGGCCCGCCGCGCCGCGCGCCACCTGGTCGTCCCAACTCCAGGTTTCCGCTTCCGACTTGAAGAGCCAGTATGCCATCTTCCGCCCCTTTCCCGCCCGGGGTTCCGCCGATGCCGGGGCTCTATCGCGGACCGGCCGGCGACGCCAGCCCGCGGCGCTGCACCAATATAAGGTGTCGATCGACCGGCGGTGGGGCGTCATTCCTCGCGCAGCGGCCGGGAGAGCAGCGCCTCCATCGCGCCGGCGATGGTGAGCTCGCCCTCGAGCACGCCGGCCACCGCGGCGGAGATCGGCAGCTCGACGCCGCGGCCCTCCGCGAGCCGGCAGGCGGCGCGGGCGGTGGCCACGCCCTCGACGGTGCCGCCGGGCCGCGCCGCCCCGGCGCCGAGCGCGCGGCCGAGGGTGAAATTGCGCGACTGCGGCGAATTGCAGGTGAGCGAGAGGTCGCCGAGCCCCGAAAGCCCGGCCAGCGTCTCGGACCGCCCGCCGAGCGCGACCGCGAGCCGGCTCATCTCGGCGAAGCCGCGGGTCATCAGCGCGGCGCGGGCTGAATGGCCGAGCCCCGCACCCTCGGCCATGCCGCAGGCGATGGCGATGACGTTCTTGAGCGCCCCGCCGAGTTCGGCCCCGGTCACGTCGTCGGTGAGATAGAGCCGGAGCCGCGGCGCGGCAAGCGCGGCCTGGAGCGCGCGGCCGCGCGCGGGATCGCCGCAGGCCAGGGTGAGCGCCGTGGGCAGGCCGCGGGCGATCTCACCGGCAAAGCCGGGCCCGGTGAGCGCGGCCAGTGCATGGCCCGGGCTCGCGGCGGCGGCGATCTCGGTCTGGAGCCGCAGGGTGGCCGCGTCGATGCCCTTGGCGCAGAGCACCAGCGGCACGTCGGGCAGATCGTCGCCATGGGCGGCGAGAAAAGCGCCGGTCGCCTGGGCCGGCACCGCGAGCAGAAGGATCTCGGCGCCGGCGAGATCGGCGAGATCGGCGGTGGTGCCGAGCGGTTCCGGCAAGGGCACGCCGGGGAGCCGCGCCTGGTTCTCGCGGCGGGCGGCAGTTTCGGCAATGGCGGCGGCGTCGCGGCCCCAGAGCAGGGTGGCGCGGCCAGCCGCGGCCTGGACCACCGCCAGCGCGGTGCCGAAGGCGCCGGCGCCGATCACGCCGATCACGCCTTGGCTCCCTTGCGGCCCGAGCCGAGCATGGGCGCAGCCTCGGCGTCGAGTGGCCAGCGCGGCCGTGCCGGGAGATCGAGCGCATCGGGCCCGCGCAGCGCCATGCGCTCTGCCGCCGCCCAGGCGGTGATGGCGCCGTTGTCGGTGCAGAGCGGGCCAGGGGGTGCAAGCCAGGCGAAGCCTTCGGCCGCCGCCACGGTTTCCAGCGCCGCCCGGATGCTGCGATTGGCTGCGACCCCGCCGGCCACGGCCAGCGTCGTCACCCCGTGACGCGCGGCGAAGGCGCGCAGCGCCCGGCGGGTCTTCTCCTCCAGCGTCGCGGTGACCGCCGCCTGGAAGCCGGCGCAGAGATCGGCCCGGTCGGTGCGGGTAATGCCGCCCTGCGCCGCCACCAGCCGGTCGCAGGCCCGGCGCACCGCGGTCTTGAGGCCCGAGAAGGAGAGGTCGCAACCCTCGCGGTCGAGCAGCGGCCGGGGAAAGTCGAAGCGGTCCGGATCGCCGCCGAGCGCCTCGGCCTCCAGCGCCGGGCCGCCAGGCGGGGGGAGCCCGAGGTGGCGGGCGATCTTGTCGAAGGCCTCGCCGGGGGCGTCGTCGATGGTCCCGCCCATGCGATGGAAACGCTCGGGCCCAGTGACGGCGAGGAACTGGCAATGGCCGCCGGAGACGAGCAGCATGAGATAGGGAAAGTCGAGGTCAGCCACCAGCCGCGGCGTCAGCGCGTGGCCGGCGAGGTGGTTGACGCCGTAGAGCGGCAGGCCGCGGCCGGCGGCGAGGCCCTTGGCGAACATCACCCCGGCGAGCAGGCCGCCGATCAGGCCTGGGCCGGCGGTGACCGCCACCGCGTCGATCGCCTCGAGCCCGAGCCCGGCCCGGCCCAGCGCCGCCTCCGTCACTAGATCGAGGCGCTCGGCGTGGGCGCGGGCGGCGATCTCGGGCACCACGCCGCCGAAAGCGCCGTGGAGCGCGTCCTGGCCCAGGACCTCGGCGCCGAGGATCGTACCACGGGGCAGGCCGGGGCGCGCGCGAATCACCGCCGCCGCCGTATCGTCGCAGCTGCTTTCGAGACCGAGGATGATCCGCTCGCCGGTCAGGGTGGCGCTCCGCTGCAATTGCGTCCCGGGCGGGGCGCAGCTAACACCGATCCCCGGCCGCGCGCAACGCCCCGCGGCCCGGGAGGGATCGACATGCCCCAACGCCGGACCCTGCTCCTGACCCGCCCGGCGGCGCAGTCGGCGGAATTCGCCATGGCGCTCGACGCGGCGCTGCCGGGCCGCTTCCGGGTGGTGGCGGCGCCGATGATCGAGATCATCGCGCTGCCCGGCACCCCGGATCTGGCGGGCGTGGGCGGGTTGCTCTTCACCTCCGCCAATGGCGTGGCGCAATTCGCCGACCGCATCGCCCGGCGCGACCTGCCGGCCTATTGCGTCGGCGCGATGACCGCGGCGGCGGCGCGGGCGGCGGGTTTCGAGGCTGCCTCCGCCGGGGGCGACGTGGCGGCGCTGGCGGCACTGGTGGCTGCGCATTGCCATCCCGAGGCGGGCGCACTCCTGCATGTGCGCGGGCGCCATGCGGCGGGTGACCTGGCCGGGCGGCTGGTGGCGGCGGGCTTCGAGGTGCGGGCGGCGGAGATCTACGACCAGCGGCGACGGGCGCCGGGGGCCGAGGCGCTGGCGCTGCTCGAGGGCGCGGGGGTCGAGGCGGTGGCGGTCTTCTCGCCGCGATCGGCGCGGATCTTCGCGCAGGCGGCGCGCGATGGTGGCTGGGATCTCGCGGGCACGACCTCGGTGGCGCTCAGCGTGGCGGCCGATGCGGGCCTCGGGGATGCGGGCTTCGCGCGGCGGATCGTGGCCGCGGCGCCGACGCGGGAGGGCATGATCGCGGCGCTCGCGGAAATCTGAGGGCCGGCCTTTGGCTTGTTCCGCCAAAATCCTTCGCCTAGTATCTTGCGAGGCGCTGCGCGCGAGCGGGGAAAACGACTGATGGCGAGACGGAAATCCGATCCGGCGGACGGCGGCGATGCCGCGTCCGACCTTGAGCCGACGGCAACCGAGGCTGAGGCCGGACAGGAAGACCCCGGACAGGAAGAGCAAGGCGACCAGGCCGATCCGGGCTCGGGAGCCGAATCGGCCTTCGGGGAGCCCGAGACGGCCGAGAGCGCGCCGGTGGGCGAGGATGCCCCGGACCTGCCCGGGATCGAGGCCCCGCCGGACGAGGCAACGGCTGCGAAGGTGCCTCCGCCCTGGGGCGACCGGACCCGCGAGAGCGAAGCGCCGGCATGGGGGGAACCCGAGGCGGCCCCGACGGAGGCGGTGACCGGCGAGGCGGAGACTGCGGCCGATGCCGAATCCGCGGCAGCGGCCGAACCCGAGGCTGATGTGGCCACCACGGAGCCGGATGCCGCGCCCGAAGCCGAAACCGTGGCAGTGGCGGCGCCCTACCATGCCCCCGAGGTCGAGGAGCACGAGGAGGAGGCGGGCGGTTCCTTCGCATCGAAGGTGCTGACCTTCCTGGTTCTGCTGCTGGCGGGGGCCGCCCTGGGGATCTGGGCGGCGCCGAAGGTCGCGCCGATGCTGCCCTCGGGCATGGCGCCGGTAGCGGCCTGGCTGACGCCTGGCTCCAGCGAGAGCGCGGCCCGTTTCGCCGATCTCGACACGCGGCTCGCCGCAGCGGATGCCCGGATCACTGACCTGACCCAGCAGGTGCCGCAGATCGACCCGGCCGAGATCACGGCGAATGCGACCGATGCCGCGACGAGCGCAGCCGATGCGGTCGAGACCCGGCTCGGGATGCAGATCACCGACCTTCGCGACACGCTCGGGCAGCTCGACACCTCGGCGATCCGCCAGCAGGTCACCCGACTGCAGACGGCGGTCGACGGGCAATCCACCGAACTGGCCGCGCTGAAGGAGCAGCTCGGCGGGGCGGCGAATGTGAGCAGCCTCAGCGACGAGGCGGTCGCGCGCATCGACGTCTATCGCGCCGAGCTCGACGGACTGCGGGCCGAGTTGGGAACGCTGACGGACAACGTGAGCGCGCTCTCGAGCCGCATCGACGAGGTCGCCGCCACGGCCGACCGCTCGATCGACGCGGCCCAGGCGCGGGTGGCGGAGATCGAGGCGCAGTCAAACAGCGCGATCGACGCCGCGGGCGCCGCGGTCGGCGCCGCCAGCGCGACCGCCGACGTGGCGCAGATCCGGGCGGCGCTGGCCTCCGGTGCGCCGTTCTCCGAGCCCGCCGAGCGGCTCGCCGCCGCGCCCGATGTCGTGCTGCCCGATGCGCTGATGGCGGTGGCCGGGAATGGCGTGCCGACGCTGGCCGATCTTGGCGAGAGCTTCCCCGATGCGGCCCTCGAGGCGATCCGCGCCTCGATTCTCGCGAGCGGCGGCGAGGGCCTGTGGGGAAGGGCCACTGCCTTCCTCGAAGCCCAGGTCGCCAGCCGGTCGCTGGCGCCGGCGGAAGGCAGCGGCCCCGACGCGGTTCTCTCGCGGATGGAGGCTAGCCTCCGCGCCGACGATCTCGAGGCCGTGATTGACGAATCGGCACAGCTGCCGAGCGAATCCGCCGCCGCGATGAGCGGCTGGCTCGATGGGGCCCGGCAGCGCGTCGCCGCCGAGAAGGCCCTCGCCGAGCTCGCCGGCAGCCTCCCTGCGGCCAACTGAACGGGAGGCGTGCGATGCTCTGGTCCCTCTTGAAGGTCATTGTCTTCCTCGCCATCGCGGTGGCGCTCGCCTTCGGCGCCGCCTGGCTGCTCGAAAGTCCCGGCGAGGTCCGGATCGCTTTCGCCGGCCGCGAATTCGCGCTGACCCCGATCGGCTTCGTCATCGCGATGGCGCTCTTCCTCGTCGCGGCGCTGATCGTGCTCAAGGTCATCGGCTTCCTCGGCGCGGTGATGCGCTTCCTGCTCGGGGACGAGACCGCGATCAGCCGCTATTTCAGCCGCGCCCGTGAGCGCCGCGGCTTCGACGCGCTCTCCGACAGCATGGTGGCGCTGGCCGAGGGCGACCCGCGGCTCGCAACCAAGAAGGCGGCCACGGCAGAGAAGCTGCTGCGCCGGCCTGAAGTGACCCGGCTTCTGGGCGCGCAGGCGGCGGAGCTGAGCGGCGACGACCGCAAGGCGCAGGCCTATTACAGGAGCATGCTGGAGAACGACCGCACGCGCTTCGTCGGGGTCAAGGGGCTGATGCACCAGAAGCTCGAGGCGGGCGAAACCGACACGGCGCTGGCGCTGGCCAAGAAGGCTTTCGCGCTCCGGCCGCAGAACCCGGCGCTGCTGCGCACGCTCTTCGACCTGCAGTCGAGCACGGCGGACTGGTCGGGCGCGCGCAAGACGCTCAACGCCTCGATGCAGGCGCGCATGCTGCCGCGCGACGTCGGCACGCGCCGCGACGCTGTGCTGTCGCTCGCCGATGCCCGTGCCGCCTTCGCCGAAGACAATGCCACGCGCGGCAACGAGGCGGCGCTGCAGGCCAACAAGCTGGCGCCGACGTTGGTTCCTGCCGCGGCGCTGGCCGCCGGGGTCCATGTCGAGAAGGGCTCGAAGCGGCGCGCGACCAAGGTACTGACCGCGGCCTGGGGCGCCAATCCGCATCCCGATCTCGCGGCGGCATTCGCGGCCATCATGCCCGACGAGACGCCGGCGGCGCGGCGCAAGCGCTTCGAGACCCTGATTGCCGCGGCACCGAAGCATGAGGAGAGCCGGCTTCTGGCGACCGAGTTGGCGCTGGCGGCCGAGGACTTTCCCGGCGCGCGCAAGGTGCTGGGCGATCTACCCGTCACCGATCCCACGACCCGCAGCCTCGCGCTGATGGCGGCGATCGAGCGCGGCCAGGGTGCGAGCGAGGCGGTGGTGCGCGGCTGGCTGGCCAAGGCGCTCAATGCCTCGCGCGGGCCGCAATGGGCCTGCGAGAAATGCAACCACGTGCATGCGGCCTGGGCCCCGGTCTGCGACAATTGCGGCGCATTCGACACGCTCGCCTGGAAGACCGCACCGCATGCGGAGCGCAGCGCGCTGGACCAGGCGGCGATGCTGCCGCTGATCGTCGGTGATCCCGAACCCGCGCCTGCGCCGGAGCCAGCGCCCGCTCCCGAATCAGCTGCCGAATCCCGGCCGGCGGCGGAAGAGGAAGTGGTCCCGCCGCGACCCGACATCGAGGATGCGGAGTTGGCCGAGGGCGGCGGCGCGCCTTTCCGGCGCTGAGCCCGGCGATTCCGGGCCGCGCTTAACGGGATCTTATTGCTCCTTCGGCAAGTCTCCCCGCTGGGAGGCCACAACCTGGGGTTGGGTTGGGGCCGGGATCTGGGGGTTTCCATGTCTGCCAGGCTGCCATGCCTCGTGCTGGAGGCCGCGGAGCTCCGCCGCTCGCGGCCCGATCCGATCAGGTCCCGGCCGAATCGCCCGCAATGCCCCGCCGACCGCGCCGCTTCTGCCAATGCGCGACCGGCTGAACCACTGGGCAAATGCAAGGGATGACGCGAGACATGTCAAACGACGCAGCTCCCGGCGGACGCCCCGGCGCGGTCCGGGCCATCCTGCAGCCGCCGGTGCACGGCGCGACGCTTCCCGCCTCGATTGGCCGTCTGTCCGGCCAGCGCAACGGCGTCCCCGAGGCGAGCGTGCTCGACGGGCTCAGCCGGATGCCCAACCGCCAGGCGTTCTTCCGCGACCTGTCCCGGGGAACCGCCGGGCGTAACACGCTGGTCCTCGTCACGCTGGCCGACGCCCGGATCTTCGACGGCATGCGCGCCGCCCTCGGCCATGTGCTGGCGGACAATTTCGTGCGCGCCGGCGCGCATCGCCTGGCACGCATCGTCGGCACCGGCACGCCGATCTACCACGTAAGCACGCTCGCCTTCGCCTTCCGCCTGCCGGGAAGCTGCGCGCCCTCCGCGCCGCCGCTGATCCGGCGCATCGTCGAGGGCTTCCGCGACCCGCTCCGGCTCGACGGCATACCGATCGAGACGCGGCTCGGCATCGGGCTGCGGGTCTCGGGCGGCCCCGGCGCCAGTCCAGCGGAGGATCTGCGTGCGGCCCTATCCGCCGCGCAGCAGAGCCATGCCGGCAAGACCGGCTGGGCTTGGTACGACCTCGAGAGCGACGAGGCGCATCGGCGCACCTTCCAGATCCTCACCAACCTGACCGCCGCGCTCGAGGCCGAAAGCCAGCTTGAACTGCATTACCAGCCCAAGATCTGCCTCGCGACCCGCACCTGCGACAGCGTCGAGGCGCTGGTGCGCTGGACGCATCCGGTGCTCGGGCCGGTCTCGCCGGCGGAATTCGTGCCGCTGGCCGAGGCGACGGTGCTGGTGACCCCGCTGACCCGCTGGGTGATCGACGCCGCGACGCGGCAGATCGTGGAATGGCGGCGCAAGGGGCTCCACATGCGCGTCGCCATCAACATATCGCCGCGCAATCTCGAGGAGTCGGATTTCGTCGAGTACCTGGTCTTCAACTGCGCGGCGCGCGCCATCGACCATGCCGCGCTCGAACTGGAGGTCACCGAGGGCGTCAGCGCCGGCGAGGGCTCGCTGATCACCGACCGGGTGGCCGCGCTGCGTGCTCTCGGCTTCCACATCGCCATCGACGATTTCGGCGCAGGCTTCAGCAACATGGCCTATCTCACGCGACTCTCGGCCAATACCCTGAAGATCGACCGCAGCCTGGTGAGCGGGCTCGCGGCCGGGGCGCAGAACGGGCGGCTGGTGGCCGGCATCGTGCAGATGGGCCACGACCTCGGCTACAAGATCGTCGCCGAGGGGGTGGAGACCGAGCGCGAGCTCGACCTGCTCGCCGACTGGGGATGCGACGTCGGCCAGGGCTGGCATTTCGGCCGGCCGATGTCGGCGGACAGGTTCTTCGACTGGCACCGGGGCGCCTGGGACGAGCAGCCGCCGGCGGCGGCCCGGAGATAGCACCGGCCGAGCGGGAGGCACGTCCGGGCGCGCCGGAAGAACGCCCCGCGCGTCAGGCCGTCGCGCGGCCGGCCTCGGCGGCCAGGGCGATGATGTCGGCCATGATCCGGTTCAGCTCGAAATCCTTCGGCGTATAGACCCGCGCGATGCCGAAGGAGCGGAGCGCCGCCGCATCGGCCTCGGGAATGATGCCGCCGATCACGACCGGCACGTCCTCTAGCCCGGCGGCGCGCATCCGCGTCATCACTTCCTCGGCGAGCGGCAGGTGGCTGCCCGAGAGGATCGAGAGCCCCACCACGTGCACCGATTCCTCCAGCGCGGCATTCACGATCTGCGCCGGGGTCAGGCGGATGCCCTCGTAGACCACCTCCATGCCGCAATCCCGCGCCCGCACCGCGATCTGCTCGGCGCCATTGGAATGGCCGTCGAGGCCGGGCTTGCCCACCAGGAACTTGACGCGCCGCCCGAGCCGGGCGCTCGCCGCCTCTACCGCCGCGCGCAGATCCGCGATATCGCCCGACGGCGTCCGCGCCGCCGCGCCGACGCCGGTCGGCGCGCGATATTCCCCGAAGGCCTCGCGCATCGCCGCCCCCCATTCCCCTGTGGTCACGCCCGCCTTCGCCGCCGCGATGGAGGCCGGCATCACGTTGGTGCCGTCGCGTGCCGCCCTGCCCAGCGCCGCGAGTGCCTCGGCGACCTTTGCCGGGTCGCGCGCCGCGCGCCATTCCGCCAGCGCCGCGATCCGCTCGGCCTCCAGCCCCGGATCGACCGTCATGATGCCGCCATCGCCGGCGGTCAGCGGACTCGGCTCGCCCTCCACATAGCGGTTGACCCCCACGACCACTGTCTCGCCCGATTCGATGCGCGCCAGCCGTGCCGCGTTGGCCGAGACCAGCCGACCCTTCATGTAGCCGATCGCCGCTACCGCCCCGCCCATGGCCTCGATGTGCGCCAGCTCCGCGCGCGCGGCCTCCTTGAGGTCATCCACCCGCGCCGCCACCGCCGGATTGCCGTCGAAGAGATCGCCGTATTCCAGCAGGTCCGTCTCATAGGCGACGATCTGCTGCATCCGGAGCGACCATTGCTGGTCGAAGGGGCGCGGCAGGCCCAGCGCCTCGTTCCAGGCCGGCAGCTGCACCGCCCGCGCCCGCGCGCGCTTCGAGAGCACCACCGCCAGCATCTCGAGCAGGATGCGATAGACGTTGTTCTCCGGCTGCTGCTCGGTAAGGCCCAGCGAATTGACCTGCACCCCGTAGCGGAACCGGCGCAGCCGCTCCTCGGTCACGCCGTAGCGATCGCGAGCGAGCTCGTCCCATAGCTCGGCGAATGCGCGCATCTTGCACATCTCGGTCACGAAGCGGATCCCGGCGTTCACAAAGAACGAGATCCGCCCCACGGCTTCGGGAAAGTCTGCCGCCGGCATGCGCCCGCGGATTTCGTCGAGCACCGCCGTCGCCGTGGCCAGCGCGAAGGCGAGTTCCTGCTCCGGCGTCGCCCCGGCCTCCTGCAGGTGGTAGGAGCAGACGTTGGTCGGGTTCCATTTCGGTACATTCGCGAAGCAGTATTCCGCCACGTCGGCGATCAGCCGCAGCGACGGATCCGGCGGGAATACATAGGTTCCGCGCGAGAGGTATTCCTTGACGATGTCGTTCTGCACCGTGCCCTGCAGCTGCGCCGGGTCCGCCCCCTGCTCCTCGGCCACCGCGACGTAGAGCGCCAGCAGCCAGGCCGCCGTGGCGTTGATCGTCATCGAGGTGTTCATCGCCTCGAGCGGGATCGAATCGAAGAGCGCGCGCATGTCGCCCAGATGGCCGATCGGTACCCCGACCTTGCCGACCTCGCCGCGGGCGAGCACATGGTCGCTGTCGTAGCCGGTCTGGGTCGGCAGGTCGAAGGCCACCGAAAGTCCGGTCTGCCCGCGCGCGAGATTGGCGCGGTAGAGCGCGTTCGACGCCGCGGCCGACGAATGTCCGGCATAGGTGCGGAACAGCCAGGGTGCGTCGCGGTCGGCCATGCGGATCTCCGTGGATTCGTCTTGCACTGCACAAAAAGACACACTCGGCCATGCCGGACAAGATCGTTTCCGGCCGCGCACCCGCGGCGAAAGAAACCGATGGCCCCAGATCGTCGTTCTCCGGCCAAGCGCAGCCGGCCGGAACGCGCCGCCGAAGGCCGCGACTCCCGTGCCTTGGGGGCGCATGGGTTGTGCATACCGCGGGCATGCGCAATTCTCCTCCTGGGCCGCCTCGACGGCGCGGGACCATGGCCTGCGCCCTTCCCGGCGGCTGCCGCAGCGCACAAAACCGGTTGCGCCGGCTGTCTGACAATGCAAGAAACGAAATCGACCTGATAACGCAACATAATTGCGCAAATCGCCCGGGCGGATGCGCAAATGCCGAGGACGAAGCCCATGTCGCCTCTTGATGCCCCCGCCGCGGCGCCGAGCTATGATGCGCCGCAAAAGGACCTCTACGAGATCGGAGAGATCCCGCCGCTCGGCTATGTCCCGAAGAAGATGTACGCCTGGGCGATAAGACGGGAGCGCCACGGCGAGCCGGACAAGTCGTTCCAGGTCGAGGTCGTCGATACCCCGAAGCTGGACAGTCACGAGGTTCTCGTCTTCGTCATGGCCGCCGGCGTCAATTACAACGGTATCTGGGCCGGGCTCGGGATCCCGATCTCTCCCTTCGATGTCCACAAGGCCGAGTACCATATCGCCGGCTCCGACGCTTCGGGCATCGTCTGGGCCGTCGGCGACAAGGTCACGCGGTGGAAGGTCGGCGACGAAGTGGTCATCCACTGCAATCAGGACGATGGCGACGACGAGTATTGTAACGGCGGCGATCCGATGTATTCGCCCAGCCAGCGCATCTGGGGCTACGAGACGCCGAACGGCAGTTTCGCGCAGTTCACCAATGTGCAGTCCCAGCAGCTGATGCAGCGCCCGCGCCATCTGACCTGGGAAGCGAGCGCCTGCTATACCCTGACCCTCGCCACGGCCTACCGCATGCTCTTCGGCCACCCGCCCCACGAACTCCGCCCGGGCCAGAACGTGCTGGTCTGGGGCGCCTCCGGGGGGCTGGGATCCTTTGCGATCCAGCTGGTCAATGCCGCCGGCGGCAATGCGATCGGCGTGATCTCCGACGAGAGCAAGCGGGAATTCGTCCAGTCCCTCGGCGCGAAGGGCGTCATCAACCGCAAGAACTTCGACTGCTGGGGCCAGATGCCCAAGGTGAACACGCCGGAATACAAGGCCTGGCTCACCGAAGCGCGCAAGTTCGGCAAGGCGATCTGGGACATCACCGGAAAGGGCGTCAACGTCGATCTCGTCTTCGAGCACCCCGGCGAGGCGACGTTCCCGGTCTCGGTCATCGTCGTCAAGAAGGGCGGCATGGTCGTCATCTGCGCCGGAACCTCCGGCTACAACCTGACCCTCGATGCGCGCTATCTCTGGATGAACCAGAAGCGCGTCCAGGGCAGCCATTTCGCCAATCTCATGCAGGCGAGCGCCGCCAACAAGCTCATGCTGGAACGGCGCCTCGACCCCTGCATGTCCGAGGTCCTGCCCTGGGACCAGGTGCCCGACGCCCATGTGAAGATGCGCAGGAACGAGCACAAGCCCGGCAACATGGCGGTTCTCGTCAGCGCGCCGGTGACCGGTCTGCGCACCTTCGAGGACACGCTAGAGGCGAGCCGCGCCTCCGCCTGACATTAACCAATCAGGAACGCTCGCGAATCACCCGTTCAACGCGTGGGTGATTCGCGCATGGGTTGAGTGTTCCCTGTGTTTTCAATACTTTGGCTGCGCGGTGCCCCACCATTTCCGGGGTGGCAATATTGGTGAATTTATCGAAACGGGCGGCAGTGGTATTAACCTTTCATGGCAACCGCTTAACCACAGGGGACCGTCAATGAAAGCCTACTGGGTAATTGATATTCTCAAGGACATCAGGCAGTTTTCCGAGAAGAACGGTATGGTTGTGCTTGCCGAACAGCTTGACGATGCTATCTTCGTCGCGGCCAGCGAGATCGGTATGAAGCTCTCGGGCAGCGGAACGGTTGGCGGTGGCAAGGGAATCCCTAGAGGCGCTACTGGAACGACTGCAGACCACGAAGTCCATTGAGGAACTTCAGGTCTGGGCGCATGAACTTCGCGACCATCTCGGCGTCAGCCACGTTCTCTACCACACGGTAAAGTTGAACGGCGAGAACGTCGGAGCGTTCACCTACGATATCGAATGGGTGAGGATCTATATCGAGAACGACTACAAGTCGATCGACCCGGTGGTGCTCGGGGCAGTGCGGCGGTTCCACCCCATCGACTGGAAGACGCTCGACTGGTCGCCGCCTGCCGCAAGGAAGCTTCTGCGTGACGCCATGACATTCGGCATCGGCAACCAGGGCTGGTCGATCCCGCTCTGGGGGCCGGCCGGCGAGTTCGCCATGTTCACGGTGAATCACCGGGCGAGTGACGACGAATGGCAGGCGATCATCCGCGAAAGGGCAAAGGATTTCCTTCTGATCGCGCATCTGGTGCATCAGCAGGCCAAGCGCATCATCAACCGGGAGGTGGCGGAGCCCACCCGCGAGCTCTCCCCGCGGGAGCGCGAGGCGCTCACCATGCTGAGCGCCGGCATGAACCGGGCCGAGGTCGCCGACCGCCTGCATATCTCGGAGAACACGCTGCGCGCCTATATCGATTCCGCCCGGCACAAGCTGGGGGCGATGAATGTCACGCATGCGGTGGCCCTGGCGCTCTCGCATGGCATCATCGGACCGAACGAGGCGTTGCCGAAATACTAGGGCGGCGCACGCTCGGCCTTTATTAATTTTGATGGACGAATAATGACCTCAGAAAAACGATAGAGGTCAGGATGATCCGCTTCATTTACGCTGACGAACTCCACAAGTACCCTGTACTCAAGGAAACGATGTTCAGGGACAGGGCCGCTCAGTTCAAGCACCGTCTTCACTGGAGCGTTACTCTTGACGAGAACGGTTACGAAGTCGATCAATACGACGCGCTCAATCCGCTCTATACCATCTGGGAAGACGCGAACGGCCGCCACGGCGGGTCCATGCGCACGCTTCCGACGATCGGGCGCACCATGGTCAACGAGCATTTCCTGGACCTGACCGGCGGCGTCGAGATCGCCAGCCCCTTCATCTGGGAATGCACGCGGTTCTGCCTGGCGCCCGGCGCCGCGCCCGGCGTCGCCGCGGGGCTGCTGATGGCGGGCTGCGAGATGGGCCTGCGCTTCGGGCTCGAACAGGCGATCGGCGTCTTCGATGCGCGCATGCCGCGGATCTACGGCCGGATCGGCTGGAAGCCGGACGTGATCGGCTCGCGGGGCGAAGGCCACGACAGCATCAGTGTCGGCCTGTGGAACATCAGCGAGCAGGCCCGGGCCGAGATCTCCCGCCGGTCGGGCATTCCGGTTTCCGTGGTAGCCCGCTGGTTCGACAGGTCCTTCGACACCGCCTTCCACGACCAGGCCGTCGCCGCCTGAGGCTGGTCCCGCCCCGCGCTTCCCGCTAGAGAGAGCAGAAAGCAAATGGCGAGAGGCGGATGCGGTTTTCGCCGGATCAGATCGAGGCGCGGGACCGTATCCATGACCTCCTGCGAGGAGCCGGGGTCGATCTCGTCGAATCCACGCTCCTGCCCGATGGGGGCGGCCGGCAGGAGGCGCTCGCGCTCCTGGGCAAGGCGGGCTCGGGCAAGACCGAGCTTCTGGTCTCCGTGGTCCGCAGCCTCGTCGCCGCCGGGGTGGAACCGGTCTCCGGCGAATACGAGAGCCGCCGCTCGCGCCCGCGGCGCAGCCTGGCGGTGCTGGCGCCGACCAACAAGGCCGCCAGTGTCCTGCGGGCGAGAGGCGTTCCGGCGACGACGATCCATCGCATCCTCTACACGCCGCTCTACGAGCCGCAATACGAGGCCCTGGCCGAATGGATCACCGGCAAGGGCGAGCGGCCGCAGGTCGAGGGCCTGACCGAGGCGGCCATGGACCGGGCGCGCGCCTTCTTCGCGCAGCACAAGTCGATTCCCGGCGCCCTTGCGACCGCCGGGCTGCGCGGCTCCGATTTCATCAAGGGCTGGAAGCTCCGGGACGAGCCGCTCGACATCGGCCTGGTCGACGAGGCCTCGATGCTCGACGACCGGCAATACGACGACCTCCGCGCGCTCTTCGGCACGCTGATCCTCTTCGGCGACCCCGCGCAGCTGCCGCCGGTGAACGGGTCCGGCCGAATGGTCTTCGACCGCCTGCCGGAGGAGGCGCGGCTCACCCTGCGCCGGGTGCATCGGCAGGCCTCCGACAGCCCGATCCTCGATCTCGCCCACGCCCTCGGCGAGCCGGAGCTCGGCTTCCAGGTGTTCGAGGACATGGTCTATGCCGCGGCCGCGCGGGACGACCGGGTCGTCATCGCGCAGCGGGCCGATGCGGCCGCCATGGCGCGCGCGCCGATCCTCGTCTGGCGGAACGCCACCCGCATCCGGCTCATCCAGGCGTTCCGGACCGCCTTTGGGGCGCCGGCCGACGGTCTGCTGCCCGGCGAGCCGCTGATCTGCGACGGGATCGAGCTGCCGGTCAAGCATCGCAAGCGGCGTATGGATCTCGAGGCGCGCGGCCTGATCAAGGGAACCCAGGTGATCTATCTCGGCCCGGGCAAGCGTGCCGGCTTCAGCCGCATCCATCTGCCGGGGGCGGAGGAGCCCGATTTCGGCGTGGCCAGCATCATCCAGATCGAGGCGCCCGGCCAGGATGAGCCCTTCATCCCCACCGCGGCGAGCATGGGCGCCGTCTTCCTGCACGGCGCGGCCGTGACGATCCACAAGGCGCAAGGCTCGCAATGGCCCGAAGTGCAGGTCTTCGCCCCGGATCTCTATGCCGCCGCCCAGTCGGGCCGCAGCGAGGCGGGCTTGCAGCTCTGGAAGCGGCTCGCCTATGTCGCGATCACCCGCGCCGAGCGCCGGCTGCTCTGGGTCACGCGCTATGCGCTGGCCCGGCCCGAGGCGGCGCTGGGGATCGGCGATCTGGAGCGGACGGCCCGGCCATTGGTGCTCGACGGCGCGGAGTGAGCGGCACCCCTATCGCTTCAGGAGCCGGAACGTCGCCGCCGCCAGCCAGCCGGCGGCAAGCGCCAGCAGGACCGAGAGGATGCCGTAGGTCAGCGGCTCGTTCCGCGAGAGGTTGAACATCCAGCGCTCGAGGCCGGTCTTCTCGACGACGATGTCGGTGGCGCCGGAGCTGATCACCTCGTGATTGCGGACGAGGAAGAACTCGGCGGTGTAGATGCCTTCAGTGAGATTCGCCGGCAGCTCGAACCGCGCCTGGAAGAGCGTGTCCTCCGCAACCGAGACGGCACCGTCGCGGACGCTGTAGAGCCCCTCCTTTTCGCGGATCCGCACCACCGCCTCGCCGAAGGAGCTCGTGTCGGTGATGGTGGGATGCCCGCCGACCCGGCGCACGGCCTGGTTCATGCCGATCTGGTAGCGCAGGAGTTCGGTTTCCGTCAGCAGGCTGTCGAGCGGGCTCGTGGTGGCGATGGAATAGAAGGTCGGCGCCTCTCGGACGCGCACCGCATCGGTATTGACCCAGACCCCGAAGCGCCGGTCCTTGCGCCGCACGGTGACGCCCCGCGTCGGCCCCTTGATCGTGATGATGATGTCGAGGGGGGCCGCGTCGGGCTGGGCGGGTCCCTCGCGCCGGATCGCGCCGAAGATGAAGATCTCGGATCCGTTGAAATCCGCGGTCAGCGCGATGTTGTCCTTGGAGATGCCGGTGACGACGGTCTCCTGCGCGGCCAGGGGAGTGACGGCCAGGAGCGCGAGCAGGACCGCGAGCCAGCCCGCGTTCATGACGCCGCGAGGGAATAGAGTTCCGCGGGCTTGATCACGAGATCCGCGAAGAGTTTCAGACAGACCCCGAGCACCAGCAGCGCGAGCAGGATCCGCAGTTGCTCGGCCCGCAGGCGGTTGCCGACCACCACCCCGATCTGCGCGCCGATCACCCCGCCGATGAGCAGGATGAGCGCGAGAAGCGCGTCCACGGTCTGGCTCTGGACGGAATGGAGGATGGTGGTGAAGGCGGTCACGAAGAGGAACTGGAAGACCGAGGTGCCGATGACGACCTTGGTCGGCATGCCGATCAGGTAGATCATGGCCGGCACCATGATGAAACCGCCGCCCACGCCCATGACCGCGGCGAGGACGCCGACCAGCGCCCCGATCACGAAGGGCGGGATGGCGCTGACATAGAGCTGCGAGGTGCGGAACCGGACCTTGAGCGGCAGGCCATGCGCCCAGGTATGCCGCTTGCGCGGCACGAGGAGCGCGTTGGGGTCGTTGCGGCGGCGCAGGGCGCGCATGCCCTCGATGAGCATCAGGGCCCCGATGGTGCCGAGCATGACCACGTAGAGCAGGCTGACCGTCAGCTCGAACTGGCCGTTGCGGCGCAGGATCGTGAAGATCTGGACGCCGACCGCCGAGCCGATGAAGCCGCCGGCGAGGAGGACCACGCCCATGCGGAAGTCCACGGTCTTCTTTCGCATGTGCGCGAGGAAGGCGGAGAAGGAGGAGCCGGCGATCTGGTTGGCGGCCGAGGCGACGGCCACGGCGGGCGGGATGCCGATGAAGAAGAGCAGCGGGGTCAGGATGAAGCCGCCGCCGACCCCGAACATGCCCGAGAGCAGGCCGACCATCGACCCGATTCCGAATAGCAGCAGGCCGTCGACGGAGACCTCGGCTATGGGTAGGTAGATCTGCATCCGGTCTGATCCGCCACGCGCCTGCCTATCGAATAGCGGCTCGCTCCGTCTAATTCATCCCCTAATCATCATCCCGCGCCGGAGAATGCGCGCGGCGGCGCGGCGCTGGAAGCGGCCTTCCCGGCGCCCTTTGCGGCCGTCCCCATGGGGACGCTCCGTAACTGTCAGAAAAATATAAGGAAAAGAGTTAACGGGCGATTGTCTGCCCCGCGAACACCATAGCTGATGGCTCCATGCCTTGGAAGGGTTGCGTCGGAGAGGGCGGCCGAGTTCCCCGATGATCTGGAAGAATATCAACGGCCCTTGCCGTCGGCTCCCGCTGCACCCGGGGCCGGGGAGTTCCAGCTCGATCGACCGGTGGCGATCGGGCCGCGCCGGCCCTGCGGGGGGGGCCGGCGCGCTTCGCACGCCGTCCAGGGCCGTCCCGTCCCGATCCTCGACCGGCGGGACGGCTGAACCGCCTCGCCCTGCGGCTCGCGCCTCCGGGCGACCGGACCGGGCGATGCGCCACTGGCGCCTCGCCTTTTCGGTCCGTGGGCTGGTCGTGTGGGCCGCGCGGGGCGCGGCTTTTTCCCGTTCCGAGGATCGGGCCGGCGGACCCGTCGCCGCTCAGGCGCCGATGTCGTCCCTGAGGAAGCGGCGCAGGATGCGTTCGAGCTTGGCGGCGCCCAGGGGCGCCATCGCCTTGGTATGGTCGTGGCTGAGGATCTCGTCGCTCATGCCGGCGGCCATGTTGGTGATGGTGGAGACCGCCGCGACCCGCAGTCCGAAGAAGCGCGCGAGGATCACCTCCGGGACCGTCGACATGCCCACCGCATCGGCGCCCAGAACGCGGAGCGCGCGGATCTCGGCCGGCGTCTCGAAGCTCGGCCCGGAATACCAGGCATAGACGCCTTCGCGCAGTTCGATCTCCTCCGCCGCGGCGGCTTCGCGCAGCGCGCGCCGCATCGCCGGGTCGTAGGCGTCCACCATGTTGACGAAACGGGCGTCGGTCGCCTCGCCGATCAGCGGATTGCGCCCGGAGAAGTTGATGTGGTCGGTGAGCAGCATCAGCTCGCCCGGCGCCATGTCCGGGCGGAGCGAGCCGGCGGCATTGGTCAGGACCAGCCGCCCGGCGCCAAGCGCCTGCAGGAGGCCGATCGGCATGCGCATGGCGGCGGGATCGCCTGCCTCGTAGTAATGCGCCCGGCCGCCGAAGACGGCGACACGCCGGCCTTCGAGCATGCCGATCACCAGATGCGGGTCGTGGCCCGAGACCGCCGCCCTGGGGAAGCCGGGCAGCTCGCCATAGGGGATCGCCACGCCGTCGACGCTGGCGGCGAGATGGCCCAGCCCCGAGCCGAGCACGATGCCGAGCTCGACGGGCGCCGCGCCTGCCCTCGACCGGACCGCCTGAAGTGCCGACATGGCCAATCCCCGGTTGCTTCGGAAGCGTTTCGATGGCCGGGCCAGCATGTCCCGCAAGCCGGCCGATGTCTATGGCGCCGGGGCGCAGAGGGGCTTGCGGAAGACGAGCGCGTCGAGCGGCGGCCGGCCGGCCCGGGCGTAATAGCCCGGCCGCCGGCCGACCGGGCGATAGCCGAGCGCCTCATAGAGGCCGCGGGCGGGGGCATTCTCGACGGCGGTCTCGAGGAAGATCTCGCCGGCGCCCCGGGCGGATGCGGCCGCCTCGAAGGCGAGGACCAGCGCGGTCCCGATGCCGCGCCGCCGCGCCTCGGGCTCGACGGCGAGGGTCAAGAGCTCGGCTTCCGGCCCGGCGAGCCGCCCGAGCGCGAAGCCTTCGGGGCGGCAGAGCAGGAGCGTCCCCTCCGCGGCGGCGAGCTCGGCGAATTCGCGCGCGGTCCAGGGGCGCGGCGCCTCGGTGAAGCAGCGCGCATGCAGGGCGGCCAGCGCATCAGGCGACATCGATCAGCATCGGGCGGGGCTCGCTCGGCGGATCTGCGTCCGCCGGGCGCAGGTAGAGCGGCGCGGGCCGGCCCGTTGCGCCCCCGAGCCGCGTCGCGGCCACCCGCGCCAGTCGGCGCGGATCGGCGCTCGTGTCCTCGGGGCCGGCGCGGCATTCCAGCTCGGCGGCGAGATTCTCGGCCTGATGGCCGAGGCAGAGCAGGTCGCAGCCACGCGGCAGATCCGCCGCGGCCTCGCGCGCGAAGGGCGCGCCCAGGGGCGTGCCGTCGCGAAGGAGTTGGAGCAGGCAATGGTCCTGGCGGTCGGCGACGGAGGCCAGCACGTCGCCCGGGATGCCCTCGGCCAGCGCCTCGAAGCGGCTGACGCCGATCGCCGGCCGGGAGAGCGCCATCGCCAGCCCGCGCGCGGCGGCGACGGCGATCCGGACGCCGGTGAAATTGCCCGGGCCGGTGCCGACCGCGATGGCGTCGATCCCGCCCCAGGCGATTTCCGCTTCCCCAAGGATCTCCTCGAGCATCGGCATGAGGCGCTCGGCCTGACCGCGCGCCATGGCCTCGTCGCGGCTGGCGAGCAGCCGATCGCCGGCCAGCAGGGCCGCCGTGCATTGGGCCTGAGCGGTGTCGAAGGCGAGGATCAGCGGCCCGTCAGACGGCAACCGGGCGCACCTCGGTCACTTCGGGGATATAATGGCGCAGCAGGTTCTCGATGCCCATCTTCAGCGTCATGGTCGAGGAGGGGCAGCCGGCGCAGGCGCCCTGCATGTGCAGGTAGACCACGCCCCGGTCGAAGCCGTGGAAGGTGATGTCGCCGCCGTCCTGCGCCACCGCGGGACGGACGCGGGTGTCGAGCAGTTCCTTGATCTGGTTCACGATTTCCTGGTCGGGGCCGTCGTGCTCGGCATGGCCGACCGCGCCCTCCGCGCCCTCGATGGCGGGTTCGCCCGACTGGAAATGCTCCATGATCGCGCCGAGGATCCCCGGCTTGATATGCGGCCATTCCACGCCTTCGGCCTTGCTGACGGTCACGAAATCGGCGCCGAGAAAGACCCCCGTCACGCTGCCGGTCGCGAAGATGCGCCGCGCCAGCGGCGAGACCGCGGCCGCGGCCTCGGTCGGGAAATCGGCGGCGCCGCCGGAGAGCACCGCCTGGCCGGGAAGGAACTTGAGCGTCGCCGGATTCGGTGTGGATTCGGTCTGGATGAACATCGGTCGTGCCTCTGGAAGATGTTCCCTAGGTGCGACCGCGACGGGTCCGAGTCAACCCTGCGGGGGTGCGGAGATGGCCGGCGGCGCGGCGCTTAGGTGACGGCGATGATGTCTTCCTTGGTCATGGAGCCGGGGACGATGGTGATCGGCACGCGCAGCTCGCCGATGCGGCGGCCGGTCAGCGCGGTGACGAGCAGGCCGGGGCCGCCGTTCTCGGTGCCGGCGCCGAGCACCACGACGCCGATCTCGGGGTTCTCCTTGAGATGCTTGAGCACCGCGTCGACCTTGTCGCCCTCGCGGATGGCGAGCGAGGGGGTGACGCCCTCGCGTTTCTCCATGCGGTCCTTGAAGACCTGGAAATGCGCCTCGATCTTCTCGTGCGCCTCGGCCCGCATCACGTCGGCCACGCCCATGAAATGCTGGAATTCCTCGGGCGAGACGATGGCGAGGATCTCGACGCCGCCGCCGGTCTTGGCGGCCCGGATCGCGGCGTAGCGCATGGCGTTCAGCATCTCGGGCGTGTCGTCGAGGATGATCAGGAACTTGCGCATGCGTCTCCCCCTTGGCCTGCGCGATCATCTGCGATGCCCGCCGGGATCGCAAGCCGGGTGACGGCGGGCCTGCGCGCCCGGCCGCCGAGGTTTGCCTGGCCGGGGCGGGCGTGGTATACACTTAATACGATCGGGCGCCCGCGGTTCAATTTCGGGACCGTGCTCGGGGCGACCGGTCACCGCGATCGTTTGAAGATCACCCGGATGCCGATTCAACGAAAGAGCATAGCCATGACATCCTTCCCCCGCCTCGCGACCCTCATGCTGTCGGTCGCTGCCCTGACCGCCTGCACCACGATCTTTTCCGACGATTTCGAAGCCGATCCCGTCGGCGGCAGCCCGCTCGCCGCGCCCACGGGGCCGCCTGCGGGCGACAGTGTCGCCACCCAGACCAGCGCCGGGAACTCGGCCACCGTGAGCAATGGCGCGCCGCTCGACGGCGCCCATTCGCTGGTGCTGCAGGGGCCGAGCGCCGGCAGCCGGCCGCGCGTGATCCTGACCGCGGCCTCGCATCCCGACAACGGCAAGCCGATCCTGACGCGGTTCAGGGGGCAGCTCGCCCCGGGCGCGAGCGCGCAGATCAACATGAGCTCGGGCGGGCCGTTCTGGGCGCTCCAGATCGAGCTTTCGGGCGGCACGGTGACCGCGAACGGCGTGAATGTCGGAACCTATGTAGAGGGCGGGACCCACGAGGTCTTCATCAACTTGTTCCCGACCGGCGATTTCTGGCGTTTCACCATGACAGGCGAGGCCAATGTGCCCGACAACGTCGGCGGGCCGCTGCCGCATCCCGGGGATTTCCCGGGCGACAGTTTCGGCGCCGTGATCGAGCTTCAGGCCCCCGGTGCCGAGACCTACCGGCTGGACAACATCACGATGAACCAGCAGACCTGACGCCGTCTTCGGGCTTTTTTCGGACCGGCGCCCGTTGCCGTTGTCGGTGGAGCCTTCCCTTCGCGGTTTTGGCTTCAGACAAATCCGCGCGCGCCTGCCTGCCCCCCGGCAGGCGCGACAAGCGCGCCCGCCCAGGCAGTCGCACGCGGATTACCCACCGGCGGTGAAACTCAACCCCCCTCGGCCTCCGCGCTCGCGCGCTGCTGCCGACGAACCGGCGCGAGGCAATGCCTCGCTTTTGCCGGTTCGGGGTGTCCCTGGGCCGATCGGTTTACCCGGATATCATACCGCCGGCGCGGGCGGGTCAGATCTGGCGGCTGCGGACCAGGCCGACGATCTCGTAGGTGCGCGCCAGGATCGGCTCGGCGATCGCGGCGGCGCGGTCGGCGCCGTCGCCGAGGATGCGGTCGATCTCGGCGGGGTCGGCCATGAGCTCGGTCATGCGCGCGGTGATCGGCCCGAGGCGGGCGACCGCGAGTTCGGCCAGCGCCGGCTTGAAGACCGAGAACGGCGCCCCGGCGAATTCCTCCAGCACGGTCTCGGGCGGCTGTTCCGCGAGCGCGGCATAGATGGTGAGGAGGTTGCGCGCTTCGGGGCGGTCGGCGAGCAGGGTCAGGCTGTCGGGCAGCGGCTCGGCATCGGTGCGCGCCTTGCGGATCTTCTGGGCGATGGTGTCGGCATCGTCGCTGAGGTTGATGCGGCTCATGTCCGAGGGATCGGATTTCGACATCTTCTTCGAGCCGTCGCGCAGGGACATGACCCGCGTCGCCGCGCCCTCGATGATCGGCTCGGCCAGCGGGAAGAACGGCGTGCCGAAATCGTGGTTGAACTTGGCCGCGATGTCGCGGGTCAGCTCCACATGCTGCTTCTGGTCCTCGCCCACCGGCACATGGGTGGCGTGGTAGACGAGGATGTCGGCCGCCATCAGGTTGGGATAGACATAGAGCCCGGCGCTCGCCGCCTCCCGGTCCTTGCCGGCCTTGTCCTTGAACTGGGTCATGCGGTTCAGCCAGCCGAGCCGCGCCACGCAGTTGAAGATCCAGGCGAGCTCGGCATGGGCCGGCACCTGGGACTGGTTGAAGAGGATCGAGCGCGCGGGGTCGAGGCCGCAGGCGAGATAGGCCGCCGCCAGCTCCCGCGTGGCATGGGCGAGCTTGGCCGGGTCCTGCCAGACGGTGATCGCGTGCAGGTCGACGACGCAGTAGATCGTCTCGAGCCCCTCGTCCTGCATCGCCACCCAGCGGCGCAGCGCTCCGAGGTAATTGCCGAGCGTCAGGTTGCCCGAGGGCTGGGCGCCGGAGAAGACGCGGGGCTCGAATTTCGGCTCGGACATGGCCTCGTCGTCTCGTCTGGTCTATGGATGCGCGCGCTTATTGCCGTTGCGCCGCGCCCCGTCAACAGGAGCCCCGATGCCGCCATCCGGTCCTTTCCAGCGCCTGCCGGCTCTGGTGGTGGCGCTGACGCTGGCCATCCTCGCGATCGAGGCGGCGTTGCAACTCGGGGCCCATGGGCTGATCGGCGGGCCGCAGGCGGCGGGCTGGCGCCTGGCGGCGATGACGCGGTTCGGCTTCTCCGCGCCGCTCTTCGACTACATGGTCGAGACCCGGGAGCCGACGGCGGACGGGCTGTTGCGGTTCGTCAGCTATCCGGCGGTGCATTCCGGCGCGATGCACGCGATCTTCGGCGCCGTGCTGCTGGCGGCGCTGGGCAAGGCGGTCTCGGAGCGGTTCTCGCAGGCCGCCATGGCCGGGATCCTGCTGGCGGGCGCCGTCGCCGGCGCGCTGGCCTACGGGTTCCTGCTCGACAGCCGCGTGCTGCTGGTCGGGGTCTACCCGGCGGTCTATGCGCTGATCGGCGCCTTCAGCTGGTGGCTCTTCACCATGCCGGAGAGTGAAGCGCGCGGAAGGATCGCGGCCTTCCGGCTGATCGGGATGCTGGCGGGCCTTCAGCTGCTCTTCCGGCTGCTGATCGGCGGCGGCGACGAATGGGTGGCGCATCTGGCGGGTTTCGCCGCCGGCTTCGCACTCGCCCCCCTGCTCGCCCCGGACGGCGGCGCGCGGCTGCGCCGCTGGCGGGACCGGGCGCGGCAGCGGTAGGCAGCCGATTTGCAGCCGGGCCGCTCCGGGCCGTTCCCCAGCATCGAGGGCTTGGGTATAAGGACGCGGCCGGGCGGCAGCGGGGTCGGAGCGGATGGATCACGGGAGGCGGTTTCGCCTGCGAATGGCCGGCTTTTCCGACGAGGAGATCCTGATCTTCGGGCTCATGGACTGCCCGGAGGAAAGCGTGATGGACTTCATTTCGAAGGAGCTCAACAGGCGGGTGCTGCGACCGCATCTGAACGGGCCTCAACGTCACGTGCTGGCGGACAAATGGGCCACGCAGGCGCTTCTCGCCTCGATCGGGGTGCCGGTTCCGAAGCTTTACGGCCTCTATCATCCACGGCTCGGCATGACCGCTGCCGGTGAGCCGCTGACGACGCCGCATGAATGCGCCGAACTGATCCGCGGCGAGCTGCCCTGCCGGCTGTTTCTCAAGCCGCGCGGCGGCCAGCAGGGGCAGGATGTGCGGGTGGTGGATGTTGCCCCGGACCCCGACGGAATCCCCTGCGCCTCGAGCGCCGCGGGAACGCAGAGCCTCGCGGCATTTCTCGACGCGCTGCCGATGGAGGCTGGCGAGGGGCATGGCCGGTCCTGCGAGGGCTACCTGGTGCAAGGGTTCATCGAGCAGCATCCGGCGGTCGCCGCCTTCAACCCCTGGTCGGTCAATACGGTGCGGATCATCACGTTTCGCAGGCTGAGCGGCGAGGTGACCATCGACGCCGCATTCCTTCGCACCGGCCGCGCCGGCGCGCAGATAGACAACTGGTCGCAGGGCGGGCTGGTCGCGGATGTGGACCTTGCGACCGGCGCGGTCACCAGGGCGTTCGGGTCGCTGAAGCACGAAGCGCCTCGACGGGTCGCGACACATCCCGACAGCGGCGTGGCCTTCGAGGGCTTCGTGCTGCCGGACTGGCCGCGCGCCCTGGACGCGTGCAGCAAGGCGGCGCGGGTCTTCTCGGGGGTGCGCTGGATCGGCTGGGACGTGGCGATGACACCCGCAGGCCCGGTGATCGTGGAGGGCAACTCCGACTGGTCTATCGCGACGCAGCTGGTCAACGGCGCCTATCTCGGGCCCGGCCGGCGCGCGGAACTGGAGCGCGAGATCGCGCTGCCTGACCGCTTGCCGAGCCTGCCGCGTGCGTTCGCGCGGGTCGTCAGACGGGAGTTGCGGCGCGGCCGGCGGTGGGTGCTTCGTGGCTGATCGCGGCGCCGCGGCCGTCGCTCCGGGGCGCCGGCGACACGAGGTTCTCTGGACCGCCGGCTGGGATTCGACCTTCCGGGTGCTCGACCTGATCTCCGGTTCCGATGCTCTCGTGCAACCCTATTACGTCGTCGACCCCGGGCGCCGGTCGCATCGCATGGAACTGGCGCGCATGGCCGAGATCGTCGCGGCGGTGGCGGCGCGGGGCTGGCCGGGCCGGCTGGAACTGCCAGAAGTGGTGGAGATGCCGGACACCGGCCGGCATCCCGACATCCGCGCGGCCTGGGCGACGCTCCACGACGGGATCGGCCTCGGGTCGCAGTACGAATGGCTCGCCTGCTTCGCGCGCGACCGCGACCTGCGCGGCCTGGAACTCGGGGTCGTCGCGGGCGGGAGCAAGACCGAGACCTTCCTGCGTCCCCGGGTGGTCCGGCGCATGGAGGCGGGGCGCGAGGTGACGGTCTTCGACCGCGAGGGGGAGCCGGGTGCGGTGCTCTTCGAGCGGATGACCTTTCCGCTGCTGGCGACCAGCAAGGCGCGCATGGGCGAGATCGCCGCCGAGCGCGGTTTCCGCGACCTGCTGGAGCGCTCGTGGTTCTGCCACGACCCGCTGCTCGGGCGCTATCCCTGCGGCCAGTGCGTGCCCTGCCGCGATGCCACAAGCCGCGGCCTCGCCTATCGGCTGGGGTGGCGCGGCCGGGCCATCGCGCTCCTGCCCGGCCGGCTGTCGGGGCTGGTGCGGAAGGGGCGACGCCGGCTGCGCCAGCGGAGCCGGCCGGAACGGTGAGCCGTCAGGGCGCGCCTCTCCGCAACGCCGTGCGGATGTCGGCGCCGCGGATGGCGCCGGTGGCAATAACTGCCGCGCCGTAGCTTGCGGCGCCGAGGCCGACCAGCAACGCGAGCGCGCCGTAGCGGAGATAGTCGGTGGCGAGCGCCTCGCCGAGCCAGGCAGCGCCGGCGGCGAGGACCACGCCCATGACCAGGCAGGAGAGCGCAATCCGGGGCAGGGCCCGCTTCAGCCGCGCGTCGATCGCCGCGGCGCCGTCGAGGGACCGGGTGCCGCGCCAGAGCTGGGCGAGCATGACCCAACCCGCCACCGTGGTGCCGAGTGCGGCTGCGGCAAAGCCGATGAAGGGCGCGAGGCCGAGCGCGACGCCTGCGTTGACCAGCATGGCATGGACCGCATAGCGGAACGGCGTGCGCGTGTCTTCGCGGGCGTAATAGACCGGCGAGATGACTTTCTGCAGCACGAAGGCCGGCAGGCCGGCACCATAGATCGCCACCGCGAGCGCCGTGGCGAGTGTGTCGTCGGGACCGAAGGCGCCGCGCTGGAAGAGCACCGCCACGATCGGCACGGGGATCACCATGAGCGCGAGCGCGGCCGGCAGGGTCAGGGCGAGGGTGAATTCGGTGGCGCGGTTCACGGCGCTTCGGCCGCCCTCCAGGTCCCCGGCGCGGAGCCGGCGCGCGAGGTCGGGCAGGAGCACCACGCCGATCGCGAGCCCCACCACGCCGAGCGGCAGCTGGTAGAGCCGGTCGGCATAGGAGAGCCAGGCCACGGCCCCGTCGAAGAAGGATCCCACCTGGCGGCCGACCAGCAGGTTGATCTGCACGACGCCGCCCGCGAGCATGGCGGGCGCCGCGACCACGGCGAGCCGGCGCATCTCGGGCGTCAGCCGCGGCCGCACCGGCCGGATCGGGAAGCCGGCGCGCCCGACGCCCCACCAGACCAGGGCGAGCTGGGCGATGCCGGCGACCGGCACCGACCAGATCTGCCAGAGGCCGATGTTGCCGCCGGTCCAGTAGCCGATCAGCAGGAAGGCGATCATCACCAGGTTCATCAGGATCGGCGCCGCGGCGGCGAGCGCGAAGCGGCCGAGCGCGTTCAGCACGCCGCTCAGGAGCGCCGTCAGCGAGATGAAGACGATGTAGGGGAAGGCGATGCGGCCGTGGGTGACGCTGAGCTCGAAACGGATATCGCCGTGAAAGCCGCTCGCCATGGCCAGCACCAGCCAGGGCATCGCCATGATGCCCACGAGGGTGAAGACGATCAGGAAGGCGCCGAGGTTCGACAGCGCGTCGCGCGCGAAGCCCGCGGCATCCTCCCCGGCCTCAAGCCGCTTGGCGAACATCGGCACGAAGGCGATGTTGAAGGCGCCCTCGGCGAAGAAGCGGCGGAACATGTTCGGCAGGGTGAAGGCGATGAGGAAGGCCTGGGCCACCGGCCCGGCCCCGAGCAGGGCGGCCATCAGCACGTCGCGGGCCAGCCCGAGAATGCGGCTGAGCATGGTCCAGCCGCCCACGGTCAGGAAGGCCGGCAGGAGGCGGATCGGGCGGATCAACTGGTCTGTCCGTCCGCCTGGTCGATGACGGCGCGCAGCCGCGCCTCAAGGGTGTCGCGCTTGCCCTCGGCATGCAGCTTCAGTCCGAAGAGATCCTTGACGTAGAAGACGTCCACCGCCTGCTTGCCGTAGGTCGCGATGATCGCCGAGGCGATCGAGATGCTGTTGGCGGTCAGAGTGCGCGCGAGGTCGTAGAGCAGGCCGGGGCGGTCGCGGGTCTCGACCTCGATCAGGGTATAGATGTCGGAGGCGGTGTTGTCGAAATGCACGCGCGTCGGCACCACGAAGTCCTTCTCGCGCTTCTTGATGCGGTCCCGCGACTTCAGCGCCTCGCGGGCGACCACCTCGCCCCGGAGCGTGCGGCCGACGGAATGGCGCAGCCGCGCCAGCCGTGCCCGCTCGTAGGGCGCGCCCTGGGCGTCCTGGATCCAGAAGGCGGCCGTGGCGATGCCGTCGGTCGAGGTATAGGTGCGCGCGTCGACCACATTGGCCCCGGCGAGCGCCAGCGCCCCGGCGAGGCGGGCGAAGATGCCGGGATGGTCGGACATGGCGAAACAGGCCTGGGTGGCGTCGCGGCCGAAATCGAGCTCGATGTCGATCGCGGGCTCGCCCTCGGGCAGCCTGCGCACGAGATCGGCGAAGATCGCATGGGTGCGCGTGTCGAAGCCGAGCCAGTAGGGCGCGTAATGCCGGGCGCATTCGGTGCGGATCTCGTCTTCCCCCCAGCCCTCGAGCGCCTCGGCGAGCGCCGCCTTGGCCGCCGCCTCGCGCTCGGGCCGGCTCTGGGACTGGCTGCCGCCGGTGAGATATTCGAGGGTCTCGGCATAGAGCGTGCGCAGCAGCATCGCTTTCCAATTGTTCCAGACGTTCGGCCCGACGCCGCGGATGTCGCAGACCGTCAGCACGGTCAGGAGCTTCAGCCGGTTCGGGCTCTTCACGATCTGGGCGAAGTCGCGCACGGTGCGCGGCTCGGCCAAGTCGCGCTTCTGGGCGGTGTCGGACATCAGCAGGTGGTTTCGCACCAGCCAGGCGACCATTTCCGTCTCGTCGGCATCGAGCCCGAAGCGCGGCGCCAGCCGCAGCGCGATCTCGCCGCCGAGCTCGGAATGGTCGCGGCCGGAGCCCTTGGCAATGTCGTGCAGGAGCAGCGCGACGTAGAGCACCCGGCGGTTGACCCCGCGCGCAAGGATCTCGGTGGAGACCGGCAGATCGCCGATGAGGTCGCCCTGCTCGATCTGGCTGAGGGTGGAGATCGTACGGATGATGTGCTCGTCCACCGTGTAGTGGTGGTACATGTTGAACTGCATCATCGCCACGATGCGCCCGAATTCGGGGATGAAGGCGCCGAGCACTCCGACCTCGTTCATCAGGCGTAGCGCCCGTTCCGGGTTGCCGTGGCCGAGCAGCAGTTCGAGAAAGATCCGGTTCGCCTCCGGGTCGTTGCGCAGGCGGTCGTCGATCAGGGCGAGATTGGCGGCCACCAGCCGCAGCGCGTCGGGATGGATCAGCGTCCCCGTCGAGAGGCCCTCCTGAAAGAGCCGCAGGATATTGACCGGATCGGCGAGGAAGGCCTCGGGATCGGCCACGTCGAGCCGCCCGTGCTTGAGCCGGTAGCCCGCCGCGGTGCGGTCCCGGCGCAGGGTCAGCACGTTGCGCAGCGTCCGGCCGAGTCCCGGCCGCGGCTTGACGTGCTGCGCCTCCAGCGCGGAGAGGAAGATGCGGGTGAGGTCGCCCACGGCCTTCGCATGGGTGAAGTAATCCTGCATGAAGCGCTCGACCGCCCGCTGCCCGCGCGTCGAGCGATAGCCGAGCGCGGCCGAGATCTCGACCTGCATGTCGAAGGTCAGCTGCTCGATGGCGCGCCCGCAGAGGAGGTGCAGGTGCACGCGCGTGGTCCAGAGGAAGGCCGCCGCCTCCGAGAAGATGGTGAATTCGTCCGCGGTGAAGAAGCCCTTGCGCATCAGGTCTTCCGGCCCGCGGGCGCGGGTGAGGTACTTGCCGATCCAGAAGAGGGTCTGGAGGTCACGCAGCCCGCCCTTGCCGTCCTTGACATTGGGCTCGAGCAGGTAGCGCGTGCTGCCCTGGCGCTCGTGCCGGGTGGCGCGTTCAGCGAGCTTCAGCTCGACGAATTCCGGTCCCGTGCCCTCGAAGAGCTCCGTCCAGAGCCGCTCGTCCAGCCGCTCGGCCAGGGGCTCGGCGCCCCAGACGAAGCGATGCTCGAGCAGGCTGGTGCGGATCGAGGTGTCGCCGCGCGCGAGCCGCAGGCAATCGTCGACCGTGCGGGCGGAATGGCCGACCTTGAGCCGGAGATCCCAGAGGCAGTAGAGCACGGTCTCGATCAGGCTCTCGCCCCAGGGCGTCTGCTTGTAGGGGGTGACGAAGAGCAGGTCGACATCAGAGAAGGGCGCCATCTCCGCCCGGCCGTAGCCCCCGACCGCCAGTGCGGCGATGCGTTCCGAGCGCGTCGGATTGGCGAGCGGATGCATCCAGCGCGCCGCGGCATCGAGCGTCAGCGTGACGATCTGGTCGGTCAGCCAGGCGTAGTCGTGGATGGCGCGATAGGCCTCGCGCGGTCGCGCGGCGACCTCGGCGGCGATCGCGGCGCGGGCCTCGCCATTGGCAACCCCCAGAACGCGCACCGCCGCCGCGCGCCGCTCGGCCGTGCCGGTGGTCGCGCCGAGCGCCTCGTCGAGCGCCGCGCCCACCGCGGGCACGTCGAGGATCCGGAGTCGCGATGGCGTCAGACCCTGCCAGTCCGCGGCGGCACGCCGAGGACTCTGGTCAGTTGGCAAAGGACTCGAACCCTCGCGCCGCCCGTTCGACCACCACGGCCTGTCCGTCCCGGACCTCGAGCACCGCGAGATTGCGCTGGTTCAGCCCGTTGGGCGCGAAGCGGAAGGCGCCGCCGACGCCGGCAAAGCCCGCGGCCTGGGTGATGCGCGCATCCGAGAAGGGGCTGCCGCCGCCCGCGCGCGCCTCGGAGATGAGCGCGCCAACCGCGGCGATGGCGTCATAGGCGAGTGCGGCCACGTCCTGCGGCGCCTCGCCATAGGCGTTGCGGTAGCGGCCCTCGAAGGCGGCCATCAGGCCCGGATCCGGCGCGGCGAAGGCGCCGCCCTGCAGGCTCGGCTGGGACAGGGCCTCGGCCGAGACGTCCCAGCGCTGCAGGCCGAGGAACTGCGCCTGGGCCGAGGAGAGGCCGTTGTTGCGCAGGGCCTCGGAGATGAAGGCGAGGCCGCCGGTGGGGCCGTCCGTCAGCACGATCGCATTGGCGCCGTTCGCCATGAGGTTCGAGGCCGCCGGGCCCGCGGCGGCCTGGATGCCGGTGACCGAGAGGCTGTAGGATTCGGTCGCGACGAGCTGCGCCCCGCGCCCGCGCACCGCCGCCGAGACCGCGTTGCGCGCCGTGTCGCCCTCGAGCCCCTCGGGATAGACCACCGCGAAGTTCCGCAGGCCGCGCGACATGCCGTAGCTGACCAGCCGGTCGGCGGTATTTAGGAAGGTGTTGCCGAGGATATAGACGCCCTGCCCGGCCACCTCGGGGTTATTGCTGAGGCTGATGACCTTGAGCTGCGCCCCGGCCGCGACCGGCTCCACGCCCGCCGTCGCCGTGCTGAAGAGCGGCCCGACGATGATCTTCGCGCCTTCCGCGACCGCCTGGCTGGCGGCGGCGGCGCCGCCCTCGGCCGTGCCGGCGGTGGGATAGACCGCGAGGTCGATGGTCGCGTTGCGCAAATCCGCCTGGGCGAGCTGGGCCGCGTTGACCAGGCTGCGGCCGAGCACCTCGCGGCTGGGATCGGCGGAGCCGAGCGGGACCAGCAGGGCCACGCGCACCGGCTGGTTGGGGTCGACATCGACGCCGTCGCTCGAGACCCGCCCCGCGCCGGGCGCGGTGGCGCAGGCGGCGAGCATCGCCAGAGCCGCCGCGGCGAGCACCGACCGGAGCGGACGGAAGCGGGAAAAACGTGTTGACAGCATGGGTCGTCACCCCGACGTTCGGATGCGGATTTTTGCGGCGAATTCCGGGCCGCACGCTAAGCGGTGGCCCGAAAAAAGTAAACGAAGAATGAAAAGCGAGCGGAGCGAAGCCCCGATCCCGGCCGGCGATGCCGCCCCGGCGCGTGAGTCTCCGGCGCCGGGGCTCTATCTCGTCGCCACGCCGATCGGCCATGCGCGCGACATCACCCTGCGCGCCCTCGACCTTCTCGGCGGCGCCGACCTGCTGGCGGCGGAGGACACGCGCACAACGCGCCGGCTGCTCGAGATCCACGGGCTGCGCCGCGAGCCGCGCAGCATCCTGCCCTATCACGACCACAACGGCGCGGCGCAGCGGCCGCGCCTGCTCGCGGCGCTGGCCGAGGGAAGATCCGTGGCGCTCGTCTCCGATGCGGGCACGCCGCTCCTGGCCGATCCGGGCTACCGGCTCGCCGCAGAGGCGATCGCGGCCGGCCATGCGGTGACCGCGGTGCCCGGCGCCTCGGCGCTGCTCGCGGGGCTCGCGGTGGCGGGGCTGCCGACCGACCGCTTCCTCTTCGCGGGCTTCCTGCCGCCGCGCGCGGCGGCACGGCGCCGGGCGCTGGCCGAGCTCGCCGCCGTGCCCTCGACGCTCGTCTTCTACGAGTCGCCGCGTCGGCTGGCCGAGGCGCTCGCGGCCATGGCCGAGACGCTCGGCGCGGGGCGGCAGGCCTCCGTGAGCCGGGAACTGACCAAGCGCTTCGAGGAGACCCGGCGCGGCCGCCTCGGGGATCTCGCGGCGGCCTATGCGGACTCGGGGCCGCCAAAGGGCGAGATCGTCGTCGTGGTCGGCCCGCCGGTGGCGGAGGCGCCGGAAGAGGCGGCGGTGGATGCCGCGCTCCTCGCCGCGCTCGGGCGCGCCTCGCTCAAGGATGCCGTGGCCGAGGTGGCGGATGCGCTGGGCCTGCCGCGCCGCGAAGTCTACGGGCGCGCCCTGGCGCTGACTCGCGCGCGATGAGCCGGGGAAGGGGCGCGCATTTCAGCGGGATCGCGGCCGAGGAGATCGCGGAGCGGCTCTATCGCGCCGAGGGTGCCGAGCTCGTCGCGCGGCGGTGGAGATGCCCCGAGGGCGAGATCGACCTGATCCTGCGAAGCGGCGGCTGGCTGGTCTTCGTCGAGGTCAAGGCGCGGCGCGGCCACGGCGAGGCCGCGGCCGCGATCTCGCGGGCGCAGTGGCGTCGCATCGGCGCGGCGGCGAGCCGCTATCTGGCCGAGGCCACCGACGGCTCGGTGCCCTGCCGCTTCGACGTGGTGCTGGTCGATCGCGGCGGCGTGGCCGAGCGCATCGAGAACGCCGCTAGCTTCGACGCCTGACGGCCTTGCGCCGTTCCGCGGCCTCGTCCATGAAGCGCCCGACGCCGCCCTTGGGAGATTGGCATGGCCCTGCAAGTCGCCGTCCAGATGGACCCGATCCAGAACATCAACATCGCGGCGGATTCCACCTTCCGCATCATGGAGGAGGCGCAGGCGCGCGGGCACCGGCTCTTCTACTACACCCCCGACCAGCTCTCGCTCGACGAGGGGCGGGTGACCGCGCGCGGCTGGCCGGTCGAGGTGCGCCGGGTCAAGGGCGACCACTTCACGCTCGGGCCGGAGACGGTCGCCGACCTGGGCGCGATGGACGTGGTCTGGCTGCGCCAGGATCCGCCCTTCGACATGGGCTATATCACCACCACCCATGTGCTCGACAGGCTCGCGCCGGGGACGCTGGTGGTCAACGATCCCTTCTGGGTGCGGAACTTCCCCGAGAAGCTCCTGGTGCTGCAATTCCCCGAGTTGACGCCGCCGACCACGGTGGCGCGCGACCTCGCGACCTTGCGCGCCTTCAAGGCGCGGCATGGCGACATCATCCTCAAGCCGCTCTACGGTAACGGCGGCGCCGGGGTCTTCCGGCTCGACCCCAACGACCGCAACTTCACCGCGCTCTGGGAGGTCTTCACCGGCATCAACCGCGAGCCGCTGATCGCGCAGAAGTTCCTGCCGGACGTGGCGAAGGGCGACAAGCGGGTCATCCTCGTGGACGGCGAGGCGGTGGGCGCGATCAACCGCGTGCCGCAGGAAGGCGAGACGCGGTCGAACATGCATGCCGGCGGCACGCCGACCAAGGTGGCGCTGACCGAGCGCGACCGCGAGATCTGCGCCGCCATCGGCCCGCTCCTGCGCGAGAAGGGGCAGATCTTCGTCGGCATCGACGTGATCGGCGGCTGGCTGACCGAGATCAACGTGACCTCGCCGACCGGGCTCCAGGAGCTCGAGCGCTTCGACGGTGTGAACGTGACCGCGAAGATCTGGGAAGCGATCGAGGCCCGCCGCGTGCGCTGACCGCGCCGGCAATCGTCGGCGGGACGGGATTCCAGCAGGTCAGCGGCCCGCGGCGTCGGCTCCTATCCTCCGGCGCTGGGTATCCCCAGCCCGATCGACCCGTGGCGAACGGGCCGCGCCGGCCCTGCCGGGGGCCGGCGCGCTTTGCGCACCGTCCGGGGCCGTCCCGTCCCGATCCTCAACCGACGGTGAAGCTGCAACCCCCTCGCCCTGCGGCTCGCGCCTCCGGGCGACCGGACCGGGCAAGGCGCCACTGGCGCCTCGCCGTCTTCGGTCCGGGGGAATGCGGCGTGGGCCGCGCGGGGCGTGGCCTTTCTAAAATCCGAAAGTTGCCTGCGGGAAGCCGCTGCCGGTCAGGTGGAAAGACTGCCGGTCCGACCGATCGCGCGCGCCCGGCTCAGCGGGCGCAGGTGCGGCATTTCGGGGTCTGGGGCAGCACGTCCAGCCGCTCCTCGCTGATCGGGTCGCCGCAGGTCACGCAGATGCCGTAGGTTCCCTGGGCGATGCGGTCGAGCGCGGCCTCGATCATGCGGATCTCGTTCAGGCCGGCGGTGCCCAGGTCCTCGAGCACCTCCTCGCCCTCGCGCTCCACCGCCTGCTCGGAGAAATCCTCGCTGACCGGCTGGTCGAGGTCGTGCTCGATGCGCCTCAGCCGGGTCTGGAGCTCCCGGAGCCGCGTCTCCAGCTGGGCCTTGCGCGTCTCGATCGCGATCATGCTGTCCTCCGCAATCCTCGGCACCAAAGGTCACGGCGTGGGGCCGGAGTCCTTGATCCTGGTCAATCGCAGCCGTGGGCCCGGCGGCCGGTCGCGGGGACCGCGCCGCGAACCGGGCCGGCGGCCGCTCAGTGCAGCTTGGCGCCGACGTCCTTGATCGCGGCGTCGATCAGGGCATTGGCGCTTTCGGCCTTCATCTTGCCCTTCATCACGTCGCCGGCCGCGGCGATGGCGACCCCGACGGCGCGATCCTTGATCTGGCGCACCGCCGCCTGTTCCGCCGCCTCGATCTGCTCGGTCGCGGTCTGCAGCCGGCGGGCGACGGATTTGCGGATGTCCTCCTTGGCGACCTCCGCGGCGGCCTCGGCCTCGTGCCGGGCGGCGGCGACGATCTCCTCGGCCTGGACGGCAACTTCCTTCTGGCGGCGCTCGAAGCTCGCCAGCAGCGTCTGGGCCTCCTCGCGGAGCGCGCGGGCCTCGTCGAGATCGGTCCGGATCTTGATCGCGCGGGCATCGAGCATCTTCATCAGCATGCCCGGCACCCCGAAATAGAGCAGGATGCCGACGAAGATGACGAAGCCGATCCCGACGACGACGTTGGTATTGTTCAGGAAATCCATGACCTAACCCTTCAGCCGCCGGGCGATCGCCTGGTCGACGGCCTCCGCATCGGCCGCGCCCGGCAGGAAGGCCGCGACGATATCCGCCGTCGTGGCCCGCGCCACCTCCTCCACGCTCCTGGCGGCGCTGTCGCGGATCTCGCGGATGCGCGCCTCCGATTCCGCCGATTTCGCGGCGATCTCGGCATCGGCCTTGGCCATCAGCGACGCCAGATCCTTGTTGATCTGCGCCTTGGTGTCGGCCGCGATGCGATGCGCCTCGTCGCGGGCCCGCGCGAGCGCGGCATTGTAGGACGCCTCCGCCTCTTCCGAGCGGCGCTTGAGCAGGGCCGCCTGTTCGAGGTCGTTGGAGATCGCGTCATTGCGCTCGGAGAGCACCGACCGGATCCGCGGCAGCGCCACCCTGTTCAGGACCATGAAGAGGATGACGATCGAGATGATCAGCCAGAAGATCAGGTTGGGAAAGACGCCGAAATCGAGCTGCGGCATGCCGACCTCGGCATGCTCGAGATTGACCTCGCCCAGGGTTTCGGCGACATGGCCGTCCGTCGCGGCGGCACCCGCTTCATGCGCCGCCCCGGCGGCGTGTTCGGCGCCTTCCCCGGTTTCCGTTTCGTCTGCCATCGCTCACTCCGTCGCTGGTCGGCCCCACGGGCGGCTGCCCGTGCGGCGAAGGTCACATGCCCAGCGATCAGACGGCGAACATCAGCAGCAGCGCGACGAGGAACGAGAAGATCCCCAGCGCCTCGGCGAAGGCGATGCCGATGAAGAGCGTCGCGGTCTGCTCGCCCGCCGCGGCGGGGTTGCGCAGCGCGCCGGAGAGGAAGTTCCCGGCCACATGGCCCACACCGATGCCGGCGCCGCCCATGCCGATGCAGGCCAGGCCCGCGCCGATGAACTGCCCCATTTCGCCGATATTGCCTTCCATGACGTGCTCCTTTGGACTGGAATGCGAGGGTTTCGCGCCGGCCGGTCAGTGACCGGGATGCAGCGCGTCGTTGAGATAGACGCAGGTGAGGATCGCGAAGACATAGGCCTGGATGCAGGCCACCATCAGCTCGAGCCCGTAGACCGCCACGATGGCGACGATCGGGAAGATCGCCCCGAGTCCCAGCGCCCCGGCGAAGCCCGCGAAGACCTTCAGCACCGCATGGCCGGCCATCATGTTGCCGCCCAACCGGACGGAATGGCTGAGCGGCCGCACGAAATAGGAGATCAGCTCGATCATCGCGAGCACGATCCTGAGCGCCACCGTGGGCGCGCTGGTCACCCAGAAGAGCTTGAGGAAGCCCGCGCCGTGCTTGACGAAGCCGATCGCCGTGACCGTGACAAAGACCGCCACCGCCAGGACCCCGGTCACCGCGATATGCGAGGTGGGCGCGAAGCTCGTGGGCAGGAGCGCCAGCAGATTGGCGAAGAGGATGAAGAGAAACACCGTCAGGATATAGGGGAAGTATTTCATCCCCTCCTTGCCGGCCACGTCCTCGACCATCCTGCGGGTGAAGCCGTAGATCACCTCGGCCGCCGATTGCGCCCGCGAGGGGATCAGCGCGCGGCCCCGGGCGCCGACCACCATCACCAGCGTGATCGCGAGCACCGTTAGCAGCATCCAGAGCGTGGCGTTGGTGGGCGTGTACCAGTGCACGGAATCGCCGCCGAAGAGCGGCGTGACCTTGAACTGGTCCATCGGATGGATGTTGAAGCCGCTGCCGCCGTGCTCCGCCTCGCCTGCCATGGCCGCCCCTCACTCCCCCTGCGAACCGTTCCGGTCCGCTTCCGCCGCGCCGCCGTCGAGCAGCGCGCCCTCGGCCCGCTTGTCGCGCACCTCCGATGCCGTTCGCATCATGGTGCGGACCCCGGCCGCAAATCCCAGGAGCGCGAACAGCACGAGGAACACGGGCCGCGTTCCGAAGAGGCTGTCCAGCCCCATCCCGATCGCCAGCCCCAGCAGCATCCCCACCACGAGCTCGATCACCATGCGCCAGGCGAGCGAACCCTGCGTGTATTTCGCACCCGCCCCCGACGGCGGGGTGGACTGCGCGGATTTGGCGGCTTCGATCCGGTCTTCCAGGCGCTTGAGACGTTCGGAAAAGGGATCCTTTTCCATCGCCGCCCCGCTTTGCCCTTTCGCCCGGACGTCCCCCGCCAAGGGTCTGACTTCGTCAGGGTCTTAGGCAAACCGCGCCGCGCTGTCAAGGCACATCCACCGGGGCGCCGACTCCGTACCGTGTTGTTATCAAACGATAATCCAGGAAATCACCGGAGTCCGGCGCCGGTGAGCCGCCGCGATCGGCCTGCGCCGGGCGGTGCCGCGACCCTCAACCGATCGGTTGACTTTGGCCTCAGGCGCGAGGCAAATCGCGCGATGACCGAGACCCCGGCCCCCGATCTCGACCTCGTCTTCGCCGCCCTGGCGGACCCGACCCGGCGGGCGCTCCTCGGCCGGCTGCTCGAAGGCGAGCGCAATGTCGGCGATCTGGCGGCGCCGCTGCCGATGTCCCTGGCCGCGGTCTCCAAGCATCTCGGGATCCTCACCCGTGCCGGTCTCGTGAGCCAGTTGCGGGCGGGGCGCGAGAAGACCTGCCGGCTGGAGCCGGACGCGCTCGCGGCCGCCTTCGTCTGGATGCAGGGCTTCGGCGCCTTCGCGACCGAGGATTTCGACGCGCTGGAGCGCTACGTGGAACTGGCGCTCGGCGAGGCGCCCGGCGATGCCGGATCCGAAAGCGACCCCTGACAGGGAAAAGGCAGCGCCCCGCGCGGCCCCGCGCCGCATTCCCCCAGACCGAGAAGGCGAGGCGCCAGTAGCGCCTTGCCCGGTCTGGTCGCCCGGAGGCGCAAGCCGCAGGGCGAAGGAGGGCGGGTGTCACCATCGGTTGGGGATCGGGACGGGACGGCCCTGGACGGCGTGCGATGCGCGCCGGCCCCCGCCAGGGCCGGCGCGGCCCGATCGCCACCGGTCGATCGGGCTGGGAACACCCGGCCGCTGGAGGGACAAGACTCGACGGCGAGCGCCGCCGGGATGACCCCGACACGCGCGGGCCCGGCAGAGCGCCCGGGCCTTGCCCCTTCGTCCGCCCGCTCGCGGACGTCAACGCGTGCTGCAGCGTGCTCCGGGAGCGGCGCGCCTCACCCCTCGATGTAGACGACGATCGTCTCCGGCCGGACGCCGTCGTATTTCATCGCCTCTGCGCCCGCCTCGCTCTTCAGAACCGCCTCGAACTTGTCCATGTCGGCGACGTCGAAGGCCACCGCGACCCTGTTCTTTTCGGTCGGATGGACAAAGGTGCGGATGTCGGTCGCGATTCCGTCGAATACTTCGGCGCGCTTCGGCGACGCCAGCCAATGGGCCACGTCCTCGACCTCGTGCGTGGCAACGATCTTCGGCATGATCCTTTCCCCCCCGCATTGCGGAGCGACGAGCGTCGCATGCGCGCGGCTTTCGATCAACCGGAATACCGTACCGGATCCGCCGGTGCGTCTTGCCAGGAGCCGGCGGTCACGCCGATTCGACGATGCGTTCCGCCGCGGCGAGATCGACCGAGACCAGCTGGCTCACGCCCTTCTCCGCCATGGTCACGCCGAAGAGCCGGCCCATGCGCGACATGGTGATGGCGTGATGGGTGATGATCAGGAAGCGCGTCGAGGTGCGCTCGGTCATCTCGTCGAGCAGGTCGCAGAAGCGCGTCACATTGGCGTCGTCGAGCGGCGCGTCGACCTCGTCGAGCACGCAGATCGGCGAGGGATTGGCGAGGAAGACGCCGAAGATGAGGGAGAGCGCCGTCAGGGTTTGCTCGCCGCCCGAGAGCAGCGAGAGGGTGGATAGCTTCTTGCCCGGCGGCTGGCACATGATCTCGAGCCCGGCTTCGAGCGGGTCGTCGCTCTCGACCATCACGAGGCTCGCCTCGCCGCCGCCGAAGAGATGCTTGAAGAGCACAGCGAAATTGCGGTTGACCTCGTCGAAGGCGGCGAGCAGCCGCCCACGGCCCTCGCGGTTGAGGCTGGCGATGCCCTGGCGCAGCTTGGCGATGGCCTCCTCGAGATCGGCGCGCTCGCGCGCGAGCCCCTCGCGCTCGGCGGCGATCTCGCGCGCGTCGTCCTCGGCCCGCAGGTTCACCGCGCCGAGGCCATCGCGCTGGCGGCGCAGCCGGTCCACCTCGGCCTCGAGATCCGTGGCGCCCGGCACGGCCTCCGCCGCGATCCCGAAATCCGCCGGCACGTCGCCGGGCTCGCGTTCGAGCTCCGCCCGGAGCCGGTCGGCCGCCGATGCGGCGCGGGCCTCCGCGGCCTCGGCGAGCGCCTCGGAGCGGGCGCGGGCCTCGCGGGCCTCGCTCGCGGCCCGTTCCGCCGCGCGCGCCGCGGCATCGCGGGCGCGCAGCTCGGTTTCCGCCGTGGCCAGCGCATCGGATGCCGCGCGGCGGCGCGTCTCGGCCGCTTCGAGCGATTTTGCGAGCTCGGTGCGTCTTTGCGCGAGCTCCGACGGCCGCGACCGCAGGGCGGCGAGCTCCTGCTGCGCCTCGGCCTCGCGCCGGGCGAGGTCCTGCAGCCGCTGCGCCGCGGTCGCCTGCCGCGCCGTCCAGTTTCCGATCTCGGCCGCGATCTCGTCGAGCCGCCGCGCCCGGGCGGCGCCCGAGCGGGCGATCTCCTCGGCTTCCCCGCGCCGCGTCATCGCCGAGATCCGCGCGGCCTCGAGCCGGACCCGCTCCGCCTCGACCGCCGCCTTCGCCTCGGAGGCATCCGCCAGCGCCGCGGCGGATTTTTCGGCGGTCTCGAAGGCCGTCCGCGCCGCGGCGGTCTCCTCCCGGCGCCGCCGGCAGGCCGCCTGGAGGGCCGCGGCCTTGCCTTCCAGCGCCTCGAGCGCCGTCTCCGCGCGGGTCAGGTCGCGGGCCGCGGTCGTCGCTGCCTGATCGGCCGATTTCCGCGCCAGCCGCGCCTCGGATTCGCGCCGCGTCGCCGTTTCGGCGGCCGCCTCCGCCTGCTGCAACTCGGCGCGCGCGGCCGCCGCGGCCGCCTCGGCCTCGGCGAGCGCGGCCTTGGCCGCCTCCGACCGGTTGCGCTGCTGCAGGCGCAGCGCCGCGGCGGAGGGCGCGTCCCCGGCCGCCACCGCGAGCCCGTCCCAGCGCCAGAGATCGCCCTCCAGGCTGACCAGCCGCTGGCCCCGGCCGAGCGATCCCTGCAGGCGCGGCCCGTCGGCGCGCGCGACGATCCCGATCGCCGCAAGGCGGCGCGCCAGCGCCGGCGGTGCCGCGACCCTGGGCGCGAGCGGGGTCGCGCCCTCCGGCAGGCCCGGCGCGTCTTCGACCGGCGGCAGCGCGCGCCAGCCGCTCGCCTGCGGATCGTCGTCCGCGAGAGGCAGGCGCAGATCTTCGGCGAGTGCCGCGCCCAGCGCCGCCTCGAAGCCGGGCTCGACGCGGATCGCATCGAGGATCTGGCCGTCCGAGCCGCGGTCCCGGGCCAGCAGCTTGTCGAGCCCGGCCACCTCCGCGGCGAGCGCCCGCGCGGTGCCGTCGGCCTCGGCGAGCGTGATCTTCAGGCCGGATGCCGCGGTTCGCGCCGCGCCGGCGCCGGTCTCCGCTTCGGCCAGCGCCGCCTCGAGGGACTCCGCCCGTTCCGCCGCGTCCTGGGCCGCGGTGCGCGCGACGGCCATCGCCGGCCGGGCCTTTTCCAGATCGGCGCCCACCGCGGCGGCGGCCGATTCGGCCTGGGCGCCGCCACGTGTCGCCTCCTCGAACCGGCGCCGCGTCTCCGCCACGGTCCGGCCCGCCGATTGATGCTCCGCAACCAGCTGCGCCGCCGCCTCGGCCGCGCCTTCGAACGCCGCCTCGGCCTCCCGCAGGGCGGCGGCCGAGGTTTCGGCCGCAGCCCTGGCTTCGGCGAGCAGGTCATCGTGCCCCTCCGCCTCCGCCTCGACCGCGCCCTTCTCCGCCGTCAGGCGCTGCACCACTTCCTTGGCGTCGCCGTCCAGCGTGGTTTCGCGCTCGCGGTCGGCGACCATCTGCGCGATCTGCGTCTCGAGCCCGGCGATCTGGCGGGCGAGCATCTCGGCCTCGCCGTCGATCCGGTCCCGTTCCAGCGTGAGGCGCTGCAGCACCGCAGCGGCGATGGCGTCCTCGTCGCGGAGCGCGGGGAGACGCTCCTCGGCCTCGGCGCGCAGCCGCGCCGCCTCGGATGCGGCGCTCTGCCCGGCCCCGGCCGCCCGCAGCGCGGCGGTCAGCGCCTCGGCGGCGGCGCGCCGCTCGCGGTCGGCGTCGTGCCAGATCCGCCAGAGCAGCAGGCTCTCGGCGCGGCGCAGCGCCTCGGCGATCTCGCGATAGCGCGCGGCCTGGCGCGCCTGGCGGGCAAGCGCGCCGAGTTGGCCGTCGAGCGCCTCGATCACGTCGCCGACGCGGCCGAGATTGGTTTCCGTCGCCCGCAGCTTCAGTTCCGCCTCGTGGCGCCGCTGGTAGAGGCCGGAGATGCCGGCGGCCTCCTCCAGGATGCGCCGCCGCGCCTTGGGGCGCGCGTTGATCAGCTCCGAGATCTGCCCCTGCCGCACCAGCGCCGGCGAATGCGACCCGGTGGAGGCATCCGCGAAGAGGATCTGGATGTCGCGGGCCCGCGCCTCGCGCCCGTTGGCGCGGAAGGCCGAGCCGGCGTCGCGGGTGATGCGGCGCACGATCTCGACCTGGTCGGCATCGTTGAAGGCGCTGGGCGCTAGGCGCTCGCGGTTGTCGATGGTCAGGGTCACTTCCGCATGGTTGCGCGCCGGCCGCGAGCCCGAGCCCGCGAAGATCACGTCCTCCATGCCGTCGCCGCGCATCGCCGAGGGGCGGTTCTCGCCCATGACCCAGCGCAGGGCCTCGAGCAGGTTCGACTTGCCGCAGCCGTTCGGCCCGACCACCCCGGTCAGCCCCGGCGCGATGACCAGTTCGGTCGGGTCGACGAAGCTCTTGAAACCGAGCAGCCGCAGGCGGGTGAAATGCACCGGAATGTCCAACGTGTTTGCCGCGGCAGGATCCCGTTCCCGGATCGCCCTGTCAACAGATATCCACATGATATGGGTTCAGCCGGGGTCGCTGCCGCCAAATATTGGCTAACCCGCCTTCCGGTGTCCGAGCCCGTGGTCTGCCGGCGAGAAGCCCTGAGGCAGCTTCGGATCGGTTCCGGTGACGAGATCCGCGATCGCCTCGCCCACCGCATGGGCGATGCCGAAGCCGATCTTGAAGGCGCCGGTGGCGAGGAGGACGCGGGCCATCCCCGGCAGCGGTCCGATCAGCGGATCGGGGCGCGGTGCGCGCGGGCGCAGGCCGGACCAGCGCTCGACGACGCGGGCCCCCGCGAGGCAGGGGCAGAGCGCGCGAGCGCGTTCGAGAAGGTCGTCGAGCAGGCCGTCGGTGCCGGTCGCGCATTGCCATGCGTTCTCGCTGGTCGAGCCGACCGCCACGGACCCGTCCGCATGGGGCACCACATAGAGCCCCTCCGCGAAGATCGCCGGGCCGGCGAGCGGGGCGCGCGGCGCCAGGACCGCCGCCTGTCCCTTGACGCCGCAGCCGGCCGGCATGCCGGTCGCCGCCTTCACGAGATCAAAGCCGCCCATGCCGGCGGCGAGCACGATGCGGCCTGCCGCGATCCGGCCATCGGCGGTATCGACCGCGCCGTCCTCGAGACCGCGCACCTCGGTCCGGGACAGGAGCACGACCCCGCGCGCGGCGAGCCCGGCCACGAGCGCCTCGACGGCGCGGCGGGGGTGGATGCGCGCGGACAGCGGCTCGAATGCGACGCCATGCGCCGCGGCTTCCGGCGCAATCCAGGCTTCGTCCGGACTTCGTTCATGGAAGCTCCAGTCCCAGCCGCGCCAATGCGCGGAGGCCGCCCGCGCCTGGGCTTCGGCGCGCCGGCGCGCGGCCGCATCGCCAAGGGGCATCAGCCGCCCGATGCGCGCATATCCCGGGTCGCGGCCGCCTGCCGCCGCCACCGCGTGCCAATGGGCCTCGGCGGACAGCAGGGCGTCGAGCTGGAAGGCCTTCTTCGGCGACCAATTCGCGGGCTGGTGCGGCGACATCGCGCCGACCGGCCCGCCGCTCGCGCCGGAGCCCGGCGTCTTGCGCTCCAGCACGGTCACGCGCAGGCCCCGCCCGGCGCAGGCCCAGGCGCAGCTCAGCCCGAAAATGCCAGCGCCGACGACGAGCACGTCCGGGCGCCCCTGTCCCTGCATCCTGCCGGCCTTGCCTCACCGTGAGCTTTGCTGCACCAGCAGAGCATGGATGGCCCGAATGCGCAAAGCGCCGACGTGATCTGGCGCGGCGAGGATCCGCCGGTCTCCGCGCGGTTCGGCGACCGGTATTTCTCCGGCGACGACGGGCTGGCGGAATGCGCGCATGTCTTCTTCGCGGGCAATGCCCTGCCGCAGCGCCTGCGCGACGGGCTCCGGGTCGCGGAGCTCGGCTTCGGCACCGGCCTGAACGCCCTGGCGCTGGCGCGGCTCTGGTCCGGGACGGGTGCGGCGGGACGCATCCACTATACCGGCTTCGAGGCTTTCCCGATCGCGCCCGAGGACATGGCGCGGGCGCTCGGGCGCTGGCCGGAGCTGGAGGGCTGGAGCGCGCCGCTGGTCGATGCATGGGCGGCCGGGCACTGCCGCATCGCGCTGCCCGGAATGGATCTCTCGGTTCGCATCGGCGATGCGCGGCGGGAGCTTCCCGCCTGGGAGGGGCTGGCGGATGCCTGGTTCCTCGACGGCTTCAGCCCCGCCTGCAATCCCGAGCTCTGGGAGGACGCGCTGCTCGTCGAGGTGGCGCGGCACACCGCACCCGGCGGAACTTTCGCCACCTACAGCGCGGCGGGACGGGTGCGCCGGGCGCTTGCCGCGGCCGGTTTCGCCGTGGAGCGATGGGCCGGCCATGGCGCTAAGCGCCACATGAGCCGGGGTGTCCTGGGCGCGGGGTGACCGGGCGGAGGTCGAGAGGGGCGGGCGGGCGCGCGCGGATATGTCTCCCGCCAAATCCGCGGAGAGAACGCGGCGCCGCCACGGGCACCGCGCGCCGGTCCGAATTGATCACAGGAGACCGCATTAGGCTTTCCTTCGCCATCCGGGCCCACGGCGATTGATCGAGCGCGCCGCTTGGGCCAGACTCGGCCAAAACGAGGCAGGCATGGCGACCGACATCTATCGCGCGACGGCGGACGACGCCCTGTCCGCGGAGGAGCTCGCGCTCTACCACCTGATCATGGCCTATCGGGCCGATCTCGGGCTCGAGGCGATACCCCTGTCGCGGGGCCTGACGGCCACCGCCGCACGCCACGTGCGCGACACGCGCGAGAATTTCTGGGCCGAGGGAAAGTCCCCGCCGCCGGGCGCCAATCTCCACAGCTGGAGCGACGCGCCCTATTACGCCGATCACAGCCAGCCGCAGGCGATGTGGGAGGCTCCTGCCCGGCTGGGCACGGGATACGAGGGCACCGGCTACGAGATCTCGGCGGCGGGCACCCCCACGGTCGCGGCCGCGCTCGAAGGCTGGAAAGCCTCGCCCGGGCACAATGCCGTTATCGCCAATACCGGCATCTGGGAGGACGTGCGTTTCGCGGCGATCGGGATCGGCGTGGAAACGGCGCCGGGGGCGGGGCCCTATGGGGGCCGCATCTACCATGTCTGGTTCGGGACCGAGCGCGACCCGGGCGGCGCGCCCTGGGTCAAGGGCACATCGGCCGCCGATCGCATCGACGGCACCGCCTTCGGCGACCGAATCCAGGCCGGCGCCGGTGCGGACCTGGTGCGCGGCGGCGCCGGGAACGACAGCCTGTCGGGCGGGTCCGGCAACGACCGGATGTCGGGAGGGGCCGGCAACGACACTCTCGGCGGCGGCAGCGGCGACGACCGGCTCTATGGGCTCGACGGCAACGACATCCTGAACGGTGGTCCGGGCTCGGATGTCCTGTCCGGCGGCCCGGGCAATGACCGGTACCTTGTCGATAGCCCGGCGGATCGCGTGGTGGAAAAGGCCGGCTGGGGGATCGACCGGATCGAATGCGCGTTTTCGCTGGTGCTGCCGGCGCATGTCGAGAACCTGCGGTTGACCGGCGCCGCGGCGATCAGCGGCACCGGCAATGGCCTCGGCAACACCCTGACCGGGAACGCCGGCGCCAATCTGTTGCGCGGCGGCGGCGGCAACGACCATCTGTTCGGAGGGGCCGGCAATGACCGGCTCGGCGGCGGCATCGGCAACGACCGCCTCTATGGCGAGGCGGGCAACGACCGTCTCTACGGCGGGTCCGGCAACGACATCCTGACGGGCGGCGCCGGCACCGACGCGCTGAACGGCGGGCCGGGGCGCGATGTGTTCCGCTTCGAGAGCATCGCCGACAGCGAGGCCGGCGCGGCGCGGGACCGTATCGTCGATTTCATTCCCGGCCTCGATCGGCTCGACCTGCGCGGGCTCGCGGTCGAGGCCGAGGATCTTCGCTATGCCGACGGGGTTCTCTCCGTCGATGCCGACCACGATGGCGGGGCCGATCTCCAGATCGCGTTCACCAATGCGGCCGAGCCCGGGGCCGGCGACTTCCTGTTCTGACCGGCGCAAGCCGCGCAGGCATGCGAATGCCTTGAAATCGGATGATCGGCCTAGTCGTCCAAGCGGTATCTGGAGCGATGCCGCAAGGGGTTTCGGCGGCGCGATCAGCCGGAACCGGCGTCACATGCCGAGCGCCTGCCGGTAGAGTTCCAGGATCGCCTCCTCCTCGCTCACCTCCGAGGAATCGCGCTTGCGCAGGGCGATCAGCTTCTTCAGGACGCGCACGTCGTAGCCGCGCGCCCGCGCCTCCGCCATGACC
>JACKKC010000016.1 GCA_020637615.1 Rhodovulum sp.
GGCGGCACGGTGCGCCTCGACGGGGCGCGCCTCGACGGCCTGCCCGCCCATGAGGTGCCGCGCCACGGGCTCGGCTACGTTCCCCAGGGCCGCCGGCTCTTCGCCGAGCTGACCGTGGCGGAGAACCTCGAGATCGGGCTGATGACCCGCGACCACGGCGCGTCGACCCGCGAGCGGGTGCTCGGGCTCTTCCCGCGCCTGCGCGAGCGCCTCGGCCAGGTCTCCGGCACGCTCTCAGGCGGCGAGCAGCAGATGCTCGCCATCGCCCGCGCGCTCTGCCTGGAGCCGCGCGTGCTCCTGCTCGACGAGCCGACCGAGGGGCTGCAGCCCTCGATGATCGCGCTGATCCGCGACACCATCCTCGCGCTGAAGGCCACCGGCGTCGCCACGATCCTCGTCGAGCAGCGCGTGGACGCCGCCCTCTCGCTCGCCGACCGCATCGCCTTCGTCGTCACCGGCCGCATCGCCGAGACCCTGCCCGCCGCCGGCCTCGCCCCCGACGCGCCGGCCTTCCGCGCCCATGTGGGGGTCTGATACCAGCCGCCCTTCCGACTGACCGATCCTGCGTCCGAGGCCTAATCTCGGGACAGGGAGAAGGCCGCGCCCCGCGCCGCCCCACCGCCATCCCCCGGTGGACGCCTCCGAGAACGTGGTTTCAGCGCTATGAATGTAGGCGCGGAGTGTCGGGCAGGCGGCCATGAGGAGCCCGTCGCCCTGGAAAGGAAGCGGTGGTGGCGGCCCCGGGGGTCCGCATGGCGTCAGGCCGGAGCGGCGCCGGCGAGCCAGACCATGCGGCGCATGTTGTAGGCGAGATTGGCGAGGCCGATCTTCACCGTGGCCCGGGCGAGACCGATGGTGCGCACGACCAGGCCCATCGGTCCTTTCTGCCGGGCGAAGACGTGCTCGACCCGGGCGCGGACCTCGGACTTCGCCGCATTGGCGCGCGAGACGTGCTTCGGCATCGGCCTGCCCTTCGGCTTCCTGCGGTGGATGCGGCTGGTGAACCCGGCCCTGGCGAGATGGTCCTCGTTCTTCGCCGGGCGATACGCGGTGTCCGCCCGGACCGCGCTTCCGGTGTTCGTGCGGTCGAGCAGGCCCGGCAGCTCCGCGCCGTCGTGGCGGGCGGCGTCGGTGGCGGTCCATGTCCGGATCAGCCCGTGCCGGCGATCGATGCCGACATGGTTCTTGTAGCCGTGGACCGGGATCGCGATGGCGATCCGCGGCGCCCCGTCGAGGCCGGGCTTCGCCTTGCCCTGCTTCACCGTCCAGCGGGCGTCATTCGCCAATGTCTCTCGGACCATTGGCGTTCCATTGGCGAATTCCTTCTGCCGCAGCTTCGCCGGCTTGCGGGCCCGATCCTCGGGGATGCGCCCTTCGCGCAGCGCCCGTTTCTCGTCCTCGGTGTTGCGCTGCTTCGGGGCGGCCACCACGGTCGCGTCGACGATCTGCCCGCCCATGGCGATGAAGCCCGCGGCGCGCAGCTGCCCGTCGAAGCGCCGGAACAGCGCCTCGATCGTCGGAACGCCGTCGAGCCTCGCCCGGGTCAGCGCCTCGCGGAAGTTCCAGATCGAGTTCGCGTCCGGAACCCGGTCGGCCAGCGTCAGCCCGAGGAAGCGCATGAACGAGAGCCGGTCCTTGACCAGGTACTCCGTCCGCTCGTCCGACAGCGAATGGCTCGCCTGCAGGATCAGCATCCGGAACATCAGCACGTGGTCGTAGGGCGGGCGCCCGCCCCGGGCCCGGTCCGACCGCGGCACCGCGCGCTCGAGCTCCGGACGGAACGCCTCGAAGTCGACCAGCGTGTTGATCCGCTCCAGATCGTCACCCTTCGCCGAGAGCTCCCGGAGCCGCTCCTCGATACCGAACAGTCCCACCTGCCGCCCCATGAACCGCCCCGCCACTCATCCCAGCTCAGTGAATCATCAATCCCTGCAAAGCGCACCGGTTTTTGGAGGCGTCCCCGGGTCGAAAAGGCGAGGCGCCAGCGGCGCTTCGCCCGGTCTGGTCGCCCGGAGGCGCAAGCCTTAGGGCGAGAGCGGTGCAGCATCACCATTGTTTGAGGATCGGGACGGGACGACCCTGGACGGTGCGCAAAGCGCGCCGGCCCCCGGCAGGGCCGGCGCGGCCCGGTCGCCGCGGGTCGATCGGGCTGGGGGTCCCCGGCCGCGGGAGGGACAAGAGTCGACAGCGGGGGCCGCTGATATGCCTCGACATCCGGTAGATTCGATCGGCCTGGGCCCACCCCGAACCGGTGCGAGGCAATGCCTCGCCTTTGCTGGTTCGTGGTGTCCTCTGGACCCGGGCGGGATAGGATTTGACGCCGAGGGTGGTTGGCATGATCCGGGAGGCCCGCACGGACCATGGATAGTTCGAACCGAAAAAGGCCGCTCAATCCGCCCGGACCGGGTCAGGGCAGGTCGGGGCCGAGCAGGAACAGCGCCTCCAGCGCGAGGCCGGGCTGGGCGCCGGGGAAGGACTCGTGGAAGAAATCCGCCATGCGGCCCGAGAGGAACAGGTCGCTGATCGCACGGTCGACCGCGAGCCGGAAGTCGCTGTCGCCGCGAGCGAGCGCGAGCCCCTGCTTCTCGACGGTCAGCGTGTTGTCCGAGACCACGAAACTCTCGGCCATGCCGCTGGCGAAATAGAGCGCGAAGAGGATCGACTGGTCGCCGAAATAGGCGTCAATCCTGCCTTCCTCGAGCGCGGCCAGCCCTTCGGTGTGGTTCTCGAGCGGCACGACCTCCGCCTCCATCGCCTTGGCGGCCAGCGAGTTGCGCAGGATGATCTCGGTGGTGGTGCCGGCACGCACGCCGATCTTCTTGCCGGCCAGCGCCTCGAATTCGTGCGGGGCATCCGCGGGAAGCATGACCGCGGCGCCGTCCACGAAGACCGGCAGCGAGAAATCGACGATCTCGCGCCGGTCGAGGGTGATCGAGGCGGCGCCGCAGAGCAGGTCGATCCGGCCCTCCACCACCGCGTCGAACCGATCCTCCGCGCCGACGAGGACATGGGTCGGCTTGACTCCCGTGCCGAGCTGCATGGCGAGATGCTCGGCGATGGCGTCGCAGATCAGCACCGAATACCCCGAAGGCAGGCCGGCCTCGCCGGCATAGGAGAGCGGTGCGGCATCCTCGCGATAGCCGATGCGCAATTCGCCCGTGTCGCGGATGCGGTCGAGCGTCTGCGCCGCCGCCGGCAGGGTGGCGAGGCAGGCGAAAGCTGCGGCGAGCAGATGGCGGGCGGTCGGACGCATCGGTTCTTCCTCTCCTGAAGGCACCCGCGCTGCTTAGGCGATGCGGGTCGGAGGTGCAAATCCGATCGGCCGGCGACCGCCCGCCCGAGCCATGGGCAAGGGCCGAGCCGCCGGCGCGCCCCCGACCCCGCGCTGCCGCGACGCCGGCCCGGGCGGGGGCGATGGCCTATCCGTCGATGCGGATGGTCTCGTTCTTCGGATCGTGGGGGCCGTCCACGGTCACCTCCGCGTCCCGGAGCCTCGCCTGCATCCGGACTTTGAGGCGGGTGCCGGGAACCGCGAGATCGGGGCGGACGTAGCCCATGCCGATCGACTTGCCGAAGGCGACGGAATAGCCGCCGGAGGTCAGCCGTCCCACCCGCGTCTCGCCGTCGTAGAGCGCCTCGCGGCCCCAGCGGCTCGCCCGCCTCCATCAACCGGTCGAAGACGTAGGTCTGCATCTCGATCGGGTGGTGCAGTTCCCGGCCGAGCTCGCCGGTGTAGGCGACGCGCAGCGCCACGGTCGGGCGCATCAGGGGCTCGAAGTCGCGGCTCGAGAGCCAGGGGAAGCGCTTGTTGGGGAGCACGGTCTCGCGCTCGGCGTCGCGGACCAGCGACTTGAGTAGCGTGCGGGAATTCGGGCCGGCGAGCGCGAAGACGCCCCATTGCGCGGTGACGTCACGGACAAGCGCGGCGCCGCCCCCTGCGGACGGTGCAGTCCTCGGCGGCCTTTCGCAGATAGTCGGCATCATAGGCCGTCCGGACGCCGGCGGAGACGAGGTAGTAGCCGTCCTAGCGGCGGCGCACAATGGTGAATTCGGTGCGCGTCGTACCGGCCTCGTTCAGCGCAACCGTGAGTTTGACGCGACCGACTTTGGGCAGCCTGTTGGTGGTGAACCGGTCGAGGAAGGCGATGGCGCCGGGGCCGGAGACCCAGTGCTTGGTGAAGGCGGAGGCGTCGATCAGCCCCACGTTCTCGCGGGTCGCCCTGGCTTCCTCGACGGCGTATTGCCACCAGCCGCCAGTCGAACCCCACCCGAGCGACGGGTGGGGGCCCGACATTCGACGACCGGAGTGCGATAGGCCTCAGGGGCGCGCAGGGTGCGCGCCGGGCGCCTAATCGCGGTGAAGGAGCCCCGTCCAGATCACGGCGCCGAGCGCCGCTCCGGCCAGCGGCGCGACCCAGAAGAGCCAGAGCTGCCCGAGCGCTCCGGTCTCGGCGAAGAAGGCGACGGCGGTGGAGCGGGCCGGGTTGACCGAGGTATTGGTCACCGGTATCGAGACGAGATGGATGAGGGTGAGCGCGAGCCCGATGGCGAGCGGGGCGAAGCCCGAGGGCGCGTTGTGGTGGGTCGTGCCGAGGATGACGATCAGGAAGAGCGCGGTCAGCACGATCTCGATCAGCAGGCAGGCGAAGAGGCCGTAGCCCCCCGGGGAATTGGCGCCGTAGCCGTTCGAGGCGAAGCCGCCTGCGGTGAAGTCGGCCTTGCCCGAGGCGATCACGTAGAGCACGACCGCGGCGACGAAGCCGCCGGCGAGCTGGGCGATCCAGTAGGGGACGAGCTCGCTCCAGGAAAAGCGACCGCCGATCGCCATGCCGAGCGAGACCGCCGGGTTGAAATGCCCGCCGGAGATATGGCCCACCGCATAGGCCATGGTCACCACGGTCAGGCCGAAGGCGAGGGCGACGCCGAGAAAGCCGATGCCGAGGTCGGGAAATCCGGCCGCGAGCACGGCGCTGCCGCAGCCGCCGAAGACAAGGGTGAAAGTGCCGACGGCCTCGGCGGAAAGTTTCTTGAACACGGATGAGCCTCTTTGGATGAAATGACTTCACGGGCAAAGCCGCGATTCCCTACCGATAGCCCGGTTTCCGGCACCTGTCGCGGCATTTTCTTGCTCATTCGCCGGGCGCGGTCCCCGGAATCGCACGCGGATTTCCGCCGGTCCGGGACCTGTGCGGAACGATTCTCGCATCCGGGCGGTTGCTTTTCGAGAACCCCGCCGCAGGGCGCGGCGCCGTCCGGGAAGAGGAGGACAGTCATGCGAAGGCTTGCAATGCTCTGCGCCATGGGACTGGCGCTCGCCGCCTGCGCGACCAGCGAACCCGAGCCGCTGACGATCGCGCAGATCGATGTCGAGGCCGACCTGACCTCGATGCAGAATCTCTCCGCCGTGCAATACTGGCAGAATCTCTCGTCCGATCTCGAGGCGGCGCTCGCCGCGGAATTCTCGGGTCAGATCGATCCGGGCGGCAAGACGGTCACCGTCGACGTGGACGAGCTTTCGCTCTCCAGCGTCTACGCCCCCGGAGCCACCTTCGCGGATTCGCGGCTGTCGGGCCGGGTGACGCTTCTCAATCCCAACGAGACCGTGGTTTCCGCCTATGACGTCACGGCGACCTCCGGCGACGTGGTTCCCTATCTGCCCGAAGGCACCGTGACGGTGCCGCCGACGAGTTCGGCCTATTATGCGGCGGTGGTGCGCGCCTTCGCCCGCGGCGCCGCGGAGACGCTGCGCGCCGGTCCCGCCTCTTGACCGCAGCAGGCGGTCCCGCCATCAGGCGCGGGCGACACGCGGCAAGCCGGAGGGACCGCCATGAACCCGCTTCTGAGCGACTGGACGGCGCCCTTCGGCCTGCCACCCTTCGGCGCGATCGAAACCGCGCATTTCGCCCCGGCCTTCGATGCCGCGCTCGCCGGGGCGCGGGCGAGGATCGACGCCATCGCCGAGGATCCCGCGCCGCCGAGCTTCGCCAATACCATCGAGGCGCTGGAGCGGGCCGAGCTCGCGCTCGACCGCGTGGCGGCAGTCTTCTTCGGGCTGGCGGGCGCCCATACCGATGACGCGATCGAGGCGCTCCAGCGCGATCTGAGCCCCCGGCTCGCGGCGCATCATTCCGAAACGGTGATGAACCCGCGGCTCTTCGCCCGCATCGATGCGCTGGCGGAGCGCAAGGAGAGCCTCGGGCTCGACGCCGAGGCGGCGCGGGTGCTCGATCTCTACCACCGGATGTTCGTGCGCGCCGGCGCCCGGCTCGAAGGCGCCGAGCGCGACCGGCTGCGCGAGATCGTGCAGCGGCTCGCGAGCCTCGGCACCGCTTTCTCCCAGAACGTTCTCGCCGACGAGAAGGCCTGGGCGCTGGCGCTCGGGGAGAAGGATCTGGCGCCGCTTCCGGACTGGCTCGTGGCCGCGGCGGCGGAGGCGGCCGCGGAGCGCGGGGAGCCGGGGCATGCGGTCACGCTGTCGCGCAGCCTGATCGTGCCCTTCCTGCAGATTTCGCCGGATCGGGGGCTGCGCGAGACCGCCTTCCGGGCCTGGGTGGCGCGGGGCGCGAACGGCGGGCCGAGCGACAACCGCGCGATCGTCGCGGAGACGTTGCAGCTTCGCGAGGAGCGGGCGCGGCTGCTCGGCTATCCGGATTTCGCGAGCTTCAAGCTCGAAACCGAGATGGCGCGGACCCCGGAGACGGTTCGCGCGCTGCTGATGGCGGTCTGGGCGCCGGCTAGGGCGCAGGCGGAGGCCGATGCGGCGGAACTCGAGCGCCGGCTCCATGCCGACGGCATCAATGGCGCGCTGGAGCCCTGGGACTGGCGGTATTATTCCGCGATCCGCCAGCGCGAGGAGCACGATCTCGACGAGGCCGAGATCAAGCCCTATCTCGCGCTCGAGGCGATGATCGCGGCGGCCTTCGACGTGGCGGGCCGGCTCTTCGGCCTGAGCTTCCTGCCGCTCGACGTGCCGCTCTACCACCCCGACGCACGGGCCTGGGAGGTGCGGCGCGGCGAGAGGCACATGGGTGTCTTCATCGGCGACTGGTTCGCACGGCCCTCGAAGCGGTCAGGCGCCTGGTGCAGCTCCTTCCGCAGCCAGTCGAAGCTCGACGGTGAGGTGCGCCCCATCGCGGTCAATGTCTGCAACTTCGCCAAGGCGCCCAAGGGGAGCCCGAGCCTGCTGACCTTCGACGACGCACGCACGCTCTTCCACGAATTCGGCCATGCGCTGCATGTTCTGATGTCCGACGTGACCTATGCCTTCATCTCGGGAACCTCGGTGGCGCGGGATTTCGTGGAGCTGCCGAGCCAGCTCTACGAGCACTGGCTCTCGACGCCGGAAGTGCTGGAGGCGCATGCGCGGCATGTTGCGACCGGCGCGCCGATGCCGCGCGACCTGCTCGAGCGCCTGCTGGCGGCGCGCAACTACGACCAGGGCTTCGCAACCGTGGAATATCTCGCATCGGCGCTGGTCGATCTCGATTTCCACGCTGGTCCCGCGCCCGCCGATCCCATGGCCGCACAGGCGGCGACGCTGGCGGCGCTCGGCATGCCGGCGGCGATCGTGATGCGCCACGCAACGCCGCATTTCCAGCATGTCTTCGCCGGCGACGGCTATTCCTCGGCCTATTACTCCTACATGTGGTCGGAAGTGATGGACGCCGACGCCTTCGCCGCCTTCACCGAGACCGGCGACCCCTTCGATGCGGGCGTGGCGGCGCGGCTGGCCGAGCATGTCTATTCCGCCGGCGGCTCGCGCGAGGCAGCCGAGCTCTACACCGCCTTCCGCGGCCAGATGCCGGGGGTCGAGGCCCTGCTGGCCCAGCGCGGCCTCAAGGTGGCCTGATCCGGGCAGCGCTCGCTGTCGCTTGGCATCACGTCCCGATCCCCGACCCGCGGGAAAGCTGCTGCACCTCCCTCGTCCTGCGGCGCGGCCCGTTCGCACTCCAGAGGCCTGCAGTGCCGGTCCGTCGAAGGGGCCGTCGACCTCAGACCGGATCCTTGTGAATGATGACGTCGGAATTCGGCACGGCATCGAGCAAGGCATGGCGGACGCCTGCCCCGATCTCGTGCGCCGCATAGAGCGATTGCGCGCCGTCGAGTTCGAGATGGACCTGGATGAAGACCCGCGTGCCCGCCGTGCGGGTCTTGAGGTCGTGGAAGCCGATGACGCCGGGATGGGCGGCGACGATGCCCGCAATCTTCTCGATCAGCTCGGGATCGGCGCGGCGATCCATCAGCGCGTCCCAGGCGGCGCTTCCGATCCGGCGCGCGCCGAGGACCAGCACGGCGCAGGCCGCGAGAGCCACGACCGGATCGAGCCAGTGCACGCCGAACCGGGAAGAAGCGACGATCGCCAGTATCGCGCCCGCCGCGGGCAGGAGATCGGAGAGGTAGTGCAACCGGTCGGCGGCGACGATGCGCGAGCCGGTGCGCGCCGCCACACGGCCCTGCCAGAGGACCAGCGCCAGCGTCACCGCCATCGAGACAGCCATCACCGCCAGGCCGGTGGCCTCGGCCTCGAGCGGCTGGGGATGCGCGAAGCGGCCGATCGCCTTCCAGCCGATCGCCGCCGCCGAGACCGCGACGAGGCTGGCCTGGCCGAGCGCCACGAGATCTTCGACCGAGGAATGCCCGAAGGAATGGTCTTCGTCCGGCGGCTTTGCCGCGTAGACGATGCCCGCCAGCCCCGCGGCCGAGGCGATGAGGTCGAGCGCGGAATCGGCCAGCGACGCGGCGATGGAGAGCGCGCCGGTGGCGGCGAGCGCCCAGAGCTTCAGCCCGACCAGCACGACGGCCACCGCCACCGATGCGAGCCCGGCCGAGAGATTCATTCGAAATGAGCGGTCCAATCTCGTGTCTTCACCGAAGCCGGGCGATGCCTTCGTCCCGAGTCGGGCCGATTTGACCAGACCTCGCGGCCAAAGGCCAGCCGTCCGGCCGGCCCGCCCTCTAGGGGAAACAATCGGAGCGGGTCGGCCCGGACACGCAGCGCAGTCTTCACATGGGTGCCGTGGCGCGAAGCGGCCGTATCGGCGGTTTTTCGCCGAGAACATGCAATCCTTGCTATCTTTGCGCGATCCATACTTGGCTTTCGGATCAATCCAGAGGGTGATTACAGCATTCTTGGAAAATCTTCGGCAATCTGTTGGATTCATACCTTGTCAACTGACATCTTGGCAAATAAACTGAGTATTGAGCCCGGAATGAGAGCAGTCGGGACGGGCGGCTAACATGACTGCCATAGGAAGAAAGGCCGGCCATAGTGCGTGCAGCACTTGCCGGAAAGGGGTGCAATGACTGAAGATCAGACGATAAGCCGCGGGGAATTGCTGGCGCTGACGGCGGAGATCGTATCGTCGCATGTGGCCAACAACAGCGTCGTGCAGAGCGACATGCCCGATCTCATCCAGTCGGTCTTTTCCAAGCTGAGCGATCTGGCGAGCGGCGAGGATGCGGCCTCGGTCGAACTGTCTCCGGCCGTTCCGGTCAAGAAATCGATCACGGACGACTACATCGTCTGTCTCGAGGACGGCAAGAAGCTCAAGATGCTCAAGCGGCATCTGATGACCGCCTACGGCATGACGCCGGAGGATTACCGGGCGAAATGGGGCCTCAAGCCCGATTACCCGATGGTCGCGCCGAACTACGCGCTGAAGCGCCAGGAACTGGCCAAGAAGATCGGTCTCGGGCGCAAGCCGGGCAGCAAGACCTCCAAGCGGTAGGCGCCACGCTTGCGCCTTCGGGCGCGCGCCGGTAATCCGTCGCGTGCGGGCGAGTGTCCGCGCGCTTCTGCCTGTCGGCGACGGAACCGGATCGAATCGATGGCACAACCCAAGGTCTTCGTGAAGACCTACGGCTGTCAGATGAATGTCTATGACAGCCAGCGCATGGAATCGGCGCTGGCCGCGGAGGGCTATGCCGCGACCGGATCGGCCGAGGGCGCGGATCTCATCCTGCTCAACACCTGCCACATCCGCGAGAAGGCGGCCGAGAAGGTCTATTCCGAACTGGGCCGGCTGCGGGCGCTGAAGGCGCAGCGGCCCGGGCTGCGCATCGGCGTGGCGGGATGCGTCGCCCAGGCGGAAGGCGCGGAGATCCTCGAGCGCGCCCCGGTCGTCGACCTGGTGGTGGGGCCGCAGGCCTATCACCGGCTGCCGGCGATGCTCGAGGCAGTGGCGGCGGGCGCGCGCCCGGTCGAGACGGATTTCCCCCCCGAGGACAAGTTCGAGCACCTCCCGCGGGAGGGGCGGCGGAGCGCGGTTTCGGCGTTCCTCACGGTCCAGGAGGGCTGCGACAAGTTCTGCGCCTTCTGCGTGGTGCCCTATACGCGCGGCGCGGAGGTCTCGCGGCCGGCGGAGCGGGTGGTCGACGAGGCGCGTTCGCTGGTCGCCCGCGGCGCCGCGGAGATCACGCTGCTCGGGCAGAACGTGAACGCCTATGCCGATCCCGCCGGCGAGACGTTGGCCGGGCTGATCGCCCGGCTGGCGCGGATCGACGGGCTGGAGCGTATCCGCTACACCACCTCGCATCCCAACGACATGGGCGCGGATCTGATCGCCGCCCATGGCTGCGAGCCAAAGCTCATGCCCTATCTGCACCTGCCGGTGCAATCGGGCAGCGACCGGGTGCTCCGGGCAATGAACCGCCGTCACACCGCCGCGGCCTATCTCGACCTGATCGGGCGGATCCGCGAGGCGCGGCCCGATATCGCCATGTCGGGCGATTTCATCGTGGGCTTCCCCGGCGAGACCGAGGCGGATTTCCAGGCGACGCTCGATCTGGTGGCCGAGGTCGGCTATGCGCATGCCTATTCCTTCGCCTATTCCGCGCGCCCCGGCACGCCGGCCGCCGGCCGGCCCGAGGTCGATGCCGAGGTCAAGGCGGAGCGGCTGGCGCGGCTGCAGGCGCTGCTGACCGCCCAGCAGCAGGACTTCCAGAACAGCCTGGTCGGAAAGCTCCTGCCGGTGCTGCTGGAGCGGCCCGGCCGCTTGCCGGGACAGGTCGCCGGCCGCTCGCCATATCTCAACGCCGTGCATCTCGAGGCCGGGGCCGATCGGATCGGCAGCGTCGTCGCGGCCCGGATCCTGTCGTCGGGGTCGAATTCGCTGCACGCCGCGCTGGCATCCTGAGCCTCCACGCCGCCGTCCGGCGGGGCGGTCGACACCGCTGGCTGGAGAGTCGCCCGCGCCTGAGACGCATTCCGCCCGATCGTTTCGGCCTGCCGGGCTGGTGTCCCGCAGCGGGACATGGTCTATCATATTGTTATTGAATGGTATTTCAAGAATCGAGTTGGATGAACCCTCCTTGTCGGCGCAATCCGGCCCGCCACGCCATTCCGATTTCGGATCGGCCGGTGTCCGGTCCATTCAACCGGATCCCTTATGATACGAGCGGTCCTTCCGCCTGACCACAAGCCTGAGCCTCGGGACGGGGAAAAGGCCGCGCCCCGCGCGGCCCGGAGAGTATTTCCCCGGACCGTAAAGGCGAGGCGCCGGTGGCGCCTTGCCCGGTCCGTCGCCCAGAGGCGCGGGCCGCAGGGCGAGGGAGGTGCAGCTTCAGCGTCGGTTGAGGATCGGGCCGCGCCGGCCCCCGGGAAGGCCAGCGCGGCCCGATGGCTACGGGTCGATCGGGCTGGGGAATTCTGGCGCGTCTGCCGTCCCCAGCCGACCAGATTTTCAACAGCCGGGGCCGGCAGGCGCGTGCGGACCTGTCACTTGCCAAGTTCGCGGGGAGAGGGCCGCGCCGCCATTGGGAACGTTCACCATTCCGCAGCAGTCATTCGGAGTGAGTCAGGGGTCGAGCTTGCGCGCCTCGTCGATCAGCATCACCGGGATCCCGTCGTGGATCTGGAAGGCGAGGCCCGCGCCCTTGGAGACCAGCTCCCGCCTCGCGGCATCGTAGACGAGCGGTCCCCGCGTCACCGGGCAGACGAGGATCTCGAGCAGCCGGCGGTCGACCACCGGGCGCTCCGCGGTCTCGTCCGGCTCCCCGGCCGCGTCGTCGGTCACTGCAGCGTGCCTTCCTCGCCGCCGCCGCGAAGCGCGAATTCCATCAGCGTGACCAGCGTCTCGCGGCGGTTGGTCAGGGTCGGCGCCTCCAGCAGCGCCTGTTTCTCCTCCGGATCGAAGGGGCAGAGGATCGAGAGCGAATTGACCAGCAGCTCCTCGTCGGCCTCCTTCAGGCTGTCCCAGTCCGAGGAGAGCTGCGCCGTGGCGAAATACCGCGCCAGCACCGCGAGGAATTCCGCCCGGTCGAAATCCTCGTCGATCTCGGCCCGGCCGAGGTCGCGGTCGAAGCTCGACCAGTCCACGTCGGCGCGCAGATAGGGCGTGAAGCCCTCCTGCATCGCCATCACCCGGAAGCGGCTGATGCCCGACAGCGTGATCAGGTAGCGTCCGTCCTCGGTCTCCTGGAAGGCGGTCAGCCGGCCGGCGCAGCCGATCCGGTGCAGCCGGCCGCTCGCCCTGCCCTCAGGCATGACGATGGGCTGGATCATCCCGATCAGCCGGTGCTGGGTCTTGAGCGCGTCCTCGAGCATCGCGAGATAGCGCGGCTCGAAGATGTTCAGCGGCAGCCGCGCCCGGGGCAGCAGCAGCGCGCCGGGCAGCGGGAAGACGGGAATCGTCTCCGGAAGGTCGGCGAGGCTGAACTTCTTGGCCATGCGCCCTCCCGGCGCCTGCGGGCGGTTCAGGCGAAGATCATCGACGAGAGGCGCCGCCGCCCCTTCGCCGCCAGCTCCGATTTCGGCCCGAGGCTGTCGAAGAGCTTGAAGAGCTGGGCGCGCGCCGCGCCGTCGTTCCACTCCCGGTCGCGGCGGAAGAGCTCGAGCAGGGCGTCGATCGCCCCCTGCTGGTCGCCCTTGGCGACCAGCGCCATCGCGAGATCGAAGCGCGCCTGATGGTCGCCCGGGTCGCGCTCCACCGCCGCGGCGAATTCGCCCACGTCGCCGGCATCGGCGGTGGCCTCGGCGAGCTCGATCTGCGCCCGCGCCGCCAGGATCGCCGAATCGCCGGCCTTCTCGGCGGGCACGAGATCGAGGATCGCCTTCGCCTTCTCGATGTCGCCGAGGGCGAGATGCGACCGCGACAGCCCCGAGAGCGCTGCCGGATTGCCCGCCTCCTCGGCGAGGATCGCCGCGAAGGTCTGCGCGGCATCGGCGACCGCGCCCTCCTCGAGCATCGCCTCCGCCGCCTCCAGCGCTGCCTCGAGCCCGTCGTTGCCGCCGCCCTGGGCGATCAGCCGCTCGACGAAGGCCTTGATCTGCGAGGCCGGCTGCGCGCCCATGAAGCCGTCCACCGGCTGGCCGTTCACGAAGCCGAAGACCGCCGGGATCGACTGCACCCGGAGCTGCGCGGCGATCATCTGGTTCTGGTCGACGTCGATCTTGACCAGCCGCACCTTGCCCTTGGCCGCGGTCACCGCTGCCTCGAGCGCGGGGCCGAGCGTCTTGCAGGGGCCGCACCAGGGCGCCCAGAAATCGACGATGACGGGTACCTCCCGCGAGGCCTCGATCACGTCGGCCATGAAGGTCGCCTCGGTGCCGTCCTTGATCACATCCGCCGCCGGCTTCGGCGCGAGGTTCAGTTCCATGGCCAATCCATCTTCCTGCGTCCCCGAAAGCCGGGGCCGGTCGCTGCGTTACGTGGTGTAGCACTCGCGATGCGTCAAGCCAAATCCCCGCCGCCTCAGGCGGGCGCGAGGGCGCGCATCAGCGTGGCGTGGCGGGCGAGGAAGGCGGCCTTGACCTCGGAGGGCGGGCGCAGGTGCAGGCGGGTGGTCACCGGATCGGTGATCTTCGGCTTGCCGAAGAACCGGTCCGCCTCGGCCTCGGAGAAGCCGGCGATCCGGGTCGCCTCGAGCCAGGCCGAGATGCGGTCGGCCCGCTTGATCTGCATCTTGACGCTCCGGGGCAACTCCGCCGGCAGGCCGAAGCGCAGGTGCACCGCCGCCGCGAGGCGGGCGTCGAGCGCGGCGTAGTCCGGCCCCACCGCCGCCTTCACCGGCGAGATCATGTCGCCGATCACGTATTCCGGCGCGTCGTGCAGGAGTGCGGCCAGCCGCCAGCGCGGCTCCGACCGCGGCGCGAGGGCCGCGAAGACCGCCTCGACGAGCAGCGAATGCTCGGCCACCGAATAGGGATATTCGCCGGTGGTCTGGCCGTTCCAGCGCGCCACGAAGGCGAGCCCGTGGGCGATGTCCTCGATCTCGATGTCGAGCGGCGAGGGATCGATCAGGTCGAGGCGCCGCCCTGAGAGCATGCGCTGCCAGGCGCGGGCGGGCCGGCTCAAGTCACGCCCCGCTGACGCCGCGGTGTGACGGCGATCACAGCCCGATGACGCCGCCATGCGAGACGATGGGGGCGGCGGAATTTGCCGCGAAGTGCAGGCCAAGGAAGGGCTCGGGTCATGCTCGGTCGGAGACGGATGCGATGGCCCGCGTTCTACAGCATCGGACGCCGCCGGCAAGTCGGAGGCGTCTCCGCGACGGGCCCCGGGGCCGCGCGCCCCGATAGCAGGAGACACGCCATGGCCAGACATCTGCTGATCGCCGCCACCCTCCTGGGACTGACCGCCGCGCCGCCCCCTCTCCAGGCGCAGACCGCCTGCGGGAGCCGCGACCGGATCGTCGAGCGCCTCGCCGAGAAATACGGCGAGCAGCATCGCGGCAGCGGCCTGCAGGATCCGAGCCGCCTCGTCGAGGTCTGGATCTCGCAGAGCACCGGAACCTGGACGCTGCTCTTCACCCGCGCCGACGGGCTGGCCTGCATCGCCGCTTCCGGGTCGAACTGGCTGGACTATCCGCCCCGGCTCGCGGCGGCCGGCGTCGACAGCTGAGCCGCCGGCCTCAGCGGATCACCGTCAGCTCCTCCGGGAAGCGGTCGAGATAGTCGCACATCTTGCCGGCGGCCAGCAGGTGCTTGCCGAGCGACTTGCGAAGGAAGGCGCGGTTGCGCTGCGGCGGCACCCCGTCGTCGTCGAGCGGCGCGGCATCGGGGAAATGCGCCGCGAGGAAGTCGCGGTAGGTGTGGCGGAACCGCAGCGGCAGCTCGCCCTCGATGTGGTTCCACGGCTTCTTGCGGCCGATGAAATGCACCACATTGGCGCCGACCATCGCCTCGAAGAGCCGCGACGCCCAGGTGTATTGCCAGTTCCAGACCGGGCTCAGCTCGGCCCAGGCGCCCATGACGGCGCCGTTCAGCATGTCCTGGTCCATGTGGATGAGCTTGCCGGGATGGGCGCGCGCGAAGGCGAAGGCGTTGTCGCGGATCGCCCGGGAATTGTAGGCCGCCACGTCGATCAGGAGCACGCCGGCATTGAAATAGGGTGTCGCCGGCAGCCCCATCTTCGCAAAGGAATCGATGCGCCGCCCCGGTGTCCGCCACTGGCTGTTGTCGCGCACTGCGGCGATCGCATGGGGGCCGAGGTCGAGATCGAGCAGCGCGGAGAAGTCGCCGCCCTGCAGGAAGACGTCCGAATCCAGATAGAGGAGCCGCCGGTATTCCGCCGCGAAGGCCTCGGGAAGCGCCAGGCGCAGATAGGTCGCCTCGGTGCGCCGCCGGTCGAGGTTGAGGCCGGCGAAGCTCGCGTCGATCCGGACCTGGCAGAAGCGCAGGCCTTCAAGGGCGCCGGCCGGCGGCGCCAGCGCTTCGGTCGAGCAGATGCAGATGTCGAAATCCCGGTCCGGGGCGAGGGCGGCGAGCTGCGTCGCGGCGAAGAGCGCGTATTTCAGGTAATTGCCGTCGCAGGCGAAGGCGACGGCCTTCTCCGCCCGCCTGGGGAGGTTGCTCGCGATCCCGATCGCCATCCCGCGCCGCCCCCCGTTCCCTTCCGCGGGCGCCAGCTTACTTTGCGCCGGCCTGTTGTCGAGGGGCGGGGTGCCTGCTAGGTGGCGCGCGACATCAGTTCTTCCGTTCTCCGGAGTCGCCCGCATGAGCAAGCAATACGTCGTCAAGGATATCGGCCTCGCCGATTTCGGCCGCAAGGAGCTGGACATCGCCGAGACGGAGATGCCCGGCCTGATGGCGCTGCGCGCCGAGTTCGGCGAATCGAAGCCGCTGAAGGGCGCGAAGATCGCGGGCTCGCTGCACATGACGATCCAGACCGCGGTGCTGATCGAGACGCTGACCCGTCTCGGCGCCGAGGTGCGCTGGGCCTCGTGCAACATCTTCTCCACCCAGGACCATGCCGCCGCGGCCATCGCTGCCTCCGGGGTCCCGGTCTTCGCGGTGAAGGGCGAGACGCTCGAGGATTACTGGACCTATACCGACCGGATCTTCGGCTTCGAGGGCGGGGCCAACATGATCCTCGACGACGGCGGCGACGCGACCATGTACATCCTGACCGGCGCGCGGGTCGAGGAGGGCGAGACCGATCTCATCGAGAATCCCGACAGCGAGGAGGCGGAGTATTTCTTCGCCCAGATCAAGAAGCGCCTGAAGGCCTCGCCCGGCTGGTTCGTGAAGCAGCGCCACGCGATCCGCGGCGTCTCCGAGGAGACCACCACGGGCGTGCACCGCCTCTACCAGCTGATGGAGAAGGGCCGGCTGCCCTTCCCGGCGATCAACGTCAACGACAGCGTCACCAAGTCCAAGTTCGACAACAAATACGGCTGCCGCGAGAGCCTCGTGGACGGGATCCGGCGGGCCACGGACACGATGATGGCGGGCAAGACCGCGCTGGTGCTCGGCTACGGCGACGTCGGCAAGGGATCGGCGGCGAGCCTGCGCGGTGCGGGCGCGCGGGTGATGGTGACGGAGGTCGATCCGATCTGCGCGCTGCAGGCGGCCATGGACGGCTTCGAGGTGGTGACCATCGAGGACGTGGCCGACAAGGCCGACATCTTCATCACCGCGACCGGCAACCGGGACGTCATCCGCCTCGATCACATGCGGGCGATGAAGGACATGGCCATCGTCGGCAACATCGGCCATTTCGACAACGAGATCCAGATCGCGGCGCTGCGCAACATGACCTGGACCAACGTCAAGGACCAGGTCGACATGATCGGGTTTCCCGACGGCAAACGCCTGATCCTGCTCAGCCAGGGGCGGCTCCTGAACCTCGGCAACGCCACGGGCCACCCGTCCTTCGTGATGTCGGCCTCCTTCACCAACCAGGTGCTGGCGCAGATCGAGCTCTGGTCGAAGGGCGAGCAATACGAGAACAAGGTCTATGTGCTGCCCAAGCATCTCGACGAGAAGGTCGCCCGGCTGCATCTGGCCAAGATCGGCGTGAAGCTGACCGAGCTCCGCCCCGAGCAGGCCGACTACATCGGCGTCTCGGCCGATGGGCCCTTCAAGCCGGAGCACTACCGCTACTGAGGCTGCGACCGGCGGATTCCCTAACCGTCTGGATTTGCATCGAATTGTCGGAACTCGCCGCTTGATTGCGGCGAGATTTCTGGCATAAGGGACGCATCGATGGCCGAGGCAGAAGCGTCCCTCAATCACCATCGCCCTCCATGTCGATTGCACAGGTTTGCACCCGGGTCTTCGGACCCGTGGCATCGTGCGGGTCGCGGGGGTCCCAGGACATCCGGCAGAAGCGGCGCCCGACGGCAGTGGGGTGCGTTCGCGGTTCCGCGTCGGATTGCCCGGGCCCCGCACTTGGGGTCTAGCCCGCACGAACCGGTCGGGAGGGTCCTTTGAGGGGAGGGCCCTCCCGATCGTGTTGCGCGGCGGGCGGGTATCGCCGGGGCGATGCGCGATCCATTCACCGGCCAAGCACGGGGCTTGTGCGAAGCGCCTCGGTCTGTGCTAGACTTGGCAGCACGTGATCTGGGGGGTGTCCGGTCCGGCTTCGCCGTCGGGGGCTTGCGTTCGGCCTTGCCGACCGCTAAGTGCTGCACTTTCCTGAACCACGGGATCTGGAGGTCCGCCATGGCCCGCGTAACCGTCGAAGACTGCGTCGACAAGGTACCGAATCGTTTCGAGCTCGTCATGCTCGCGGCCCATCGCGCGCGCTCGCTGGCCTCCGGGGCGCCGCTGACCGTCTCGCGGGACAACGACAAGAACCCGGTGGTGGCGCTGCGCGAGATCGCCGACGAGACCCTGACCGCCGACCAGCTGCGCGAGAGCGCGATCGAGAGCTTCCAGCGGCAGATCGAAGTGGACGAGCCCGAGGAGGACGTCATGACCCTCCTCGTCGCCAATGACGCGCCCGCCGAGGACGACATGTCCGAAGAGCGGCTGCTGCGGGCGCTGATGGAGGCTCAGGGCGAGAACTGAGATCCATCCCAGCCCCCCTGACCGCGAGCGATGCCACGCCCGTCCGCACGGGCGCTGACGGGCTGATTCCGGTCGAGGCTGTGACCTCGCTGATGCGCTCCTACAACCCCCGCTGCGCGGTGGGGGTGATCGAGGCCGCCTACGACTACGGGCGACGGATGCACGAGGGCCAGTTCCGCACTTCCGGCGAGCCCTATTTCACCCATCCCGTCGCGGTGGCGATGCTGCTCGCCGAGCAGCGGCTCGACGACAACACCATCATCACCGCCCTGCTGCACGACACGATCGAGGACACCGGCTCGACCTACAACGAGATCGCGCTGCGCTTCGGGGACGAGGTGGCGCAGCTGGTCGACGGGGTGACCAAGCTCACCAATCTCGAACTCTCCCAGGTCGGCAATGCCCAGGCGGAGAATTTCCGCAAGCTCCTGATGGCGATGTCGAAGGACCTGCGCGTGCTGCTGGTCAAGCTCGCCGACCGGCTGCACAACATGCGCACCATCCGCCACCTGCCCCCGGAGAAGCAGGTGCGCAAGGCGCGCGAGACCATGGACATCTTCGCGCCGCTCGCCGGCCGCATGGGCATGCAGTGGATGCGCGACGAGCTCGAGGACATCTCCTTCCGCATCCTCAACCCCGAGGCGCGCAATTCGATCATCCGGCGCTTCCTGACGCTCCGGAACGAATCCGGCGACGTGATCCCCAAGATCACCGAGGACATCCGCACCGTGCTCGCCGGGGCCGGTGTGACCGCCGAGGTGCTCGGTCGCGAGAAGAAGCCCTATTCCATCTGGCGCAAGATGGAGGAGAAGAAGGAGGGGTTCTCGCGCCTCTCCGACATCTACGGCTTCCGCATCGTCACCCGCTCGGTGGAGGAATGCTACATGGCGCTCGGCGCGGTGCACCAGCGCTGGCGCGCGGTGCCGGGGCGCTTCAAGGATTACATCAGCCAGCCGAAGTCGAACGGCTACCGCTCGATCCACACCACGGTCTCGGGGCGCGACGGCAAGCGGGTCGAGGTGCAGATCCGCACGCTCGAGATGCATGCGGTCGCCGAAAGCGGGGTGGCGGCGCATTGGTCCTACCGCGACGGGGAGCGCTTCGAGAACCCCTTCGCCGTCGATCCCTTCCGCTGGCTGCGCTCGCTGACCGAGCGCTTCGACGGGGCGGAGGATTCGGAGGATTTCCTCGAGCACGTCAAGCTTGAGATGTTCCAGGACCAGGTCTTCTGCTTCACGCCCAAGGGCGAGGTGGTGAAGCTGCCGCGCGGCGCGACGCCGATCGACTTTGCCTACGCCATCCACACCCGCATCGGCGACAGCTGCGTGGGCGCCAAGGTCGACGGCAACCGCGTGCCGCTCTGGACCAAGCTCAGGAACGGCCAGTCGGTCACCATCATCCGCGCCGAGGGCCAGCGCCCGCAGCCCTCCTGGGAGGACATGGTGATCACCGGGCGGGCGAAATCGGCGATCCGGCGCTCCCTGCGCGGCGAGCAGCGCGCGACCCAGGTGCGGCTGGGGCGCGAGATCGCCCGGGTGGCGCTCGAGCGGGTCGGCAAGCGGGCCTCCGACAAGGCGCTCGAGGCGGCGGCCAAGCGGCTGGGACTCGAGGAGGGCGACGACGTGCTCGCCCGGCTCGGCGCAGCGGAGATGACCGGCAAGGATCTCGTCGCGACGCTCTATCCCGAGTTGCAGCGCGAGCCGCTGCCCGCCGCCGGCGACGGCACCGCCCCGGTGGTCATCGGCCTCGGCTCCGGGCAGGAGGCGCGCCCCGCGCCCTGCTGCAACCCCATCCCCGGCGAGCGCATCGTCGGCATCGCCGTGCGCGGCAAGGGGGTGATGATCCATGCCATCGACTGCGAGGAACTGGTCGCTTTCGAGGAGGAGCCGGACCGCTGGATCGACCTGCGTTGGGCGGAGGGTCACTCGCGTCCCGATCATGCGGTGGCGATCGAGATCGCGCTCGCCAACGATGCCGGCGTGCTGGGGCGGATCTGCACGCTGATCGGCGAGCAGCATGCCAACATCACCGACATCGATTTCACCGATCGTAAACCAGACTTTTACCGCATGATCGTTGAAATCGAGGTGCGGGATATGGAACACCTCACCCATGTCCTGACGGCGATCGATGCCGATTCGGACGTGGCGCAGGTCCGACGCTTCCGGAGGACCGCGGCGGCGGCCCGGGGCGGAGCGGCCCACCGCGGGGATTGAGGTTTCGCGCGCCCGGAGGTGGCGAGTCGATCCGGGCAGATGGTATTCAAGAGACGCGACAAGCTCCCCTTCCCGACCCGGCTCCGCGGGTTCCTGTTCCCGCGGCGCGGCTGGCGGCGCGGGATCGAATATCTCGCCCATCGCATGCGGCGGCTGCCCGACACGCCGCACCGCATCTCGCTGGGCTTCTCCTGCGGCGTCTTCATGTCCTTCACGCCGTTCTTCGGCCTGCATTTCATCCTGGCGGCGGCGATGGCGCGGCTGATCCGCGGCAACGCGCTGGCCGCGCTGATCGGCACCGCCGCGGGCAATCCGCTGACCTTTCCCTTCATCGCCTCGATCTCGCTCGGGCTGGGGCGGCGGATCCTCGGCTACGGCGCCTCGGGGCGGGACTTCCGGCGCATCGCCGAGGGATTCAAGCAGTTCTTCATCGGCCTCTGGGAGAGCGTGCTCAACCTCTTCGGCGCCGGGCATGCCGACTGGCACAAGCTCACGCTGCTCCTGCAGGACGTGATCTGGCCCTATTTCGTCGGCGGCCTGCTGCCCGGCCTGGTGGCGGCGATCGCGAGCTACTATCTGGTGCGGCCGCTGGTGGCGGCCTATCAGGCGGGCCGCCGCGCCCGGCTGCTCGACAAGGCTAAGGCGCGGCTGATGCGCCGCAAACCGGAGGCTGGCGTCCACGCCCCGCCGCTCTATACTCGCAACGACAGCAAGGCCGCGGGAGGCAAGGGACTGAAATGACACGAGGGAATCCGGCCGGAGCGCTGCGGCTCGGGGTAAACATCGACCATGTGGCCACCGTGCGCAACGCCCGCGGCGCTCCCTTTCCCGACCCGGTACGCGCCGCGCGGCTGGCCGAGGCGGCGGGTGCGGACGGCATCACCGCGCATCTGCGCGAGGATCGCCGCCACATCACCGACGCCGACATCGACGCGCTGATGGCGGCGATCACGCTGCCGCTCAACCTCGAGATGGCCGCGACCCCTGAGATGCAGGCGATCGCGCTGCGCCACCGACCGCATGCGGTCTGCCTCGTGCCGGAGCGGCGCGAGGAGCGCACCACCGAGGGCGGGCTGGAGGTGGCGCGCGAGGAGAACCGGCTGGCGCATTTCATCGCCCCCCTGCGCGAGGCGGGCTGCCGCGTCTCGATCTTCATCGCCGCCGAGCCCCGGCAGGTCGAGGCGGCGCATCGCATCGGCGCGCCGGTGATCGAACTCCATACCGGCGCCTATTGCGATGCCGGCCTCGCGGGCGACCTGGCGGCGCGCGACGCCGAGATGGAGCGGCTTCGCGCCATGGCCGCCTTCGCCGAGGAACTGGGGCTCGAGGTGCATGCCGGCCACGGGCTCACCTACGACAACGTCGCCCCGGTTGCGGCGCTGCCCCAGGTGCGCGAACTCAACATCGGGCATTTTCTCGTGGGCGAGGCGATCTTCGTCGGCCTGGAGGCCGCGATCCGGCGCATGCGCGCACTGATGGATGCGGCGCGCGCCGAAGTGCCCGCCTGACAATTCCTTCCGGCGGGCGCCGGTCGCGGGACCGGCGCCCGTGCCGAAGGGCCGGTCGCTCAGTCGGCCTTCGCCGCCTTCGGCTTCGCCCGGCGCCGTTTCGGGGCCTCGGCGGCGACGCTCGGCGCGGCTTCGGTCTTGGCGGCGGCGACCTTGCGCCGCGGCTTCGGCTTGGCGGCCGGTGCCGCCTCGGCGGCGATCTCCGCGCTTGCCGTCATCCAATGCGCCTCGGCGCGGTCGGCGGGGCGCCCCTCGCGCTCCCAGATCATGTGGGCGCGTTCGCGGATGCGGTGCTCGAGTTCCGTGATCATTCTTGCCTCCAAAGGGGTCTTCGTCCAATGCGGGCCCAGGATGGGTCACCGGGTTCTGCCGAAACTGGCGCCAGAATGCAACTGCCGGTTGCCGTGTGCGATCTGCCGGAAGGCTCCGGGGGTCAGGTTCGTGGCGCGCCGGAAGTCGCGCTGGAAATGCGCCTGGTCGGCGTAGCCGCAGCAATAGCCGATCTCCGCGAGGCCGGTATCGACGCCGGTCAGGAGCTCGGTCGCGCGGCGCATACGCGCGCGGCGCAGGACGCTCGAGAAGCTGCGCCCCTCGGCATTCAGGCGCCGCTGCAGCGATCGCCCGGAGAGCGCCAGGCGCGCCGCGGCATCGCCGAGCCGCCAACTGCGCCCGATGTCGCCGGCGAGGAGATCGGCGAGTCGGTCCGAAAGCGCGCCCCCCGCGGCCTCTACTCCTTCGCCCCGGGCCGGTTCCTCCGCCACCCGCTCCGGCGACCAGCGGACGCGGAAGCGGCGCAGGGTCTCGCCGGACGGCAGGATCACCCCGCGCAGATCCGCCGGCCGCAGGACCTGCGTGCCCACTTCCAGCCGCGCGTCTTGAAGCCCGACCGCCCCGGCGAGCCCGAGCAGCAGCCCGGCGATCAGGCAGTTCGCGCCGAGGGACGGCGGCACCTCGCCGCCGGAGCGGCGGCAGTCCCAGCCGGCCGGTGCAACCGGTGCGATCCGGGTTCGGTGGGACGCATGGTGATAGCGCTCGAGCCGCATCCATTTCCCGGCCAGCACATCCGGATCCGCCGAATGCAGCAGGACCGTCAGGGCCGGGGTTTCGTCGGCGGCCCGGAGATACTGGCCGACCGCGAGCAGGAGGCCCGGCCCGTGGCGCGCCATGACCCGCGCCACGAGGTCAAGCTTCGCCGCCTCCGGCACGATTGCCTGATCCATCGGATCCGGCCGGCCCGCGCCGCGGAGCAGGTCGGGGTCGACCTCCTCCAGCGCCCGCACCAGCAGGCTGACGAGGCCGGTGCTCGTGAAACCGTCCATGCGCGCCTTTCCCGCCCTCACCATGGCGGATTGGCGCGATCCTTCAATCGCCATCGCCGCCTTTCGGGCATTGACCTCGCAGATCGCAAGCACGGAGGCCGGAGATGGCGCAGGACAGGGGACTGGTGGTGATCAAGGGCGCGAGCCGCGGCATCGGGCGCGCGCTGGCGCGACGGTTCGAGGAAGCGGGCCATCCGGTGCTCGCCGTCGCCCGGACCCCGGCGGGCGGGGAGGGGGCGGTCGCGGCGGATCTGGCGCGCCGGGACGGGGTGGCGGCGGTGGTCGCGGCGGTGCGGGCGCGGGGAATGCCGGTCGAGGTGCTGATCAACAATGCCGGGATGCAGGCCGCCCTCGACCTGACCGCGCCCGAGGCGGAGCGCGAAGCGGATACCGTGGCGGTGGAGATCGCCCTGAACCTCGCGGCGCCGATCCTGCTCGCGCGGGCGCTCCTGCCGCTGATGCGGCAGCCGGGCGCGACGATCGTCAACGTCACCTCGCTGGTCTCGCGCCACCCCAAGCCCTCGGCACCGGTCTATTCGGCGGGCAAGGCGGGCCTCGCCTCCTTCACCGCATCGCTGCGCCACCAGCTGGCGCCGCTCGGGATCCGCGTCATGGAGGCGGTGCCACCGCTTGTGGACACCGCGATGACCGAGGGCCGCGGCCGGGGCAAGATCCCGCCCGAGGCCATGGCGGAGGCGATCTTCGAGGGCGTGGCGAAGGGCCGCCCGCTGGTGGCGCCCGGCCTCGCCCGCCGGGTCCTGCTCCTCGACCGGCTCCTGCCGGGCCTGGTGGCCGGGATCCTCGCGCGTTCCTGAGGCTCGGGCCTTTCCGTCGCCGCCCGTCCCGGCTATGCCCTCTCGGGTCAGGGGGCGCAGCCATGGCGGAAGCTTCTTCATGATCCTCGGCATCGGATCCGACCTCGCCAATATCGAGCGCATCGAGGGCACGATCGCCCGCTTCGGCACGCGGTTCCTCGACCGGGTGTTCACCGAGCGCGAGAAGGCGACCGCGGAGCGGCGGGCCGAGCGGGCGGCGACCTATGCGAAGCGCTGGGCCGCCAAGGAGGCCTGTTCCAAGGCGCTGGGCACCGGGCTGCGCATGGGGATCCGCTGGCGCGACATGGGCGTGGTGAACCTCGCGACCGGCCAGCCGGTGATGGTGCTGGAGGGCTGGGCGGCCGAGCGGCTGGCGGCGATGACCCCCGCGGGCCATCGTGCGGTGGTGCATGTCACCCTGACCGACGACCGCCCCTGGGCGATGGCCGTGGTGGTGATCGAGGCGCTGCCGGAGACGTGAGGCCGCGCGGGGCAGGGCAGTTGCTTCCGGCAACGCGACCGCGTCCGCCCGAATTCCGGGCGCGCCTGGCGCAACCATTCCGCCTGGCGGGCACCGCCGGGCAGCGCCCGACCCGCCCCGTCACGCCGAAGGCGTGCCGCCGGCACGACGCGGGCGCTTCGCACCCGCCCGGGCCTGGCGCTGCCCTCGTCTTGTTGTGGGGCGGTCGAACAAGAAAGGGTGAACTCCACATGCGACAGCCCTGCGGCGCGCCGCCGCTCGCCTTGACAGCAACCGGGGCAGGCGCGACAAGGCGGCGGGCCGCGGCAGGATCGGTAGAAATGGCGACCAAGAGCAAGTCCAGGGGCGGTTTCGCGGAGATGATCAAGACGATCGTCTATGCGCTGCTGCTCGCCGGCGTGATCCGCACCCTCTTCTTCCAGCCCTTCTGGATCCCCTCGGGCTCGATGAAGCCGACGCTGCTGATCGGCGATTTCCTCTTCGTCAACAAGATGGCCTACGGCTATTCGAAGCATTCCTGCCCCTTCTCCATGTGCCCCTTCATCGAGGGCCGCTGGCTCGCCCGCCAGCCCGAGCGGGGCGACGTGGTGGTGTTCAAGCATCCCACCAACGGCACCGACTACATCAAGCGGCTGATCGGCCTGCCCGGCGACACGGTGCAGATGATCAACGGCATCCTCTACGTGAATGGCGAAGAATTGCCGCAGGTGCCCGAGGGCGAGTTCATCGAGCCGAACCTGCCGCAGGGGCCGATGAAGAACCTGCCGCGCTGCTCCAATCGCCCGGTCGAGGTCGGCGGGGATTGCATCAAGGCCGAAGCGATCGAGACCATGCCCGGCGGCCGGCAGCATGCGGTGCTCGACATCGACGTGGGCTTCGGGGACACCACGCCGGTCTTCACCGTGCCCGAGGGCGAATATTTCTTCATGGGCGACAACCGCGACAATTCGATGGACAGCCGCTTCCCCCGCAGCGCCGGCGGCGTGGGCACCGTGCCCTTCGAGAATCTCGTCGGCCGGGCCGACCGGGTGATCTTCTCCTCGGCCGGCAGCTCCATGCTGGCCTTCTGGACCTGGCGGCCGGACCGCTTCTTCGTGGGGATCGATTGAAGCTCGGCCAGGCCATGGCGGAGGCGGCGACCCGCCTCGGCCACGATTTCGTGCGGCCCGAGCTGCTGCTGGAGGCGCTGACGCATCCCTCCGTGGCGGGGCGGCCGCACAACCAGCGGCTGGAGTTCCTCGGCGACCGGGTGCTGGGGCTGGTGATCGCCGAGGCGCTGATCGGCCAGGATGCGGAGGCCGATGAGGGCCAGCTCGCCCCGCGGCTGAACGCGCTGGTGCGCAAGGAGACCTGCGCCGAGGTCGCCGCGGAGATCGGGCTCGGCGCGGCGCTGCGCATGGGGCGCTCGGAGATGCTGACCGGCGGGCGGCGCAAGACGGCGCTCCTCGGCGATGCGATGGAGGCGGTGATCGCGGCGGTCTATCTCGACGGCGGGCTCGAGGCGGCGCGCGGGGCGATCCTGCGGCACTGGGGCGGGCGCATCGCCGCGGTGCGCGCGCAGCCGCCCGACGCCAAGACCGCGCTGCAGGAATGGGCGCAGGCGCGCGGGCTGAAGCCGCCGGTCTATGCCGATCTCGAGCGGACCGGCCCGGACCATGCGCCGGTCTTTCTCGTCGAGGTGCGGCTCGAGGACGGCCGCGCCGCCCGCGGCCAGGCCCCCTCGAAGCGCGCGGCGCAGCAGGCCGCGGCCGAGGTGCTGCTCGCCCGGCTGGAGGCGGCGGCGTGAGCGCGCCGAGCCGCTGCGGGCTCGTGGCGCTGATCGGCGAGCCGAATGCGGGCAAGTCGACGCTGATGAACCGCTTCGTGGGCGCCAAGGTCGCGGCCGTCACCCACAAGGTGCAGACCACGCGCGCGCGGATCCGCGGCATCGCCACGGCGGGCGCGGCGCAGCTCGTCTTCATCGACACGCCCGGCCTCTTCCGGCCGCGCCGCCGGCTCGACCGCGCCATGGTCAAGGCGGCCTGGGCGGGGGCGGGTGACGCCGATGTGGTGGTGCTGCTGATCGAGGCGCATCGCGGCAGGACCGAAGGCGTCGGGGCGATCCTCGAGGCGCTCGACGCGCAGCTGCCCAAGGGCCGCCCGGTGGCGCTCGCCATCAACAAGATCGACCGGGTCAGGGCGGAGGCGCTGCTGACGCTGAGTGCCGAGATGAATGCCGCGCGGGACTTCGCGGCGACCTTCATGATCTCGGCGGAGAAGGGCTACGGCGTCGAGGATCTGCGCGACTGGCTGGCGGGGCAGGTGCCGGAGGGACCCTGGCTCTACCCCGAGGACCAGATTGCCGACATGGCCCAGCGCCAGATCGCCGCCGAGATGACGCGGGAAAAGCTGACGCTCCGGCTGCACCAGGAACTGCCCTATCAGCTGACCGTCGAGACGGAGGCCTGGGAGGAGCGCAAGGACGGCTCGGTCCGGATCGACCAGATCGTCTATGTCGCCCGCGACGGCCACAAGGGCATCGCGCTGGGGCCCAAGGGCACCACGATCAAGGCCGTCGGCCAGGCGGCGCGCGAGGAGATCAAGGCCTTCCTCGGGCGCGAGGTGCATCTCTTCCTGACGGTGAAGGTGCGGCCGAACTGGATGGACGAGGCCGAGCGCTTCGCGGCCATGGGGCTCGATTTCCGCGACGGCGAGGGATGACCCCGCGCCTGACCGCGGAATTCTGGGTCCAGGCCTATCTCGTCCGCCTGCGCCTCGCCGACATCCCCGCCTTCATCACCTCCCGGGGCGACGCGACCGCCGGCGCGGTGCTCGTCAAGCTCAACACGCTCGACGGGCGGGCGCAGGCGCTCACCCGCAGCTTTGACGCCTCCGGCGCGCGGGTCTGGGTGCCGCTGGCCGAGGGCGCCGAGGCGGAGGTGGATGCAGCGCTCGCGCGCCAGCGGCGCTTCGACCCCGATCTCTGGATCGTCGAGGTCGAGGACCGCGCCGGGCGGCATCTTCTCGACCAGCCGGGGCTGGCGGATTAGCCTCGCGCCCATGGACTGGCGCGACGAGGGCATCCTGCTGACTTCCCGCCGGCACGGCGAATCCGCGGCGATCGTGGAGATCTTCACCGCGGCCCATGGCCGGCACGCGGGCGTGGTGCGCGGCGGCGCCGGGCGGCGAATGGCGCCGGTGCTCCAGCCCGGCGCGCTTCTGGCGGTGGAATGGTCGGCGCGGCTCGAGGAGCATATCGGCGCCTTCCGCGTCGACCCCGTGGCGACCCGCGCGGCGGTGCTGATGGGCGATCGCGCGGCGCTGGCGGCGCTGGGCGCGATGACCGCGCTGATCACCGCGGCCATGCCCGAGCGCGATCCGCATCCCGAACTCTACGCCCGCAGCCGCGAGCTCCTGGCGGGCCTGGGCACGGCACCGGACTGGCCGGCGCGCTATGCCGCCTGGGAGCTGGCGCTGCTGGCCGAACTCGGCTTCGGGCTCGACCTCGGCACCTGCGCCGCGACCGGGGTGCGCGAGGATCTGGTCTGGGTCTCGCCGAAGTCCGGGCGGGCGGTCAGCCGGGAGGCGGGCGCGCCCTGGGCCGACCGGCTGCTTCCCCTGCCGGGCTTCCTGCGCGACGGCTGGGAGGCGCCGCCGCCGCGCGAGGCGATCGCCGCGGCGCTGGCCCTGACAGGATATTTCCTCGAGGCGCGCGTCGCGCCCGGCCTGCCGCGCGAGGCGCTGCCGCCGGCGCGGGCGCGGGCGGTGGAGGCGATACTGCGCGGGTAGCGGGACGGCGGAGATGTCCGATCCCCCCCTGGCCTCCATGCTCGCGCGCTGCGGCTGACGCACCGGTGCGACGCCTCTGCCGGTCCGGAGCTTCGTGGGCATGCGGCATGGGCCGCGCGGGGCGCAGCCTTTTCCCGAGACGCGGCCGCGGGGTGCGGTACCGGTCGGGGGCGGGGCCGCTGGTACTAAACCGTCAGCCAGCGCCTTACGTCGGGCTTCGCCAGATCCGCGCCGCCGCCGGTGAGCACGATCCGGCCGCGGTCCATGACGACGAAGCTGTCGGCGAGCTCGCGGGCGAAGTCGAGATACTGCTCGACGAGCACGATCGCCAGGTTCCAGCCCGTGCGCAGGTAGAGGATGGCCTTGCCGATATCCTTGATGATCGAGGGCTGGATGCCTTCCGTGGGCTCGTCCATCAGCAGGAGACGCGGCCGCATCACCATGGCCCGCGCGATGGCGAGCTGTTGCTGCTGGCCGCCGGAGAGGTCGCCGCCGCGTCGCCCCAGCATCTCGCCGAGCACCGGGAAGAGCTCGAAGACCGTGTCGGGGATGCGCCGCTCGCCGCGCGGCAGCACGGCGAAGCCGGTCTCGAGGTTCTCGCGCACCGTTAGCAGCGGGAAGATCTCGCGCCCCTGGGGCACGACCGCGATGCCGAGCCGGGCCCTCGCGTCCGGGCTGAGGCGGGTGATGTCCTGCCCGTCCCAGGTGATGCGTCCGCCGCTGGCGGCCTGCCGCCCGGAGATCGCCTGCATCAGCGAGGTCTTGCCCACGCCGTTGCGCCCCAGGATGCAGGTCACTCGCCCGGCCTCGGCGTCCAGCGACACGTCCCAGAGCGCCTGCGCGGCGCCGTAGTGCAGATCGAGCTTCGCAACATCCAGCATGTCTAGCGCCCCAGATAGACCTCGATGACTTCCGGATTGGCCGACACATGGTCGAGCGATCCTTCGGCCAGCACCGAGCCCCGGTTCAGGACCGTGACCTTGCAGTCGAGGGCGCGCACGAAATCCATGTCGTGCTCGATGACCAGCACCGAATGCGCGCCCGCGACCGTGCGCAGCAGCTCGGCGGTGCGCATCGTCTCGTGATCGGTCATCCCCGCCGCCGGCTCGTCGACGAGGAGGAGCTGCGGCTCCTGCGCCAGCAGCATGCCGATCTCCAGCCACTGCTTCTGGCCGTGGCTGAGCGCGCCGGCCAGCCGGCCGCGCTCGGCGCCCAGCCCGACGATGTCGAGCACCTCGCCGATCCTGGCCGATTGGCGCGCCGTCCTGCGATGGCGCAGCCCTGCGACGATCCCCCGGTCGCCCGCGAGCGCCAGCATGACGTTGTCCTCGACGCTGAGCGTCTCGAAGACGGTGGGTTTCTGGAACTTCCGGCCGATGCCGAGGCGCGCGCAATCGGCCTCGTCGAGCCGGGTCAGGTCGGTGTCGGCGCCCCAGACCACGCGTCCGCTGTCCGGCCGGGTCTTGCCGGTGACGATGTCGAGCATCGTGGTCTTGCCCGCGCCGTTCGGGCCGACCACGGCGCGCAGCTCTCCCCTGGCGATCGCCAGCGAAAGCCCGTCGATGGCCTTGAAGCCGTCAAAGCTCTTGTGCACGTCGTTGAGGTAGAGCTGGGTCTCGTTCATCGGCTATTCCGCTGGCTCGGGGGCGGCCTGGGGCAGCGCGTGCCGGTGCCGGCCCCCCGGCTTCAGGCCGTCGAGCAGGCCGATCACCCCCCTGGGGAGGAAGATCGTCACCAGCACGAAGGCGGCCCCGAGCACGAAGAGCCAGGCCTCGGGGAAATTGGCCGTGAGCCAGCTCTTGGCCGCCGCCACGATCAGCGCGCCGAGGGCCGCGCCCACGAGGGTGCAGCGGCCGCCGAGCGCCACCCAGATGACGATCTCGATCGAATTGGCGGGCGAAAACTCGCCGGGATTGATGATGCCGACCTGCGGCACGTAGAGCGCGCCGGCGAGGCCGGCCAGCATCGCGGAGACCGTGAAGACGAAGAGCTTGTAGTGCTCCACGCGGTAGCCGAGGAAGCGGGTGCGGCTCTCGGCGTCGCGCACCCCCACCAGCACCATCCCGAATTTCGAGCCGGTGATGAACCGGCCGAGGATGATCCCGAAGGCCAGCGCCAGCCCGGAGAGCACGAAGAGCGCGATGCGGGTGCTGTCGTCCGAGAGGCTGAAGCCGAGCACGTCGCGGAAGTCGGTCAGGCCGTTGTTGCCGCCGAGCCCCATCTCGTTGCGGTAGAAGGCGAGCATCAGCGCGTAGGTCAGCGCCTGGGTGATGATCGAGAGATAGACGCCGGTGACGCGGGAGCGGAAGGCGAACCAGCCGAAGACGAAGGCGAGCAGGCCGGGGACGAAGAGCACCATCAGGCAGGCGAACCAGAACATGTCGAAGCCGTGCCAGTACCAGGGCAGCTTCTCGTAGCTGAGGAACACCATGAAATCGGGAAGCACCGGATTGGCGTAGACGCCGCGGTCGCCGATCTCGCGCATCAGATGCATGCCCATGGCGTAGCCACCGAGCGCGAAGAAGGCGCCATGCCCGAGCGAGAGGATGCCGGCGTAGCCCCAGACCAGGTCGAGCGACACCGCGAGCAGCGCGAAGCAGAGGTACTTGCCGAGAAGCGGCAGGAGGTAGCCGGGCACGTGACCTGCCGTCCCCGGAGCCAACAGGAGGTTGCCCAGGGGGATGAGGACAATGACCGCGAACAACACCACCAGGAAAAGTCCCGTGCGCCGGTCGATCAGCCCCTTGCGCACCACAGTCACGCCTCCACCGCCCGGCCGCGCTGCGGGAAGAGCCCGCGCGGCCGCTTCTGGATGAACAGGATGATGAAGACCAGGACCAGGATCTTGGCCAGCACCGCGCCGGCGACCGGCTCGAGGAACTTGTTGACGATCCCCAGCGAGAAGGCGGCGGCAAAGGTGCCCCAGAGGTTCCCGGCGCCGCCGAAGACCACCACGAGGAAGCTGTCGATGATGTAGGACTGGCCGAGGTTGGGCGAGACGTTGTCGATCTGGCTCAGCGCCACTCCGGCGAGGCCCGCGACGCCGGCGCCGAGCCCGAAGGTCATCGCGTCGATCCAGCCGGTCCGGATGCCCATCTCCGCCGCCATCGGCCGGTTCTGCGTCACCGCGCGCATGCGCAGCCCGAACGGTGTGCGCCGCAGCAGCACCAAGAGCCCCGCGAAGACCACGAGCGCGAAGAGGATGATCGTGAGCCGGTTCAGCGTGACGGTCATCTCGCCGAGCTGGAAGGCGCCCGACATCCAGCTCGGATTGCCGACCTCGCGGTTGGTCGGGCCGAAGACCGAGCGCACCGTCTGCTGCAGGATCAGGCTGACGCCCCAGGTGGCGAGCAGCGTTTCCAGCGGCCGGCCGTAGAGGTGGCGCACGATGCCGCGCTCCATCGCCACGCCGATGCCGCCGGCGACCAGAAAGGCGAGCGGGGCGGCGATGGCGAGCGACCAGTCGAAGAGCCCCGGCGCGTGGCCGCGGATCAGCTCCTGGGTCACGAAGGTCGTGTAGGCCCCGAGCATGATCAGCTCGCCATGGGCCATGTTGATGACGCCCATCACGCCGAAGGTGATGCCCAAGCCGACCGCGGCCAGCAGCAGCACCGAGCCGAGCGACAGGCCGAACCAGACGTTCTGGGCCCGGGCCCACATGGCCTGGCTGCGCTCGATCTCGGCTACCGCCGCCGCCGCCGCCTCGGCGATCAAGGGCACTTCGGAGGCCCGCAGCGGGGTCAGGACCGCCAGGGCGTCGCGCCCGCCGCGCGCGCGGACCGTCTCGATCGCCTCGACCCGCAGGGCCGGATCGGCGTCGCTCGCCAGCAGCGCCGCGGCCTGGGCCTGCGCGATCGCCTCGGCCACCGAGGCGTCCTGCTCGGCCGCGAGCGCGGCCCCGAGCGCCTCGAGCTGGTCGGGATCGGCGGACTGGAAGGCGGCGTTCGCCGCCGCCAGGCGGCGCGTGGGATCGCGGTGCATCAGGGTCAGCGTGGCGATCCCCGAACGCACCGCGCGCCGCAGGGCGTTGTTGACCTTGATCGCAGTGGTGGACCGGGCCGGGACCGGCCCGAGCTCCTCGCCGGTCAGCGGGTCGAAGGCCCGGGCCTTCGAGCCACGGCCGGTGACCTTCAGGATCGCGCCGTCTGCCTTGCGCTGGTGCAGGTCACCCTCGCCCAGCGCCTCGAGGACGCCTACCGCGCGCTCGTCCAAGGTCGCGGCGATGGCGGCGACCACTTCGGCGCGATCCGAAAAGCTGCCTTCGGGCAGCTGCCGGATCAGCGCCTCCAGCGACTGGGAGAGCGCCGGGAGCGGCCCGAAGGCGAGGCAGAGCAGGGTCAGGAGGGGCAGGAGACGACGCATGGCTCTCGCATCCGGTGCTGGGCGGGACGCGAGGTCCCGCCCGGCACGTTTTCGGGATCAGTTGGTGACGCCGCCGCATTGTCCGGTGGCGACGTTGAAGTTGCCGCAGGCGAGCGGTGCCCGCCAATCGGCGATCATGTCGGCGGATTCGGGCAGGTGGTCGGACCATTCGTCCCCGAGCACCAGCCCGCTCGTCTCCCAGACCACGTCGAACTGGCCGTCGTCGCGGATCTCGCCCACCAGCACGGGCTTGGTGATGTGGTGGTTCGCGCCCATCGAGGAAATGCCGCCGGTGAGGTTCGGCACCGCGACGCCGACCATGGCGTCGATGACCGCGTCGGGATCGGTGGTTCCCGCCGCCTCGACGGCCTCGACCCACATGTTGAAGCCGATGTAATGCGCCTCCATGGGGTCGTTCGTCACCCGGTCCTCGGAGCCGATGAACTCGTGCCAGGCGGTGATGAACTCGTCGTTCTCCGGCGTGTCGACGCTCATGAAGTAGTTCCAGGCGGCCAGGTGGCCGACCAGCGGCGCGGTGTCGAGGCCGGCGAGCTCCTCCTCGCCGACCGAGAAGGCGACGACGGGGATGTCCTCGGCCGAGATGCCCTGATTGCCGAGCTCCTTGTAGAACGGCACGTTGGCATCGCCGTTGATGGTGGAAACCACGGCCGTCTTCTTGCCGGTGGAGCCGAAGGCGGCGATGTCGCTCACGATCGTCTGCCAGTCGGAATGCCCGAACGGCGTGTAGTTGATCATGATGTCCTCGGCCGCGACGCCCTTGGCCTTCAGATAGGCCTCGAGGATCTGGTTGGTGGTGCGCGGATAGACGTAGTCGGTGCCCGCGAGCACCCAGCGCTCGACGCCCTCCTCGTCCATCAGGTAGTCGACCGCCGGGATCGCCTGCTGGTTCGGGGCGGCGCCGGTGTAGAAGACGTTGCGCTGGCTCTCCTGGCCCTCGTACTGCACGGGATAGAAGAGGATCGAGTTCAGCTCCTCGAAGACCGGCAGCACCGACTTGCGGCTGACGGAGGTCCAGCAGCCGAAGACCACATCGACCTCCTGCCCGTCGATCAGCTCGCGCGCCAGTTCCGCGAAGCGGGGCCAGTCGGAGGCCGGGTCGACCACCACCGCCTCGAGCGGCCGGCCGAGCACGCCACCCTTGGCGTTCTGCTCCTCGATCAGCATGAGCATGACGTCCTTGAGCGTCGTCTCCGAGATCGCCATCGTGCCCGAGAGCGAATGCAGGATGCCGACCTTGATCGGCTCCTCCTGCGCGAAGGCGGGCAGGCCGGCGAGCGCGCCCGCGAGTGCCGTCCCGATCATGAGCTTCCTGGTGCTGCTGGTCATGTCATTCCCCGTTGTGATGACTGAATGCCGGGTCCGCACGGCGTATCCCGGGTCTCTCCACCCCCCGGCAGACGGAAACGCTGCGGGCCTCGCCGGGGAAGGTCAAGGCGAGTCAGCTAATTTTTCATCATTGATAAGTGTATGCCTATTACAGCGGCATAATTTTCCGGTACATGGCAATATTATGCTCAGAGTCGCGAACCGGCGGCCCTGAATCGGGGGCTCCTCGCCGCAAGGCCGGCATCTGCGCCTTGCAATTCCCGCCGCGCGGCCGCCAAGCTGGCGCTCGCCATGGGCCAATGGGGGGATCCGGAATGAGCGTTCAGAGCTATCACGGCTCGTGCCACTGCGGCGCGGTCGCCTATGACGTCGATGTCGACATTACGAACCTCGTCTCCTGCAACTGCTCGCGCTGCCAGCGGCTCGGCTCGGTGCTCGCCTTCGCCCCGCGCGACAGCTTCCGGCTGCTTTCGGGCGAGGACAATCTCACCGAATACCTGTTCAACAGGAAGGTGATCCGCCACCTGTTCTGCCGGACATGGCGGCATCGAGAGCTTCGCCTATGGCGCGATGCCGGACGGCACGCCGATGGTGGCGGTCAACGTCAACTGCCTCGACGGCGTCGACCCGCGCGCCCTGCCGGCCAAGCATGTCGACGGCCGATCGATCTGACCGGCCCGACATGGCACACGCGCGGGGCATCACCGAAACCGACGCAGCTCCGGTCGGGCCGGCATAAGCGAAAAGGGTCTAGTCGCAGGGGCCTTGGCCGTCGACCCTCATCCCGTGGCCGGGGAAGCCTAGCCCGATCGACCCGTGGCGATCGGGCCGCGCCGGCCCTGCCGGGGGCCGGCGCGCCTTGCGCACCGTCCAGGGCCGCTCCGTCCCGATCCCCAACCGGCGGAAAAGCTGCACTTCCCTCGCCCTGCGGCGCGCGCCTCCGGGCGACCGGATCGGGCAAGGCGCCACCGGCGCCTCGCCTTTCCGGTCCGGCGACCTGTTGAGCGGACCGCGCGAGGCGCGGCCTTTTCCCTGGCCCGAGAATCGGCCTCGCGCGCCAGCGTCGGTCAGACGGAAGGATCGTTGATACAATGTGAACAGGGCTGCAAACGCACCCGTAAAAGGTGCAGGCGAGGGCGGTCCACAAGTGCTTGAAAATAAATGGGGGCGACGGTAGGAATCAAATCGGCGTGCACGGATTTGCAATCCAGTCGCTTCCTCAATGAAATCAATGCATCGGCACTAAAAAGGTATCAGGACAAAGCCGGAACGCCAAGCGAACCTGATACCCCCGCAAACTCGCCTCCGGCAAAAGAAAACGCCGTTGCGGCTGGTCCCCGCAACGGCGCTGAAATCGCACATGAAACTGGTCGGTTCCACGGGGCGCAAGATAGCACTGCGCCCGCGCTCGGGAAAGCCAAAAGCCGGGATGCTGGCAGCGAGACGGCTGACGACTACGGCCGGGTAACGGTGCGGATCGGCTCCCGCGTTCGCATCATCCGGTGCCGCAACAATCTCCAGTTCATTGCGCAGCGTCGCGTGAGAGGCGACGCACAGCGGCCTTGGCGGTCTTTCTGGTTCTTCACTACCCGGCAGGACGCCGCGCGGCTCTGCGTCGCCTTCAGGGCGGCGGCGCTGGCGCTCTTCGACCATATCGAACTGCCGAGGGCTGCGAAATGAGCCGCCCCATCGCCAGTTTCAGGAAGAACAGCCGGGAGGAAGTCCGCGTCAGCGTCGACGAGTTCCGCGGCCACGAGTTGCTGAACATCCGGGTCTGGTTCGAGGCCGACGACGGCGAGATGCGTCCCGGTAAGCAGGGCATCGCCCTGCGGCTGGAGTTGCTGCCCGAACTCCGGGAGGCGCTGGAGCGCGCCGGGCAGGTTTCCGAATGAGGCGGCAACGCGAGAAGGGTAAGTTCGTCGACGGGCCTTTCATCCCGTTGACGCTCGGCGTGAAGCAGTCGGCGGCCTGGGCCGCGCTCTCGATGCAGGCACGGCTCATCTACCTCGAACTCCGCGGCAAGCTCGCCCGCGACCCGCGCGAGAACAACGGCCGGGTTCATCTTTCTGTTCGTGATGCGTGCGACGCCATCGGCATAGTAAAGCTGGGCACCGGCTCTGCCGCCTTCCACGAGTTGCAGGCTAAGGGCTTCATCGTTGTCACCCGCCTCGGCACGCTCGGGTCCGAGGGAAAAGGAAAGGCGACAGATTACCGCATTACAGAATGCGGCACCCGGGACGCCTACGAGGGCACGAAGGATTATCTTCGCTGGCAGCCGGGACATGACTTCACGGTCCACAAGGGCAAGACGCCGACGCGGCCGAAGAGGGCGCCGAGGGTGGTCGCGATCGACGGGAAACGCACGTGATCCGGCCGGCTGAAAAACAGAATCCCGTGTACCGAGGGGAAACGCCCTGTGTACCGAGGGGAAACACACAGGGCGGCAGATCGGCCCTGCCCTGTGTACCGAGGGGAAACACAACTAGAAGATATACCACAGGGGTGGCGGTCGGGGACGTGGCGGACACTTCCCACAGGCCGCTCTCGGCCTCTCAGCATGATCTCACGAGACAGGGCGGGTCGCGCCTGGGGGTGATGGTCCCCTCGAAGCGGCCGGGCAGGTCAGCGCCCGCGGCGGACAGCAACCGCGAAGCGACCCCGTCAGACGGTGAGTGGGCAAACCCCGTCATGCTTCGGGAGGGTATCCCTTTCCCTCCGCGGAAGACGGCGCGGCTCGTAAAAAAAGCGTGGCGTCGACAGGCCTGCGAGCATGCGGGCCGCAGGGTCGGGGGCCTCGCCTGGCTCCCGACCCGTCCTTTGCCGGATGAGGTGACCAGGTGACGAGCATTCCGCCCCTCGATCAATGGCGCTTCGACGCGCTGATGGAGATCGACCGCAAGCTCTGGGGCCTCCCGGCGATCGCGGGCGTGCTCGGCGTCTCTGTCGACACGGCACGCCGGTGGGCGAACGACCCGGATTGCAGCGCGCCGATCACCCGGCCCGGCGGGCGGTATTTCGCGGTGAGAAGCGAGCTCGTCGCCTGGCTTCGCGATCGGTGATGCAAGGCTTTGCAAGGGTTTTCTAGGATTTGCCATGTTTTGCCAGCTGGCGCGGCGGCATCGCAGGCCGGCATATGATGGGGATGAACTTCTGGCCCTTCCCTCGCCGCAAGGCCCCGACCGAATCGAAGTCGCTTGCGGCCCCGGCCAACGATCTCCTGGAGATCTTCGGCGCGCTGCAGTCGACCGCCTCCGGCATCTCCGTTTCGGTCGAGCAGGCGATCCGCGTCCCGGCGGTTCATTCCGCGATCCGCGTCATCGCCGAGGCGGCCGGCTCGCTCGATGTCATGGTGAAGCGCATCAACGCCGACGGCTCGGAGAGCGACGAGCCCGGTCATCCCGTCTCGAAGCTCCTGCGCGGCGATGTCAACGACTGGACGAGCGGCACGGAGCTGGTCACCGATCTCGTCTGCGACGCGCTGGGATGCTTCTAAATACCTCGCCAAATCAGCCCTTTGATGATTCAATCCGCTCCATGTTCGGGGATGGAGGGTTTGGTGGCGGGGCAGCCGGGTTTCTTTGATCTGGACGAGCGGTACGCGGCGCTGTCACGGACCGGCGATCCGCTTGAGCGGCTTGCCGCGGTGGTGAATTTCGAGCTCTTCCGGGCCGATCTCGACGCGGCGCTGGCCCGCTCCGACCGGTCGAAGGGGGGCCGGCCGCCGATGGACGTGGTGATGATGTTCAAGGTGCTGGTGATCCAGGCGCTCTACGGGCTGGCGGACGAACAGACCGAATTCCAGATCAGGGACCGGCTGAGCTTCATGCGCTTCCTTTGCCTCGACCTGCACGGGCGGGTTCCGGACGCCCGCACGATCTGGCTGTTCCGCGAGCTGCTGACCAGGGCCAAGGCAATCGACGGTCTGTTCGCCCGCTTCGACGCGCATCTTCGCGACCGCGGCTACCTCGCCATGGGCGGGCAGATGATCGACGCCTCGATCGTCGCCGCGCCGCGCCAGCGCAACACCGACGCGGAGAAGGCGGACCTCAAGGCCGGCCGCATCCCGGAGGACTGGGCGGCGAACCCGGCGAAGCTGCGCCAGAAGGACCGCGACGGACGCTGGACCCTGAAGCGGGGACGGCGCAAGCGGAAGACCGACGGCACGCCGATGATGGAGATCGCCACCCCGGTCTACGGATACAAGTCGCACATCGGCGTCGACCGCCGTCACCGGTTCATCCGCACCTGGTCGGTGACCGACGCGGCCCGGCACGACGGGCGCGAGTTGCCAGGGCTGCTGGACCGGAGCAACACAGGCTCATCGGTCTGGGCCGACACCGCGTATCGATCCGCGAAGAACGAAAAGCGCATCGCCAGAGCGGGGCTGGTCTCGAGAGTCCACTTCCGCAAACCGCCCGGGAAGCCCATGCCCGAGCCGAGACAGCGCGCCAACGCCGCCCGATCACGGGAACGGTCCGGCGTCGAGCATGTCTTCGCCGACCAGAAACATCGCATGGGCCTGTTCGTCCGCAGCATCGGCATCACCAGAGCCCGCACCAGGATCGGCCTCGCCAACATCGCCTGCAACATGCGTCGGCTTCTGTTCTTGGAGACAACAACGGCCGCGCCGGCATAACGGCAAACGACCCCAGCCGGAGGATCTCGGAACGCCAAGCGTACTCGCGTGAGACACGGCCCAGTCGCAGGCCGCCGATGAGCCAGGCAACGAACATCGATCAATGGAAAATAGAAGTGTCCGCTGGTCTCCGACAACGGCGGCACCGCCTACGTCAACCGCACCGGCGACGGGCGCATCATCGAGCTCGTGCGCTACAACCGCGGCATCGTCACCGTCGAGCGCGACCAGGAGACCGCCGAGCCGACCTTCCGGATCGCCGATCGCGTCATCCCGACCCAGGACGCCCTGCACCTCCGCTCGCCGCTCGGCCGGGCTCCGCTGAGCCTCGCCCGCGAGGCCATCGGCGTCGCCATCATCCTGGAGCGGCACGCGGCCAGGCTCTTCGCCCGCGGCGCCCGGCCGAGCGGCGTGCTGTCCTTCGTGAATGGCATGAAGGAGGAGGCGATCCGGAAGACCCGCGCCGCTTGGCAGAGCGCCCACGAGGGCGAGGACGCCGGCGGCAAGACGGCGGTCCTGCATGACGGCGCGACCTTCACGCCGCTCACCCTGACCTCGACCGATGCGCAGTTCCTCGAGCTGCGCAAGTTCCAGATCCTCGAAATCGCCCGGGCCTTCCGGGTGCCGCCGAGCATGCTCTTCGAGCTCGACCGCGCGACCTGGTCGAACTCCGAGCAGATGGGCCGCGAGTTCCTGACCTACTGCCTGGAGCCCTGGCTGATCGCCCTCGAGTCGGCGATGCGCCGGGCGCTCTTCCTGCCCGAGGAGCGCGAGCGCTTCGTCATCCGCTTCGATCGCGACGACCTGACCCGCGCCGACCTCACGGCCCGCGCCACGGCGATCAACAGCCTCATCGCCTCGCGCGTCATCAGCCCGAACGAAGGCCGGGCGTGGATCGGCCTCGCCCCGCGCGAGGGCGGCGACGCCTTCCAGAACCCCAACATCACCCCGGAGAAGCCTGCTCCGGCAGAGAAGGAGCCCGCCGATGCGTGACCTGGCGGAAGTCATGGCCGACGTCGCGGACCAGGACCGCGGACAGTGGTTCGACCTGGTCGACCCGGTGACCGGCGAGGAGACCGGCATGCGGTTCCGGATGGCTGGCCCCGACAGCGCGACCCAGCATCGCGCGCAGCTCGCGCTCGCCGACGAGCTCGCGGACCTGGCCGGGCCGGACGGACGGGTCTCCGCGGCGCATCGGGAAGCCGCCCGGCTGCGCTGCCTCGCGGCTTGCGTGCTCGGCTGGGAGATCGTGCAGGACGGCGCCGCGGTGCCCTTCAGCCAGGCCAACGTGATCCGGGTGCTGAAGCTCGCGAAGTGGATCCACGTCCAGGTCGACGGCTTCGCGGCCGACCGCGCGGCGTTCCGGAGTGTCGCGTGATGGAGCGGCTCTACGTCGAGACGAAGCTCGACTCCGGCGATGACGGCGCGATCGAGGGCAAGGCCTGGGACTTCGGATCCGGCGACCGGATCGGCGACTGGATCGAGCCCGGCGCCTTCAAGGGCGCGAAGCTGCCCCTCCCTCTCCTGTTCGGGCACGATCAGAACGACCCGGTCGGCGTCTGGGAGGCCATGAGCGAGGCGCGGGGCGGGCTCATCGTGAAAGGCCGCCTTCTCGTCGACGAGGTGGCCCGGGCCCGCGAGGTGCGCGCCCTGGTGCGCTCCGGCGCCGTCACCGGTCTCTCGATCGGCTACGTCACGAAGAAGGCGACCGCCCGGGCGGGTGGCGGTCGCACGATCAAGAGCCTCGACCTCCTGGAGGTGAGCCTCGTCACCCTGCCCATGCACCCCGGCGCGCGCGTCACCAGCGCGAAGTCCGCAGTCCAGGCCATCGCCATCGTCGAGGCCATCACCCGCGCCACCGCGCGCATCGCAGCGAGGTAAGCATGCGACACGATCACCGTCATTTCGAGGTGAAGGAGGGCGAGGATGCCGATCCGGTCGCCCTCGTCTCGAAGTCCCTCGAAACCCTCCAGCAGACCGTCGACGAGCGCCTGAAGGCCGTCGAGGCGAAGGCGGACACCACGAAGCTCGTGGAGCGCCTCGACAAGCTCGAGGCCAAGGCGAACCGCCCGGGCGGCGGGAAGGACACCTCCGCCGACGAGCAAAAGGAGCTCGAGCGCAAGGGCTTCGGCGCCTACCTGCGCAGCGGCGCCGGCGCGCCGGCCGAGGAGCTGAAGGCCCTGACGGTCTCCAGCGACCCGCAGGGCGGCTATTTCGCCCCGGCCGAGATGAGCTCGGAATTCATCCGGGACCTGGTCGAGCTCTCGCCCGTCCGGAGCGTCGCCAGCGTGCGCAGCACCGGCGCCCCTTCGGTTATCTACCCGCGCCGCACCGGCATCACCAACGCCCGGTGGAAGGGCGAGAACCAGGCGCAGGAAGGCTCGGAGCCGGGCTTCGGGCAGGCCGAGATCGCGGTGAAGGAGGTCAATACCTTCGTCGACATCTCGAACCAGCTCCTCGCCGACGGCCCGCAGGCCGAGACCGAGGTGCGGCTCGCGCTCGCCGAGGACTTCGCCCAGAAGGAGGCGCTCGCCTTCGTCAGCGGTGACGGCGTCCTGGAGCCGGAGGGCTTCATGACGAACGGCGCCATCGCCTACACGGCGAACGGGCATGCGACGAACCTCGGGGCCGATGCCCTCATCACCCTGCTCTATGCGCAGCCGGCCATGTACCGGAACGCGGGCGCCTGGGCGATGAACGGCACCACGCTCGCGACCATCCGCAAGCTGAAGGACGGCCAGGGCAACTATCTCTGGCAGCCGAGCTACCAGGCCGGTCAGCCCGAGACGATCCTCGGCCGTCCGGTGGTCGAGATGGTCGACATGCCGGACGTCGAGGCCGATGCCTTCCCGATCCTCTACGGCGATTTCTCGGGATACCGGATCGTCGACCGTGTCGGGCTGAGCATCCTCGTCAACCCGTACATCCTCGCCACCCAGGGCCTCACCCGCATTCACGCGACCCGGCGTGTCGGCGGCGGCGTCCTGCAGGCGGCGAAGTTCCGGAAGCTCCGCATGTCCGTCTCGTGATGCTTACACGCGCCCGCCTCAGGGAGCTATTGGAGTACGACCCGGAAACGGGCGTATTCCGTTGGCGAGTCAATCGCCAATGGGTGAAGGCGGGTGCCGCCGCCGGGACCAAGCACAATCGCGGCTACTGGGCCATTACTGTCGATGGTAGGAGCTACGGTGCGCATAGGCTGGCATTCCTCTACATGATTGGGGAGTGGCCGAAAGGGCAGATCGACCACTGCGATCGCGATCGCAGGAACAACCGCTGGGGAAACCTTCGGCCTGCGAGCCATTCGCAGAACTGCTCGAACCGAAGCGTCTTCGCCAGTAGCGGGACGGGCATCAAGGGCGTTCGTCGTCGCGGGAACAAGTTCTGCGCCCAAATCCGCCGCAATGGGCAGACCGAGTATCTCGGAACGTTCGTGACCGCTGCCGAGGCGGCGGTCGCCTTCAACCGTGCTGCCAGAGAGCTGCACGGCGCGTTTGCTTCAGCATAGGAACCTCTGCAATGCGTGATCTCTATTCGAACCTCAAGGCCGTCCCGGCGCTCGCTCCGGCGGTGCAGGCGGCGGCCGTCGCCGGCGCGGCCATCGACCTCAAGGGCGCCAACCGGGCGGCGATCGTCGTCAACACCGGCGCGATCGTCGGCGCGGGCGACTTCGGCGTGAAGCTCCAGGAGAGCGACACGACCACCTCGGGCGACTTCGCCGACGTGGATGCGGGCAGCGTCGACAGCGACGCGCCGGCGACGCTGGAAGCCTCGTCGAGCTACCGGCTCGGCTACCGCGGCTTCAAGCGGTACCTCCGCGTCTCGCTGACCAAGGCCGGCGGCACCTCGATCGCTGCGGGTGCGGTGGCGGTGCAGACCGACCTCGCCGAGCGCCCGGTGGCGTGATGCCGACCCGCGCGCCGCGCCTCTGCCGCTGCGGTCACCGTGTCGCCTCCGGCGTGCGTTGCCCCTGCGAGCGGCGGGAGGATGCGGCGCGCAAGGCCCGGTTCGACCAGCGGCGGCCGAGCTCCAGCGCACGGGGCTATGACCGCAGCTGGGAGAAGGCCCGGGCCGAGTTCCTGCGGCGCCACCCGCGCTGCAAGTGCGGTGACCCGGCAACGCTCGTCGACCACATCAGGCCGCACCGCGGCGACCAGACGCTCTTCTGGGACAAGACGAACTGGGAGGCGATGTGCGTCTCCTGCCACTCCGGCGCCAAGCAACGGATCGAGCGCCGCAAGCTGAGGACGTAAGACAATGGGTATCTACGCGACTGCGGGCGCGAAGCTCTACATCGGCGAAAGCCTGGGCGATGGACAGCCCATCGGCGACCTCCTGCCGGGCGACTACTCCGGGGAGACCTGGACCGAGGTCAAGAAGCTCGAAAACATCGGGTCGCTCGGGGACACGTCCGAGGCGATCTCCGTCAACATCATCGGCGACGCGCGCACGTACAAGGTCAAGGGCACGCGGGACGCCGGGACGATGCAGGTGGTGGCGGCGCTCGACTACTCCGACGCCGGCCAGACGGCCGTGCTCGCCGCGGAGAAGACGCCGCACAACTACCCCTTCCGGCTGGTGTTCAACGATGCGCCGGCCGGCGGCACCCCGAGCGAGCGCATCTTCGTGGCGATGGTGATGAGCGCCTCCGAGCAGTTCGACGAGGCGAACTCGGTGATGAAGCTCAACGTGAGCCTCGCGGTCAACTCGAACGTGGGCCGCGTCGCGGCGGCTGGCCCGTAAGGGGGGGTGGTCTCGAACTTTCCCCCCTTGGCGGGGACCGGCGCGGGGACCCGCGCGCGTGATTTGACCGAAACAGGGTTTTCGTGATGGCGATCATCACTCTTGCCGAGATCAAGGAGCAGCTGAACGTCACGCCGGACCTCGGCGCGGCGGATGATGCGCTCCTCCAGCGCAAGATCGACGCCGCCCAGGACCATGTCGAGCGCATGCTCGGCTTCCGGTTCGCGGACACCTACGGCGGCGAGGGCCAGGACCCGATCCCGCCGGCGCTGATCGAAGCGGTGAGCCAGCTTGCCGCCTGGTGGTATGAGACCCGCGAGGCGGCCGGCGAGGGCGCGCGGGAGGTGCCGTTCGGCGTCACCGACATCGTCGAGGGCTACCGGGAATGGAGCTTCTGATGGACGACGGCGGCCTCGCACGGTTCCAGAAGCGCATGCGGGCGATCCCGAAGGCGGTGCGCGCGAGCGTGCAGCCGGCGCTGGTGAAGGGGGCCGAGGAGATCGCCGGCATGGCCCGCCACCTCGCGCCCGAGGAGACCGGCGCGCTCAAGGGCAGCATCGCCGTCACCGGCCCGAACCAGGCCACGCCGCCCTATTCGCAGCCGGGCGGCTCGATGACCGTCGGCGAGAACCAGGCGGCGGTCACCGTGGGCGACACCGCGGTCCGCTATGCCCATCTCGTCGAATACGGCACCCGCCGCACGCCCGCGCATCCCTTCTTCTGGCCGGCCTTCCGGCTGATGCGCAAGCGCGCCACGAACCGGATCAAGCGCGCCGTCTCGAAGGCCGTGCGCGACAACTGGGGCCGGCCGTGAGCGTCGCCCTCGCCCTTCAGAAGGCCATCCGGAGCCGCCTCGCGGGCGCGCCTTCGGTGACGGCGCTGGTGCCGGCCTCGAACATCCTCGACCGTCACCAGCGGCCCGCGCCGACGCCCTCGATCATCCTGGGCGAGGCGATGGAGCTCGACGCCGAGACCGACCTGCAGCGGCGCCGGCTGCGCGTGGTGCACACCGTTCACGTCTGGAAGACCGAGCCGTCGCTCGAAGGCGTGGCGACCATCTGCGGCGCCGTGCGGGACGCCCTGCGGACCCGGCTGACGCTTCCCGCAGGCCTCCACCTCGCGGACCTGCGGGTGGCCGGCATGCGGACCATGCGCGACCCGGACGGCGAGACCAGCCACGGCGCCGTGACGATCGAGGCGCTCGTCGAGGAGGTGGCATGAAGTCCGGCAGCCTCTCCCGGATCATCACGGTGCAGCGCGCCGCGACGGCGGTCAGCGAGGCGGGCACGCCGGTGCAGACCTGGTCGGACCTCGCGACGCTGCGGGCCGAGATGGTCGAGCTCGGGACCGTCGAGCAGATCAAGGCGCATGGCGCGGTCGACGAGACCGGCATCGTCTTCCGGACCCGGTTCCTCGCCGGCGTCACCAACGCCGATCGCGTCGTCTTCGACGGCCAGCCCTTCAACCTGAAATCGGTCATCGTGATCGGCCGGAACCGCGGCTTGGAGCTCAGGGCGGAGGCTCTGGCGTGAGGGGGGCGAAGCCGCATCTGGTGATCGACAACGGCGCCGTCCGCAGCGCGCCGCGCGTGCCGTCGTGGATGTCGAAGGAAGCTGCGGCAGAGTGGCGCCGGGTGGTGCCTATCCTGGTCGAGCGGCGCATCCTGACGCGCGCCGATCTCGCGTGCCTGGAGAATTTCTGTGTCGCGGTCGGGCAGGTGCGGGAGATGGAGCGGCACCTCCAACAGCACGGCCACGTCTTCGAGGCCTACAAGGTCACCGACGACGGCCTGGAAATCTGCCTCGGGCTGAAGCGCAATCCCGCGGTCGGGATCCAGTCCGACGCGATGACGCGGGCGCGGCTCCTCGCGGCCGAGCTGGGGCTTACGCCGGTCAGCCGCTCGCGCCCTGCCATCAGGGACGACGGCGATGATGATTCCCTGCTGGATTGAGGACGGCAGCCCGATCGACGACCCTCTGGGCTACGGCGAGCGGGCGGTGACCTGGTTGCGCCGGCTGAAGCATCCGAAGAACCCGGCGCCCGGTCACCCTTTCCAGCTTGACCCATGGCAGGAGCGCATCGTGCGGCGCATGTACGGCCCTCGCCATGAGGACGGTTCCCGCGTGGTGCGCCGCGTCGTCCTGCTCCTGCCGCGCGGGAACCGGAAGACGAGTCTCTGCGGCGCAATCACCCTCCTGCACCTCATGGGGCCGGAGCGGCTCCCCGGCAGCCTCACGGTATCGGCCGCCTCGGCACATGAGCAGGCCATGGAGCTGTTCAACGAGGTCGCGATGATCGTCCAGGCCGATGGGCGGCTGCGAAAGCATCTGAGCGTCCGGGAGTACGTCTCCCGCATCGCCTTCGGCTCCGAGCGCTCTCGCTACGTTGCCGTCGCCTCCGATGGCAAGGTCCAGCACGGCAAGACCCCGAACGTCGTCATCGCCGACGAGCTGCACGCCTGGGAAGGCCGCGCCGGCATGCGGCAGTGGGAGGCGCTGGACAGCGCCCTGGTGAAGGTGCCGGGGACGCTGATGATTGTCGCTTCGACCTCGGGCCGCGGGCAGGAAAACCTCGCCTGGAAGACGGTCGAGTATGCGATCAAGGTGCAGAAGGGCGAGATCGACGATCCGGCCACGCTGCCGGTCATCTTCATGGCCGAGCCCGAGGACGACTGGACCGACGAGGCGCTTTGGCGCGCGGTCAATCCCGGCCTGGTTCACGGCTATCCCGATCTTGCCGCATTCCGGGACAAGGCGGCCAAGGCCGCGCATTCCCCGTTCGAGCGGGACAGCTTCCTGCAATTCAACCTCAACCGTTGGCTCGATACCTCGACCTCTCCCTTCGTCGAGATGCCCGTCTATGACGAGGGCGCGCACGAGGTGGACCTCGAAGACATGGAGGCGCGGCAGGTGCCGTGCTGGCTGGGGGTGGACCTCTCCAAGAATGAAGACCTGACGGTGGTGGTCGTCTGCTGGCGGGACGGCGACGCCTACCTCGTGCATCCGTGGTTCTTCTGCCCCGAGATGAACCTCCGCGCCCGCGGCGAGCGTCACGGCGTCGATTACGTGGCCTGGGCCGAGGCGGGCTTCATCACCCCGACGCCCGGCAACGTCGTCGATCTCCGCAGCGTCGAGGATTGCGTCCGCGAGGCCTGCGCCCGGTTCGCGGTGCGCGAGATCGCCTTCGATCCGACCTATGCCCGATCCATGATGGCCGATCTCTCCGACGACGGGTTTCCTGCCGTCGAGTTCCGGCAGGGATGGGTTTCCATGGCGCCGGCGGTCAAGGAACTCGAGCGCGTCATCGTCGGGCGGGCCATGCGCCACGGCGGCAACCCGGTGCTCCGCTGGAACTTCGCGAACGTCCAGATCGAGACCGACAAGGCCGGCAACCGGGCCATGCACAAGGGCAAGAGCGGGAACAAGATCGACGGCGCCGTGGCAACCGCCATGGCCGTGGCGCGGGCGGCTGCCGGCGCGGTGCAGTTCATCACCGACGAGCCGTGGTTCACCGACGAGATGTTCTCGGCCGTATAGGAGGCAAGCATGTCCGAAGGCGGCGACAGCGAACGGCTGATGGTGCTTCTCGAAGCGCGGATCACCGACTTCGAGAAGAAGATGGCGCAGGCCGAGCGCCGCGGCACGAAGACCTATACGGGGCTCCGCGCCGGCAGCCGCTCCGCGACGCGCGCGATGGAGACCGACATGGCGCGCTCGACCGGGCGCATCAACCAGGCGCTCGCGACGACCTCGGCGCGCATCGGGGCCGTGGGCCTTGCCTTCCGGGGCTTCCTCGCCGGCGCGGCCATCGGGGGCCTCACGGTGACCGTCTCGCGGATCGGCGACATCGCGCGCGGCATCGCCGAGGTCGGCAACGAGGCGAAGCGCGCCGGGGTCTCGGCCCGGGCGTTCCAGGAGTGGAAATACGTCGCGGAGCAGAACCGCATCAGCGTCGATTCGCTCGTCGACGGCCTGAAGGAGCTCAACCTCCGCGCCGACGAGTTCGTCTTCACCGGCAAGGGGCCGGCGGCCGAGGCGTTCCAGCGACTCGGCTACTCGGCCGAGGACCTGAAGCGGAAGCTCGCCGATCCCTCGGCGCTGCTCCTGGAGATCATCGGCCGGCTCGGGCAGATGGACCGCGCCGCCCAGATCCGGATCTCGGACGAAATCTTCGGCGGCACCGCCGGCGAGCGCTTCGTGGAGATCCTCGACCAGGGCGAGGAGCGCATCCGGAGCACGATCGACGAGGCCCACGAGCTCGGCACCGTCATGGACGACGAGCTCATCCAGCGCGCCGACGACCTCAACCGGCTCTTCGGCTCCGTCGCCACCACCGTGGGCTCCACCCTGAAATCGGCGATCATCTCGGCCGCGTCGAGCCTGGTCGACTTCCTCCGCCTCTGGCGGGACTTCGAGCAGCAGACCTCGACCTCGCTCCAGTCGCAGCTCACCGACATCCAGCGGCAGCGGGGCCAGCTGATCGACGAGAAGCGCGCGCTGGAGAGCGATACCGGGCTGACCGATACCGCGAAGGGCCTCGGCTTCGGGGCCGAGGATTCCGCCGTTACGAAGAACCGGGTCGCGGAGCTCCAGGCGAAGATCGACGAGCTGAGCCGGACCGAGGACCAGATCATCGGCGTGCTCGGATCCCGAACGACGATCACGCCGCCGACCGAGCCGGACGGAACACCCTGGACACCGCCGGAGAACACGCCCGGCGGCTCCGGGCGCGGCGGGGGCGGTTCCAGCCGGGCGCGTGCCGACGCCTTCGAGCGGGAGGTGGCGGTGCTCCAGCGGCGCACCGAAGCCTTGCTGGCCGAGAGCGCCGCGCAGGCCGAGCTCAATCCTCTGGTCGACGACTTCGGCTTTGCGGTGCAGCGGGCCGCGGCCGCCCATGACCTCCTGACCGCCGCGCAGGAGGCCGGCGTGGAGATGACGCCTGCGCTGCGCGCGCAGATCGACGAGCTGGCCGAGGCCTATGCCTCGGCGGCCACGGCCGCCGAGCGCCTCGATGCGGCGCAGAGCGACACAGCGGATCGTGCGGAGGAGGTAGATCGCCTGCGGCAGGATGTCGTCGGCGGCCTCGCCAGGGACCTCCTGGACGGCGCCGACGCGGCAGACGCGCTCGCCAGCGCCCTCGGACGGGTCGCAGACCGGCTGATCGACATGGCGCTGGACGGCCTCTTCACGGCGGCGGGGGGCGGTGGTGGCGGGCTCCTGGGCGGCGCCATCATCCCGGGCATCCTTCACCGGGGCGGCGTCGTCGGCCGGGACGGCTACGGGCACGGGCGCGCGATGCCGGCCTCGATCTTCGCCGACGCGCCGCGCTACCATGGCGGCGGCGTCGCGGGGCTGAAGCCCAACGAGGTCCCGGCCGTGCTCGAGCGGGGCGAGCAGGTCATCCCGAAGGGGCAGACGGCCCAGCCGTCCGGAGCGCAGGCCGTCCATGTCACCGTCGGCATCGCCTCGGACTCGGCGCTCAACCTCATGCCCTACGTCAAGGATGTATCGCAGCGGGCGGCGGAGGGGCAGGTCAGAGCCTACGACCAATTGCTCCCGGATCGGGTGCACGCGATCAACCGCGACCCGTGGAAACGCTGATGGAGCGCCTGCAGGAGCAGCTCGTCGCGGTGCTGGAGGACCGCATGGCCGGCGGCCGGGCCCAGGTGCCCGAGGCCGGTCTCCCGCTCTGGAACGCCTTCACCGAGCTCGCCGCGGCGCGGACCTACGGCTTCTCGGGGCCCAACCCGATCGCCTGGGCCGAGATCGAGGCCTGGGCGCGGCTGATGCGCTGGCCGCTGGAGCCGCGGCACGTCCGGGTGATCCGGGCGCTGGACCAGGCATGGATGGCCCATGGCGGCAAGGGGGCGCCGACCAGGCCGACGCGGCCGCTGACGCCGGAGGCGTTTGATGCGGCGGTGGCGTGAAATACGACATTATGTCGCATTTGGGCGAAGGCGACCCCGGCAGATAAACCGGCAAATTTGCCGGTTTTGCCGCGACCTGCTGGCGGTGAAGGCGAAGCTCCCGCATGGGGGCTTCATGCCTTGGATCGAGGCCGAGTTTGGGATGACGGATCAATCAGCGCGGCGGTTCATGCAGGTTGCCGAGCGCTACGGCAAATCCAACATAATGTTGGATTTGACCCCGACCGCCCTGTTCGAGCTCGCCGCCCCCTCCACCCCGGAGCCCGTCCGGGAACTGGTCGAGGCCAAGGCCGAGGCGGGCGAGCGTGTCGCCATCGCGCGGGCCATCGCCGGGGAAATCGAGGAGCGCAGGGGGCGGCCGTCCCGAGAAAACCCGCAAGAAATTGCGGAAATAAAGCGCGGTCAGGAGACGCGCGACTTCGCTGCGAAGAAGGCCGGCTTCGGCAAAATCGGAATTACTCCGAGTTTGGGCGCGGTGGCGGCAAATCCGCAATTATTGCGGATTTCAACGTACCGCGCCGGCGCCGCTCCGGAAGGTGATCGAGGCGACTGACGGAAATTTAACCGTTTCAGAGTACACGAAGCATGGCGGAACCCATGAGGAATACCCACGTTGAACCAAGGTGGATCGTGACGAACGTGACGGGTGAAACACCACACTAACGGAATTGTGGTGGATTCGCGGGGGCCCTGTGTGAGATAAGGGGCTCGGGGGAATAGGCGTTCGTTACGTCTAAGTGATTGGAACGGCGCTGAAATGCTATGATTGGGGCGATTCGTTTAGGACGTGCGAAAGCCTCCAGCATGGCCGCGTTTTTGCAGGAGTTCGGTAAAGTGGCACAGAGAATGTACCGCACGGGTGGGGGATTCAGCGGGAACCAAAAGGTGTTCTCGCGGGAAGCCGACGGCAAGTTTGATGATGTGCCCGAGGAGAAGATTGCGAAGTGGCGCGAGAAGCTGAACGCCCGATTTGGGATTGGCGAGGGGCGCCTGGTGCCGATTGAAGAGCCTGCTGGTCTCGACTGAGGCAGCCCTCGATTGATGGCTGCGTGGGAGAATTCACCGCCACGTCTCTACAATGTGGTTACAGGTTTCTTTCCAGAGACGAATCCGAAGGACACTTGGGCGACCAACCCTCGCCCATTGCTGGTTTGCGGTGTCGCATCGTATCCGGGCAATGGCCTGGTCTTTTGTCGAATCGCATACGGAACGTCCACGAACCTCGACCGTGCCGATCCCGACGATCTTGTTGTTGGAAACTTGACGATTCTGGACTCTCTAGGCCTCAAGAATCCGACACGGTTCGTCATCCACTCGGGAAAACAGATGGTCATCATGCCGTGGACGGCCGAATTCTTCAGGCCATGGTCAGGGCACAACACTCCCGTCCTCAGCAGGCTTCCAGCCGAAATGCAGCATCATGTCGGATATATTTTGAGTCACCTGGACGACCTTCCGAAATTCTAGGCGTGGGTCAAGGCGCTTGTCGGCGCCCACTCAATCCAGCGGCTCGCAGACGGTCAGATCGTCCTCGTCGAAAACCGTCTCGGCTACGGCGTAGGGCGGTCCGTTGAACCACCCCTCGGCCTCCGCCTGCTCGCCCGTAAGGGACCAAGTGCGGCCGTCGTTGCTGGCAACCGTCACGCAATCGACCCGAATTGCCACCACGACGCGCTGACCCTTGTCGGTGCAGCGAAACAGGCGGTCGCCGCAGCGGAACACCTGGCCTACTCGGATGCTCTCAAGATCCACGGCGCAACCTCACCCCCGGCCCGCCGCCGTTCTCCTCGATGAACTCGATGCCGGCCGCTTCAAGCGCGCCGCGGACGGCTGAGATTGCTTCGGCCGAGACCGGCACGTTGCGCTCGCTCTCGGCCCTCTTGATCGTCGGCAAAGATAGGCCGGTCGCTGTTGCGAGGCCCGACTGCGATAGGTTGAGCAGGTGGCGGGCGGCTCGAATCTGTGCGGCGACTGTCACGATCCCTCATTGACACTTAGGTATCACATATGATTTGATACCAAGGTATCACATGTCCGCCGTCAGCACCCGTGGGACGATTTGAGGTGATTGAGCAACGGAGGGTTTCTGGTTCATCGTAACCGCCAAGGAGTGGAGATGAGCCAGAAACCCGGAACGCAGAGAGCGGCCGCCGAGAAGGTGGTGAAAGAGATCCGTCGAGCGACGCGGAAGCAGCATTCGGCGGAGGAAAAGATCAGGATCGTCCTCGCCGGGTTGCGCGGCGAGGACAGCATCGCGGAGCACTGTCGCCGAGAAGGGATCGCGCAGAGCCTGTACTACAGCTGGTCGAAGGAGTTCCTCGAGGCCGGCAAGCGACGCCTTGCGGGCGACACGGCACGTCAGGCGACGAGTCCTGAGGTGAAGGAGCTGCGCGCCGAGGCGGCGGCGCTGAAGGAGGCGGTGGCTGATCTCACGCTGGAGAACCGTCTGCTCAAAAAAAGCATGACCGGGGCTGGGGGCGACCGCGCATGAGGTATGTCGCCGCCGAGAGCTCGAGATCATCCGGCTGGTCGAAGGATCGCACCTGCCGGTGCGCCGGACCCTGGCGCGGATCGGGGTGCCGTCCGCGACCTTCTACCGCTGGTGCGACCGCTACCGTGAGCATGGGCCGGAAGGCTTGGAGGACCGGTCGCCCAGGCCCGGCCGGGTGTGGAACCGCATCCCCGAGCCGGTGCGGGAGCGCATTCTCGCCCTCGCGCTCGAGGCGCCGGAGCTGTCGGCGCGGGAGCTGGCCATCCGCTTCACCGACGAAGAGAAGTATTTCGTCTCAGAGGCTTCGGTCTATCGCCTGCTCAAGGCGCACGACCTGATCACCAGCCCTGCCTTCGTCGTGGCAAAGGCGGCAGAGGCGTTCACGGAACAGACGACGGCACCGAACCAGCTCTGGCAGACTGACTTCACCTATCTCAAGGTCGCCGGCTGGGGCTGGTTCTACCTCTCGACGATCCTCGACGACTATTCCCGCTTCATCGTCGCCTGGAAGCTCTGCACCAGCATGCGCGCCGGTGACGTCACCGATACGCTGGAGCTTGCCCTGGCGGCCTCGGGCTGCGACACCGCCAACGTCGTCCATCGTCCCCGGTTGCTCAGCGACAACGGCTCGTCCTACGTCGCGGGCGATCTCGCGGACTGGCTCGCGGACAAGGGTATCGCCCATATCCGCGGCGCGCCGAACCACCCCAGACCCAAGGCAAGATCGAGCGCTGGCACCAGACGCTGAAGAACCGCGTTCTGCTCGAGAACTACTTCCTGCCGGGCCAGCTCGAGGCCGCCGTCGCAGCCTTCGTCGAGCACTACAACCACTGCCGCTACCACGAGAGCCTCGGCAACCTGACCCCCGCCGATGTCTACCTCGGCCGCGGTCAGGCCATCCTCGAGGCCAGGAAAAGATTAAGAAACTGACCATTCAAAACCGCCGCTTGCAGGGGCCTCACCGAGTTCGATAACCTGGAGCAGCTCCTCGAAGTGGCGGATGACATGTCCAGGGATGTCCGGGACCTCTCCTACGAGGTGATGCGGGCGTTCGACTGAACCACGACGCCCCCGGCTCCGGTCGGGGGCGCTTCCTACACCCTTTCGGGTTTCACGGAACAGACGGCTAGTCATGGCATCGGCGCGAAAGGAAGCGAGCGCGGCCATTGCAAACGGCAAGTTCTGCCGTTTGCGGTTGACGCCGCATCTAACGGTAAAGTATGCTGTTGGAATGAACCACCGTGGAACGATAGTCGATATCACTGCATGGGCAGAGGCCTGCATGCCTGGTGATGAGTCTCGGGCGCGCTCGGTCATTGTGACGGCGCGAAAGGCTGGTCTTTGGTCGTATGGCAAGGGTGGCCCGCGCGGTCGCAATGCCGCTTTCATGACTCTCACCGATTTCCCCACGGCAATTTGTGCCGTCCTTCACTACGGCGCTGCGACCAGGGTAGACGAGGCCATTCAGCGCATGTGGGCGCTGCCCCTCTCCGGAATCACGGTTGACCGGTCTGGCGTCGATGGGGGCGAATTCTGGATCGATCCCGATACGGTATTTTCCTTCAAGGAAACCCTCACCCCCTATCTTGCGCTGTTCCGCCTTGAAGGCGCGCTGAACGGCCTTTCGGAGCATCCGGCAATGCGTGTCGGTAGCAACCTCATCGGGGTTATGACTTCTCTCTTCGATAGCTTCGCGGCCCATCAGGATTTTGGCCGCTACGACGAGGTCAGCCTTGAAGCGGTCGGCGAAAAGCTGTCCGTGACCGTCAGCCTGCATGGCCCAAAGCACGGCACCCAGCCAGACGGTTGGCCGGGAGAAGGTATCGAGGCCGGCGCGCTTCACCTGACCTTCGGTGACCGTGTCGCGTTCGATGGCCGCGCGGTGCGCACCACTCGCTCCATCGGGGCGGATGCGTTGAACGAACTTTCCCTGATGGCGCCGAACTGCACCAAGAACGCGGAGGCCGAGCGCGACTGATGGCCACCCGCCCCGCCACGCTCCTCTTCGCAACCGAGCGCAATGCGGCGGCTCTGCTGGACATGAAGCCGGCGGAGTTTCGTGGCCTTGTGGATGATGGGGTGTTGCCCAAGCCGATCAGGATCGGCGGTTTCGATCGCTGGGATGTGGAGCGGCTGCAAGCCATTGCCCGAGGCGACGCGGTGGACGGCATGGGGCATATCGAATGGTGAGCCGCAAGAAGCTCCTTTGGCGGCACCCGGCGGGCCGCTGGTATGTGCGCAGGTATCTCAACGGGAAGATGATCTACCTGGGCCGGATCACGGCTGAGGAGGGCACTGCCGAACTTGATCGCCAATATTGGGAGATCGTCGGCGGCAAGAGGGCGGCGGCGAAAACCTCCTGGGGCGCGCTGATCGACGCCATGCGGGAGACCGAAAAATGGGCCAATTTCTCGCCCCGCTACCGCAAAGACCTTGATCCTGTTCTCGAATACCTCACGGACAAGATCGGGCATGCAGACGTGGCGCGGCTGACCCAAGCCGACATTTACGATGCGATGGAGAAGAACCGGCACCGCGTCCGGTTCGCCAACTACATCCCCACCGCTGTCAGCATGTTGTCCAAGCTGGCGATCCGCAAGCGGTGGCGCAGGGACAACCCGGCGATCGACATTGAGCCCCTCAAGGTTCCGAAGGCCCGGCAGAAACCGCACCTGCCGTGGGCGGATTGGGCGGTGCAGAAGATCCGTGAGGAAGGCGAACCCGAACCGCTGCTGATCTTTGAAATCGGAGTTGGCAGCGTCCAGCGTCCCGGCGATTGGGTGGATTTTCAGTGGGGCGACTACGACGGGGAAACCCTCAAGCTGCGCCAGAACAAGACGGGGAAGCCGCTGCATCTGCCATGCACTGAGGCGCTCAAGGCGGCGCTGGAGCGCGCGAAGGCGGACCTGGGCTTCGCTCCGCACCCGTCACGGCACATCCTGACGCGGGCCGATGGCTCCGCAATGGACTACGACGCGATGGCCAGAATCATGATCAGGGAGCGCAAGCGCCTTGGCCTGATGGCCGTTGATCAGCACGCGATGCGCTACCGCGGCGTGATGGAACTGGCCTGGGCGGGCTGCACTGACGACGAAATCGCCAGCTACAGCGGCCACACCTCCAAGGCGATGATCGTCAAGTATGCGGGAGAGGCGAGACAGATCATGCGGGCGCGGCAAGCGGCCGCAAAGCGCAAGTGAATGGAACAAGAACAGAACACGAATCTGATACCACAGGTGATACCCCGATGAGCAGCCATGAAGCTAACCCACTGAAGGTATTGGAGGCGACGGCCGGAATCGAACCGGCGTGCACGGATTTGCAATCCGCTGCGTAACCACTCCGCCACGTCGCCAACTGGCCGTAGGCATTAGGTTTCGCTCCGGCGAACGTCAAGGACGTATCGGGGCGGCATCGCGTTTCCGCTCCCGTTCCGTTCCACGCGCCGGCACTTCCGCCCGCCGGCCGCCGGCTTCAGCCGGGGCCGAAATAGGACAGGCCGCTCACGGCGAGATAGGTGGCATAGAGCGAGGTGGTCCCGGTGATGTAGAGCCGGTTTCGCTTCGGCCCGCCGAAGGCGACGTTGCTGACGGTCTCCGGGACCAGGATCTTGCCGATCAGCGCCCCGTCCGGCGCGAGGCAATGCACGCCGTCGGCCGCGCTCGCCCAGATGTTGCCGAGCACGTCGATGCGGAAGCCGTCGTAGAGGCCGCGGTCGCAGACCGAGAAGACCTCGCCCCCAGAGAGCCGCTTGCCGTCCACGGCGAAGCGGCGGATGTGGCGCGGGCCCTTGGGCTCGTGGCTGGCCCCGGTATCGGAGACGTAGAGCAGGCTCTCGTCCGCGGAGAAGGCGAGGCCGTTCGGCTTGACGAAATCGTCGGCGACGATCTCGACCGCGCCGCTCGCCGGGTCGATGCGATAGACATGGCTGCCGCCGATCTCCGAGCGCGCGGCATCGCCCTCGTAGTCGCTGTCGATGCCGTAGGTCGGGTCGGTGAACCAGACGCCGCCGTCGGAGGCGACCACCACGTCGTTGGGCGAATTGAGCCGCTTGCCCTCGTAGCGGTCGGCCAGCACGCGGATGCGGCCGTCGTGCTCGGTGCGCGTCACCCGCCGTCCGCCGTGCTCGCAGGTGACCAGCCGGCCCTGGCGGTCCCGGGTCTGGCCGTTGGCATTGCGCGAGGGCTTGCGGAACTCGGCGGTCTGGCCGCTGGCCTCGTCGTAGCGCATTATGCGGTCGTTGGGGATGTCGGAGAAGAGCAGGTAGCGCCCGTCGCCGAAATAGACCGGGCCCTCGGTCCAGCGCGCGCCCTGCCAGAGACGCTCCAGATGCGCGTTCTTGAGGCAGAGCCGGGTGAAGGCGGGGTCGAGCGACTCGACATGCGCGCCGAACAGGAAGCCGAGCGGATCCGTCATGCGTTCCTCCCTTGCCGGATGCATCTCGATAGGCCAGTCGGGGATTCGGCGAAAGGCCCCCGTCCGCATCGCGTTGCCAGCCATGGCGAAATGTGGCATCACGACGCCGGTTCGGATCTCGCTAGGGTTTCTGTCGCATGACCGATTTCGCCGCCGCCCGTGAAGCCATGGTGGACCGTCAGGTCCGGCCCTCCGATGTGACGCGCTACCCGATCATCGAGGCGCTCCTGCGCGTGCCCCGGGAGGATTTCGTGCCGCCGGCGCTGCGGCCGGTGGCCTATCTGGGCGAGCATGTGCCGCTGGCGGAGGGCCGGGTGCTGCTCGATCCGCGAGTCTTCGCCAAGATGCTCGATGCGCTCGACATCGGCCCCTCCGACCTGGTGCTCGATGTCGGCTGCGGGCTGGGCTATTCCACCGCCGTCATCGCCCGGCTCGCGGAGGCGGTGATCGCCCTCGAGGAGGATGCGGCCATGGCCCAGGAAGCCGAGGCCCGGCTGGCCGCGGGCGGCGCCGACAACGCCGTGGTCGAGCAGGGGCCGCTCGCGGCCGGGATCGCCCGGCACGGCCCCTTCGACGTCGTCATCATCGAGGGCGCCGTCGAGGCGCTGCCGCAGGCCTTCGAGGCGCAGCTCAAGCCCGGCGGGCGGATCGCGGCGATCTTCGCGAACGGGGCCGGGGGGCAGGCGCGGCTCGGGCTCATGACCCCCCAGGGCATCGCCTGGCGGCGCATCTTCGACGCCACGGCGCCGGTCCTGCCGGGGTTCGCCGTGGCGAAAGCGTTTGAGTTTTGACTTCATCCCGCCGATAGTGCCAGCATGAGCCCGGCCAACGGGCCGAAAGGCATGAGCAGAGTCCGGAGTTCGTCATGGCGTCGCGCCGTTTCAGTCCCTTTCTGATCTCGACGGCGCTCGCCGCGGGACTGGCGCTCGGGTCCGGGCCGCTGGCGGCGGAGACGCTCACCGACGCGCTCATCACCGCCTATCAGACCAGCCCGCTCCTCGAAGCGAACCGCGCCGCCCTGCGCAACCTCGACGAGAACGTGCCCCAGGCCCGCGCCAACCGCCGGCCGCAGGTGGGCGCCAGCATCTCGGGCCAGACCGGGACGACGGTGGAGGAGCTGGATTTCGGCGTCGCCGGCATCGAGGCCTCGCTGACCGCGACCCTGCTCCTCTTCGACAACGGCCAGACGGCGGCGGCGGTCGAGGCGGCGCGCAATCAGGTGGCCTCGGGCCGCGCCGATCTCAAGGACGTGGAGCAGCTTGTGCTCTTCAACGCCGTGCAGGCCTATGTGGACGTGCGCCGCGACGAGGAATTCGTGCGGCTCGCCGTCAACGACGTCGACCGCCTCGACGAGACGCTGAGCGCGACCCAGAACCGCTTCGACGTGGGCGAGGTGACCCGCACCGACGTCAGCCAGAGCGAGGCGCGCCTCGCGGAATCGCGCTCGCAGCTGGCGGCGGCGCGGGGCCAGCTCGAGATCTCGCGCGAGGCCTATCGCGCGGCCGTGGGCGTGGCGCCCGGCAATCTCGAACGGCTGCCGAAGCTGCCCGACCTGCCGGCCACGCTCGAGGAGGCCACGGCGATCGGCGTCCAGCGCAATCCGCAGGTGGTCGCCGCGCAGTTCAACGAAAGGGCCGCGGTCTACAATTTCGACCGGGCGCTCGCCGCCAAGGGGCCGACGATCAGCGTCGGCGGATCGGTCGGGGTCGAGCGGCTGCGCCAGAACCCGCAGCTCGACTACGACGGCAGCACCTTCGGCCAGGCCAGCATCTCGGCCAACCTGCCGCTCTATACCGGCGGGCGGAACGACAGCCTGGTGCGCCAGGCGCAGGCGGTGCTCGACCAGCGCCGCTTCCTGGTCCAGGACGTGGCGCGCCAGGTGACGCAGCAGGTGGCGGCCGCCTGGGCCCAGCTGCAGGTGGCGCAGGCCTCGATCGTCGCCCGGCGCCAGCAGGCCGAGGCGAGCCGCATCGCCGCGGAAGGCGTGGCGGAGGAGGCCCGGCTCGGCGCGCGCTCCACGCTGGAAGTGCTCGACGCGGTGCAGGAGAACCTCCAGGCGGAGGCGCAGATCGTGCAGGCCCTGCGCGACGAATACGTGGCTTCCTATGCGCTCATGCGGGCCATGGGGCTCCTGACCGTCGAGCATCTGCGCCTCGGGATCGAGAGCTACAACCCGGACGTCTATTTCAGCAAGGTCCAGTCCGGACCGCGCGGCGGATACGACACCTCCGCGGTCGACCGCATCCGCCAGAGGTGGGAGCGGTGAGCGGAAGCGGCGAAAGCGGCGCGCCCATGCGCGACGGCGGCCCGGAAGGCGAGGGGGCGGAATCCCTCGCCGAGGTCCTGGCCTCGATCCGCGCGCTGGTCTCGGCGGAATCCCAGGCGCGGATCGCGGGCGAGGACGACACCGGCAAGGTCCTGATGCTGACGCCGCGCATGCGCGTCGACATGCCGGCGCGGGCGCATTCCGGCGAGATCCTCTCCGAGGGGCTCGACACGCGGGCGCTGCGCCTGCAGGGCGCGCCGATCCTCGACGAGGAGGCGCTGCGCGACGTGGTCAATTCCATCGTGCGCGAGGAGCTGCAGGGCGAGCTCGGCGACCGGATCAGCCGCAACCTGCGCAAGCTGATCCGCCGGGAACTCAGCCAGATGCTCGAGGAACGCCGCGAGCCATAGGCCCGCGTCGCCGCGCCTGCCAGTGTTCTTCCCTTCTGCGGCTGTGGGGATGCACGGGCGGCGCGCGCCCGTGGTGGGCGCGAAGCGCCCGCCTGGGGGGCGGGCGGGCGCTGCCCGTGCTGGCGCACGGGCCGGGAATGCGGCGGCGACAGGCGCGACCGGAACGGTCGGCTTGGGAGGCCCGCCCGATCCGGAGCCGACCCTTTCCCTCGGCGGCGGGCGGGGTTAAGAGACGGCCTCCGAACCAGCCGGACCGACAGCCATGCCGATGGAAAAGACCTTCGACGCCAGCGCGGCGGAGCCCCAGATCGCGGCCGCCTGGGAGGCCGCGGAGGCCTTCCGCGCCGGCGCCAACGCCAGGCCGGGCGCCGAGCCCTTCTGCATCCTGCTGCCGCCCCCGAACGTCACCGGCAGCCTGCACATGGGCCATGCCTTCAACCACACGCTCATGGACATCCTCACCCGCTGGCACCGGATGCGGGGCTTCGACGTGCTCTGGCAGCCCGGCCTCGACCATGCCGGCATCGCGACGCAGATGGTGGTGGAGCGCGAGCTGGCGAAGGCCGGCAACATCGGCCGCCGCGACATGGGCCGCGAGGCCTTCGTCGCGAAGGTCTGGGAATGGAAGGAACGCTCGGGCGGCACGATCCTCGAGCAATGCCGGCGGCTCGGGGACAGCTTCGACCTCGAGCGCAACCGCTTCACCATGGACCCCGGCTTCCACGACGCGGTGCTGAAGACCTTCGTGGAATTCTACGAGAGGGGCCTGATCTTCCGCGGCAAGCGGCTGGTGAACTGGGACCCGCATTTCGAGACGGCGATCTCGGACCTGGAAGTGGAGCAGGTCGAGACCCGCGGCAATCTCTGGCGCCTGCGCTATCCGCTCGAGGACGGCGCCAGCTACGAGCATCCCGTCGCCTGGGACGACGAAGGTCGGCCGACCGCCTTCGAGGCCCGCGACTATCTCGTCATCGCCACGACGCGGCCCGAGACCATGCTCGGCGACACCGGGGTCGCGGTGCATCCCGAGGATCCGCGCTACCGGCACCTCGTCGGCAAGACCGTGCGCCTGCCGCTGGTCGGCCGCTCGATCCCGATCGTCGCGGACGAATACGCCGACCCGGAGAAGGGCACCGGCGCGGTCAAGATCACGCCGGCGCATGACTTCAACGACTGGGAGGTCGGCAAGCGCTGCGGCCTCGCGGCCATCAACGTCATGGACACCCGCGCCTGCATCGCGCTCAAGGACAATGCCGCCTTCCACGAGGGCATCGCGCCCGCCGACGAGCTGGCGGATTTCCACGGCCTCGACCGCTACGAGGCGCGCGACCTCATCGTCACCCTGGCGGAGGAACAGGGCTGGCTCGACGGCATCGACGCCGAGACCCACATGGTGCCCCACGGCGACCGCTCCAAGGTCGCCATCGAGCCCTTCCTCACCGACCAATGGTACGTCGACGCCGCGAAGCTCGCCGGCCCGGCGCTCGAAGCTGTGCGCGACGGCCGCACCCGCATCCTGCCCGAACGCGACGAGAAGACCTATTTCCACTGGCTGGAGAACATCGAGCCCTGGTGCATCTCCCGCCAGCTCTGGTGGGGCCACCAGATCCCGGTCTGGTATGGGCCATCACTTCCAGATCTTGGACTAGAAGGTCCGGATGAACTGCTGCCGTTCTGTGCGGAGACCAATGATAAGGCTGCCGAGTTAGGCCGAGAATACTACTCGTCTAAACTCGGTCGTCACATCCACGTTTCTGCGAGCGATGTCGCTCTTGATAGTCCTCGGCCCGGGTTAAGGGCTCCAATTGGCGCAGGAATTGGAGAAGTTGGAAACGCGTTAGCTGAGATCCGACTCGTCCGCGACCCCGACGTGCTCGACACCTGGTTCTCCTCCGGCATCTGGCCGATCGGCACCATGGGCTGGCCCGAGGCGACGCCGGAGATGGCGCGCTACTACCCCTCCAGCGTGCTCGTCACCGGCTTCGACATCATCTTCTTCTGGGTCGCCCGGATGATGATGATGCAGCTCGAGCTGACCGGCGAGGTGCCCTTCCGCGAGGTCTACATCCACGCCCTCGTCCGCGACGAGAAGGGCAAGAAGATGTCCAAGTCCTTGGGCAACGTGCTCGACCCGATCGAGCTCATCGACGAATACGGCGCCGATGCCGTGCGCTTCACCCTGACCGCCATGGCGGCGATGGGCCGCGACCTGAAGCTCTCCAAGGACCGCATCGCCGGCTACCGCAACTTCGGCACCAAGCTCTGGAACGCCGCGCGCTTCGCCGAGATGAACGGCTGCCGCCCCGCCCCTGGCTTCGACCCGCGCGCCGTCACCCGGACCGCCAACAAGTGGATCGTCGGCGAGACCGGGCGGCTGCGCGAGACGCTGGACGCGGCCCTTTCCGCCTATCGCTTCAACGACGCGGCGGCCGCACTCTATGCCCATGTCTGGGGCAAGGTCTGCGACTGGTACGTCGAGCTCGCCAAGCCGCTCTTCCAGGACGAGGCCTCGGCGGCGGAGACCCGCGCCACCATGGCCTGGGTGCTCGACCAGTGCCTGATCCTGATGCATCCTGTCATGCCCTTCATCACCGAGGCGCTCTGGGGCCAGATGGCCGAGCGCGCGGGGCTGCTGGTCCACGCCGACTGGCCGGATTACGGCGCCGATCTGGTCGATGCCGCGGCCGATGCCGAGATGGGCTGGGTGATCGGGCTGATCGAGGAGATCCGCTCGGTGCGGGCGGAGATGCGCGTCCCGGCCGGGGCGAAGATCCCGCTGATCGAGCTCGAGCTCGCACCCGCCCAGGCGGCGGCGCTCGAGACCAACCGCGCGATGGTCGCGCGGCTGGGGCGGATCGAGCGCTTCGAGACCGCCGATGCCGCGCCGAAGGGCGCGGTGACCATCGCCCGCGAGGGCGGCACCTTCTGCCTGCCGCTGGCGGATGTCATCGACCTCGAGGCCGAGCGCGCGCGCCTCGCCAAGGCGCTGGAGAAGCTCCGCAAGGAAGCGCAGGGCCTGCGCGGCAAGCTCGCCAACGCCGCCTTCCTCGCCAATGCCCCCGAGGCCGTCGTCGACGAGAACCGCGCCCGGCTCGAGGCCGCCGAGGAGGAGGCCGCGATCCTCGCCGCCGCCGCCGCGCGGCTGGCGGGCCTGTGATGGCCGCGCCATGCGCCTGACCCCGCTCGCCGCGAGCCTGCCCGCCACGGTGCCCTTCGTCGGCCCGGAGACGCAGGAGCGCCGCCTCGGGCGGCCCTTCATCGCGCGCATCGGCGCCAACGAGAGCGTCTTCGGCCCCTCGCCGCGGGCCATCGCCGCCATGGCCGAGGCGGCGGCGCTGGCCTGGCGCTACGGCGACCCCGAGAACCACGACCTGAAGGCGGCGCTGGCGGCGCATCACGGGGTTCCCGCCGCCTGCATCGTGGTCGGCGAGGGCATCGACGCGCTGCTCGGCAATCTCGTGCGGCTGCTGGTCGGCCCCGGCACGCCGGTCGTCACCTCCGCGGGCGGCTATCCGACCTTCAACTACCATGTGACGGGCTTCGGCGGGCAGATCCTCACCGTGCCCTACCGGGGCGATTCCGAGGACCCGGAAGCGCTGCTGCTGACCGCCCGCAAGGCCGGCGCGCCGCTGGTCTATCTCGCCAATCCCGACAATCCGATGGGCAGCTGGCACGACGCCGGGCGCATCGGCGAGATGATCGCCCGGCTGCCCGGCCAGGCGGTGCTCTGCCTCGACGAGGCCTATGCCGATTTCGCGCCCCCGGGCGCCATCCCGCCGCTCGACCCCTCCGAGCCGCGGGTGATCCGCATGCGCACCTTCTCCAAGGCCCATGGCATGGCCGGGGCGCGCATCGGCTACGCCATCGGCCATCCCGAGCTGATCGCCGCCTTCGACCGGGTGCGCAACCATTTCGGGGTCAACCGCATCGCCCAGGCCGGCGCGCTGGCCTCCCTCGGCGACCCGGGCTGGCTGGCCTCGGTGGTGGGGAAGGTCGCCCGCTCCCGCGAAAGGCTCGCGGAGATCGCCGCGGCGAACGGCCTCGCGGCGCTGCCCTCGGCGACGAATTTCCTGGCCATCGACTGCGGGCGCGACGGCGCCTTCGCGCGGGCGGTGCTGGCGGAGCTGACCGCGGCGGGGATCTTCGTGCGCATGCCGGGCGTGGCCCCCCTCGACCGCTGCATCCGGGTGACGGCAGGCGAAGACGCCGATCTCGAGGCCTTCGCCGCCGCGCTGCCCCAGGCCCTGTCCCGCGCCGCGGAACGGGGCTGAGCGCCACTCGGGACGCCATCCGGGCGGATCAACGAGCCCGGCGCCCTGTACCAACGGCCCTACCATCTGACCGACCCTGCGCTCCGAGGCCCAATATCGGGAGGGGGAGAAGGCCGCGCCCCGCGCGGTCCGCGGAGCATTCCCCCGGGCCGAAAAGGCGAGGCGCCGGTGGCGCCTTGCCCGGTCCGGTCGCCCGGAGGCGTCAGCCGCAGGGCGAGGGGGGTGCAACTTCACGGTCGGTTGAGGATCGGGGCGCGTCGGCCCCGAACGGTGCGCAAGGCGCGCCGGCCCCCCGCAGGGCCGGCGCGGCCCGATCGCCACGGGTCGATCGGGCTGGGAATCCCGGCCCCGGGATGAGGGCCGACGGCCAGGGCCGCCCGCACTACCGTCATCGGTCCGGCGGAATGTGGTACAGGCCGCGCAAGACGCGGCCATTCCCTGTCCTGAGCAGCGGCCCCGGCCGAGCCGAAGGCCCGTCGGGATCAGGACGCCGGTGCTTCCGCCGCCTCGGTCTTCATGTGCCCTTCGAGCGCCTCGCGCAGCCGCTCCTCGCGGGTGTGGTCGAGCGAGGTCTGCAGGATGCGCCCGCCGACGCCCTCGAGCTGGGGCAGGACCTTGTCGCCGGTGACCTTCTTGACCAGCACGAAGAGCACCGCCTCGCCGGGCTGGATGTCGTCGGCCGCGAGGCCCTTCATGAACTTGTCGTTGATGCCGACATCCGTGAGCGCGCCGGCCAGCGCACCCGCGCCCGCGCCGGCGGCGACGCCGAGCAGCGGATTGAGGAAGAGCACGCCGATCAGAAGGCCCCAGAAGCTGCCGCCCGCGGCGCCCGCGGCGGTGGTGTTCATCAGCTGGTTGAGCTTGACCTTGCCCGACTCGGTCTTGGTCGCGATCACCGCATCGCCGATGTCGATGATGTAATCCTTGGTCATGCCGAGGATCTTCTGCCGAACTTCCTCGGCCTTCTCTTCCGATGGGAATACCACCGCGATCAGATCTGCCATGTCTCGCCCCCCTGGAAATGCAAATGCCGCCGGGAAACGCCCGGCGGCACAGAGGTAGTCGCGGTGGCCCGCCTCGTCAACGCCGCCGGGTCGGGGCAGGGCCTACTGGCAGGCCGCGGTCTGGGTCCCGGCCGCCGCGCCGAGCCCGGCGCCGGCCGCGGTGGCGAGCTGCTTGCCGGTGCCGCCGCCGATCTGGTTGCCGATGAGGCCGCCGACCGCGGCGCCGCCCAGCACGCCGCCGGCGCATTGAAGTTCCTTGTTGGTCTGCGGATTGCTCGTGCAGCCGGCGACCAGCGCGGTGGCGAGCACGGCGAAGATAAGGCCCTGTTTCATCTCGGTCTCCAATAGCCGGCGCAAATCCGCCGTCCGACGCTAGGCCTAGCGGTAATAATGCAGGATTTCCACATCATTTATCCACCATCGGGCGATTTCGGCAGGCTGTCGCCGGCCCGCGCGATCACCCGCGCCGCCGCCTCAAGCGCGCCCGCGTCCCGGGGAGCCCCCAGGGCCTCGAGCCCGGCCTCGATGGTCGCCAGCGCCCCGAGCATCGTGGGCGGGTTCAGATGCCCCATGTGGCCGATGCGAAAGAGGCTGTCGCGATCCTGGTCGGGGCCGCAGAGGCCGACGCCGAGGGTGAGCCCGGCGGCCTCTGCGCACCAGGCGCGCAGCCGCGTCGCGAGCCCCGGCGCGGTGCGGATCGTGGTGACGGCATGGCTGCGCAGCCGCGGATCGGCGATGTTGAGCTCGAGCGCCCCGCCCCAGGTCTCCACCGCCGCCCAGATCGCGCGGGCAAAGACCCCGTGGCGCCGCCAGGCGTTCCCGAGCCCCTCCTCCTCGAGCAGCATGTCGAGGGCCTCGCGCAGGCCGAAGAGGTGATGCGTCGGCGCGGTGCCGCAGAACTGCTGGTAATATTCCTCCGGCGCGGTGCGCGGCCCCCAGTCCCAATAGGGGCTCTGGCAGGGGATGCGCGCCGCCTCGGCCCGGGCACCGTGAAAGGTGAAGGCGACGCCGGGCGGCGTCATCAGCCCCTTCTGGCAGGCGGCCAGCATCACGTCGACGCCGAGCGCGTCCATCTCGAAGGGCTCGCAGCCGAGGCTGGCGATGCAATCGACGGCGAAGAGCGCGGGATGCCCGGCCGCGTCGATCGCTGCGCGCAAGGCGGCCACGTCGTTGCGCACCCCCGAGGCCGTGTCGGTCTGGACGGTCAGCACCGCCTTGAGCGGCACGCCCTCCCGGTCCGCGCGCAGCCGCGCCTCCAGCCGTGCGGGATCGGCCGCGGCGCGGAAGCCGAAATCCATCACCTCCACCGCGATCCCCATGCGCCGCGCGGTCTCCGCCCAGCTCAGCCCGAAGCGCCCGGTCGAGAGCACGAGCACCCGGTCGCCGGGCGTGAAGAGATTCGCGACCGAGGCTTCCCAGACCGCATGGCCGTTGCCGATATAGACCGCGACCGCGCCGGCGGTCCCCGCGAGCCGCTTCAGGTCGGCCATCACCGTCGCCGTCATCCCGATCAGCGGCTCGCCGTAGATGTCGGGCGCGGCCCGGTGCATGGCCCGCAGGACCCGGTCGGGGATCATCGAGGGACCGGGCATGGCGGTCAGGTCGCGGCCGTGATTGAGGGACATGGCGGGGGCTCCGGATCGGTGGCGGCGACACTACCGGGGCGCCCGGGCGGAGAAAATGCCGATTCCGCTTTGTCCGCCGGCGGTGCCCATGCTAGGCCCGCCACCGGCCGGGACGCTGCCCGGCGCTGCCCGACCGGACCGCCCATGCCCGACGCGCCCCAGCCCGATCCCGTGCCGGTGCGGCCCTATCTGCGGCTGTGGCGCGACTGGCTGGCGCCGCATTGGATGCTGATGACGCTGGCCATCGCCATGACCGTCGTCGTGGCAGCGGCGAACGGCGCCTATGCCAAGCTGATCCAGGTGGTCATGACCGCCTTCGAGGCCAAGGAGCAGGGCGCCGTCTGGTGGGCGCCGGCGGCGGTGCTTGCGCTCACGGCGGTCAACTCGACCGCCCAGTACCTGCGCGAGACGACGGCCACGCGCGCGGTCACGCGGGTCGAGACCGAGCTGCGCAAGAAGATGTTCGCGCGGCTGGTCGGCACCGATCTCGCCCGGCTCCAGACCGAGGCCCCGGCCGGGCTCGCGGCGCGGTTTTCCTCCGACATCAGCCTGGTGGGCGGCGCGGTCAAGGCGATCATGGGCGGCGTGACCGGGATCCTCACCATCGTCTTCACCTTCTTCGTCATGCTCAGCATCGACTGGCAGTTGACCCTCGCGATCTTCGGCATCTTCTCGCTGGCGCTGGTGCCGGTGAACATCATCGGCAGCCGGCTGCGGCGGATCTCGCGGCGCACCCAGGCCGAGGTCGCCGCCATGTCCACGCAGGTGACCGAGGGCCTCGCGGGCATCCGCATGGCGCGGACCTACCGGCTCGAGGAACCGCTGTCGCGCAATGCCGACGGCATCTTCGAGAAGCTCTTCGGCCTGCGGATCCGCCAGAACCGCTGGCAGGCGCGCGTGGCCCCGGTGATGGAATTCCTGCTCGGAATCGCGATCGCGCTGCTGCTCTATCTCGTGGGCCGGCGCATCGCGGCCGGCACCATGAGCATCGCCGATTTCACCGGCCTCCTGACCGGCCTCGGCATCGTCGCGGGCCCCGCCCGCCGCCTCGGCGGCACCTTCGCCACGGCGGTGCAGGGACGGGCCGCGCTCGACCGGGTCTTCATGCTCTTCGATGTGGAGAACACCATCGTCGACGGCGCGCGCACGATCCCGCGGGCCATCGGCCAGGTGCGCTTCGAGGCCGTCTCCTTCGCCTATCCCGACGGCCACCGGGCGCTGGAGCAGGTGGATTTCACCGTCGAGCCGGGCATGAAGACCGCCCTGGTCGGCCGGTCCGGGGCGGGCAAGTCGACGGTCTTCAACCTGCTGCCCCGGCTCTACGACCCGACCGAAGGCCGCATCCTGATCGACGGCATCGACATCCGCGACCTGACGCTCGCGAGCCTGCGCGACCAGATCGCGGTGGTCAGCCAGGAATCGATCCTGCTCTCGGGCACGGTCGCCGAGAACATCGGCTTCGGCCGGCGTGGGGCCGAGCGGGCCGAGATCGAGGCGGCGGCGCAGGCCGCCGCGGCGGACGAGTTCATCGCCGCCCTGCCGCGGGGCTACGACACGCGCATCGTCCCGAGCGAGCAGAGCTTCTCCGGCGGCGAGCGCCAGCGGCTCTCGATCGCCCGCGCCATCCTGCGCGACGCGCCGATCCTGCTGCTCGACGAGCCGACCTCCGCCCTCGACGCCGAATCCGAGGCGCAGATCCGCCTCGGCCTCGACCGCCTCGCGCGCGGCCGCACCACGCTGGTGATCGCGCACCGGCTCGCCACCGTGCTCGATTCGGACCTGATCCTGGTCATGGACCGCGGCCGGATCGTCGAGCGGGGCAGCCATGCCGAACTCATGGCGCTCGAAGGGCTCTATTCGGAGCTCTACGCGCTGCAATTCGCCGGAGCCGCCGGGTGAACCGTTGCGGCGCGGGCGCTCCGGCCTATCTTCGCCGGGAGGAGGCCCCATGACCACACGCGCGTTTCATGCCGGCGACCGCGCCGTGCTGCGCATCTCCGGGCGCGACGCCAGACCCTTCCTGCAGGGCCTGGTGACCAACGACGTGGCGCGGCTCGACCAGGGCGCGCTCTACGCCGCCCTGCTCACGCCGCAGGGCAAGTATCTCTTCGACTTCTTCCTCGTCCCCGAGGCCGACGACGTGCTGGTCGACGTGGCGGCCGATCGCGCCGCCGCCCTGGCGCAGCGCCTCGGCCTCTACCGGCTGCGCGCCGCCGTCGCGATCGAGGCGACGGCGCTCGGCGTCGTGCTCGGGGAGGGGGCCGCGCCGGAGGGCGCCTTCGCCGATCCGCGCGACGCGCGGCTCGGCTGGCGCGCGATCCTGGCCGATCCGGAGGCCCTGCTCGCCGGGCTCGACCGGCTCGACCCGGCGGATTACGCGCGGCGGCGCATCGAGCTCGCCGTGCCCGAGACCGGCACCGAGCTGGTCGCGGAGGACAGCTACATCCTCGAGATGGGCTTCGAGCGCCTCAACGGCGTGGATTTCCGCAAGGGCTGCTACGTCGGGCAGGAGGTGACCGCCCGCATGAAGCACAAGACCGAGCTGAAGAAGGGCCTCGTCGCGGTGGGCGTCACCGGCGAGGCGCCGCCGCCGGGCACCGAAGTGCTCGCCGGCGAAAGGCCCGCCGGGCGGCTCCTGTCGGTCGCCGGCGACCGCGGGCTGGCGCATCTGCGCTTCGACCGCGCCTCCGGCCGCCTCACCGCCGGCGCGGCGGAGATCACACGGATCGAAGCGTCCGGGTGAGCGTCTCGAAGACATTGGCATTGGCGGCCACGACGCTGCCGGTCTCGAAGATGCCCGCGCCCTCGTCGAGCGGCCCGACGAAGCCGCCGGCCTCGCGCACGAGCAGGCAGCCCGCGGCCATGTCCCAGGGATGGATGCCGCGCTCCCAGAAGCCGTCGAACCGCCCCGCGGCCACATAGGCGAGGTCGAGCGCCGCCGCGCCCCAGCGCCGGATGCCGGAGGTCTGGGGGTTGAGCGCCGCGATCTCGCGCAGGGATTGCGGCAGGTTCGGGCTCCCGGCGAAGGGCACGCCGGTCGCAAAGAGCATGGCGATCATCTCCTTCCGGCCCGAGACCCGGAGCCGGCGGTCGTTCAGCCAGGCGCCGGCGCCCTTCTCGGCCACGAACATCTCGTCCTTGACCGGGTCGTAGACCACGCCCGCCACGATCTCGCCCTTGTGTTCCAGCGCGATCGAGACCGCCCAATGCGGCAGGCCGTGCAGGAAGTTGGTGGTGCCGTCGAGCGGGTCGACGATCCAGCGCCGGGTGGGATCGGCCCCCTTCGCCTCCCGGCTCTCCTCGCCGAGCCAGCCGTAGTTCGGCCGCGCCTCCATCAGCTCGGCCCGGATCGTCTCCTCGGATTTCAGGTCCGCGCGGCTGACGAAATCGCCCGGTCCCTTGGCGGAGACCTGGAGGTTCTCCACCTCGCCGAAGTCGCGCAGGAGCCCGCGGGCCGCCTTGCGCGCCGCCTTGATCATGATGTTGATATTGGCCGAGGCTTGGGTCATCGCGCCTGTCCTTCCGGGGAGCCGGGCGCTTATGTCCGCTTTTGCCCGGCGCGGCAAGCCGGCCGGCGCCGGCTTCCGGGGTGGTCGCTATCGGGCGCGTAGGGTCTCTGGTGAATCGATCGGCCGAGAGACACCGCGAACCGGCATGAGCGAGGCACTGCCTCGCGCCGGTTCGTCGGCCGGAGCGCGTGAGCGCGGAGGTCGAGGGGGGACGTGCTGCACCGTCCGCTGGTAATCCGCGCGCGCATGCCTGGCGGGCGCGCTTGTCGCGCCTGCCGGGGGCAGGCAGGCGCGCGCGGATTTGTCACCTGCCAAATCCGCGAAGGGAAGGCGGCGCCACGGGGCAGGGCGCCGGTCCGTAGCAGTCACCCGCAGACCGCATCGCCGCGCCCGGCGCCGGCTCAGCGTTCGACGTACATCACCTGGTAGATGCTCTGCACGCAGGGATATTCCTTGCGCTCGATCAGCATGTCGCCGTTGTAGTCGCATTTGAGGATATGGACCGGGCTCATGCGGCGAAAGCGCTGCTGAACCTGCTCCACGGTCAGCGCCGAGGGATCGCTGCCCGCCGCCTGGGCGGAGAGCGGCGCGGGGGATTGCGCGCCGAGAAGAATCGCCGCCGCCACGACCGCAAGGCGAAGGTGCCCGGTCAATCCGGGGACCGGTAGAGAAGCTGATAGATATTCTCGAGACAGGGCCAGTGGGCCTGGTCGATGACGCCCTGCTTGTTCGCGCATTTCCGGAACGTGACCTTCATCAGCTGCGGATAGACGATGCGCGCCTCCTCGAAGACGACGACGCCGTCGCCGTTCTGGTCGGCCTTGGCGAAGGCGATCGCGCCGGCGGCACCGGCCGCGCAGAGCCCGCCCGCGAGGGCCGCCGCGAAGAGCGGCCCGGCGAGACGCCGCCGCCGCGCCGCCCGACCCCGGCCTGTCGCGTCATGCATCGATTGCTCCTTCCAGGCTGACCCGGGCCTTGATCGGCAGGTGATCGGAGGCCTTCCGCGCCAGCGGGCTGTCATGGACCTCGACGGGCCCGAGGATGGTATGGGGCCGCGCGATGATCCGGTCGAGCGCGAGCAGCGGAAAATAGGAGGGAAAGCTCGCCACCCCGCGGCCCATCGGCCCGAAATGCGACCCGAAGGGCCGGAGCGCCGAGCGGCGCTGGTGGCGCCATTCGTTCATGTCCCCCATCAGCACGATGGGGCGGTCGTCCCCGCCGGAATGCGCGAGCAGCGCCTCGACCTGCATGATCCGCGACTGGCGCAGCAGTCCCAGATGCGCGGCCATGACCCGGACCGGCCCGCGCGTCAGGTCGAGATCCACCACCAGCGCGCCGCGCGGCTCGAGCCCGGGCAGGGAGATCTGGCGCAGCTCGCGCACCAGCCCCTCTCGCACGAGCACGAGATTGCCGTGCCAGCCGTGCCCGGCATGCCCGTTGGCCACCGGCACCGGCACGAGCCCGGCGATCCGGGCGATCCGGTCGAGATCGAGCAGGGCGGCGCGGTCGCCGAAACGCCGGTCGGCCTCCTGGAGCGCGATGACATCCGCGCCGATCTCGGCGATGACCTCGACCGTGCGCTCCGGCAGGCAGCGGCCGTCGGTGCCGACGCATTTGTGGACATTGTAGGAGGCGAAGATCGCTTCGCCGCCGGGTTGCTTTGCCATGCATTCCTCCGACGCGGCCGGAATCTAGTCCTTTCCGGGCGGCACTGGAACCCCTGTCGGCCTGCCCGGGCCGCGACCGCATTCGGAGCTCATTCCTTCCCGGTACGACGGTTCCACCAAAAGACGAGGGCAGCGCCCGCTCCGGGCGGAAGCGAAGCGCCCGCGTCGTGCCGGTGGCACGCCTTCGGCGTGACGGGGCAGAACGGGCGCTGCCCGGCGGTGCCCGCCGGGCGAAGCAGTTCCAGGGCCATTCTTGTTCCGTTAACGAATATATCAATGTTTTTCAATTGCTTGCCTTCTGTCCCCATGGGGACACCCGCCCCGGGACCAGTCCGCGCCCTTCCGGGCCGACTTCGGCCGCGTTGACCGGCACCGGGCCGCGGGCATAGCCTCGACGGGGAGCATCGGAGAGCGCGATGATCGTCCAGGACCAGTCCGACGTCTGCGCCTTCCTCGCGCGGGCGGTCGGCGCCGAGACGCGCGAGACGCATATCTCGCGGCTTTTCCTCGGGCCTGGCCGGGTCTGCAAGCTCAAGCGCGCGGTGCGCCTTCCCTATCTCGATTTCTCCACGCCCGCGCTACGGCACGCCGCCTGCCTGCGCGAAGTCGAGCGCAACGCATCGGCCGCGCCCGACCTCTACCTCGGCGTGCGGCGGATCACCGCCTCCGAGTCGGGCGGCCTGGCCTGGGAGGGGAGCGGCGCGCTCGTCGATGCGGTCGTGGAGATGCGGCGCTTCGACGAGGCCATGCTGCTCGACCGGCTCGCGGCGCGCGGGGCGCTCCCGCCGGCGCTGATGGAGCCGCTCGCCGCCGCGATCGCGGACCTGCACGCCGCCGCCCCGCGCGCGCAGGAACCCGGTGCGGCCAATATCGCTGCGGTGCTCGCGATCAACGAGGCAGCGCTGGCCGAGGCGGAGGCTTTCCCCGCCGCCGACATCGCGCGCTTCAACCGCGGCTTCCGGGACGGACTCGCGGGGCTCGCACCGCTTCTCGACGCCCGCGCCCGCGACGGCCGGGTCAGGCTCTGCCACGGCGACCTGCATCTGGGGAACATCTTCCTCGAGAACGGCCGGCCGGTGCTCTTCGACTGCATCGAGTTCAACGACCGCATCGC
>JACKKC010000017.1 GCA_020637615.1 Rhodovulum sp.
GTCTCGCGTGGCGGCAGGAAGGTTCCCAAGGGGCACTGCATCTGGAGCCATTCTTCGGGGCGGGCGCTGCCCGGCGGTGCCGGCCGGGCGGATGGCGGTGCCAGGCGCGCCGAACTCGGCCGCACGCGGTCGCGTTGCCGCATGCGATCGCTCTGGAAGTTCCCCCGCGGCGGATTGACAGGCTTCGGCGCTTCGTGGCACCGTCGGGCGTCAACGGTTTCCGGGCGCGAAGCGTCGGGAATGAAAAGGGAACACGGTGTGGACGACCCGAAGGGGACCAAATCCGTGGCTGCCCCCGCAACTGTGAGCGGCGAGCGCGGCTGAGAGTGAGCCACTGGGGCGGTTGCGTCCCGGGAAGGCCGGCCAAGCGACGACCCGCGAGCCAGGAGACCTGCCGTTGACGCGAGGGGTCTGCGACGGATCCCGCGCGAGCACGACCGGATGCCGGGGTGAGCGTCTGGCGGTGAGGGGGATGGCGCCCGGCGCGGGCCATCGCATCCGCCTCGACGCCAAAGCCCTCTCCCGCTTCGGGCCCAGGGGCCGTTGTCGACGGCTCGAACCAACTGCGCGCCGCCGGGATGGGCGGCTTCCGCGGAAACCCGGGAAGGCGAGAGAACGAGATGACGACCACGGCAAATGCAATCGCCCCTTCGGCCGCGACGCGGGAAACCCGCGTCCTGGCGGTGCTGACGCTCGCGGCAGGGCTCGCGGTCGTCTTCCTGACCGGCTTCGCGCATTCGGCCACGATCCACGACGCGGCGCATGACACGCGCCATGCGATGGCGTTTCCCTGCCACTGACCGCGGCCCGCCGGGGGAGTTGAGATGATCGTGCGAATCCTGAAGGCGGCGCTCGTCGCCGGCTTCGTCGCCGGGCTGGTGACGGCGGTGCTGCAGCATTTCACCACCACGCCGCTGATCCTTCACGCCGAGCAGTTCGAATTCGGCGACGCGGCCTGGAACGGGGTCGAGCATCTGGTGCTGGTCCATGGCCACGCCGCCGGACATGACCTCGGCGAGGGAGATGCGGCGGGCGCCCTCGCCAGGACCGTCACGACCTCGATTGCCACCATCGGCACGGCCTTCGGCTTCGCGCTGGTGCTCCTCTCGGTGATGGTTCTGGCCAATGCGGAGATCACCGCGCGCAGCGGGCTGCTCTGGGGGTTGGCGGGGTTCGTCGCGACCGGTCTCGCGCCCTCCCTGGGGCTCAGCCCCGAATTGCCGGGATCCGCGGCGGCAGATCTGATCGGCCGCCAGGTCTGGTGGATCGGCACCGCGCTCGCCACGGCGGCGGCGCTCTGGCTGGCGCTGCGCGTGTCGAGCCCGGCCGCGATCGGCGCCGCATTGGTGCTGGCGGTGCTGCCCCATGTCATCGGCGCGCCGCAGCCCGACGACTTCGCGAGCGCTGTGCCGGCCGAGCTTTCCGCGGAATTCGCGGCCGCCTCGCTGGTGGTGCAGGCGGTTCTCTGGACCCTCAGCGGCGCGGTGGCAGGCTTCGTCTGGCAGCGCTCCGGGCGCGGCGAGACCGCCGCGGCGTGACCGGCGCCGCCCCGGCGCGCGTGACCGTGCAGGTCTGCGTGCTCTGCGGCGAAGGCGCGGCGCCGGCCGGCGCGCCCGCCGCCGGCCGGCGGCTCTTCGAGGCGCTCGGCGCCGCGGCCGCGGCGATGCCGGAGATCACCATCGAACCCGTGGAATGCCTGGCGGTCTGCGACCGGGTGGTCACGCTGGCCTTTCGCGCCCCGGGGAAGTGGAGCTACCTCATCGGCGATGCCGACCCGGACGGCGACGTCGCGGATATCCTCGCGGCGGCGCGCGCCGTCGCCGCCTCGCCGCACGGCGTCCCGGCCATGCCCGACCGGCCGCCCTTCTTCCGCCGCGGCACCATCGCCCGTCTGCCGCCTGGGCCGGAGCGCGGCAGCGCCGGCGCCTAGGCCGACCCCACGGTTTCTGCAAAATCCCGGCATATTGTCTACAGAGCGTTGAAAGAGTTCAATGCACAAGCCTGTAGGCAGACGGGGCGCGAAAGTGCTTAATCAATTTAGCGAGCGGCAGGTCGCGACGAGCTCCCCGGGGAGGCCGTCGCGGCGCTGCGGCCGACGGGAGCAACGCGGGAGGTGACGTGGTGGCGAAGACAAGGAACGAGATCCGGTTTCTGCTCAACGGGAGCGAGAAGCGGCTGACCGAGGTGGGGGCCTCGGACACGCTGCTCGATTTCCTGCGGCTCGACTGCGGGCTGCGCGGCACCAAGGAGGGCTGCGCCGAGGGCGACTGCGGCGCCTGCACGGTGCTGGTGGGCCGGCGGCACGGCGCCGGGCTGCGCTACGAGACGGTGAACGCCTGCATCCGGCTGCTGCCCTCGGTCGATCTCTGCCACGTGGTGACCATCGAGCATCTGGCAGGGCGCGACGGGCCGCTGCATCCCGTGCAGCAGGCGATGGTGGACAAGCACGGCAGCCAGTGCGGCTTCTGCACGCCGGGGATCGTGATGTCGCTCTACGCGCTCTGGATGGAGACGCCGCGGCCGGAAGTGGGTGCGATCGAGACGGCGCTCCAGGGCAATCTCTGCCGCTGCACAGGCTACGGGCCGATCCTCGCGGCGGCCAAGGCGGCGGCGGATCTGGGCGCCCCCGAGGCGGACGTGCTGGTGCGCGAACGCGAGGCGGTGCGCGCGCAACTCGCGGCGCTGGACGACGGGGCGCGGGTCGAGGTGGCGCGCGGTGACGACCGGGCGATCCTGCCCGCGGATGCCGACGATCTGGCGGCGGTTCTGGCCGAGGAGCCCAAGGCGACGATCGTCGCGGGCTCGACGGATGTCGGGCTCTGGATCACCAAGTTCATGCGCGCGATCTCGCCGGCGGTCTTCATCGGGGAACTCGCCGATCTCAAGGGCATCGAGGTCACGGACGAGGCGGTGACCCTGGGTGCGGGCGTCACATACAGCGAATGCGAATCGACGATCGCCGAGGTCTTCCCGCATCTGGCCGAATTCTGGGGAAGGATCGGCGGCCAGCAGGTGCGCAACATGGGCACCGTCGGCGGCAATGTCGCCAACGGCTCGCCGATCGGCGACACGCCCCCGGTGCTGATCGCGCTCGGCGCGGAGGTCACGCTGCGCAAGGGTGACGAGCGCCGGGCGGTGGCGCTGGAGGACTTCTTCATCGCCTATGGCAAGCAGGACCGCGCGCCGGGCGATTTCGTGGAGAGCCTGCGGATCCCGCGGCCGAAGCCGGGCGTGTTCCACGCGGCCTACAAGATCTCCAAGCGGCGCGACGAGGACATCTCCTCGGTCTGCGGCGGCTTCGCGCTCGAGCTGGCCGACGGCAAGGTCGCGGCTGCGCGGCTCGCCTTCGGCGGCATGGCGGCGACGCCGAAGCGGGCGCCGAAGGCCGAGGCGGCGCTGGTCGGACGCGCCTGGGATGCGGCGGCGGCGGATGCGGCGGCGGCGGCCCTGGCCGAGGATTTCACGCCGATCAGCGACTGGCGGGCCTCGAAGGAATACCGGATGGCGGCGGCGCAGAACCTGCTCCGACGCCTCTATCTGGAAACGCAGGGTGGCGACCGGCCGGCGCGGCTGGTGCGGGCATGAGCATCGGGGGGAAGAGCATGGGAATGGACGGAGCGATCCGCGGCGGCGTGCATACCGCCCAGCAGCACGATTCGGCAATCAAGCACGTCACGGGGCGAGCGGAATACGCCGATGACATCACCGAGCCGATGGGCACGCTGCACGCCTATCTGGGGCTCTCGGAAGCGGCGCATGCCGAGATCGTCTCCATCGATCTCGAGGCGGTGCGCACGGCCCCCGGCGTGGTCGACGTGCTGACCGCCAAGGACCTGCCGGGCTCGAACGACGTCAGCCCGGTGGGCAGGCACGACGACCCGGTCTTCGCGGAGGGCCGCGTGGAATTCTGGGGCCAGCCGATGTTCGCGGTGATCGCCGAGACGCGCGACGCGGCGCGGCGGGCGGCGACAAAGGCCAAGGTCGAGTACAGGGCGCTTCGCCATGTCACGGACGTGGCCGAGGCGATCGCGGCGGATTATCCCCATGTGATCGACCCGCTGAAGCTCGAGCGCGGCGATGTCGGGCCGGCGCTGGAGGCCGCGCCGCACCGCCTCAAGGGCAGCCTGCGCGTCGGCGGGCAGGACCATTTCTATCTCGAGGGCATGATCGCCTTCGCCATTCCCGGCGAGGACGACGAGGTGACGGTCTTTTCCTCCACCCAGCATCCGAGCGAGGTGCAGCACATGGTGGCGCATGTGCTCGGGGTGCCGTCGCATTCGGTGACCATCCAGGTGCGGCGCATGGGCGGCGGCTTCGGCGGCAAGGAGACCCAGCCGAACCTCTTCGCCGCGGTGGCCGCGGTGGCCGCCAAGAAGCTCGGGCGGGCGGTCAAGATCCGTCCCGACCGCGACGACGACATGAGCGCCACGGGCAAGCGCCACGATTTCCTGGTCGAATACGACGTGGGCTTCGACGATGACGGGCGCATCCTGGCGGTCGAGGGCATGTTCGCGGCGCGCTGCGGCTTCTCCGCCGATCTGAGCGGGCCGGTGACCGACCGGGCGCTGTTCCACGCCGACAACGCCTATTTCTACCCGGCGGTGCGGCTGGTCTCGCGGCCGATGAAGACCAACACAGTCTCGAACACCGCCTTCCGCGGCTTCGGCGGGCCGCAGGGGGTGATCGCCGCCGAGCGCATCGTCGAGGAGATCGCCTATGCCCTCGGCAAGGACCCGCTCGAAGTGCGCCGGACGAACTTCTACGGCGCCGAGGGGCGCGACGTCACGCCCTATCACCAGAAGGTCGAGGACAATATCGTCAACCGCGTCGTCGACGAGCTGGAGGCGCGCGCCGAATACGCGCGGCGGCGCGAGGCGGTGCTGGCCTTCAACGCGGAGGGCGGCGTGATCCGCAAGGGGATCGCGCTGACGCCGGTGAAGTTCGGGATCTCCTTCACCGCTACCTGGTACAATCAGGCCGGCGCGCTGGTGCATATCTACAACGACGGCTCGCTCCACCTCAATCACGGCGGGACCGAGATGGGGCAGGGGCTCAACACCAAGGTCGCGCAGGTGGTTGCCGATTGCTTCCAGGTCGACCTGGAGCATGTGCGCATCACCGCCACGACCACGGCGAAGGTGCCGAATACCTCCGCCACGGCGGCCTCCTCGGGCTCGGATCTCAACGGCATGGCGGCGCAGAACGCGGCGGAGCAGATCCGCGGCCGGCTCGTCGACTTCGCCGCCGAGAAATGGGGCGTCGCGCCCGACCAGGTGGTCTTCGAGCCGAATGTCGTGCTGGTCGGCAATACCCGGATGAGCTTCCCGGAGTTCATCAAGGAAGCCTATATGGCGCGGGTGCATCTCTCGGCGGCGGGCTTCTACAAGACCCCGGACATCCATTGGGACCGGGCGGCGGGCAAGGGGCGGCCGTTCTACTACTTCGCCTATGGCGCGGCGGTCTCCGAGGTCAGCATCGACACGCTGACCGGGGAATACCAGGTCGACCGGGTGGACATCCTGCACGACGTGGGCCGCTCGCTGAACCCGGCCATCGACAAGGGCCAGGTGGAGGGCGGCTTCATCCAGGGGGTCGGCTGGCTGACCACCGAGGAATTGTGGTGGGACGACAAGGGCAGGCTGCGCACCCATGCGCCCTCGACCTACAAGATCCCGCTCGCCTCGGACCGGGCGCGGATCTTCAACGTCGACCTCGCCGACTGGTCGGAGAACCGCGAGCCGACGATCCGGCGCTCCAAGGCGGTGGGCGAGCCGCCCTTCATGCTCGGCATCTCGGTGCTCGAGGCGCTGTCGATGGCCGTCGCCAGCGTCGCGGACTACCGCCAATGCCCGCGGCTCGACGCGCCGGCGACGCCGGAGCGGGTGCTGATGGCGGTGACGCGGCTCCGGGGCGAGGCGGGCGCGGCGGCGTGATGGAACGGCCGCGCGCCCTGGCCCGGTTCCTCGACGCGTCGAAAGACGTGGTCGAGGTGCGCATCGCGCGGGCGCGCGGCTCGACGCCGCGCGAGGCCGGCGCGGTGATGCATGTGGCCGCGGGCGGGGTGCGTGGCACGATCGGCGGCGGGCAGCTCGAATACATGGTCATCGACGAGGCCCGCAGCCTGCTGGCCCAGGGCGGGGACCGCCGGGTGATGGACATCCCGCTCGGGCCGGAGATCGGGCAATGCTGCGGCGGCCGGGTCGAGATCACGCTCACGCGCATGGACGCGGCGGCACGCTCGGCGGCGCTGGCCGAGGCCGAGGCCGAATTCGCCGCCGCGCCGCAGGTGCTGATCTTCGGCGCCGGCCATGTGGGCCGGGCGCTGGCGGAGACGCTCTCGCTCCTGCCGCTGCGCACGCGGCTCATCGACCAGCGCGGCGAGGAACTGGAACGGGCGACCGATGCGGTGGAGCGCATCCACACGGTGTTGCCCGAGGCCGAGGTCGCGCATGTGCCGCCGGGCAGCGCCTTCGTGGTGACGACGCACGAGCATTCGCTCGACTTCCTCATCACGGCGGAGGCGCTGGCGCGCGGCGATGCGGCCTATGTCGGCATGATCGGCTCGAAGACCAAGCGCGTCTCCTTCGAGCGCTGGTGCCGGGACGAGGGCCGCGGCATCTCGGCCGGCGCGCTGGTCTGCCCGATCGGGGCGGCGGGCCGCGGCGACAAGCGGCCGGCGGTGATCGCCGCCTTCGTGGCGGCCGAGATCCTCGGGCGCCTTGCCGCGGTCGGCGAAGGGCTGCCCTCGGGCAGGGCGGCGCGGGCACCGAACGGCGAATAAGGCCTGAGCGCCGGAGCGCAAGGGCCGGAAGACAAAAGCAAGCAACAGTGAGGAACACCGAATGCTCGAAAGTCTCTTCAAACTAGAGGAACACGGGACGAACCTGCGCACCGAAGCGATCGCGGGTCTGACCACCTTCCTGACGATGGCCTATATCATCTTCGTCAACCCGCAGATCCTCGCCACGACCGGCATGGATCAGAGCGCGGTCTTCGTGGCGACCTGTCTCGCCGCCGCCCTCGGCTCGGCGATCATGGGCTTCTATGCGAACTGGCCGATCGCCATGGCGCCGGGCATGGGGCTGAACGCCTTCTTCGCCTTCACCGTTGTCGGGACCATGGGCTTCACCTGGCAGTCGGCGCTCGGGGCGGTCTTCATCTCCGGCTGCATCTTCCTGCTGCTCACCGTCACGGGAGTGCGGCGCTGGCTGGTCGCGGGCATCCCGCATTCGATGCGCAGCGCGGTCGCCGCGGGCATCGGGATGTTCCTCGGCATCATCGCGCTCAAGAACGCCGGTATCGTCGTGGCGAGCGAGGCGACCTATGTGGCGCTCGGCCACATGACCGATCCGGCGCCGATGCTGGCCATGATCGGCCTCTTCGTGATCGCCGCCCTCGACACGCTGAAGGTCAAGGGTGCTATCCTGATCGGCATCCTCGGCGTCACGATCGTCTCGATCTTCCTCGGCCTGAGCGAATTCGGCGGCATCGTCTCCACGCCGCCCAGCATCGCCCCGACCTTCCTGCAGCTCGACATCCTCGGCGCGATCAGTACGGGCATCCTCCAGGTCGTCCTGGTCTTCGTGCTGGTCGAGGTCTTCGACGCCACTGGCACGCTGATCGGCGTGGCCAAGCGCGCCGGCCTGCTGACCGAAGGCTCCGGCCACACCAATCCGCAGCTCGGCAAGGCGCTCCTGTCCGACAGCTCGGCGATCGTCGCGGGCTCGTTCCTTGGCACCTCGAGCACCACGGCCTATGTCGAGAGCGCCTCGGGCGTGCTGGCGGGCGGGCGCACCGGGCTGACCGCCGTTGTGGTCGCGGTCCTCTTCCTCGCGGCCCTCTTCTTCGCGCCGCTGGCGGGCACGGTGCCGGCCTTCGCCACCGCGCCGGCGCTGCTCTACGTCGCCTGTCTGATGATGCGCGAGCTGACCGACATCGACTGGGACGACATCACCGAGGCGGTGCCTTCGGCCCTGACCGCGCTGATGATGCCGCTGACCTATTCGATCGCCAACGGCCTCGCCTTCGGCTTCATCAGCTATGCCCTGATCAAGCTGCTGACCGGTCGGGTGCGCGAAGTGCATGCGGCGACCTGGCTCGTCGCCGGCCTCTTCCTGATCCGCTTCGCCTTCCTGACGGAGTGAGCCGGACGCCGTCCGGACGGCGCGCAGCACAGCCAAAGCCCCCGCCCGTGCACCAGCACGGGCGGTTTTGCCTTGCCGGTCATCGGGGATCGGGATGCACCGGCCTCGAACGGTCCGCCGGGCCACGCGGATCCGAAGCGCCCGCCCGAACTGAGTTCTAAAAAGCCGTGCAATAACAACAGCATAAACAATGTCCCGCTGCGGGACACCACGACAGGCCGGCGCGAGACAGCGCGAGGCCGGTCGCTGGACCGAGGCGGGTTCGATGCCGGCGGGCCGAGGCGATCGGGCGGAGTTCGAATCAGCCGGTCGACTCCGGGTCGCGCTCGCGGCGCTTCATCGCGTCCCAGAGCGCATCCATCTCGGCGAGGGTCACATGCTCGGGGCGCGTGCCGCGTTCGGCGAGCGCGGCTTCGATGCCGTGGAAGCGCCGGGTGAATTTCGCATTGGCCTGGCGCAGCGCGCCTTCGGGATCGATGCCGAGATGGCGCGCGAGATTGGCCATCACGAACATCAGGTCGCCATATTCCTCCGCGAGCCGGTCCCGGTCGCCGGCATCCCGCGCCTCGACGAGCTCGCGGGATTCCTCGGCGATCTTGTCGATGACCGCGCCCGCGTCGGGCCAGTCGAATCCGACGCGCGCGGCGCGGTTCTGCAGCTTTACCGCGCGGGTCAGCGCCGGCAGGCCGGCGGTCACGCCGTCGAGCGCGCTGGGCGTGGCAGTACGTCCTGCGCGCTCGGCGGCCTTGATGCGCTCCCAGTCGCGGGTCTGCTGCTCGGCCGACTTGTCCCGGCTCTCGTCGCCGAAGACATGCGGGTGGCGACGCAGCATCTTGTCGGAGATGCCGCGTACCACCTCGGCGAAGCCGAAGCGCCCTTCCTCCTCGGCCATGGCGGCGTGATAGACCACCTGGAACAGCAGGTCGCCCAACTCGTCGCGGAGGTCCTCGTGGTCGCGGCGCGCGATGGCGTCGGCGACCTCATAGGCCTCCTCGATGGTATAGGGGGCGATGGAATCGAAATCCTGCTCGATGTCCCAGGGGCAGCCGCGCTCGGGGTCGCGCAGCCGCGCCATGATCGCGACGAGCCGCCCTATGCCGCCCTCGGGATCGCGAATCAGCACTTCGTCTTCGGTGGGCGCGGGACTGGACGGGCTCATTATGCGAGACTAGCTGGCAGGGCTGCGGGGCGGCAAGACCCATCGGCGGGCCGGGCGCGGGAGGCGTGGCATGGCGGTGATCAACCGGATGGCGGATTTCGCCGGCGACATGGCCGCCTGGCGCCGCGACCTGCACGGGATCCCGGAGCTCGATTTCGATCTCTTCGAGACCGCCGCCTATGTCGCGGCGCGGCTGCGCGAGATCGGCGTGGACGAGATCCACGAAGGCATCGCGCGCACCGGGATCGTGGGGATCATCCGGGGCCGGGGCGCGGGGCGGGTGATCGGGCTCCGGGCAGACATGGACGCACTGCCGATCGCGGAGGTGCGCGACCTGCCGTACCGCTCGCGGCATGCCGGCCGGATGCATGCCTGCGGCCACGACGGCCACATGGCAATCCTGCTCGGGGCGGCGCGCTACCTCGCCGAGACGCGCAATTTCGCCGGCAGCGTGGCGCTGATCTTCCAGCCCTCGGAGGAGATGTCGGGCGGAGCGCGGGTGATGTGCGCCGAGGGGTTGATGGCGCGATTCGGGATCGAAAGCGTCTTTGCGCTGCATAACAAGCCGGGCATGGCGCTCGGCCGGATCGGAACGCGGGTCGGGCCGGTGATGGCGGCGGCTGACCAGTTCGAGATCCTGGTGCGGGGCCGCGGCGCCCATGCGGGCTATCCCCACCAGGGCATCGATCCGATGGAGGTGGCGGTCGGCATCGTGCAGGCGCTCTATTCCATCCCCGCGCGGCGGGTCGATCCGCTGGTGCCGGTGGTGGTCTCGCCCACCGTGCTCCAGGCCGGCACGATCAGCAACGTGATCGCCCAGACCGCGCTGCTGGCCGGCACGGTGCGCAGCCTCGACGAGACCCTGCGCCGCCGGGTGGGCGCGGAGATCGCGGAGGTCGTCGAGGCGGTCGCGGCGGCGGCGGGGGCGCAGGCGGATCTGCGCTACGAATACGACTATCCGGTGACGGTGAACCACGCGGCCGAGACCGCGCTCGCCCTGCGCGCGGCGGCGGCGGTGGTCGGGGCGGACAATGTCGACGGAGCCATGGCGCCCGAGATGGTCGCCGAAGATTTCGCCTTCATGCTTCAGGAACGCCCCGGCGCCTATGTCCTTCTCGGAACGGGTCCGGGCGCGGGCTTGCATCATCCCGAATTCGACTACAATGACGAGGCGAGCCCGATCGGCGCGTCCTATTTCGCGCGCCTGGTGGAGACGGCGATGCCGCTCGCCTGACCGCCGCGCGTCCGGGCGGGCGCCGCCGGTCAGATCGATCCGGCCTCGACCATGTAGTTGTTGGCGGTGCACATGGCCGCGTCGTCGGAGGCGAGGAAGACCACCATGCGCGCCACATGGGCCGGCTCGATCAGATCCGGAAGGCATTGCCGCTGGCGTTGCCGCTGCAGCGCCTCGGGGGTGACCCAGAGCGCCTTCTGCCGTTCGGTCATGATCCAGCCGGGAACCACCGTGTTGACGCGGATCCGGTGTGGCCCGAGGTCTCGGGCCATGGTCCGGGTCAGCCCGTGCACCGCCGCCTTGGCGGTGGCGTAGATCGGGAAGCCTCCGCCCGCCTCCCACCAGGAATTGGACCCCATGTTGACGATGGCGCCGCCACCCGCCGCGATCATGTCGGGCGCCACCGCCTGAATGGCGAAGAAGAAGTGCCGCAGGTTGACGGCGATCCGGTCGTCGAAATACTCCGGCGTCACCTCGCGCCAGTCGTGCCGGTCGTCGCGGGCGGCGTTGTTGACCAGGACCGCCGCCGGGCCGAGCCTTTCGCGCAGGGCGGCGAGCGCGCGCCGCAGCGCCCCGATGTCGCGCAGGTCGCAGAGCTCGTAGGTGGCATTGCCGCCGATCTCCGCCGCCAGCGTCGCGGATGCTCCCCCGTCCATGTCGAGGAAGCCGACACGGGCATCCTGTTCGGCGAAGCCGCGCACGATCTCGGCGCCGATGCCCGAGGCGCCGCCGGTCACCACGACGGTCCTTCCGGCGAGGCTGGGATAGATGGCGAAACGTCGGGTCATCTGGTTCTCGCTTTCCGGTGCCTGGGGTTGGGTCGGCCTAGCCAGCGATCTCGGCCGCGAGGCGCGACCATTCCGCGCCGGGGTCGGCACCTTGGCGCCGGTCGCCCGCGCGCCGGTACCAATAGTCGGAATTGCCGAGGTCGCCCTCGATCCAGTGGGCCAGACCATGGACCAGGTCATGGTCGCGTCGGCCCTCGCCCTCCTGGCAGATGGCGTGGGCGCGGGACCATTCCGGCCCGGTGCGGAGCCCGCCCTTCGCGAGCCACCAGAGCGCCTGCGCCGCCGGGGCAAGGTCGTCGGGTGGCGCGGCCGCGTCGAGGCCCGCGGTGATCCGGTCGGCATTCGACATGGTGCGGCGCCTCCCCTTGCCGGTCATTTCCCCTGCAAGGGGGCCGGATTCGCGCCGGGGCGTCAACAGCAAAGCCGCGTCCTGCCCGCGGCCGGCAGAGTCAGCCGCCCCGTAACGGGAGGGCCTCCGGGCCCACGAGCGGGCGACGGGCGCGCTTGCGCAGGAGTTCCAGATGGCCCAGCGGTGTCCAGCCGACGATCGTCGTGTCGATATCCTCGTCGCGCAGCGCCGCGGTCAAGGCGGCCTCGATGCGCCGGCGCTCGCCCTTCGGGAGCGGCGCGAGGTCGAGGACGATCTGGCCGCCGAGCCCGCGCAGCCGCAGCTGGCGGGGCAGGTCGCGGATCGCCGCGAGATTGGCCTTGAGCGCGGCCGCCGGGGAGGTGTCGGCGCCGGTATTCACGTCGACCGCGACGAGCGCGCGCGTCGCCTCGATGGTGAAATGGCCGTCACCCGCCGGGATGCGCGCATCCGCCATCGCCGCGACCGCCTCCCAGATTCCGGCATCGGCCAGCGCGGTGGCGGCCTCGCGCAGGGCGGCATCGGGCGTCCACCAGTCGCGCCGGGCGGTTTCGGCGGCGCCGGGCGCGGGGCGCAGGCATGCCGGCGCGGCATCGGCCGCGGCGGCCGCGATGGGCTGCCACTCGGCCCGGAGCGCTTCGATCTCGCGGGCGATCGCTGGGGCGGGGGCCGTTGCAGCGGCGCTGCGCAGGATCAGGCCGAGATCGTCCGGAGCGCCCTCCATCGCCGAGTCGGCGAGGGCCTCCAGGCTCTGCCGCAGGTCGGGCGCGCGGATCGAGCGGGCGATGTTGCGGCCGGGCGCGCCCGGCGTCAGGATCGCGAACCGGCCCTTGAGCCGGATCCTCTCGCCGACCGGTGGAGCCTTGCCGGGTTCGGCCCAGCCGCCGACCTGCACCAGCACCGGCCTTCCCGGCGGGGGAAGGCGCCGGTTGCGCAGGAATCCCGAATGGCCGGCGCCGAGGTCGACCATCGCGCCGCCGAGCCCCTTCATCGGGCGGGAGGCCACGGCGCGGAAGATCGCCTCCGGTTGCGGGGCGCTGCCGGCGGGCGGATCGATCAGGAGGTCGTGCAGCTGGCCGTCGACCAGGAGCGCCGTGGCGTCTCCGCCGCCGGGCAGGGGCTCGATGAGGATCTGCCTGCCTTTCACGGCCGGGCCGCGGGGCGGATGCCGGCGGCGGCGAGCAGGCCGACTGTCTCGGCGAGCGGCAGGCCGACGACATTGGAATAGGAGCCGTTGATCCAGGGAATGAGCGCGCCGGCGCGCCCCTGGATCCCGTAGCCGCCGGCCTTGTCCTGCCAGTCGTCGCTGGCGACATGGGCGGCGATCTCGCCCTCCGACAGGCGCTTGAAGCGCACGGCGGTCTCCACGGTCCGGCTGCGCAGGCGTTCGGGGCCGCGCAGGGCGATGGCGGTGACGACCCGGTGCCGGCGCCCGGAGAGCAGCCGCAGGAAGCTCTCCGCCTCGGCCGCGTCCCGAGGCTTGCCGAGCATGCGGCGGCCGAGGGCGACGATCGTGTCGGCCGCCAGTACCGCGTCGGCGGCGGCCGCTTCGACGGCGGACGCCTTGGCGATCGCCAGGCGCAGGGCGCAGGCGCGGGGCAATTCGCCCGGGCGAGGCGTCTCGTCGATTTGGGCGGGGGCGAGGGCGTCGGGGAAGTAGCCTGCCTGGGCCAGAAGTTCGGCCCGGCGCGGCGAAGCCGAGGCGAGGATCAGCCGCGGCACGTGCCCGGCCAAGTCACTTGAAGCGATAGTTGATCCGTCCCTTGGTCAGGTCATAGGGCGTCATCTCGACCTGAACCTTGTCGCCGGCCAGCACGCGGATGCGGTTCTTGCGCATCTTGCCGGCGGTATGCGCGATGATGACGTGGCCGTTCTCGAGCTCCACCCGGAAGGTCGCGTTGGGCAGAAGCTCGGTCACGACCCCGGGAAATTCGAGAAGTTCTTCCTTGGCCATCTGGTCTCCGATACGGGTCCTGTGCATGCGCAGCGGCAGAAGCTTTTTTGCGCGCGCGGAAAATGACGCCAATGCCGCGTCAGTTCAAGGGAAATCGCGGTGATGAGCGTAAAGCGATCATGCTGCTCAATTTCTGTAATGTAGCACGCAGATCAGGGTGAAGAGGCGGCGGGCGGTGGCGAGGTCGGTTTCGACCCTGCCCTCGAGCCTTTCGAGCAGGAGCCGGCTGCCCTGGTCGTGGATGCTGCGCCGTCCGGTATCTACCGCCTCGATGGCGGCGGGCGGCAGACGGCGCACGGCGTCGAAATAGCTTTCGCAGATCTGGAAGTAATCCTTCACGATCTGGTTGAACGGCGCCAGGGAAAGCTCCAGGCCACCGGCGGCTTCGCCGCCCTCCGTGGCGAGCCGCATTCCGAGGCGGCCGTCGTTCACCGCGAGCGTCAGCTGGTAGGGGCCGGGCGCCGTCGCGCCGGCAAGGCGGAAGCGGTTGCTCTCCAGGAGGTCGAAGATCGCGACCTGGCGCTCCTGCTCGATCTCCGGGGTCGGCGGCGGGAGCCCCGCCTCGTCGAGCGTCACCGCGCTGAGCCGGTCGGCGTCAGGCATCCCGCCCGGCCTCGTTGAGCCGCGCGAGCCGGGCCTCGACGGAGAGCGCATGCGCCTCCAGGCCCTCGGCCCGCGCCAGCCGCACCGCGGCGGGGCCGACATGGGCGAGGGCCGCGGGGGTCATGCGGGCCAAGGTGGTGCGCTTCATGAAATCGAGCACCGAGAGGCCGGAGGAGAACCGCGCGGACCGCGACGTCGGCAGGACATGGTTCGGGCCGCCCACGTAGTCGCCGATCGCCTCGGCGGTGAGCGGACCGATGAAGATGGCGCCGGCGTGGCTTACGCGGGCCGCGAGTTCCTCCGCCTCGGCGGTGAAGATCTCGAGATGCTCGGGCGCGATGCGGTCGGAGATCGCCACGGCCGTCTCCCAGTCCTCCACCACGATCACCGCGCCGAAGTCGCGCCAGCTCGCGCCCGCGATCTCCCGGCGTTCCAGCGTCGCCAGCCGGGCGTCCACCGCTGCCGCCACGGCGCGGCCGAAGTCGGCGTCGTTGGTGACGAGGATGGATTGCGCCGCGGGGTCGTGCTCGGCCTGGGCCATCAGATCGAGCGCCACCCAGTCGGGATCGTTGCGCCCGTCCGCCATCACCAGGACCTCGGACGGGCCCGCGATCATGTCGATGCCGACCAGCCCGAAGACGCGGCGCTTGGCCGCCGCGACCCAGGCATTGCCGGGGCCGGTGATCTTGTCCACGGGGCGGATTGTCTCTGTCCCATAGGCCAGCGCGCCAATCGCCTGGGCGCCGCCGATGCGGTAGATCGTCTCGACCCCGGCGAGCCGGGCGGCAAGCAGTACCAGCGGATTGATCGCGCCGTCCGGGGTCGGCGCGCAGATCACCAGACGGCCGACACCGGCGACCCGCGCCGGGATCGCGTTCATCAGCACCGAGGAGGGATAGGAGGCACGGCCCCCGGGCACGTAGAGCCCGGCCGCCGCGACCGGGGTCCAGCGCCAGCCGAGCTGTGCCCCGGAAGCGTCCGACCATTGCGCATCGGCCGGCAACTGGCGCTCGTGATAGGCGCGGATGCGGTCGGCCGCGAGTTCGAGCGCGGCGCGGTCCTGCGGGTCGACCCCGGCGATGGCCGCATCGATCTCCTCCGCCGAGAAGGCGAGGGTCTCGGGCGTCAGCGACAGGCGGTCCCAGCGCTCGGTCAGCGCGATCAGCGCCGCATCGCCGCGGGTCTCCACGTCGGCCAGGATCGCCGCGGCATCGGCGTCCACCGCGGCCTCGGTCTCGCGCTTCTGCGCGAGAAGCGCGGCGAATCGCGCGTCGAAATCCGGGCTGCGGCTGTCGAGGAAATGCGGCATCGCGGCGGCCGGGATCAGTCGGGGGAATGCCGGGGCGCCGCGCCGGCCTGGGCGAGATGCGGGCGGGTCACGTCGGTCAGGGTCACCTCGAGGCATTCGACGTCGAGTGCGATCTCGCCGTCGCCGGCGAGCACCGCGCGGAGCCGGCCGCCGCCCTCGGGTCCGGGCTCGAAGCCCAGCGACAGCAGCGAGATCACCAGGTCGCGGTCCTGCGGGTCGACGCCCATGGCCCGCACGCGGGTCGCGCTCTCGATGGTGAGCAGGCAGCGCACCCGCTCGAAGGGGCGGTTCTGGCGGCGGGCGCGGGCGCTGTCCTCCCAGCGGAAGCGGTTGAGCAGCAGGGTGAACCGCCTGTGCCGCGGCATCCAGGCGATGTCCGAGGTCTGTCCCACGGCATCCTGCACCAGCGCCGAGATCACCGCGAGATCCTCCGCCGTCTCGGCGCGCAGACGCAGCGGCCGTTCGGCGCCGTCCTCGAAGCGCGCGTCCTCGGTCATGCCGCCTCGCGGATGCGTTCGATCTCGGCGCCGCAGGCCGAGAGCTTCTCCTCGACGCGCTCGTAGCCGCGGTCGAGGTGATAGACGCGCGCCACGCGGGTCTCGCCCTCGGCGGCGAGCCCGGCGAGGATCAGGCTGACCGAGGCGCGCAGGTCGGTGGCCATGACCGGTGCGCCCTTGAGCCGTTCCACCCCGGTGACCGTGGCGGTGCCGCCATGGACCTCGATTTGCGCCCCCATGCGCACGAGTTCCGGCGCATGCATGAAGCGGTTCTCGAAGATGCGCTCCTCGAGATGGCTGGTGCCGTCGGCGGTGGCCAGGAGCGCCATCATCTGCGCCTGGAGATCGGTGGGAAAGCCCGGGTGCGGCGCAGTGACCACGTCGACCGGCCGGATGCGGCCGTTCGCCCGGCTGACCCGCAGGCCGGCGTCGGTCTCGCGCACCTCGATCCCGGCGGCCTCGAGCTTGTCGGCGAAGGCCGCGACCAGATCGCGCCGGCCGCCGAGCAGTTCCACGTCGCCGCCGGTGATGGCGGGGGCCAGCATGTAGGTGCCGAGCTCGATCCGGTCGGCGACCACGGGATGGGTCGCGCCGCGCAGGCGGTCGACGCCCTGGACCTCGATCGTGGCCGAGCCCTCGCCGGCGATCTGGGCGCCCATGCGGCGCAGGCAATGCACCAGGTCGACGATTTCGGGCTCGCGGGCGGCGTTCTTCAAGAGCGTGGTGCCGCGGGCCAGCGTCGCGGCCATCAGGATGTTCTCGGTCGCCCCGACCGAGACCATCGGCATGTCGATGGTCGCGCCCCGGAGCCCGTCCGTGGCGCTGGCGTGCACATAGCCGTCGCGCAGTTCGAGCGTCGCGCCGAGCGCTTCGAGCCCCTTGAGATGCAGGTCCACGGGGCGCGCGCCAATGGCGCAGCCGCCGGGCAGCGAGACCACCGCGTGACCGTCGCGCGCCAGCATCGGTCCGAGCACCAGGATCGAGGCGCGCATCTTGCGCACCAGGTCGTAATCCGCTCGGTGGTTGGCGATGGCCTGCGTGCCGACGACGAGGACGCGCCCGTCCTGCAGGCTCGCGACCTCGCAGCCGAGCGATTCGAGCAAGGCGCTCATGGTGCGGATGTCGGAGAGGCGCGGCGCGTTGGTCAGCGTCAGCGGCTCGTCGGTGAGGAGGGCCGCCGGCATCAGCGTGAGGCAGGCGTTCTTGGCGCCCGAGATCGGAATGCGCCCCTCCAGCCGACGGCCGCCGCGCACGAGAATGCTGTCCATGGATGCGTCAGTCCTGCTGGTCGCGGGCTCCGGCCGCGCCGCTGCGCGCCCGTTTCTGCGCCTTGCGCCGCGCGAGATTGGCCCGCAGCGCCTCCGCCAGCCGCTCGGCCTTGCGCGCGGCGGGCGCCGGCTTATCCTTGGCGGCGGGGGGCGGGTTCCTCTGCATGGGGTCTCTCTAGCGCAGGCGATGGGCTGGGTCCAGATTGTGCTTGCGCCAAGTGCCAGATCCGCTAGAAGGCCCGGGCTCGCCGCCGCGGAACGAAGGGCGGAATTGCTGCCGTAGCTCAGGGGTAGAGCACTCCCTTGGTAAGGGAGAGGCCGCGCGTTCAAATCGCGCCGGCAGCACCACTAAAAGCCTAACAATCCCAAGAAGATAAGCGGGCCACCTCCGGGTGGCCCGGCTTGCTTCAGCCCCTGGGGTAGCGCTGGGGGCGCGGCGGGGTGGCTAGAATCCGGGTTCGGCCGCCGATATGATCGCGCAATGACCAGCAAGTATGTTCCCCCGGCGATCAACCTCGTCTCCTTCAACTGTCCGCACTCGACCTGTGGAGCGCTGGCAAAGCAGTTCTGGTTCAGCGCACACGCTGACTGGATGGAAAAAGGACGAGACGCCCAGGGTAATGACACCGGAACAGGTGGAGACTCTGTTGCTCGATGACCTCCCGGACGAAGCCACTCGTAAGAGATTCAGGAAGATATTCGCCAGACTCGCGACAGGGCACCCCTTTCTTGAGGCTAACTCGAAGTACCGTAGCTTCGATGTGAGCAATGTTTCGTTCTCCCAGTGCTACGCCTGCAACGACATCGCCATCTGGATTTACGACCGGATGGTCTACCCGGTTCGGGGCGAGGCTCCCTTGCCCAACCCGGACCTGCCTGACGACATCCGCGCCGACTACGACGAGGCCAGCACCATCCTCGAGCTCTCGCCCAGGGGAGCGGCGGCGCTGCTCCGGCTCGGCATCCAGAAGCTATGCGCTCACCTGCTGGGCGAAGGGGGCCGATCCGTGGATGCCGACATCGCCGCGCTCGTCAAGCGCGGACTCGACGCTCGGGTGCAGCAGGCGCTCGATGTTGTTCGGGTTGTGGGCAACAACGCGGTGCATCGCGGGCAGATCGACCTCCGCGACGACCGGGCCACAGCCGAGAAGCTGTTCGGCCTCGTCAACCTCATCGCAGAGATCGAGATCACCCAGCGGAAGCACATCGCCGAGATGTACGCGGCGCTACCCGAGGGAGCGCTGAAGGCAATCGAGAAGCGGGACGGGAAGTAGGGCGACCGTACAGCCCGAGCGGCTAGGCTGCCTCCACCCTATTCCGCCGCAGCGCCCAGTGCCTCTGTGCGGTCGCCCTGCGTCGGCTGCGGAGTGAAGCGGTAGACATGGTGGGCGAGTCGCTCGACCACACCGTGCTCGATGCCCGTCTGAAGGGGGCGATGCATCTTGCCGGCGGGCTCGCCGAGCGCCTGCGCCGCCTCCGCAATCGTGAACGGCCGGTCCCCGAAGGACGCCGCCAGCCGGTTCAGGCGGCGGGCATATCGCGGCTGCACGGCGAGAAGCGGTAGCTCCAGCGGCTGGGCGGGACCATGCTCCGCGATGAACGCCCTCGTCTGGGCCTCCCGCGTCGCGAGGATGGACGCCCGCTGGCGCTCGATGTTGTCGGGATCGTTCCTGACGCGTCGCATCTTCTCCCGGAACTCCGGCGTCTGGCAGGCGGCTCTTGCTGCGGCAGCAGCGCGGGCTTGATGCTCCGGGCTGAGCAACGTCTCCAGCATGTTGGCCCGGTAGTCGGGGTCCTCCCACTGCGCCTTGATGGCGGTCGACACCCGTTCCAGATAGTGGGGGTCCTGCCTCGCCACCGAGATGCGGGCGCGATACTCCGGGTCAGCCCAGAGACGCCGAGCATCATCCCCAGAAAGTCCATCCCTGCCTTCATAGATGTTGAGGCACCTCTCGCCGAACACATGCCGGACAAGCCGAACGGCCCGCACCTCCTGGGCATTGACGCGGGAGACGGGGCCACGCCACAGAATCCGCCATTCCGCGATGCCATGCTTCCGGGCGGCGTTACGCCACGCCTTGCCGCTGCCCTTGTAGCCTGAGGGCAGCGGCCCGGAGCCCCTGAGCGGCCACGAGCAAGCATCTAGCCCAGCGGGCGCGTGCTTGCCGGTGTACACCCAGGGATCGGCGCGGAAGATGTAGACGACGGCGGTTGCAGTCACTCGCCCGCCACACGCATGACGCAGCCGAGGACGATGCCGGCGGGAATGTTGGCGATGGCCCAGGCGAGGAGAATGGCGGCGATCATGCCAGCGACTCCGCGACGATCTGGACCTCGACCAGAAGCTCCTTGGCCTGCTCACCCTCGTTGATGACGTAGCTGAGCGCCGTAGCGGCGGAGAGGAGCCATTCGCCGATGAAGGTGCGCTCCTCGCTCGAACGGGCCTCGAACAGCGCAAGCGTCGCAGCGTCGAGAGTATCGCGGACATTCTTGAGAATCATGACAGTAACACCGAAGTATAGACCGCCGGATCAGCGGCCCGAGTACAGCTACGGTCACGCCTCCGGCGGGCGAAAGGATCAATCCCTCTAAAGGTTTATGCGCCTACGGGGCTGGCGAGCCTCCCACGCCTCCAGATCGGTCCAGTGCCAAGCTATTATTCCGCTCGGTGCCTTGACCGGCCGGGGAAACTGGTCGTGCTCGATCATGCGAGCCAGGGCTCGGCCGCTGATGCCCAGGCGAGCGCTGACGGCGTTACTGTAGATGAAATCGCGCTCGTCATGCCGCATGACGCAGGCTCCTCTTCGCTTGACGGATAGGGTTGGCAGGGCCGAAGGCTTGGCGGGCATGGGCCTGACGGTCGGCGTGGGGACGGGCGGCGAGGGCGCGGAGGCGATCGCGGGCTTGGTCGGCGTCGATGCCCAGACTCCACGCGATGAAGTCGAAGTCCTTCGTGCCCAGCCAGCGCAGAGCGTCGCGGCGGTCCTTGTCGCCGTCGGCGCGGCACAGGTCGCGGATGGCGACCTCGAACACAGCGGCCCAGAGCGCCCGCTCCGGGGAGAGCGGTCCCCGGATGGGTTCGGCGTTGGTGTTCCGGCTCATTTCTTCCGCCGCATAAAGATGACGCGCAGGTACTCCTCGCGCTCCTCCGGGCTCTTCCGGGCGAGGCCCTTCATCTTCGCGGGCACCTCGGCCTTGTTGAGCAGGGAGCAGAGACCCGCGAACCTATCGCTGTGGACGTAGTCGACGGCTTCGTCCCGCTCCGCGCTGTCCGGCCCGCACAGGTCGAACAGCAGCTGGAGGTGCAGCATCGTGAAGGCTGCTAGCTCCTGGTTCACCGGATGATCTCCGCGGTGGGAGCCCAGCCGGCGGGGCGTGTGTCCACGAAGAGCTTGAAGTGCTCTTCGTGCACACTCTCGCGCAGCACTACGCGGCCGGGCGCGGCGACGTGACCGTACGGAAAGTGGCCGTAGGGGACCTCCTCCATTGGGAGAAGGCCAAATATGGCCATCGCCCAATGAGCGTGGCCAAGGTTCTGGGCGTCTGCTTGGTTCAGGATGTCGTACGGAGCCGGGGTCGACGTCCGGGCGAAGGCGGCGTCGATGGCGGCGCGTACCTTGGGCGCGGCGCGGTCGCGGACCGTGGCCCAGAGGGCGGGCGTCATGTCGGCGCGCGGCTGCGGCGCGTCCTTCCGCACCGTGATCATTGCGGTCGCGCCTCCGGCAGAACCTCGACCTTCGGGTTTTGTCCCCGGTTCGCGAGGCAGCCTTCGCTGAAGATGCGATAGGCGACGTAGTGGGCCTGGTCGCGGACCTGGACCCGCTCTTCCAGCGGCCCGTAGCCCAGGGACACGTAGTGGTCACCGTAGGTGGAGGGCAGGTAGCCATGGAGGGCCAGAACAACGTGCTCTGGCGCTCCATGTCTCGCGGCAGCGATCCGCACGTCATGGATGGTCGGAGCGTCCATCGACATGACCTCGTTCATCGTGTCGATGACCTCGCCGGGTAGTTGGTCGAGCAGTTCGAAGAACCGATCGGTGATCATCCCTTCCCACTCCTTCTTGGTCAGCCCGAGCCGCCGCTTCATCCCAGCGCTCCGATCGCGTCGGCGGCCTTGGCGGTGGGGCTGTTCTTCTTGGCGATCACCTTCGTGAAGGCGGTCAGGAGGTGGCCGGAGGCCCGCTCCACCCGCGAGAGCACCTCGCGCGTGGCGCGGAGCTGCCGGTTGTCCACGGGGCGAAGGCTTCCGCCGCCATCTCGCGGACGAGGGTGTGCGTCTCGTCGTTGAGGCCGGAGAGGTAGCCCGGTGCGTCGAGGACGGCGGCGACGTCCGACTTCTTGCCGGCGGTGATCAGCGAACGGACGAAGTCCATGCGCTGGTTGTCCTTCAGCCCCTTCACATGCTGGCGGATTTCGGCGCCGATTGGGGTCTTGGCGTAGGGGTCCGTGATCGCACTGGCGATGCGAGTCTCCAGCGCGGTCACGTGCCGGTTCAGCGCCGTGGTCTGCCGGTCCACGAACTTCGCGCTGGTGTCGAACGCCCGCTCGGCGGCAGCGATCAGGTCCTTGGAGGGCAGCGAGACCTCGGCCACCCGCCCGCGGACGAGCTGGTTCGTCTTCGGGCTGACGGCGTCCCACGCGGCGGTGGCGTCGTGCAACTTTCCGAGAGTTGAATAAATCTCGGAAAGTGCCCCAAGCCCGTCCTTCAGGACGTGGAACCCGATGGTGTTGGCCTGGTTGAGCACGTTCTCATGCTCGGCCAGGACGCCGGGATGGATGTCCGCCGGAATGTCGGTGCGGATGTCGATGGTCACGATTGAGCTCCTTGGTAGTGCTCGAAGCCTCGGGCGAAGTTCGCCGCGTTGGTCGGCCCAGGGTGATCCGCGAAGTAGCGGAGGAACTGGAGGATCGGGTCCTCGCAGTGGGTGAAGTCGAGGCAGGGGACCGGGCCGGGGCAGCGGCGCGCGCCGGGGTACATCGTGCCCAGGTCGCGGGACTCCCGCGCGGCGGCGAGGAAGGCGCGGAGGCTACCCATCGGTCTCGTCCTGATGGGCGATCGTGAGGGGCTCCCGCTTGTCGGCAATCTCGCCCAAGAGGTCGAGGAGCTGGTCGGCCCGGTCGGGCGCGAGCAGGTGGATGTCCGACATCGAGAGGTAGATGTGTCCGTGACGGTGGGTGTGATCCACCGATCCGGACATCTCCACCTGCCGCTTCTCGCTCCACTCGTCCGGGTTGAGCTTCCGGGCGACCGCGAGGAGCAACTTGTTGTCGTAGATGGGTTCCTGGCCGACGAGCTCGCCCTTCGAGAAGATCGGCCGGTAGGTCGGCTCCATCGCACGGCGCATGATCTCGTTCTCGACGCGGCCCAGAGCGGTGGCCATCGAGTCTTCCCACGCGGCGGCGAACTCGGGATCCCGGTCGCGCAGGTCGGTGAAGGTGCGGATCGCGGCGCGCTTGCCCGTCGAGTGCGGGCTGGCGGCCCGCGCGGCGGCGGGAGGCGATCCCGTCTCTGCGAGAACCTTGAGGAAGGTCGCCTTTCGGGCCTCGGTAAGTGGTTGGTAGCCGCGAACCTGCTTCATGCGATCAGGTTAGCGGTTGGGTCGGGTGCCTCGCCGGGGGGTTGATCCGGAGCGCCCATCTAGTCGAAGATTGCTTGCTGCGGAGGCGGATGGCATGGCGTACACGTCGGTTCGGTCGCCACGGTGGGTGGACGCTACCCACACGCGAATCGACTGTTTCGTCAAGTTCATGCACCTCAAGGTGGAGGTGCCGTTCACCGCAGATTCAAAGGATGCCGGAGAGGGGCCGGAGATATTCGCCCGGTGCGCGGCAGGGGAGTTCGGCGAGGTCGCCGAATATGTGCCCGAACCGGAACCTGTGAAGGTCGTGGCGGGCGGGGTGCCCAAGCTGGTGCAGGGGTGGCCCGAGGTCGAGGAGCTTATCAAGCAGGCCAACACCGAGGTGGCCAGGGGTACGCCGAGGGGGATCATCCTCGTTTGGTCCACGATGATTGAGGCGATGCTCGGAAGGATTCTGGAGTCCTTCCTGGTTGACAACGCGATCTCGCGAAAACTGATCTGGGACGATGCGCAAAGCTCCCTTGGCACATTCTCGGGGCGGTCGAAGGTCTGCTTTGCTCTTGGACTGATCTCGCGACGCGAGTTGACGGTGTGCGACAAGATTCGGGCAGTGAGGAATGTGGCTGCCCACGAGTGGAACGTGGACCTGAAGAACGAAGCCTTCAGGGCCAAGGCGATCCCAGCCCTGAAGGCTCTGTACTATCTGGATCACGCCAAGCTGTATGAGTGGAACGAGAACGACCTTAGCTTCTTGATCTTGCATATTTATGCGGGATCGTGTGGCTTCCTAGCGGTCAGACTTGCGGAGCGTCTGGTCGACATAGCGGGGGAGCGTCGGCCCGAACGGAACGATGCGTGAATCCACGCAGAGTTGGCTGGTGCTCGTGAGCCCTTGGATCGGTTTACCCAAGTACCGGCAGGGGGGTGTTCGGCTCCGCCCCTATTAAGGGTCCGCTCGGGTCGGTGCGGGCCGGAGCGTGCAAGGGACCCGCGCCGGGCGGGCCGGTTCCGGGGGCGCGCAGGGGGCGCCGCTGGATCAGGGGTCGGGTAAGCCCAGGCGGGAGGGACGGGGGTTCCAGGTCCTTGCGGCGACCTACAGCGACCGCAGGCGACCGTAGGCGGGCGGGCGGCTTACCTACATCGGCGCGGGCGGGACCGACTGCAGCGTCGGCCTACGCGCGCATGATCTTCTTGACGCGGGCGCGCGGGTAAGCGGGTTGCATGCCGAAGCCCCGGCGGGTGAGGCTCGGGCTCGGGCTCGGGCTCGGGGTCGGCGCGGTGTGGGCGGCGGTTACTTGACGATGAAGCCGATCTTGATGGAGCCGCCCTTCCGCTCCACCATGTCCTTCCCGTACCATGACTGGAGCCGCTTGACCCGGCGCTTGATCTCCGCAACCTCGACGCCCAGCGCGGCGGCGGCGTCCTGCATCGTGACGGTCTGGACCGAGCGGCGCTACGAGGATGGCAAGCTCGCCACGACCGAACGCTGGACCGCCATCCTGACCATCGCGTTTCAACCGCCGCGCGACGCCGAACGCCTCAAGGCCAATCCGCTCGGCATCTATGTCAACGCCATCAACTGGTCGCGGGAGATGGGCCAATGAGCAGCGCTATCCGCAAGCCCGCAATGGCGGCCGTTCTCCTTTCGGCGACCATGCTCGCCGGGTGCGCTACCAACCGCCCGCCGGAAATCAGCTACGACAACAGCGTCCCGCCGCTGCCGGCCATTCCCGCCGCTGTGACGGATGAGCGGCTGAAGCCGATCCATGTCCCGCCAGCCTGGACCTTTGCGCGCGGCGGCACGGCAGGGGCGACACCGACCGCGCGGGTTGAGAATGCCAATGCCGCAGCCCGCGTTCAGCCGCGCCGCGAGGGCTACTTCAACGCCATTCAAGTCTATCCGTGGAGCGAAGGCGCGCTGTATCAGGTCTATGCCGCTCCCGGCCAGATCACGAACATCGCGCTCGAACCCGGCGAGAGCCTGACCGGCGCAGGCCCGATCGCGGCCGGCGACACCGCCCGCTGGATCATCGGCGACACCGAATCCGGGTCCGGCGTCGCCCGCCGCGTCCATGTGCTGGTGAAGCCGACACGCGCCGACATCACCACCAATCTCGTCATCACCACCGACAGGCGCACCTACATGGTCGAGCTGCGCTCCGGCGAGAAGCCCTATATGCCCGCCGTCGCCTGGGCCTATCCGCGGCCGGCAGGCGGCGGGCGTCAGGCCACCCCGGCAACGCCGGTCATTCCGGCCGTCGCCGCGCGTAATTATCGCTACGGCCTGACCGGCAGCAGAAATCCGCCCTGGAAGCCCGTCGCCGTCTATGACGACGGCCGCCGTGTCTATGTCGAATTCCCGCGCGGCATCGTGCAGGGCGAGATGCCTCCGATCTTCGTCATCGGCCCCGAGGGCGAGGCGCAGATCGCCAACATCCGCATCCATCAACACATCCTGATCGTCGATCGCCTGTTCGGCGCGGCCGAGTTGCGTCTTGGCGGCGGCGACCGCCAGCAGACCGTCAGGATCGTCCGTACCGACGGGAGACCGCAATCATGACCGAAGCCGAATCCACCGCCGCTCCGATGCGCCTTCGCGCCGAAGCCCCGCGCGTCACGCGCCTGTCGCGCAAGATGCTCGCCAGCGTCGCCGCCGTCGCTCTGGTCGGGATCGGCGGGGCGCTGATCTACGCGCGTCAGACACGCGGCCCCGGCGATGGCGGCGAGGAGCTTTATTCCACCACGAACCGCCAGCCGGCCGATGGTCTTGCCGGCCTGCCGCGCGACTATACCGGCCCCGTCCTCGGGCCAGCGCTGCCCGGCGATCTCGGCGGCCCGATCCTGTCCGCGCAGAATGCCGGCCAGCCTGTCGTGCCGCCCGTGGTCCCGACGCCCGGCGTCGACGAGGCCGAGCAGCGACGCCGTGCCGAGGAAGAAGCCGCGCGTCTCAGCACCGTGTTCTTCCAGTCGCGACAGGGCTCGACGGCAGCAGCCACGCCGGGAGCCATGCCCGGCCTTGCAGGGCTCGACCCCGGCAGCGCCGCAGGGCAACCGACCGCCCAGGACCGGCAGCTTACCTTCCTCAACGCAGCGGCCGACCGGCGCACCGTCACGCCGGATCGTGTCACACCACCGGCGTCGCCCTTCGTGCTTCAGGCCGGCGCGGTCATCTCGGCCGCGCTCATCACCGGCATTCGTTCCGATCTTCCCGGCCAGATCACGGCGCAGGTCACGGAGAACATCTATGACAGCCCGACCGGCAGCATCCTGCTCGTGCCGCAGGGGACGCGGCTCATCGGTCAGTACGACAACGCCGTGCAGTTCGGTCAGCGCCGTGTGCTACTCGTCTGGAACCGCCTCATCATGCCGAACGGCCGCTCCATCGTGCTTGAGCGTCAACCGGGCGTGGACACGCAGGGCTATGCCGGCCTGGAGGATGGCGTCGATTACCATTGGTGGGATTTCGCCAAGGCGGCCGCGCTCTCGACGCTGCTCGGCGTCTGCGCGGAGCTGGCGACCGACGACAATGATCGCCTGATCCGCGCCATCCGCGACGGCGCACAGGACACGATCAATCAGGCCGGTCAACAGATCGTCCAGCGCCAGATGCAAGTCGCGCCGACCCTGAGCATCCGGCCGGGTTTCCCCGTCCGCGTCATCGTCACCAGGGATTTGGTGCTCGAACCCTACAGGAGCTGACCATGACCAAGCTGAAACTCGGACCCATCGCCGACGACAAGCCCATCAGGATCACGGTGGAGCTGCCCGCGGCGCTCCATCGCGACCTCACCGACTACGGCCGCCCTCTCGCCGAAGGCGGCACGCCGGTCGAGCCCACAAAGCTCGTCGTGCCGATGCTCGAACGCTTCATCACCACCGATCGCGGCTTCGCTAAGGCCCGGCGCAGGACAAATTGACTGCTAATATCGGCGATGTCGTCTATCAAGCCGCCTCTATTCATCACCACCCGTGACGACGCCGGACTGACCGGGGTGCCGCCAGCGCGTGAGCGTGAATCCGGCACGCTACCGGCGGCCGATCCTCCGCCATGGTTCGCCAGACGTCGGGAATGCAGCCAAGTCGCTGTCCCGGTCACATTGAAGGAGTTTTGGCATGAGCACATGGAATGGCGGGATCGAACACGGCGGGGCCGGACGATGAGTCAGACACCAGTCCCTCTCAGCAAACGCACCATCCGCAGGCACCAGCTTCGCGAGATCGTTCCCCTGGCCGACACGACCATCTACGACATGGAGCAGCGCGGCGAGTTTCCGCAGCGCTTCTACCTGACCTCTCGAACCGTCGTGTGGGATCTCGGCGAAGTGGAGGCTTGGCCTGAAGAACGCCGCCGAGCCTCCAAGGCGAAGACTGCCAAGCGTGCGCCGGCACCCGACTTCACGCTCAGGAAGACCCGCCCGGTCAAAGGCTAGGCTCTGCGGCCAGAAGGTCCATGGAGGCCGGATAGAGCGTCGGGGTGTATTTCTGGCCGCTTACCCATGCGTCGATCAGATTGCCCCATTCCTGCATCATGTGGCGGCGCTGGTGCTCATACTCGGCCTTGTTATAGACGCCGCGCGAAGAGCGCCCGTCCTCGTGCGCCAGGCATTTCTCGATCCAGTCACTGTTGAAGCCCAGCTCGTTGAGCAGCGTCGAGCCCGTGCGGCGAAGGTCATGCACGGTGAACGGCTCCAGCGGCAGGCCCGCCTTCTTGGCTTGCACGACGACCGCCGTGGTTACGCGGTTGAAGGTCGCGCGCGACATCGGCGCATCCGCGTCGTAGCGCGAGGGCAGCAGGTAGCGCGAATTGCCAGCACAGGTCTTGAGCGCGACAAGGATGCCGAGCGACTGTTCGCACAGATAGACGTTGTGCGGCTTGGAACGCTTCATCCGCTCCTTCGGGATCGACCACACGGCATTCTCGAAGTCGACCTCATCCCACACCGCGTCCTGCAGCTCGCTCTTGCGGACCATCGTGAGCAGGATCAACTTCAGACCGAGCCGGATTGTCGGCAGCGTCGCCACATGCGCTAGCTGGCCGAGCATCACCCGAATTTCGGCGGGCGAGAGCGATCGGTCCTTGGGAACGAACGTCGCGATCGACGCCGGCCCGACCTCTTCGGCGGGATTCGGCACCTTCTCCCCATGCAGCTTAGCAAAGGCGAAGACCAGCTTCACGATGTCACGGACATGGACCGCCGTGGCCGGTGCTCCCCGCGCCTTCACCTTGTCGCACATCGCCCGGAGATCCTCGGGTGTGATTTCCGTCAGCAGCCGATTGCGGAACGTCGGCAGGATGTCCCGCTCGTAGATCGAGCGGCGCATCGCGCGGGTGCTTTCGGCCATCCGATGCTCTTGCAGCCAACGTTCGCCAAACTCGCCGAAGCTCTTTGCTTCCTTGATGCGGCGCTTCTCGCGCTGCTTCTCCTGTGCGGGCGACCGCCCTTCCTGAATCGAACGCTGCGCGTCGATCAGCTTCTCCCGCGCACGGGCCAGAGAGAGGCCCGCCGGCCCGTAGCGGCCGAGGGTCAAGGTCTCGCGTCGACCGTGCATACGGTAGTCATAGCGGAACACGACGGCACCCGACGGGTTCACGACGACATACATACCGTCACGGTCGGTGACCTTGTACAATTTGTTTTTTGGTTTCAGTGCTTTGATTGCCGCATCGATAAGCATCGGACCTCCAAGATCGTTCAAAAAACGCCAGAGAGCCCCTAAAAATACCGTCAAGCCAAAATCGACCAATCATGACGGCGAATTTTCCTTTATTCTCAATGGAATAAGGTCAAAAAAATACCGTCACAAGCTCTCTGAGCCATGACGGTATATGCAATTCCGCGATGTCACAAGACGCCCCATACCGTCGTCTCCGCCGTCGATTGCGAGGCTTGCCCGGCGATTGACGACGAAAGACAGCGGATGTAAAACTATTTATTTTCAGTATGTTATGGAGGGTAATCGGCGGTTATTGGCGGCGTTTGGGTAGGCCCGGATCACTCCCATTCGATGGTTCCCGGCGGCTTGGAAGTGATGTCGTAGGTGACGCGGTTGATGCCCTTGACTTCGTTGATGATCCGCGTAGCCGTCTCCGACAGGAAATGATGGTCGAAGGGGTAGTAGTCCGCCGTCATCCCGTCGACGGAGGTCACCGCCCGCAGGGCGCAGACATAGTCGTAGGTGCGGCCATCGCCCATGACACCCACCGTGCGGACCGGGAGCAGGACGGCGAAGGCCTGCCATATGGCGTCGTAGAGGCCGTGCCGCCGGATCTGCTCGAGATAGACCGCATCGGCCTTGCGCAGAATCGCGAGCTTCTCGGGGGTGATCGCGCCGGGGCAGCGGATGGCGAGGCCGGGGCCGGGGAAGGGGTGCCGGCCGACGAAGCTCGCCGGCAGGCCGAGTTCGCGCCCGAGCGCGCGAACCTCGTCCTTGAAGAGCTCGCGCAGCGGCTCCACCAGCTTCAGGTGCATCCGTTCCGGCAGGCCGCCGACATTGTGGTGGCTCTTGATGGTCACCGAGGGGCCGCCGGTGAAGCTGACGCTCTCGATCACGTCCGGATAGAGGGTGCCCTGGGCGAGGAATTCGGCGTCGCCGACCTCGCGGGCGCGTGCCTCGAAGACCTCGATGAAGAGGCGCCCGATGATCTTGCGCTTGGCTTCCGGCTCGTCGATGCCGGCGAGCGCGGAGAGGAAACGGTCGCCTTCGTCCGCGTGGATGAGGGGGATGTTGTAGTGGTCGCGGAAGAGGCCCACCACCTCGTCGGCCTCTCCCTGGCGCATCAGCCCGGTGTCGACGAAGACGCAGGTGAGCTGCTCGCCGATGGCCTCGTGGATTAGCACGGCGGCCACCGAGGAATCCACGCCCCCGGAGAGGCCGCAGATGACCCGGGCCTCGCCCACCTGGGCACGGATCGCGGCGATGGCCTGCTCCTTGTAGGCGGCCATCGTCCAGTCGCCGGTGAAGCCTGCGAGGTCGGTGAAGTTCCTCAGGATCCGCGCGCCGTTGACAGTGTGATGCACCTCCGGATGGAACTGCACCGCGTAGAAATGCCGCGCCGGGTCGGCGACGATGGCGAAGGGCGCGTTCGGCGAGGCGCCGATCACCGAGAAGCCCGGGGCGAGGGCCGTGACCCGGTCGCCGTGGCTCATCCAGACCTCCTCGCGCCCGGTGGCGAAGAGGCCGGCAAAGAGCGGATCGGCGGTGTCGGCGGGGCTGACGAAGGCGCGGCCGAACTCGGCGTGATGCCCGGCCTCAACCCGGCCGCCAAGCTGTTCCATCATCACTTGTTGGCCGTAGCAGATGCCGAGGACCGGTACGCCGAGGGTGAAGACCGCCGGATCGGCGCGCGGGCTTGCCGATTCGACGACGCTGGCCGGCCCGCCGGAGAGAATGACCGCCTGCGGTGCGAAGGAAGCGAGAAAGGCGCCATCGACCTTCTGGAAAGGGTGGATCTCGCAGTAGATCCGCGCCTCGCGCAATCGTCGCGCGATCAGCTGGGTGACCTGGCTGCCGAAATCGACGATGAGCAGGCGCTGGTGGCTCTCTGTTGTCATGGGGCACGAATAGGGCTGTGCGCGTCGCTGCGCAAGGGAATCCGCCGACCGGCCGCATTCGGCCCGCAGTGAAGCTATGCCATTGTTCCAGAAGACTATTGCCGGCTCCGGCAGGGACGGCGGGAGCGGCCTGCGTCACCGACTGCGCCGAGGAGGCGATCAGGAGCGACGTTCGCTCGCGGGCCCAGCGGCAGTGCTTCTCTGCAACCGCGACTATTGCTATTCTGACGTCCACTATGACGGTGCGTGGTTCGACCTGCGCAACATGGACACCGGGCGGTGGCGGGAGCGTGCCCATGTGTGGATCTTGCGGCTGCAACCCGGCGCGGGCCGGGCGGGCGCCTGAGAACATGCCGATGGTCGCCTTCCGTCGCTTCAGAAGCAGGATGCCTGCGTGCCGACCGGCTCGCGCCCGGAGAACCTGCCTTGTCCGGAGCATCTGGCGCGATCGGAGCCGCTGGCCGGCAGGATTTCCTTGTCTGGACGAGCCGCGACTCGGGAAGGTGCCCGCCTATGAGCAGCGTCTTCGCAAGCGGGGCGTTTCGTCACCTCTTCGCATCGCAGCTGATGTCGCTGCTCGGAACCGGGCTGATGACGGTTGCGCTGGCGCTGCTGGCCTATGAGATCGGCGGCGCCGCGCAGGCCGGGCTGGTGCTGTCCGGGGACTTCACGATCAAGATGATCGCCTATGTCGGCTTCGCCCCCTTCGCGAATGCGTTGGTCCACAGAGTGCCGGTCCGGCCGCTGCTGGTCGCGCTCGACCTGGCGCGGCTGACGCTCGCGCTGCTCCTGCCGCTGACCGATGCCATCTGGCAGGTCTATCTCCTGATGTTCCTGTTCCAGATGTGCTCGGCCGCCTTTACCCCGGCCTATCAAAGCACGATCCCCGACGTGCTCGCGGACGAGGCGCAATATGCACGGGCGCTGTCGCTGTCGCGCGCGGCCAGCAATCTCGAAACCATGCTGAGCCCGGTCCTGGCCGGGCTGCTCCTCATGCTGGTGGCGCCACCGGCGCTGTTCCTGGGCACGGCCTTGGCCTTCGCGCTGTCGGCGGCCGCCTTGTTCAGCGCCCGCCTGCCGGCCCGCGGCACCGCGGGGGCGGCCGAGCCTTTCCGGCGGCGGCTGGCCATGGGCTGCACGATCTATCTGAACACCGTCCGGCTGCGCGGGCTTCTGGCGGTCAATTTCGCCATGTCGCTGACCATGGCCTGGGTTCTGGTCAATTCCGTGGCCTATGCCGGGTGGCTTTCGAGGGGGACGCCGCGGCCTATACCGATCTGATGGCCGCTTTCGGCACCGGATCGATCGCCGCCGCTTTCGTGGTCCCGCGCCTGCTGCACCATTTCTCCGAACGCCGCCTGATGCTCGCCGGCGCCGCTTCCATGGGCGGGATGGCCTTCACCATCCTGTCCGAGCCGGATTTCGCCGGACTGCTGGCGCTCTGGACCGGGCTCGGGGCGGCGTCCTCGCTGGTGCTGCCGCCAGGCTCGCTGCTTCTGGTGCGGTCGTCCGGGCGCGCGGAGCGTCCGGCGCTTTTCGCCGCGTAATTCTCGCTCTCGCACGTGGCCTGGCTCATCGCCTATCCGCTGTCGGGCTGGCTCGGATCGGAACTGGGGCTCGCGACGGCCCTCGTGACCCTCGGGGCGGCGACGCTTGCGATCGCGGCGGCAACCGCCCGACTCTGGCCGGCCCATGATCCGGCCGAGCTCAGCCACATGCATACCGGCCTCTCGCCCTCGCATCCGCATATTCGGTCCGGTGCCTATCGGGCGGTCGACGGCGCGCCCGCCATCGTGCATTCGCACAGGTTTCACATCGACGACCTGCATCCGCGGTGGCCATCCCCCGAGCGTCCGTGAATAGTGGCCCGTGGGAACGAAGCGCGCTGCAAGCGAGGGCCGGCAAAGGGACATGACGAAGGAGAGCGATATTTCCGTCGGGATCGCGGGGGCAGGATCGGTGGCATTCGCCACCGCCGCCTTCCTGAGCCAAAATGCGATCCCGGCGACGCTGTGGTCGCCGTCGGGGGCACGGACCCGAGCGCTGGCCGCGGGGGCCGACCTGGTTGCGACCGGCGCCGTGGAAGGTTCCTTCCGACCCGCCATCGCCGAGAGTGCCCGTGCGCTGGCCGAGGCCAGCGACGTGCTGATGATCGTGCTGCCGGCCTATGGGCACAAGGCGGTGATGGACGCGCTGGCGCCGCATGTCCGCCCGGGCCAGCCGGTGATCATCAGCTCCCACGCCTCGCTGGGTGCGCTCTACCTGTCGGACCTTCTGGCGCGACGCAGGGTGGTCGCGCCGATCGTGGCCTGGGGCACGACGATCGTCACCGGTCGCCAGCAGCCGGATCTGACGCATGTCAAGGTCAACACGCTGCGCAAGAGCGTCGACATCTGCACCGTGCCGGAGCGCCTGTCCGGCGAGGGGCTGGCGATCTGCCAGCGCTTGTTCGGCGATCGCTTCAAGGTGCGCGACGGTCTCCTGGCGATATCGCTCAGCAACCTCAACCCGCAGAACCACATGGGCATCGCGCTCGGCAACATGACCCGGATGGAGCGCGGCGAGACCTGGAGCCAGGGGCAGAACGTCACCCCCCATGTCGGGCGCCTGCTCGAGGCGCTGGACCGGGAACGGCTTGAGATCGCCGCCGCGCTGGGCCTGTCGGTGCGCACGATCTTCGAGCATTTCCACCTGTCCTTCCACGTGCCGGTCGCCAGCATCTCGGAGATGAACCTGCGCATGCACGAGATGGGCAACGGCGGCACCGGACCGGCCACCGCGGACAGCCGCTACGTCACCGAGGACGTGCCCTTCGGGCTGGTCCTGACCGCGAGGCTGGGCGAGATGACCGGCCGCCCCGCGACGCTGCATCGGGCGGGGATCGACATCTTCTCGGCCATGTACGGCCGCGATTTCGCGCGGGAGAACGTGCTGATCGACGCCATCGGGCTCGACGACATGAGCCTTGAGCAATTGCAGGCGTCCATCCGGGATGGCATCCTGCCGGACGTACCATCGCGAACCGGCAGTGGCGGCAGCCGGGTTTCGGGACCTTCGACCCAGCCCGCCCGACAGAACTCAAATCAATTCAGGGAGAGAGACGAATGACGAAACTGATCCAGACCAGGCGCCGCTTTCTGGGCACCGCGGCGGGGGCCTCGGCGGTCCTGGCCTCGCCGGCCTATCTTCGGTCCTCGGCCGCGCAATCGGGTGGGGTGGTGAACGTCTGGACCTACGACGAATTCGTGCCGGAAGACCTCAAGCAGGCGTTCGAGAAGGATACCGGCATCGAGGTGCGGATCCGTCTGGTGGACGACCAGGGCAAGCAGTTCAACCTGCTGGCCGCCGAACAGCCGAACCCGTCGGTCGACATCCTGACGGTCGCGGGCCACCGCTTCCTGCAATTCATCGACTCGGATCTGATCGCGCCGCTCGACACCGACCGGCTGGCCAATTGGGGCAACATCAACCCGGTCTATTCCGAAGGCGACTGGGCCACGATCAACGGCAACAAATGGGGCGCACCGATCCTGTCGGGGGCCGAGATAATGGCCTACAACACGGATTTCGTGCCGGAGGACCGCCGCAACACCTGGGACACGCTGTTCTCCGAAGACTACAAGCAGCAGACCGCGTATATCCCCTCGGACCTGATGTCGATCGTCATGCTCTACCTGGGCTATGACGGCAACATGATCGCCTATATGGACGATCCCGACGAAGCGGCCCGCATCGTCGCCGAGGCGCGGGACTTCCTGATCGAGCACAAGCCCCTGGTGCGCAAGTACTACGACGCCGGCGCCGAGATTCAGCAGATGCTGGTCAATCAGGACGTGGTGTTGTGCCACGCCTGGAACGGGCCGATCTCCAAGCTGATCATGGACGGCATGCCCCTTGGGGAATGAGCGTTCCCGACGAGGGATCCTATGGTTTCGTCTATACGTTGAACATCGCCAACAACGCGCCGAACGCGGACAATGCCTACAAGTTCCTCGACGCCATGCTGGCGAGTTCCGAGATCGGCGCGGAACTGACCAAGTCGACCGGCTTCATCTCGACCTACAAGGGGGCGTCGGAGCATCTGTCTGATCTTGAGAAGGCGGCCTCCTCGATCCCCGACGAGCAGCTGGAGAACCTCCAGTTCTTCCGGGCCGAGGCCAACGACATGAAATACAAGCTGGTCGATCCGGCGGTCGAGGAGATCAAGGCCGCCTGACCCGATCGCGGCCCCGGCCCGCGTCGCCGGGGCCGCCCCATGTCACCACGCTGCATCCGGGGTTCCCATGCCGGCCGCGTGCGACCGACAAGGAGTTCAGATGTCAACATCGTCCCGCTCGGAGACCGCTGCGGACACCTCCCGAAGGCCCGCGTCCGGCAGGGGCGACAGCCCCACTTTCTGGGGCCGGCTCTCCAATGCCGGTCCCTACCGCGCAGTCACCGATTACGTCTTCGGCTCGACCCGCCGGCAATTCGTCCTGCTGGCGGCCTTCCCGATCTTCTGGATCCTGTTCGCCCATCTCGGGCCGATCCTGCAAATGATCCGCGTGAGCTTTCTCGATTCCTATCCGCCTTCGGTCGGGCACACGCCGCATTTCACCCTGGACAACTGGCGGACCTTCTTCACCGAGGTGATCTTTCTCAGGCCGTTCTTCCGCACGCTGGTGTTCTCGGTGGTGCTGACCTTCGCCACCCTCGTGCTGGTCTATCCGGTTGCCTATTTCCTGTCGCGCCACGTCAAACGCGACAACCAGATGCTGTTACTGCTGCTGCTGCTGATCCCGTTCTGGGTCGGCGAGATCGTGCGCACCTATGCGATCATGATCCTTCTGGGCAATACCGGCGCCGTGAACCTGATCCTGAAGGCGCTGGGCCTGATCGAGCAGCCGATCGCGTTCATGTATACCAACTTCTCGCTCAGCTTCGGTATCGTCTATCTGACTTCGCTCTACATGCTGATGCCGCTCTATTCGGCGCTCGAGAAGATTCCCCAGAGCTTTTCCGAGGCGGCGGCCGATCTGGGGGCCGGGCCCTGGACACGGTTCCGGCGCGTCATATTGCCCCTGTCGCTCGAAGGGATCTCCTCGGGCTGCACGCTGGTCTTCCTGATCTCGACCGGCCTCTACGCCACGCCGATCCTGCTGGGCGGTCCCAGCACCACGCTGTTTTCCGAGACCATCGCCGGGTTCTTCCACGTCGCGGGCGACGAATGGCCGACCGGGGCCGCCTTCTCGACGATCATGCTGCTGACGGCGCTCGTCCTCTCCGGAACCTTCATGAAGCTGATGGGCGCCCTGCAGAAGGGGGGGCGGAAATGACCCGCAACACGCGCATCCTGATGTCGATCATCTACTGGGCGTTCGTGGTCTATCTGTTCGTGCCGCTGGTGCTGATGGTCCTGATGGGATTCAAGGATTCGAAGTTCATCGGCTTCCCGATCAAGTCCTGGACGCTCGACTGGTACATCGGCGTCTTCAGGGACACCGAAGTGATCAGCGTCTTCGTCTATTCGACGACGATCGCTGTGGCGAGCACGGCCATCTCGCTGACCGTCGGCACCTGGATCTCGGTGCTGCTCGCCGGGCGGTCGTTCTTCGGCCGCACCGTTATCTTCGGGCTGACCGTCCTGCCGGCGGTCATTCCCGGGATCATCTCGGCGATCTCCTTCCGCATCTTCGCCCGGCTGCTCGGCATCGAGACGGGCATGTTCGCGATCATCTGGGCGCATGCGGTGCACAACGTGCCCTTCGTCGCGCTGGTGGTCATGGCGCGGCTGGCGACGCTGCCGGCGAGCCATACCGAGGCGGCGATGGATCTCGGCGCGGACAGGTTCGTCAGCTTCTTCCGGATCACGCTGCCCTATCTCAAGCCGGCGCTGATCGGGGCCGGCGTGTTCTGCATGCTCCTGAGCTTCGACGACTTCGTGCGCTCCTTCTTCCTGGGGGGCTACGAGCCGACGCTGCCGGTGCTGATCTTCTCGAAGCTGCGCTCGGGGATGTCGCCGGAAATCAACGCCATCGCCACCGTCGTGCTGATCATGACCGCGGTGCTGGGCATCTGGGCCGAACGCTCGATGCGTCGCATGGGCAAGGGGACCTGAAGAATGCCGACCACCGAAGATCCGATCGTCCATATCGACGGCATCTCCAAGTCCTTCGGCAAGACCGTCGCCTTGCAGAGACTCGACATGAAGATCCGTCCGGGTGAATTCGTCACCTTTCTCGGACCTTCCGGCTGCGGAAAGTCGACCACGCTGCGGCTCCTCGGCGGCTTCGCGCAGCCCGACAGCGGCCGGATCGTGTTGGGCGGCGAGGACGTGACCCGGCTGCCGCCGAACAAGCGCAGGGTCAACATGGTATTCCAGGACTATGCTCTCTTTCCCCACATGACGGTGACGCGAAACATCACCTTCGGGCTCGAGCTCAAGCGCATGACCAGGGACAGGATTGCCGCGCGGTTGGACGAGCTTCTGTCGTTCCTCGAGCTCGACGCCTTCCGGGACCGCTTTCCCGACCAGCTGTCCGGCGGGCAGCGGCAGCGCGTGGCACTGGCGCGCGCACTGGCGCCGGATCCGGATCTGCTTCTGCTCGACGAGCCCCTGGGTGCGCTCGATGCGCGGCTGCGTGCGCAGGTCCAGCTGGAACTCAAGGACATCCAGCGTCGGACCGGCAAGACCTTCTTTTTCGTCACCCACGACCAGGACGAGGCGCTGACCATGTCCGACCGGATCGTGGTCATGAACCAGGGCCGGGTTGAGCAGGACGGCACGCCCGAGGATCTCTATCTGCGCCCGAAGAGCCGCTTCGTCGCCGAGTTCATCGGCGAGACCAATCTGCTGAGCGGTCCGGTCAGGCACGCCGATGACGGCAGGGTCGCCATCGACTGGTTCGGGATGCAGATCGAGGGCCGGGCCTTCGACAGCACCCCGCGCCCCGGCGACATGGTGACGGCGGCGCTGCGGCTCGAGAAGGTCGGCTTCTTCGACGCCCGTCCCGAGACCGGGAACGCGGTGCAGGGCAGGGTGGTCAACCGCGTCTTCAAGGGCAGCCGCACGGCGGTGGATGTGCGCGTCGGCGATGCCGGCGCGGCGATCCTCAAGGCCTATGTGGACCGGGAGGTGCCCGACGATGTGTGGCTCGGCTGGGATCCGGCAAATCTGGCGGTGCTCCAGGATTGAGCCCGCCCACGGCCGAAAATAACCCCGCCGCCCCACACACCCATCGGAGGAGCAGCATGAACAAGCGCGAACGATTCTACGCCGCCGTCGCGGGGGCGCCGGTCGACCGACCTCCGCTGTCGGTCTGGATGCATTTCGTCACTCCCTATGCGACGGGCCTGCAGGGGGCGGCCCGGCATTGCGAGTTCTTGCGCCAATACGACTGGGACCTGGCAAAGGCGGTCAGCGACTACCGCCATCCCTTGCCCGATGGCATGGAGACGGTCGCGACACCCGCCGACATGGCCCGCATCACCGTGCAGCCGATGGATCATCCGACCTATGCCAACCAGATCGCGCTGCTGAACGGCATCCGGGCGGAACTCGGCGAGGACTGGCCGGTGGTCGACACCACCTTCGACCCCATCCAGCAGGTCCTGCGCCACGCCGGTTTCTCGGCGTTGCGCGTGATCCTCGACAATCCGCGCGCGGCCAGGCCGATGCTCGAGGCCGTGACCGAAACCGTCATCCGCTACATGCGCGAACTGGCGGCGAACGGTATCGACGGCGTCTTCTACTCGACCCGTGCAGCGGCGACCGAGGCTTGCGTCCAAGGCTATGCCCGGGACGCCTATGAAGAGCTATTGCGGCCCTACGATCTCGCCATCCTCGGGGAGTCCAGGGGCGTGGTGCGCATGCTCCACGCCTGCAAGAACCATCTCGACCTCGACCGGGTGGCCGACTACCCGCACGAGGTCCTGAGCTGGGCCGCGCATGACCCGACCTGTCCGACCATCGCCGAGATGCGCCAGCGCACCGGGAAGTGCATCATGGGCGGGATCGACCAGGCCAGGGTGGTCGAACAGTCGCGCCCCGAGATCCGCTGCGACATCGACGCGGCGCTTGCGGTGACCGGAGGCCGGAACTTCATCCTGGCGCCGGGCTGCACCTTCGGCTCGAACGCGCCGGCCCATGTCTTCGACACGATCGCCGAATACGGCCGCGACAGGGACGCGGCGGTGGCCGCCTAGGGGCCGGGCGATGGCGCGGGAGCAGTCGGTCGGTTTCATCGGGCTGGGTATCATGGGGGGCGCGATGGCGCGCCGTCTGATGGCGGCGGGCCATGCGGTGCATGTCCATGCCAGGAACCGCGACCGCGCCGCGCCGTTTCTTCGAGAGGGGGCCCTCTGGGCCGACGGTGCCGCGGCGCTCGCCCGAAGCTGCGCCACCGTCCTCACCATCGTCGGCGGGCCAAAGGACGTGGCGGAACTCTATCTCGGCGAGGATGGCCTGGTCGCCAACGCCGCGCCGGGGGATTGCCTGGTCGACATGACCACCTCCGCGCCGGATCTGGCCCGCCGGATCGCCGCCGAGGCGGCCGGCCGGGGCGTGATGGCGCTGGATGCCCCCGTCACCGGCGGCGCGCCGGGGGCCGAGGCGGGGACGCTCACCTTCATGGTGGGCGGCGAGGCGACTGCGCTCGCGGCGGTGCAGCCGCTGCTCGAGGTGATGGGCAGCAGGGTCTTCGCGATGGGCGCCGCCGGCGCCGGCCAGATCGCCAAGGCCAGCAACCAGATCGCGGTGGCGGGCATCCTGCTCGGTCTCGCCGAGGCGCTGGCCTTCGCCGAAGCCTCCGGCCTCGCGCCCGGCAAGGTGCAGGAGGTGCTTGCGACCGGCACCGCCGGTGGTCCGTTGATGCAGCGCCTCGGCCCGAAGATGGCCGCCGGCAATCCCGAGGTGAGCTTCACCATCGAGCATTTCATCAAGGATCTGGGCATCGCCATCGCCGCCATGCCGGAGGGCGCGACAAGACTTGCCGCCGCCGCGCTCTGCCGGGATCTCTACGCCGGGCTTGCCGATGCCGGCGGTGGCCGGAAGGGCCTCCAGGCGCTCATCGAGTACTACCGGGATTAGGGCCTGCCCAGGTCGTGATCGCGCGCCGGATAGACCATGCCGTCAATCTGAAACCGCGTGACGAAGCAGAAGGGAGATGTGCAAACAAAGGCCCCAAGAAATCGTCGCGGGCCGACGGCATTCTCCAGGCAAGTCATTCAGCCGATGCCGCGACCTATTTGCGGATCCTGCGGCGGTCCTCGGAGAAGGATGTCTGAAGGTGGGTGGCGGCGATGCGGCTCTCGATCGAGCGAATCTTCGGCGGCGGGGCAGTCTCCGCAACCGAGCGGACAAGGGCGAGCAGCGAGTCGCGCGTTTCGGGGTCGGCAATGGAGCGATAGGCGCTCTCGAGGGCGAAGATCTCGTTGGGCTCCGTGCCTGGATCCCCGGGCGCAGACTCACCTCCCGGAAGCGAGACGAGGCCGTCGTAGAAGAACTGCACGGGCACACCGAGAAATCCCGCGAGAAGATACAGCCTTCCTGCGCCGACGCGGTTGGTGCCCTTCTCGTATTTCTGCACCTGGCTGAAGGTCAGGCCGAGATGCCGGGCGAGCCGTGCCTGGCTGATGCCGAGCGCCTCCCGGCGCTGCCGCATTCGTCGGCCAACCCAAGCGTCGATTTCACCGGCCGACTTCGTCGTCATGGACCAACTCGCTTCCAGAACCCGCCAATGGCTTCGGTTTTCATCTAGAGCGGGAAGTGGTCCCTTTAGAAACCTGTACAATTGTATAGCACTTCGCACCTGAAGCGGTGCGGCGCCGGCAACGGGTCCGTTCTGCCCCGTAATCATAATCCGCAGAACACTTATTCAGCGGCGATGAGATGCGAGGTCCGCATGGCGGGCATCCGCAGGACGGCGTATCGGCGACCGTCGGCCTCGCTGAAATATGACTCGCCATCCTGGCTGACCGAGAAGCCGAGTTGTCGTAATGCGCGCATCAGCGAGGGGCGAGTCAGGGTCACCATTTCGATACCGCCAAAGCGATTCGCGATCTCGATCAGGCCTTCGACGATCAAGGCGAGGCAATCTGCACGCTCGGATTGTGTCCGCACCCGGTCCGAGGTGACCAGCCGGGTGCATTCCCAGACCTCGTCCGAGGCGATATCGCCTTGCAGCACTTCGGCCGGGATCTGGTCGATGCGTCCCTGCTGGGCGTCCCGCAACATGTAAGTGTGCCGGCCCCAGACGGCGCTCGTTGGCATGATCCGCGCCCCGCCAATCACCTCGCCGCGCCGGAGCACCAGAGAGTAATACGCGCATGGGTTGTCGTACTGGTCCATCTCGACATCGTCGTTGTGCGGGATGTCCCATCGGAGCGCGTCGACGAAGAACGTCTTGCGCAAGCGCAGATAATCGTGAAATGCCGAACCGTGCCGGTGCTGGCCGAGAAAATCGAAGGTAATGTTGTGCATGATTCACTCTCCAAGGTGGAGAGTGGATTTAAGCCCCTATGCAACCTCTTGTTAATAGTCGTTCTGCGACCAGAGACAAAGCTGCATTGTGTTTCTTAAGAGGGGTGTCGGAATCTGGCTAGATCATCCCAAGCATAGTTGCTCTCGCGGCAGCCTGGGATCCAGTTTTTGCATTCAACTTGACACGGGCGCTCTTGAGTCTTTGCTTAATAGCGCTCTCCGAGATTCCGAGAAGGCATGCTATTTCTTTCATGAGCAGCCCGTTTTTCACGAGGCTCAATGTCTCCAACTCGGCAGCAGTAAGATTCCTCGGCCGTGCATGCGCCAAATGGGACTGAATAAGCAATTCGTTCAGAAGTTGCATTTCTTCAGTCTTGTAATCGCGGTCCGACCTGAAGAAGAACCCGAAGGACCGCTGGCCCGCATCGCCGGCGTCGAGGAAGCTCGCCACCGCGCCGAAGTTCAGCCCGTGGGCCCTGGCGAGTTCGATGACGCCCTGACTGTCGTTCGCGCCGAGTTCGCCCCACCGGGTGATGCCGCAATTCCGATAGGCCCAGACCATCGCCGGATCATGCACGATCAAACCGCTGACGGTGTATTCGCGGAACCCAGGCCGCGGGCAGGTGGTTGTGCTCGACCATCGGGAAGGCGTAGCCGACACGAATAGCGACGTAGAAGCCTGCGGGAGCGAGTGGAGCGATCTCGTTCGGATTCATCAGGCTCCTCGTCTCGATTCGGTTCTGGTTCTCAACAAACGGGCTTCCGTGGCCGCTCGGGAGCAACTACTTTCATCCCGCGGCGAGACTATGCCGGTAATCGCGATCGTGCAACCATGTCGCGAGCCGCGAGGGAAGGCGATGCAACGGGCGAGTATAGCGGCCCTGCTTCACGAGATCGACCGGCTCAGCCCGGCCGGTTTCGCGGTGGCCATGCATATCCGCTTCACCCGGCCGACCTATCTGTTCCAGACCTATGCCAAGCGCTGGATGGATCACTACTCGGCGAAGGGCATGGTGGTGCATGACCCGCTGGTGCACTGGGGCCTGCAGAACGTGGGACGGATCCGCTGGTCGGAGCTCGAGGCGATCGACAGCCACGGCGTGCTGGAGGCGGCCAAGGATTTCGGGCTGATGAACGGTGCCTCGATTTCGGTGGTCATCGACGGATCGCGCAGCATTTCGGGCTTCGCCCGCGCCGACCGGGAATACACCGATGCGGAGATGCAGGAGCTCGAGGAGATCCTCGTCGCGCTGCATCTCGCCACCACCGGCTTGGGCGATCTCAGCGAGAGCGACCAGCGCGCGCTCACAGAGCTCTCGATCAAGCTGACCCATTGACGGGTGGGTATCGGACGGGACATGTCGCGGATGGTGCCTGTGGCGGCGGAAACCACCGGACGGCGGCCGGATGCGGCGGCTAGACGGAAGGCGAGTCGAGCGACGTGCCGTCGCTCGTGTGGGAGGACGTGGCGATGAGTGAAACCGCGGAAGCAGGGTCGGGCAGCCGCCGCGGACGGGGTGGCGGCGCGGCGCGACGGGCCGAGCGCACCGCGCCGAAGATCGAGGCGGCGCCCTATATCCGTCGCCGGATTCCGAACTACGAGATCCTCGACGAGGAGGGGCTGGCGCTCATCGAGGCCAATGCCGAGACGGTGCTGGAGGAGATCGGCGTCAATTTCGCCGACAATCCGGCGGCGCTGGAGCTCTGGCGCGGGGCGGGTGCGGACGTGCGCGGCGAGCGGGTGCATCTGCCGCGCGGGCTGGCGCGCTCGCTCTGCGCCACGGCGCCGCGGGAATACACCCAGATGGCCCGCAATCCCGAGCGCAACGTGGTGATCGGCGGCAAGAGCCTGGTGCTGGCGCCGGTCTACGGGCCCCCCTTCGTGCGCGACATGGCGGGCGGGCGGCGCTACGCGACGATCGCGGACTTCCGCAACCTCGTGCGGCTCGGCTACATGTCGAAATGGCTGCACCATTCGGGCGGCACGGTCTGCGAGCCGACCGACATCGCGGTGAACAAGCGGCATCTCGACATGCTGCTGGCGCATATGACGCTCTCCGACAAGCCCTTCATGGGCTCGGTGACCGAGCCGGTGCGCGCCGAGGATTCGGTGGAGATGTGCCGGATCCTCTTCGGGGCCGAGAATGTCGGGCCGAACTGCTACATGACCTCGCTCATCAACATCAATTCGCCGCTCACCTTCGATTCCACGATGATGGGTGCGCTCGAGGTCTATGCCCGCGCCGGCCAGGGGGTGATCGTCTCGCCCTTCATCGTCGGCGGCGCCATGGCGCCGGTGAGCGTCGCCGGCACGCTCACGCAGGTCCTGGCCGAGGCGATGACCGGCGTCGCCTATTCGCAGCTGGTCAATCCCGGCGCGCCGGCGATCTTCGGCGCCTTCGTGACTTCGATCGACATGAACTCCGGGGCGCCGACCTTCGGCACGCCGGAGGCGAGCAAGATCCTCTGGGGCGCGGGCCAGCTCGCGCGGCGGCTTAACCTGCCGTTCCGCTCGGGGGGCGCGCTCTGCGGTTCCAAGCTGCCCGATGCCCAGGCCGCCTACGAGACCGCGAACACGCTGCAGGCGGCGCTGCTCGGCGGCGTGAACTTCATGCTGCATTCCTGCGGCTGGCTCGAGGGCGGGCTGGTCTCGTCCTTCGAGAAATTCGTGCTCGATGCCGATCAGCTCGGCGTGCTGCATGCCATCGCCGAAGGCATCGACCTCAGCGAGAACGGCCAGGCGATGGAGGCGATCCGGGAGGTGGGGCCGGGCGGCCACTACCTCGGCTGCCAGCACACGCAGGCGAATTTCAAGTCCGCCTTCTGGCGCTCGGACGTGCTCGACTACCGGCCCTTCGAGACCTGGGCCGAAGCCGGCGCCCAGGATTCGATGCAGCTCGCCAATGCGAGGGTGGCGAAGATGCTCGCCGAATACGTGGCGCCGCCGCTCGACGAGGGCATCGCCGAGGGCCTCAACGACTACGTCGCCCGGCGCAAGGCCTCGGAGCCGGACGCCTTTGGCTAGAGCCGGCTTCGTGCGCGCGCGCACATCCGGCTATGTGATTGATAACATGCGGGAAAGCGTTTCGCGTTAACCTGGTCTTCACGCTGCGCGGCATGCGCCGCCACTCTTGCCGCGAAATCCTGCCGTCAGGCGCCAAGGCAGGGGAATGGCATATGCCAGCGCAGCTTCGTCCGCCCGAGTTCCGGATGAGCCTGGCGTTACCATCCCGCCCGGCGGGCAGCGCCGGGCAGCGGGACGGTCGAAGAAGAAAGAATGAACTTCAGATGCCATGGTCCCGCCCGTGCTGACGCGCGGGCGGGACCGATGTCTGAGTTGCGCGTCGTTCCAGCAGAGCGCGGCAGCGCTGTGCCCAGGACACTCGCGGAAGCCGAGGCGGCGGCGGGTCAGGCGGTCAGCGTGCCCCAGGCGGCGTCATAGGCGGCGACACTGACGGCGGCGGCCTGAGTGACGCGTGTCAGCGGCCAGTCCGGCTGGAAGAGCGAGGAGCCGAGGCCGAAGCCGTCGGCGCCCGCCGCCTTCCAGTCGGCGAAACTCGCGGGCGCCGCGCCACCGACGGCATAGACGAGCGTTTCGCGGGGCAGGACGGCGCGGATCGCCTTCAGCCCTTCGAGCCCGGCCATGCCGGCGGGAAAGAGCTTGAGCGCGTCGGCGCCGGCGTCGAGCGCGGCGAAGCATTCGCTGGGCGTGAAGACGCCGGGATAGGAGCCGAGGCCGAGTTCCTTCGTGCGCGCGATGACCCGGGCATTGCAGTTCGGGGAGACGATGAAGCTCGCGCCGGTATCGGCGACCCGGCGCACCTCCTCCGGGGCGAGCACAGTGCCGGCGCCGATGCGCGCGCGATCCCCCAGCGCGGCCTGCATGGCGGCGATGCTGCGCAAGGGGTCGGGCGAGTTGAGCGGGACCTCGATCCAGCCGATCCCGGCCTCTACGATCGCGGCGGCGGTCTCGACGGCCCGGGCGGGTTCGAGGCCTCGGAGGATGGCGATCAGGCGGCGGCTCATGGGGTGCTCCGTGTCGAGACGAGGGCGGAATGCGCGGCGGCGAGCCCGGCGAGGGTGAGGCCGGCGACGGCGACCTGCCGGGCCACGAGGCCGCAATGCGCCAGCGCGGCGCGATAGGCCCCGGCAAGACCGGCGGCCCCGATCAGGACGACGTCGCGGCCCAGCCAGTAGGGGCGCGTGGCGGCGAGCTCGGCGCCGATCAGAAGCCCCGAGAGCCGCGCGCGGGCCCGCTCGGGGGCGAGGTCGGCGAGCAGGGATTCGGCGCGCAGGCCGAAGAGCCGCGCGGCGAGGCGCTCGGGGCGGGCAAGGGTCTCGTCCACGGCCTCGAGGAAATCGGCCTCCGACCAGCCGGTGTCGGCGACGGAATGGCGCAGCACCGAGGCCCTGCCGAGCAGGGCGAAGATCTCGCCGGTCATGAAGCTGGTGAAGCTCACCACCTCGCCGGCGCTGACATGGGCCCATTTGCTGTGGGTGCCCGGCAGGCAGAGCACGCCGTCGAAATCCGGCTCGCCGGCGAGGAAGCCGGCGATCTGGGTCTCCTCGCCGCGCATCACGTCCGGGGGCGTGCGCTGGCAGAGTCCGGGCAGGATGTGGAGGCGGAGCCGCGGGTCGGCGACCGCCGGGCGCACGAAGCTCTCGGGATGCAGCGGCGGGCAGGGGACGGTGGCATAGGGCGCCTCGATCCAGCCCTGGCGCGCGCCGACCATGCCGCAGGCCAGCGCGTCGGTCACCCTGCCTTCCGCGAGCCAGGGGCCGACCAGCCGCAGGAGCGCGGGCTCGAAATCGCCGGGGCCGAGCCGGGCCATGCCGTCGTCGGAGGCGCCCTCGGCCGCGACGCGGCCTTCGGCGTCGATCGCCCAGGCGCGCAGGTTCGAGGTGCCCCAGTCGACGGCGATCCAGGCGGCCCCGCTCATCCGGTGACCACGACGCCGCCGTCCACCACCATCGCCTGGCCGGTCATCATGCGCGAGGCGTCGGAGGCGAGAAAGAGCGTGGCATCGACGATGTCCCGCTCGACGAGATGTTCCTTGAGGCACTGCCGGGCGAGTTGCTCGGCGAGCGCCTCCTCCGTGGCCCAGAGGTCGCGTTGCCGCCTGGTCAGCACCCAGCCGGGCATCACCGCATTCGCCCGGATCCGGTCGGGGCCGAGCTCGCGGGCGAGGCCCCGGGTCATCCCGGTGACCGCGGCCTTGGCGGTCATGTAGGAAAGGTAGCCGGCATTGCCCATCATGTAGGAGACGGAGGAGAAATTGATGATCGAGCCGCCGCCGGCGGCCTTCATGCCGGGCGCGGCGGCCTGGGCGGTGAAGAAATGCGGGCGAAGGTTGATCGCCTGGGCGCGGTCCCATTCCTCGACCGTGTAGTCCTCGATGGCGTGGCGCTGGTCGTTGGCGGCGTTGTTGACAAGCACGGTGAAGGGGCCGTGCAGCTCGGCCGCCCTGGCCATGGCGACGCGCAGGGCGGCGATGTCGACGATGTCGCAGGGCAGGAAGAGCGGCGTGTTGCCGTGGCGGGCGCTCATCTCGGCGACGAAATCCCCGGCGTCGGAGCGTTGCACGAAGGCGACGCGGGCGCCCTGTTCGAGGAAGCCCTCGGTGAGCGCGGCGCCGATGCCGGACCCGCCGCCGGTGATGAAGACCGAGCGGCCCTCGAGGTCGTGAAAGGTGGCGTATCGCGTCATCGTCGGGTCTCCGTGCCCAGAGGCGGCTTCCTTCTAGCACCGGGACCCTCGGCGGGAAACGCCGGGCCGGTTCAGGAGGTCACGAGTTCGGCCAGGAAGCCGCGGGTGAAGCGTTCGAGCGCCGCCCAGTCGGTCGGGTCGGCGGCCTGTTCGGGGCCGCCGAAGCCGAGCCAGCCGAGGGCGCGCCGGGCGGGGCCGAGATCGGCGGGGCCGGGCGATTCCGCCACATGGTGCCGGTATCCGGGAACCCAGCCGGTCGCGGCGCTCAGCCGCGCGACCACGGCCTCCGCCGCGTCGCGGTCCCGGCCGCGCCCCAGCGCGGGTTCGACCGAGACCAGGGCGTTCCGCGTATAGGTGAGCTGACCGGCCCAGTCGCGCACGAGGTTCTCGAAGCGCTGCGGATAGGCGCCGCCGTGGACCGGCGCGGCGAGGATCACCGCCCCGGTGCCCTCGGCGAGCGCCAGGGTCTCGTCGGCGATGTCGACGAGATGCACCAGATGCCCCGCCTCCCGCGCGATCTCGGCGATGCGCGCGGCGACGCGGCGGGTCAGGCCCTCGACGGAGACATAGGCGAGCAGGATCTCCATGCGCCGCCCGTCACTCCGGATGGCCGAAGCCGGGATGCAGCCAGGCCACGATCAGCGCGCCGAGCCCGAGCAGCGTGAGGACCGGCACCGCGAACCAGGCGAGGAAGGGCACCAGCGCCGCGAGCCCGACGATCACCGCGCCGATCAGCGCGGTCAGGAAACGCTCGCCGAGCGTGTCGGGCTCGAGCAGCCCGATCCAGCCCCAGATCCCGCGCCCGACCATCCAGACCCCGATCAGATAGCCGAGGAAGGCGAAGCCGAAAGCCGCCAGGAGGACGACCGGCGCGGCGAGCAGGCCGAGGATCGTCAGGGCGAGCAGGATGGCCGATCCGACCAGGACCGCGAGCGCGAGAAAGCCCATGCCGAAGGTGCGCCAGGGCCGGTCCGCGGCGATGCGCGAGAGCCGCTCGACCCCCGCCGGGGCGATCAGGCTGAGCAGGGTGACGAGGATTGTCAGGATGAGCGCCCCGATCGCCGCGCCCGTGGCGATCGCCATCCAGTCGCGGGGGCCGTGCTCGGGCAGGATCTGCAGGTCCTCGGTCAGCGCGTGGCGCTCGATGCGGTCGGGCGGGATCACCGATTCCGGGACCACCGGTTCGTCCTCGCCGGTGGAGAGCTTCAGCCGGCCGCCGATGCTGGCCCCGGGCCCGAATTCGACGACATTGGCCGTGATCGCCACGTCGCCGGCGATCGCCGCGTCGATCTCCACGGTATCGGCGGCCAGAAGTGCCGTGCCCCCGACCGGTGCGTCGAGCTTGAGGTGGCGGGCGGCGGCGCGCAGGTCGCCGCCGATGGCGGCCGAGACGGAAACGTCGTAGCCCATGAGCATCGCGTCGCCGCCGACCGGCGCCGAGGCGGCCACGTCGGCACCGCTCGCGAAGAGCATGCCCGCGACCTCGGCATGGGTGGCGACCCGGCGGCCCGCGAGATAGGCCGAGCCGGTGATCGGCGCCCGCAGGTCGATATTCTCCCCGGCGGCGAAGACGTCGTCGGTGCCCTCGGTGTCGAGGCTGAGCGTGCCGCCGGCGACATAGATGTCGTCGCCGAGACGGAAGACGTCGTTCCCGTCCTGGGCCAGCGCGGGGGCGGCGAAGGCCAGCAGGGCGAACAGAACTGCGCGGATCATCGCTTCCCCTCCTCGATCTCTGACGGCGGCGATCTTCGGCCGTGAGGCGCGGCTTGGCAAGGGCGGTGCCCTGGCGGGGGAAGGGCTGATGCAACTGGAGCGCCTTCTTTCTTTCTCGACCGCTCCGCTACCAGATGCGGGCGGCGCCCGCCTGGAGGCTGGACGGAAACGCCAGGCTCGCCCGGAGGGGGTAGCGTCGCCAGACGAAGTTCCCCCGACGGGCGCCCCTTCACATCCGCAGCGCCCTGCGGCGGGCGCGGGTCTCGCGGAACCAGATCACGAGGCCCGAGGCGACGATGATGGCCGCGCCGGCGAGCATGGCGCCGTCGGGCATGTCGCCGAAGACCATCCAGCCGAAGAGGATCCCCCAGAAGAGCAGCGTGTACTGGATCGGGGTGATGGTCGCGGCGTCGGCGAGCTTGAGCGATCGCGCGATCGCGAGATGCCCGCCCATGGCGACGATGCCGAGCAGCGCCAGCAGCCCGAGATCCTGCGGCGGCGTCGGGACCCAGGCGAAGGGCGCGGCGACCAGGCCGGCCAGGGCCGCGCCGAGGGTCTGGAAGAACACGAGCGCCGTGTCCGGGGTGGCGCGGAGGGCGCGGGCCGAGAGCACCATGGTCGCATAGGCGAGGCTGCCGGCCAGCGAGACCGCCACCGCCGGCGCGATGCCCCCGCCCGGCCGCAGCGCCACCAGCACGCCGAGAAAGCCGAGCAGGATCGCGCCCCAGCGCCAGGGGCCGACGCTTTCGCCGAGCGCCCAGGGCGAGAGCGCGGCGACATAGATCGGCGCCGCCAGCCAGTAGGTCAGCACGTCCGCGAGCGGCAGCACGGCGACGGCGAAATAGAAGCACATGACCTCGGCGGTCGAGGCGGTGACGCGCACGAGTTGCAGGCCCGGCCGGTGGATCGGCAGGAGCGGGATGCGGTTCCGCCAGAGCATCAGCGCGAGGATCGCCAGCGCCGAGAGCGAGCGCAGCAGGATCACCTGGCCGACCGAATAGGTCGCGACGAGCCATTTCCCGAGCGTGTCGTTGAGCGCGAAGAGCAGCATGCCGAGCAGCGCCAGCAGGATGCCGAGGCGCTGCGGCGTCACCGCCGGCTTCCGGAGCGGGAGGGCTCTACGGGATTATGCCCGCCAAGGCGGTCAGACATGCAGGGCGCCGGGGTTCATCCTGCCGTCCGGATCGAGGGTCGATTTCAGCCCGCGCAGCATGGTGCGGGCGGGCTCGTGCAGGCGCGCGTCGAAATCGGCGCGCTTCAGCCGGCCGATGCCGTGCTCGGCGCTGATGCTGCCGCCATGCCGGTCGACGCAGGCATTCAGGACCGCCTTGGCATGGGCGAGGGTCTCGTCGGCAGGCGCGGCACCGGCGCCGGTCGGGGGGAATACATTGAGATGCACGTTGCCGTCGCCGAAATGGCCGTAGGCGATGGCGCGGGCGCCCGGCACGGCCGCCTCGATCTCCGCGCAGGCCTCGCGCACGAAGCGCGGCAGGGCCGAGAGGCGGACCGAGACATCGCTGCCCAGGGAGCGGCCCATGCGCGCCTGGCCCTCGTTGACCGACTCGCGCAGCGCCCAGATCCGCTGCGCCTGCGTCTCGCTCGTGGCGAGGATCCCGTCCTCGACGAGACCCGCCTCGGCGGCCTCGGCGAGAAAGCCCTCGAGTAGCGCCTGGAGGTCGACCGGGCCGGGGGCGGCGAGTTCGATCAGCGCATAGACCGCCGCCGGCGTCGGGAGTTCCGGCGCGCCGGGCTGGGCGGCGACGGCGATCTGCATGGCGGGCGGCATCATGAATTCGAAGGCCGAGAGCAGGTCCGAGCAGGCGCGCCGCGCCAGGTGGAAGGTGCGCATCGTCGCCTCGAGGTCGGGCAGGCCGATCAGCGCGCTGGCGCGCGTGCGCGGGCGCGGCACGAGCCGCAGCGCGGCGGCGGTCACGATGCCGAAGGTGCCCTCGGCGCCGATGAAGAGCTGCTTGAGGTCCGGCCCGGTGTTGTTCTTGCGCAGGGTACGCAGCCCGTCCCAGAGGCTGCCGTCGGCGAGCACGACCTCGAGCCCGAGCACCTGGTCGCGCATCATGCCGTAGCGCAGCACGTTGATGCCCCCGGCATTGGTGGAGACGACGCCGCCGATCTGGCTGGTGCCCTGGGCGCCGATCGAGAGCGGCAGGAAGAGATCGTGCTCGGCCACCGCGTCCTTGACCGTCTGCAGGATGCAGCCCGCCTCGACGACGGCAGAGTAATCGTCGGGCTCGATGGCGCGGATGCGGTCGAGCCGCCCGAGGCAGAGCGCCACGTGGCGCTTCGGATCCTGGGGCAGGGCGCCGCCGACCAGGCCGGTATTGCCGCCCTGCGGCACGATGCCGAGCCCGAGCCGGCCGCAGGCGCGCACCATGGCGCGGACCTCCTCGGTCTGGCGGGGGCGCAGGACCGCGAGTGCGGCGCCGGTCCCGGTATGGAACCAGCCGGTGAGGAAGGGCGCCATGTCCTCGGGGTCGGTCAGCACCGAGCCGGGTCCGAATTCGGCGACGAGCGCCCGCTCCGATCCTTCCATCACGCCCTCCCGGCCGCCCCTGGCGCTCCTGCCTAGCGGAGGGTCGATTGCCCGGCAAGGCTCGCCCATGCTAGCCGTGGCGGGAAATCGGGGAGGGGCCCATGCATGTCCTGATCATCGGCGCGGCGGGAATGATCGGTGCCAAGCTCGCGGCGTCGCTGGCCGGCGATGCCGCGGCCGGGGTGGAGCGGCTGACCCTGCTCGACGTGGTGCCGCCGAAGGCGCCGGCGGCGGCAGGCTGCGCGGTCGAGACGGCGCGCCTCGACCTCGGCGACGCCGCGGCGGTGGCGGCGGCGGTCGCGGCGCGACCGGATGTGATCTTCCATCTCGCGGCCATCGTCTCGGGCGAGGCCGAGGCGGATTTCGAGAAGGGCTACCGGATCAACTTCGACGGGACCCGCAATCTCTTCGAGGCGGTCCGGATGCTGCCCGGCTACCGGCCGCGCCTGGTCTTCACCTCGTCGATCGCCGTCTTCGGCGCGCCCTTTCCCGAGACGATCCCGGACGAGTACCACGCGACGCCGCTCACGAGCTACGGCACCCAGAAGGCGATGGGCGAGCTCCTGCTCTCCGATTATTCCCGGCGCGGGTTCTTCGACGGGATCGGCATCCGGCTGCCCACGATCTGCGTGCGCCCGGGGGCGCCGAACAAGGCCGCCTCGGGGTTCTTCTCCAACATCCTGCGCGAGCCGCTCGTCGGCAGGGAGGCGGTGCTGCCGGTCGAGGAGAGCGTGCGGCACTGGCATGCGAGCCCGCGCGCGGCCGTGGGCTTCCTGCGCCATGCGATGACGCTCGACCTCGAAACGGTCGGGCCGCGGCGCAACCTGACCATGCCCGGCGTCTCCGCGACGGTGGGCGAAGAGATCGAGGCGCTGCGCCGGGTGGCCGGGGACGGGGCGGTGGCGCTGATCCGCCGCGAGCCCGACCCGGTGGTCGCGCGCATCGTCGCCGGCTGGCCGACGCGCTTCGATGCCCGGCGGGCGCTCGCGCTGGGCTTCGCCGCCGATGCCTCCTTCGACGCCATCGTCGCGGCGCATGTGGAGGACGAACTCGGCGGCCGCATCGGCGCCTGAGCGACGGGACGAATTCATAGAAGACAATGGGTTCGCTGCCCTGTATGCTTCCCGTTGGTGGCGCGCGGCGCCGGCGGTCGAGGGAGAGGGCCATGCGTTCGGCTTCGATGGAGGCGGCCGGCTGGGTCGTGGCGGCGGCCCTTCTCGCGGCCGTTCCGGGCATGGCACGCGCCCAGGACGCGGCGACGGACGACGAGGCGGTGCAGGAGGAAGCCGTCAGCGCCGAGGCGGTCGACGCGGCCGCGGCGGCGGAGGATCCGCTGCTCGGGGAAGAGGAGCTCGACGACCTCGTCGCCCCGGTCGCGCTCTATCCCGACGCGCTGCTGGCGCAGGTCTTCGTGGCCTCGACCTATCCGCTCGACCTAGTCAAGGCCGACCGGTTCATCGGCGACAATGCCGAGGTGGACGACAAGGAGCGTGCCGCCCTCGCCGAGGCCGAGGATTGGGATCCGAGCGTTCAGGTGCTCGCGGCCGGCTTCCCGACCGTGGTGCAGCGCATGGCGGCGGAGATCGACTGGACCGAGCAGCTCGGCGAGGCGACGCTGACCCAGACCGACGACGTGCTCGATGCGGTGCAGCGCATGCGCACGCTGGCGATGGCGAACGGTTCGCTGACAAGCAACGAGGCGCAGCTCGTGGAGGTCGAGGACGATCAGGTCAGCATCGCGCCGGCCGATCCGGAGGTCGTCTACGTGCCGAGCTACGAGCCGGCGCAGGCCTTCGCGCCGGCGCCGGTCGGGACCGCGCCGATGGTGGTCACCGAGGGGACGGGCTTCTCGACCGGGAACGCGCTCGCCACCGGGGCGATCGCCTTCGGCAGCGCGATGATCCTCAGCGAGATCTTCGACGACGATGACGACTGGGACGATTACTGGCGGGGCCCGCCAGTCGTCGACTGGGACAACGACGCCTTCTATCCGCGGCCGGGCATCAACGTCGACGGCGACGTCAACATCGACCGCGACCGCATCACCAACGTCGACCTCGGCGACCGCACGAACCGGATCGACCGGGACCGGGTGAACATCGATCGCGACAGGATCGGCGACATCGACCGCGACAACATCGCGCTCGACAACGACGGGCGCTGGAAGCCCGACGAGCGGCGCAAGCGCGAGGCCCGCGACAAGATCGCCGCGCGCGAGCCGGGCAGGGCGACGCCGAAGCAGAAGCGGGACGCCGAGAAGCTGAAGGGCCGCGGCGGCCAGGCCGCTTCCGTGGACACGAGCGGCGCGCGCGAGAAGCTGAAGGCGTCGCAGGCGAAACGCCCGCCGGGCAAGAAGCCCGCGGCCGACGTCTCGGCGCTCAAGCCGAAGGCTGAGGGCAAGAAGCGGACCAAGCAGGCGGCCGACCGGGGGGCGGCGAGTGCGGCGAAATCGAAGCTGCCGGCGAATTCCAAGGCGAAGCAGGCGGCCGGCAAGAAGCCGAAGCCGGCGGCCAAGCCGAAGCGCCCGGCCGCGAAGAAGACGGCCGCCGCCCGGCCCGGCGGAACGGCCAAGGCGAAGCAGGCGAAGCGGCCCGCAGCCAAGAAATCGCCGAAGAAATCCTCGGCGCTCAAGCAGCGCTCCGGCGGCGGCAAGGCGAAGGCGGCTTCCAAGCGCGGCGGAAAGAGCCACGCCAAGCGGAAAAGGCGGTGAAACGGATGTCCGAGAAAGGCGCTTCGACCATGACCCATCCGACCCTGAGGCGCGCCCTGCGTGGCCCGCATCTCGCGGCGCTGCTGCTCGGGGCCGCGACGCTGGCGCTGCCGCGCGCGGCCGCCGCCGAGGCCCTGATCTTCGAGACGCCCGAGGCGGCGGTTTCGGCCCTGATCGCGACGCTGGAGGCGGCGGACCGGGACGAACTGATCGCGATCTTCGGGCCGGAGAGCGAGGACGTGATCCTGACGGGAAACGACGCCGAGGACCGGGAGGTCTGGAGCGAGTTCCTCGGCAACCAGCGCGCCATGAGCCGGATCGTCGTCGACGGCGCCACGGCGACGCTGGAGGTCGGCCGCACGCTCTGGCCCTTCCCGATCCCGCTCGTCGAGACCGAGGCCGGCTGGCAGTTCGACGCCGAGGCCGGGCGCGAGGAGGTGCTGCTGCGCCGGATCGGCCAGAACGAGCTCGACGTGATCGACCTGATGGCGGGCTACGTCCGGGCACAGGCCGCCTACCGCGCTTCGGATCCTGACGACGACGGTTTGCGGACCTTCGCCGCCGGCATCCTCAGCACGCCCGGCACCCGGGACGGCCTCTACTGGCCGCCGGAGCCGGGCGCGCCGGAGAGCCCGGTGGGCGATTTCATGGCGCGCGCCTCGGCGGACGGCTACAGCGTGGGCGAGGAGGATGTCGAGGCCGATCCCTATCTGGGATATTACTACCGGGTGCTGACCCGCCAGGGACCGGACGCCCCCGGCGGCGCCTTCGATTACATGGTGGACGGGCACATGCTGGCCGGCCATGCGCTGCTCGCCTATCCGGCCGCCTATGGCGAGACCGGCGTGATGAGCTTCATGGTGGGCGAGAACGGCGTGATCTACGAGGCCGATCTCGGCGAGGAGACGCTCGAGGTCGCCGGCGCGATCGAGAGCTACGATCCGGGCGAGGCCTGGGCAGTGGTCGAGGCGGAATAGCCCTCGAGCGCGCGGCCGATCGCCTCGAAGAGCGCGGTCATCGAAACCGGCTTGGTGAGGTAGTCGTCGATCCCTGCCGCAAGGAACCGCTCGCGGTCGCCGGGCTCGGCATTGGCGGTCAGCGCGATGATCGGCAAGCGGGATGCGGGGCCTTCCAGGGCGCGGATCCGGCGGGTGGCCTCGATGCCGTCGAGCACCGGCATCTGGATGTCCATGAGCACGAGGTCGTAGTGGCGCGCCTGGACCGCCGCCACGGCCCCCGCGCCGTTCGGGGTCAGATGCGCGTCGTGCCCGGCCATCTCCAGATAGGCGAGCAGCACCTTCTGGTTGGTCGCATTGTCCTCGGCGACGAGGATGCGCGCGCTCCGGCGGCCAGCGGCCGGACGGGGAACGATCCGCGGCTCCTGCGGCTCGGCGACGGCTTCGGGCGAGGCGGCCGGCGGCGCGGGGATCCGGAAGCGGAAGGTGCTGCCGAGGCCCTCGACGCTGTCGACCGAGATCTCGCCGCCCATCAGTTCCACGAGCTGCTTGCAGATGGCGAGGCCGAGCCCGGTACCGCCGCGCTTGCCTGATTCGAGCTGCGCGAAGCGGGTGAAGAGCTCGGCGCGGGTGGATTCGGGAATGCCGATGCCGGTGTCGCGGACCGCGACCGAGAGGGTGCCGCCGTCGCGCGCGTCGAAGCCGAGGCGCAGCTCGACGCTGCCCGCATCGGTGAACTTCAGCGCATTGCCCACCAGATTGGTCAGGATCTGGCGCAGGCGGGTCGAATCGCCGCACACCCATTCGGGCACGTCGCCGTCGAGGCTCATGAAGAGCCTGAGCCCGCGTTCCTCGGCCACCGCCGACATCAGGATGACCACGTCGCGGGCGATCTGCGAGGGGTTGATCGCGGCGGCCTCCAGCGTGACGCGGTCCGCCTCGAGCTTGGAGAGGTCGAGCACGTCGTTGAGCAGCGAGAGCAGGTGCTCGGCCGATTTGCGCGCCACGCTCGTGCGCTCGCGCTGCTGGGTGTCGAGGTCGGAGCGCAGCAGCAGGTCGAGCATGCCGATCACGCCGTTCATCGGCGTGCGGATCTCGTGGCTCATGGTGGCGAGGAACTGCGACTTGGCCTGAGTGGCGGCCTCCGCCTCGCGGCGTCTGGCCTCGATCTCGACGCGGTGCTCCACGTCGGCGGTCACGTCCCAGTTCACGCCGATGAGATTGAGCTCGCCGTCGCTGCCGCGATGGGTCGAGGCGGTCGCCCGGATGTGGCGGATCGCGCCGTCGGGCAGGATGAGGCGGAAATCCGAGCGGTACTTGCCGTCGCCGCCGATGCAGGTGGCGAATTCGGCCTCGGCGCGGGCGAGGTCCTCGGGATGCAGCCTCGAGCGCCAGTCCGCATAGGTCCGGGGGCGGCCGTCGGCGGGCATGCCGTAGAGCTCGTCCATCCGCGCGTCCCAGATGAGCTCGCTGGTATCGATGTTGTAGTCCCAGACGCCCACGCGGGAGGCGTCGAGCGCCAGTCCGAGGCGCTGGGAGAGGCGCTGCAGCTCGTTCTTGCGGCTCTTGAGCTGCGCCATATGCGCGTGGCGCTCGGCGATCAGGGCACGCGTGCGCAGCATGGGAACGGCGACGAGGCCGATCGAGAGCAGCGTGAGCAGCCGGATCGGCCAGACCGCGCCGGGGGTCACGCTCCAGCCCCCGCTCGGCACCGCCGCGAGGGTCCAGGCGCCGCCGGGCATCGCGACGCTGGTGGTGACCGGGTCGCGTCCCAGGACCTGGGATTCGCCGAAGAGGAGCGCGCGCCCCGGCGCCCCGCCATGCGGCTCGGCTTCGACGAGGGCGAGATCGAGCTTGCCGGATTGCGCGTCGAGCCCCGCCGCCTCGAAGAGCTGCGCCCGGTCGATCACCGCGACCGCATGGCCGCAGAACTCCTCGCCGCCCTCGGGCGTCGCGGTCTTGATCGGGGACCAGATCACCAGCGCCGGCGCCTCTCCGAGCGGGATGCTGGCGGTGCCGGATTCGCCGGGCGACGTGTGCTCCAGCACCTCCTTCAGGCGCGGTGCCAGTCCGCCCGCCTGGGTCCAGACCTGGATCCGGCCATCCTGCCAGGAGGCCGCGAGCGCCCCTATGGCCGCGGTCTTGCCCTGCAGCGCGCGCGCCACCTCCATGAAGCGCGCCTCGGACATGGCCGGGGTCGCGGAGAGGGTGCCGGCGAGCCGCGCGAGCACGTCGATCTGGTCGCCGACCGCCTCCTCGAGGTCGGCGCGCAGATCCTCCAGGACGATGTTGGTCCCGGTCCGCTGGATGTGGCGGGCGAGGTCGCGGCTCTTCATCTCGGTGACGACGCCCACGACGAGGATCACCGCCACCGCGAGCGCGAGCGGAACGAAGGACGCCGCGGCGGGCTGACCGGCGGGCCTGCGCATTTTCCGGTTCTCGCTCATCCCTTCCCCGACGTCATCGCTCCGGCCTCAATCCGCTTCGCCTGCCCGGCCTGCGCTCCCAAGAGGCAGCAGCCGCGCCCATCTCTAGATCGACTCTGTAAAGAAGCGACTTCGCTGCGGCGCGAAACAATCTAAGGTTGTAGGCAAATGCTGTTATCCCGTTCCGGCCGGGAGCGTCAATGGATATTGCCGGTTGGACGGCGCGGTGTGGCGGCCCGATGACAAGGGGCCGGCGGGGCCGTCACTCGGCCCAGCCCGACCCGATCAGCGCCCGTTCCGCCGAGGGGCTGAGGCTCGGACCGGCCCCGAGCGCGTCGAGGGCGCCGGTCAGGGCGGCATCGGTGGTGCCGGCCGCGGGCAGGTAGCCGCCGAGCGCATCGGCCGGGGTCTCCAGCGGTTCGGAAACCATCACCGCCACGATCCAGGCCTCCGGTCCGTCGCGGCAGGCTATGCCGCGCGAGAACTGCGCGGAATCGCCGTCGAGCGCCTCGAATTCCCGGCAGTAGCGTCCCTCGCCGTCGCGGAAGGTCCCGATCATGGTGATCTCGCGCCCGGTCTCCAGCGCCACGGTGTCGCCGCTGGGAACCTCTTCGAGCACCGCGTGAAGATCGCCGGCGACCGGCCCGACCTCCCTTTGCCCCGGGCCGGAGGTCCAGGTGCCGATCGACACCCCGATCACGAGCGCGAGCCCCGCCGCCGCCGCGAGCATTCCCGCCGGCATGAGCCAGCCGCGGAGCGATTCGGGCAGGCGGAAGCCGCTCGGGCGCGGCGCGGGCGCCAGCACCCGGCGGATGCGCTCGGGAACCGGCTCCGCGAGCGGGGCGGCATAGGCGGCCGCCAGCAGCCGGTTCAGCTCGTTGAGCGCATCGACCTGCCGGCGGTCCTCCTCGCTGTCCGCGAGATGCATGACCACCCGCGCCGCGTCTTCCGGCTCCAGCGCCCCGTCCACATAGGCGGCGAGCCGCTCCGATCCGCTCAGCGCGCCCATGCCCGTGCCTCCTCCGGCGGCGTGTCCATGATGTCGAGGAGCCGGCTGCGGGCGCGCGAGAGGCGGCTCATGACGGTGCCCATCGGCAGGTCCAGCACCTCGGCGGTCTCGCGGTAGTTCAGCCCCTCGATGGCGACGAGGACGAGCACCGCCCGCTGGTCGTCCGGCAGCCGGTCGACGGCATCCCGGATCCGGGCGAGGGTCAGCCGGTCGTCGAGCCGCCGCGCGCTCTGGCCGCCGTCGGAGAGCTCGGTGCGCTCGGGGTCGACGCGGGTGCCGCGCACCTTCTGGCGACGGCGGTCGTCGAGCCAGAGATTCTGCATGATGCGAAACATCCAGCTGTCCATCCGCGTGCCGGGACGGAACTGGTCGGCGTGGCGCAGCGCGCGCTCGCAGGCGGTCTGCACCAGGTCGTCCCCAGCGTCGCCCGAACCCGTTAGGGCATAGGCGAAGCGCCGCAGCCGCGGCACGAGATTCACCAGCTCGCTCTGGAACCTGCTGTCCAGCCCCGTGTCCCCCCTCGACGTCGAAGCCAGGATTCCACCGGGCCCGATCGGCCCCATGCTACGAAAATCGGCGGGCTTCAGCAACTTGCATCCTGTGGTGACCGGATTGCATGATGTCGCCGGGAGGAGTGGTAGTCTCATGAGTCGTATCGTTCTGGCATTTGCCGCCTGTCTTGCCGTGCTGTTGTCCGGCACGCCACGAAAGCTCCAGGGCCCCGAGGGCTGGCGCGTCGATCTCGGCGCGGCGCATGCTCAGGGCAACCGCGACAGGGCCGATGATCGCGGCGATGGCGACGGCAACAACGGCCACCGCGGCGAGGGGAACAACGGCAACGGCAATGGGAACATCGGCGACAACGGCAACCGCGGCGAGGGGAACAACGGGAACGGGAACGGCAACAACGGCAACGGCGGCGAAGGGAACAACGGCAACGGGAACGGGAACACCGGCAACAACGGAAACGGCGGTCAGGGGAACAACGGCAGCAACGGCAACAACGGCAACAACGGCAACAACGGCAGCAACGGGAACGGTGGTCAAGGGAACAACGGAAACACCGGCAACAACGGCAACGGGAACAACGGCAGCGGCGGCGGCAACGGGAGCACCGGCAACGACGGCGGCGGGGCGAGCGCCGGGATCGGCGGGCGTCGGATCCTCGAGTCCCCATCCTCCGCGGTCGATTCCTCACTCGGCAACGAAGAGGGCTGGCAGCGTGCCGGCGGGGTGGGGCGCGGCGGTTCCGGGTCGGACCGGCCGAACCCGTTTGCGGCGCTGCTTGCGGCGACCGGCCCCTTGGGCTGGAATGCGCCGCAGCCGGCGAATGCGTCCGGAGCGGAGCGGGTCTTTCTCGCGGCGGGAACCGATGCGCCGGAGTTCCGGGACAACGAGGTCTCGGCGCTCGGGCTGACACCGGAGGCGCTGGAGCGGCTCGAGGGCCTTGGCTTCTCGGTGATCTCGGAGCGGCGCATCGCCATCCTGGTCAACCAGGTGCTCGCCCGCCTGCGCACGCCGCCGGGGATCGGCGCCGAGGACGGGCTGGCGCTGGCGCAGGCGGAGGCGCCGGGGGTCTCCTTCGATCTCAGCCATCTCTACCGGCTGAGCCAGGGAGTGCAGCCGGTGCCCGTGGCCTACGGCTCGGAGCTGGTCGGCTTCTTCGGGGCGAGCAGCTGTCCGGTGGAGACGCGCATCGGCCTGATCGACACCGCGATCGCCCGGCATCCCGCGCTCGCCGGCGCCTCGATCCGCTCGGACAGCTTCGTGGACCAGGACGCCGAGACCAGCGTGATCCACGGCACCGCCATCGCGAGCATCCTGGTCGGCGACGTGCCGGGCGTGCTGCCGCTGGTGCCGGGCGCGCGGCTCTTTGCCGCGAATGTCTTCGCCTACGAGGGCGATTCGCTGCGGAGCGACGTCACCGCGATCATCGCCGCGCTCGACTGGATGGATTCCCAGCGCGTGAAGGTGGTCAACATGTCGCTGATGGGGCCGCCGAACACCCTGCTCGAACGGGGCGTGATGGCCGCGGCCCAGCGCGGCCAGATCCTGCTCGCGGCCGCGGGCAATTTCGGCCCCGGGGCGCCGCCGGCCTATCCGGCCGCCTATGGCCCGGTGATCGCGGTGGCCGCGGTGGATGCGCGCAGCCGGCCCTATCCGCACAACAACCGCGGGCGCTACGTCGAGATCTCGGCGCCGGGCGTGGACATCTGGGGGGCCGATGCGCGCGGCGGCGAGACCTTCTGGACCGGCACCTCCTTCGCGGTCCCCTTCGCCGTCGGCGCGGTCGCCCGCGACGTCGCCACCGGCCGGGTGCGCAACATCAACGACGCCCGCGAGGCACTGGCCGGCTCTGCGCAGGATCTTGGCGCCCCGGGACGCGACCCGATCTTCGGCTACGGCCTGCTCAGGGCCGGCGACTGCTCGTGACCGGGCGCCCGCGGACCCCGCACCGCGCCGCGGTCGGCAAAGGGGTTTGACAAGCGGGGGCTCCGGCCGGACCCTGCGGCGGTCAGCGAGGGAGGCGGCGATGGGCTTCGAGGCTCTGGTGGTCGACAAGGACGGGGAAGGCAAGACCCATGCCGCGGTGCGCCGGCTGGAGGTCGACGACCTGCCCGCGGGCGAGGTGACGGTCGCGGTCCACTATAGCTCGGTCAACTACAAGGACGGGCTCTGCATCGGCCCCGGCGCGGGGCTGGTGCGAAAATACCCGCATGTGCCGGGGGTCGATTTCGCCGGGATCGTCGAGGACTCCTCCGATCCACGCTACGCGCCTGGCGACGCGGTGGTCCTGACCGGCTGGCGGGTCGGCGAGGCGCATTGGGGCGGCTATGCGCAGAAGGCCCGCGTCCGGGCGGACTGGCTGGTGCCGCTGCCCGAGGGCCTGACGCTGCGCCAGGCCATGGCGATCGGCACCGCCGGCTTCACCGCGATGCTGGCGGTGATGGCGCTCGAGGAGCACGGGCTGGCGCCGGGTCACGGGCCGGTGCTGGTGACCGGCGCCGCGGGCGGCGTCGGCTCGGTGGCGGTGGCGGTGCTGGCGCGGCTCGGCCACGAGGTCGCCGCGGTCACCGGACGGCCGGAGACCGAGGGCTATCTGCGCGGCCTCGGCGCGAGCCGGATCGTGCCGCGCGAGGAGATCGCCGAAGCGATCGCGCGGCCGATGGAATCCGAGACCTGGGCGGGATGCATCGACGCGGTCGGCGGCACGGTCCTGGCGCGGGTGACCAAGCAGCTGAAATACCGCTGCTCGGTGGCCGCGGTCGGCAATGCCGGCGGGCTCGACGTGCCGCTCAGCGTCATCCCGCTGCTGCTGCGCGGCGTGAACATCCTCGGCATCGACAGCGTGCTCCAGCCCTTCGAGAACCGCATTCGCGCCTGGGGCCGGTTGACCCGCGATCTCGATCTCGACATGCTGGAGGGCATGGTCCGTTCGGCCACCCTCGCCGATCTGCCTGGGCTCGGCCGGGACATTCTGAAGGGCAGGGTGCAGGGCCGCGTCGTGGTGGATGTCGCCGGGGCATGACCACGACGACCCGTGTCCGGTGGGGACACAATCGCGGGGCGAACCTCTGTGTCCGCAGTCGCGCTATGGGATCCCGTCCGACGACGGGCTGACGGTGACTGACCCCTGCCGGTCGCATTTCGCGGGTCGATCCCTCTGGATCGGCCCAGGATGGCGCGCAGGGAAGCAAAGGGGAATCGAACCGCATGGCAGAGAGCGACATCGCCGACGTTCCGATGGATCCTTCGGTCAACTACGAGATCGGACAGGACAACATCCAGACGTCGCTTGGCCCCTTCGGGCTCGACATCCACAACCCGGTCTTTCTCGTCTCCGGGCTCGGCATCCTCGCCTTCGTGCTCGGGACGCTGATGTTCCCGGAAGGCGCGACCACGCTCTTCAACGGCATCCGCGGCTGGCTGACCAATCACCTCGACTGGTTCTTCATCATCGCGGGCAACGTCTTCGTCATCTTCTGCCTGCTCCTGATCGTCACGCCGCTCGGCAACGTGCGCCTCGGGGGCGAGGATGCCAGGCCCGACTACAATTATTTCGGCTGGTTCGCGATGCTCTTCGCGGCCGGGATGGGCATCGGCCTGATGTTCTTCGGGGTGCTCGAGCCGGTCTATCACATGGCGATCTCGGAGCCGCTCGGCGTGCCCTCGCCCTTCGACGCCGACGGCAACCTGATCCCCGAGAACGTGGCGGCGGCTCGCGCCATGGGCATGGCCGCGACCACCTACCACTGGGCGCTGCATCCTTGGGCGATGTATGCGGTCGTCGGGCTGGCGCTCGCCTTCTTCACCTACAACCGCGGCCTGCCGCTGACGATCCGCTCGGCCTTCTATCCGGTCTTCGGCAACCGCGTCTGGGGTCCGACCGGCCATGTGATCGACACGGTCGCGGTCTTCGCCACGCTCTTCGGGCTCGCCACCTCGCTCGGCTTCGGCGCCGAGCAGGCGGTGGCCGGGCTCAACTATCTCTTCGGTATCCCGAACACCGAAGTCGTGAAGGTGATCCTGATCATCGCGATCACCGCCGTGGCGACCACATCGGTGCTCAAGGGGCTCGACGGCGGGGTCAAGCGCGCCTCCGAGATCAACATGGTGCTCGCCTTCATCCTGCTGCTCTTCGTGATCTTCACGGCCGGGGCCGGGCGGATCTTCGGCGATTTCTTCGCCACGCTCCGCGCCTATGTCGGTGAGCTCGTTCCGCTCTCCAATCCCTTCGGCCGCACCGACGACGGCTTCCGCCACGGCTGGACCGCCTTCTACTGGGCCTGGTGGATCTCCTGGTCGCCCTTCGTCGGCATGTTCATCGCGCGCGTCAGCCGCGGTCGCAGCGTGCGGGAATTCGTGATCTGCGTGCTGCTGATCCCGAGCCTCGTCTGCACGCTCTGGATGGCGGTCTTCGGCGGCACGGCGATCGAGCAGGCCCTGACCAACCCGGACAGCGCGGTCAAGGCCTATGTGATCGACAGCTACAGCCCGGAGCTCTCGCTCTTCGGCATGCTGTCGGAACTGCCGCTCGCCTCGATCACCTCGGTGATCGGCATCATCCTGGTGATCGTCTTCTTCGTCACCTCGTCGGATTCCGGCTCGCTCGTCATCGACACGATCACCGCCGGCGGCAAGACCGACGGGCCGCTGCCGCAGCGGGTTTTCTGGTGCTTGCTCGAGGGATTGGTGGCCATTGCGCTGCTGCTCGGCGGCGGGCTCGCGGCCCTGCAATCCATGGCGGTGGCGACGGGCTTTCCCTTCGCGGTGCTGCTGCTCCTGATGTGCGTGGCGGTCTGGATGGGGTTGCGCGCCGAGCGACGCGGCAAGTCGCTCGGCTGAGGCCGGGGCGCGCCGGCCCCTGCGGCGAGCTGCAGGGGCCGGCCGGCGGATTTGAAACCTGCGCGGGGCGGGCCAGTTTAACCCCGCCATGAGCGATGCCACGCCCGTCCTCTTCTGGTTCCGGCGCGATCTGCGCCTGAGCGACAATCCCGGGCTCGCCGCCGCCTGCCGCGACGGCGGTCCGGTCGTCCCGGTCTTCTTGCTCGACCCGGAGACCGAGGCGCTCGGTGCGGCGGCGCGATGGCGGCTCGGCCGATCCGTCGCGGATCTCGGGAGGCGGCTCGAGGCGATCGGCAGCCGCCTGATCCTGCGCCGCGGCCCGGCCGCCGGGACGCTCCTCACGCTGGCGGAGGAGACCGGCGCGCGCGGGGTGCGCTGGACGCGGCTCTACGCGCCGGAGACTGTCGCGCGCGACCGGCAGGTCAAGGCGCGCCTGGCGGCCGCCGGCATCGGGGCGACCAGCCATCCGGGCCATCTGCTCCACGAGCCCTGGGAGGTCGGGACCGGCGCGGGCGGCGCCTACCGGGTCTTCACCCCCTTCTGGCACGCGATCGCGCGGCTTGGCCTGGACGAGCCCTTGCCGGGGATCGGCCGGATCCCGGCGCCGGCGGCCTGGCCGGCATCCGATGACCTGGAGGAATGGCGGCTCGGCGCGGGCATGGACCGTGGCGCCGCCGTGGTCGCGCGCCACGCGAAGGTCGGCGAGGCCGCCGCCGCCGAGCGGCTGGCCGGGTTTCTCGAACATCGGATCGCGAGTTATGGCCGCGACCGGGACCGCCCCGATCGCGACGGGACATCGGGGCTCTCGGAGAACCTGACCTGGGGCGAGATCTCGGTGCGGACCGTCTGGCATGCCGCGCAGCGCGCCGAGGCGGAAGGCGCCGCGGGCGCCGCGGCCTTTCTCAGGCAGCTCGGCTGGCGCGATTTCGCCTGGCACCTGCTCTGGCACGAACCGGCGATCGCGGAGCGGAACTGGCGCGCCGGCTGGGACGACTTTCCCTGGCGCGCGGACAATGCGGAGGCCGAACGCTGGCGTCGCGGCATGACCGGCGAGCCGATGGTCGATGCCGGCATGCGCGAGATGTATGTGACGGGCAGGATGCACAACCGTGCGCGGATGCTGGTGGCGAGCTATCTCACCAAGCATCTGATGACCCACTGGAAGGTCGGCGCCGACTGGTTCGCGGAATGCCTGACCGACTGGGATCCGGCCTCGAACGCGATGGGCTGGCAATGGGTCGCGGGCTCCGGCCCGGACGCGGCACCGTTCTTCCGCGTCTTCAGCCCCACGCTCCAGGCGGAGAAGTTCGACCCCGACGGCGCCTATCGCCGCCGCTACGTGGCCGAACTGGCGCCAGGGCCGCCCCATGCCGATGCGAGGGCCTATTTCGAGGCGGTGCCGCGATTCTGGGGCCTCGATCCCTCAGGGACCTATCCCGACCCCCTGGTCGACCTGAAGGCCGGCAGGCGGGCGGCGCTGGACGCCTACGGCAAGCATGTCGCCGTCCGCCCGGGCGGGCGCACCTCCGCGTGACCGGGTCCACATCCGACCCGCGGTCGCGGAGCAGGGCATCTACATCTGGCAACGCGTCCCCGTCCGCCTGAGCTCCGGACGGGCCTGGCGCCACCATCCCGCCCGGCGGGCACCGCCGGGCAGCGCCCGCCCCGCGAAACTGCTGCTCCATTTCCGGGCAGAGACAGTCGAGAAGACAAATTGAGCGCCAGATGCGATGGCCCTGGGCAGACACGCAACGCTTGGAATTTCCGGCAAAATCGGTTCTTATTCTCTCGCGGAGGGTCAGCATGCAGGAAGACCTGGCAAGGGTGGAAACCTCGACGCGCCGGGCAGCGCACCGACCTGCCGCGCTGGTTCTCGACCACAGCTTCGCGCTCGCCAAAGGCATCCGCACCGGCAGCGTCGACGTGGAACTGCCCGACGGGCGGGTCTTTGAAGACCGAAAAGGACCGGAGCAGAAACCGGCGGCGCGGCTCACGATCCGCGACGCGCAGGTCTTCGCGGGTGGCACTTGCAGGAGCGAAGCTCAGCTTCTGCGAGGCCTATCTCGACGGCTGGTGGGATGCACCCCCGACCTGCAGGCGCTCCTCGACGTGATCCTCAGCAACAAGAACTGGGTCGTGCGCATCCGCTCACGCCGCACTCCTGCGCGCCAGCCAACGCCCCATACTGGCGAACGCCAATACCTGGTCCCAGGCGAAGAAGAACATCGCCCATCACTACGACCTCGGCAGCAGCTACCACCACAGCCACTGGCGCTCGACAGACGATGACCTGTTTCTCCGCGCTCTTCGACCAGGAGGCAAAGGGATCTCCCGCAGCGCAGCGCCGCAAATACGCCAGCGATAACTCGACCGCATCAGCGCCGGCGAGAGGCATCACCTGCTCCAGATCAGCTGCGGCTGGGGAGCTTCGCGGAATATGCCGCCAGCGAACGCAGCGTGGTCACCAGCTGACCATCAGCCGCCAGCAGCACGATTTCGCCCAACGCCGCATCCAGGCGGCGGGAGCTCGGCGACAGGTGGCGATCGAGCTACGCGACTACCGCGACGAGCGCGGCGCCTATGACATCGCCTCGATCGAGATGTTCGAGGCTGATGGGCGAGAAATACTGGCCGGCCTATTTCGACACCGTGCGCGACCGGCTCAAGCCCGGCGCGCGAAGAGGCGACGATCCAGGTCATCACCATCCGGATTCTTTTTCCCACCTATCGCAAGACGGTGGACTTCATCCAAAGCCACATCTTCCCCGGCGGCATGCTGCGAGCCCCGCAGCGCTGCAGGCAGGATCCTGCGCGCAGGTCTCAAGCCGGTCGGATCGCTGGAAGACTTCGGCCAGAGCTATTCCGAGACCCTGCGGCGCTGGCATGCGGCCTTCAACGCGGCCTGGGCCGAGATCCAGCCGCTCGGCTTCGACGAGCGCTTCCGGCGGATGTGGAACCTCTATCTCACTTCCTGCGCGGCCTCGTTCCGCACGGGAACGACCGACGTCCTTGGTGACCGCCGGGCCATCCGCCCGTCGAGGATCTCGTCGGGCGGCCGTAATCGCATCGGCAGGTCATATCGTTCTCCTCCGGACGCCTCGGGGAGCGCGCGCGCCGCCGCCGGGGCTGGACGGGGGCGGGCCGCGGCGGCTAGTCAGGGCCTGAGGGCAGCAGAGCGAGGAGATCGCCATGAAGCGGGCATTCGTGTTTCCCGGGCAGGGGGCGCAGGCGGTCGGGATGGGCCGCGCGCTTGCGGAGGCCTACCCCGAGGCCCGGGCGGTCTTCGAGGAGGTCGATGCGGCGCTGGGCGAGAAGCTCTCGGCGCTGATCTGGGAAGGCGACATCGCGGAGCTGACGCTGACCGCCAATGCCCAGCCGGCGCTGATGGCGACCTCGATCGCGGCGATGCGGGCGATGGCCTCCGTGGGGTTCGGCATCGAGCGGGCGCGCTTCGTGGCCGGGCATTCGCTGGGCGAATATTCCGCGCTCTGCGCGGCGGAGGCGCTCGGGCTGGCGGATGCCGCGCGGCTCCTGCGGCTGCGCGGCCGGGCGATGCAGGAGGCGGTGCCGGTGGGCGAGGGCGCCATGGCGGTGGTGCTCGGGCTCGATCTCGCGTCGGTCGAGGCCTTGGCGGCCGAGGCGGCGGCAGGCGAGATCTGCGCCGCGGCGAACGACAACGACCCCGCGCAGGTGGTGGTCTCCGGACATGCCGCGGCGGTGGGTCGCGCGGTGGAGATCGCCAAGGCCAAGGGGGCCAAGCGCGCCATGCTGCTGCCGGTCAGCGCGCCCTTCCATTGCGCGCTGATGGCGCCGGCGGCCGAGGCGATGGCGGAAGCGCTCGCAGGCGTCGACCTGCGGGCGCCGATCGTGCCGCTCGTCTGCAACGTCAGGGCCGAGGCGGTCAGCGATCCGGACGAAATCCGGCGGCTCCTGGTCGAGCAGGTCACCGGTCGGGTACGCTGGCGTGAGAGCGTCGCCTGGATGGCGGCGCAGGGGGTCACCGAGATCGTGGAGATCGGCGCGGGCAAGGCGCTCTCGGGCATGGTGAAGCGGATCGACAGGGAGATCGCGGTGCGCGCGGTCGGCACGCCGGCGGATGTGGCGGCACTGGAGGGAGAGACGGATGTTTGATCTCGCGGGCAGGACGGCGCTGGTCACCGGCGCATCGGGGGGCATCGGCGGGGCGATCGCCCGGGCGCTGCACGCGCAGGGCGCGGTGGTGGCGCTCTCGGGGACGCGGGTCGCGCCGCTGGAGGAACTGGCCGGGGCGCTGGGGGAACGGGCGCATTTGCTGCCCTGCGACCTCGGCGATGCCGCCGCGGTGGAGGCGCTGCCCAAGCGGGCGGCGGAAGCGATGGGCTCGCTGGAGATCCTGGTCAACAATGCCGGGATCACCAAGGACCAGCTGATGATGCGCATGTCCGACGAGGACTGGGCGCGGGTGATCGAGGTCAACCTGACCAGCACCATGCGGCTTTCCCGCGGCGTGCTCCGGGGGATGATGAAGGCGCGCTGGGGGCGGATCGTCAACATCTCCTCGGTGGTAGGCGTCACCGGCAATCCGGGGCAGGCGAACTACGTGGCCTCCAAGGCCGGCGTGATCGGCATGTCGAAGGCGCTGGCCGCGGAGGTGGCGAGCCGCGGCATCACGGTCAATTGCGTGGCGCCGGGCTTCATCGAGAGCGCGATGACGGAGGTCCTCAACGACGAGCAGAAGGCGCGGATACTCGCGCAGATCCCCGCGGGGCGCATGGGCACCGGCGCGGAGGTGGCCGCGGCGGTCGCCTGGCTCGCCTCGGCGGAGGCGGCCTATGTCACCGGCCAGACCCTGCACGTCAACGGCGGGATGGCGATGATCTGACCGCGCCCGGTCATTTCGCCGGCAGGCTTCGCGCGGCGATGCGCTCGCGCATCAGGATATAGAGCCCCGCGCCCATGGTCACCGCGATCCCGAGCGCGGCGAGGCCGTTCGGCAGGTCCCCGAAGACCGCCCAGCCCACGAAGGTGGCGACGGGGATCTCGAGATACTGCATCGGCGCGACGGTCGCGGAGGGCGCGAAGCGCAGCGACCAGGTGAGCAGCAGATGCCCGATCGTTCCGAAGACCCCGACCGCGGCGAGCAGCAGCGCCTCGCGCAGGGTCGGGCGCACGAATTCGAGGATCGCGAGGTCGCTGCCCGCGCCGAGGGCGATTCCCGCGACGAGGAGGGCGGTGGCCATGAGGCCGCTGACCGCCTGGAGCGCGACCGCATCGGTTTCCTTGGCGATGCGCCGGGTCAGGAGCATGAAGCCGGCGAAGATGCCGGCGACGAGGAGCGGCAGGAGTGCGGGCCAGCCGACCACCGCGAAGCTCGGCTGGATGACGAGCAGGGTTCCGGCGAATCCCGCGGCGCAGGCGGCGATGCGGCGCGGCCCGACCTCCTCGCCCATCAGGAGCCAGCCGAGCAGCAGCAGGATGAAGGGCAGCACGAAGGTGATCGCCGTCGCGTCGGCCAGGGGCAGGAAGCGCAGCGCCGTGAAGAAGGTGCCCATGGCGGCGATGTGCAGGAGCGTGCGCAGGAAGGCGATCCTCAGGACATGCGACGGCATCGTCAGGCTGCCGCCGGTCAGCGCCACCACGGGCAGCAGGATCAGCGCCTGCCCGGCGAAGCGGCAGAGCAGCACCTGGACGAGCGGCACGCTCGCGCCGAGAAGCTTGGCCGTGGCATCGCCGAGCGGGACCACGGCGCAGAAGCCGAGGATGAAGGCAATGCCGAGCAATGGACGATCCGCTGTCATCGCGCGACGTTAGGGGCGGTCCGGGGCGCTTGCAATCGGCGGCCGCGCTCGAAACGCGACAGCGGCGGCGCAACCGCAATAGCATTTGCCACCGGCGGCGGTTATGCTATAGCGCCAACAAGTTGGGCCGGGGGTCATGCGTCGACTCCCGGTTTTTGATAAGGTAAACAAAGAGCGGACCGGCGCTGTCAGGCTCTGATGTGCATACCGGAACCGGACCAGCAAGAGGACAAGCAATGAGCGATATCGCGGAGCGGGTTAAGAAGATCGTGGTCGACCATCTGAGCGTCGATGAAGGCAAGGTCACCGAGACCGCCTCTTTCATCGATGATCTCGGCGCCGACAGCCTCGACACGGTCGAGCTGGTCATGGCCTTCGAGGAGGAATTCGGCATCGAGATCCCCGACGACGCGGCCGAGACGATCCAGACCTACGGCGACGCGGTGAAGTTCATCGAATCCCACGCGAACGCCTGAAGCCGTCTTCGCGGGAGCAGACAGGGCGTCCGGCGCGGCCGGGCGCCCTTTCCTTTGGCGGGATGGCTGCCGCCGGGGTGGACGAACGGCGCGCGGGTTCGCCTGCCGGGCAGGTGTGTCGGCATGAGACGGGCGGGATGTCGCGTCCCGAGCGGCCCGCCTTGGCCGTGGCGACATCGGGCCTTGTCGGGATCGTGGGCTTCAAGGTAAACCGGGCGGGCATTGGGACCAAGCGATCGGAGAAGCGATGCGGCGCGTTGTGATCACCGGGCTCGGGCTCGTCACGCCACTGGCCTGCGGGGTCGAGGAGAGCTGGTCGCGGCTGATCGCCGGCCGGTCGGGCGCGGGGCGCATCACGCGGTTCGACGCCTCGCACCTGGCCTGCTCGATCGCCTGCGAGGTTCCCCTGGGCGACGGGTCGAACGGCACCTTCAACCCCGACGACTGGATGGCGCCGAAGGAGAGCCGCAAGGTCGACCGCTTCATCCTCTACGCCATGGCCGCGGCTGAGCAGGCGGTGCGCGACGCCGACTGGATGCCGCAGGACGAGGCGGACCGGCTGCGGACCGGGGTGATCATCGGCTCGGGGATCGGCGGGCTCTCGACCATCGCCGAGACGACGCTCGTCCTGCGCGACAAGGGGCCGCGGCGGGTGTCGCCGTTCTTCATCCCCGCCAGCCTGATCAATCTCTGCTCGGGACAGGTCTCGATCCGCTACGGCTTCAAGGGGCCGAACCATTCGGTGGTGACCGCCTGCTCGACGGGGGCCCATGCCATCGGCGACGGGGCGCGGATGATCCAGCACGGCGACGCGGAGGTGATGATCGCCGGCGGGGCGGAGGCGGCGATCTGCGAGCTCGGCATCGCCGGCTTCGCCGCCTGCAAGGCGCTCTCCACCAGCTTCAACGAGGAGCCCGAGCGCGGCAGCCGGCCCTACGATCGCGACCGCGACGGCTTCGTCATGGGCGAGGGCGCGGGCGTGGTGGTGCTCGAGGAGCTGGAGCATGCCAAGGCGCGCGGCGCGCGCATCTACGGCGAGGTCGCGGGCTACGGGCTTTCGGGGGATGCCTATCATATCACCTCGCCGGCGCCGGACGGCGACGGAGGCTTCCGGGCGATGACGGCCGCGCTCCGGGACGCCGGGCTGGCGCCGGGGGACGTCGACTATGTCAATGCCCACGGCACCTCGACGCCGGTGGGCGACGAGATCGAGCTCAATGCGGTGACCCGCCTGCTCGGGGAGGCGGCGGGGCGGACGACGATGTCCTCCACCAAATCCTCGATCGGGCACCTGCTGGGTGCGGCCGGGGCCGTCGAGGCGATCTTCTGCCTGCTGGCGATGCGCGACGGCATCGCGCCGCCGACGCTCAACCTCGACAATCCTTCCGTCGAGACGCCGCTGGACCTCGCGCCGAAGGCGGCGGTGAAGCGGACGATCGACGTGGCGCTGTCGAATTCCTTCGGCTTCGGCGGCACCAACGCCTCGCTCGTCCTGCGCCGGGCGGGGTA
>JACKKC010000018.1 GCA_020637615.1 Rhodovulum sp.
GGCGCCGATCTGACGCTGATCGAGACCGGGGCCGGGGCGGCGCGCTTCAACCAGGTGCTTGAGGCCGAGATCGGCGAGGGCGCGGCGCTGCATCATGTCCGCACCCAGGGCCGCGACCACGGCCGGCGGGCGGCGACGGCGCTCTTCGCCCGGCTGGGGCGTGCGGCGACCTTCAAGTCCTTCACGCTGACGCTGAACGGCCGGCTGACCCGCAACGAGGCGGTCATCGAATTCGCCGGCGACGACGCGGTGGCGCATGTGGCCGGGGCCTGCGTGGGCGACGGCGACTTCCATCATGACGACACGGTCTTCGTCACCCATGGCGCGCTCGGCTGCGAGAGCCGGCAGGTCTTCAAGAAGGTGCTGCGCGCCGGCGCGGTCGGGGTGTTCCAGGGCAAGATCCTGGTGCAGCCGGTCGCCCAGAAGACCGACGGCTACCAGATCAGCCAGGCGCTGCTGCTCGACGACGACAGCCAGTTCCTCGCCAAGCCCGAGCTCGAGATCTACGCCGACGACGTGGCCTGCTCGCACGGCTCGACCTGCGGCGCGGTGGACGAGCACATGCTCTTCTACCTGACCTCGCGCGGGATCCCGCGTGCCGAGGCCGAGGAGCTGCTCGTGCTGGCCTTCCTCGACGAGGCGATCGCCGAGATCGAGGACGCGCGCATCGCCGCGGGCATGCGCGAGCGGCTGGCGGCCTGGCTGGCGCGGCGCCGGGGCTGAGGCGATGTCGGAGGGCCTCGTCCGGGCGATGGCGGGCGCCTATCGCGACCCGCGCGGCGCCATGGCCCGGCAGGTCGCCCAGGGCCTGAGCGAATCGCGGGCGCTCTTCCACCTGATGCTGGCGGCGGCGCTCTTCTGGGTGGCGAGCCTGCCGCGCGCGGTCGAGACGGCGCGCGGCCTCGACATCGCCGATCCCGTCGAGGGGGCGGTGGCCGCGCATCTCTTCGCCTATCTCGCCCTCGGGCCGCTGCTCGGCTACGGGCTGGCGGCGCTGGTGCATCTGGTGGCCCGCGCGCTCGGCGGGCGGGGCGGCTTTCTCGGCGCGCGCTCGGCGCTCTTCTGGGCCGCGCTGCTCGGGGCGCCGCTGGCGCTCGGCGTCGCCGCGCTCGGGGCGGTGGCGGCCTCGGGGGGCAGCGCCGGCCGGTTGCCCTGGCTGGCGCTTCCGGGTTATGCGGCGCTGGGATACTGGCTGTGGCTCTTCGCCGCGTCGATCGCCGAGGCCGAGGGCTTCCCGCAGACCCGCCGGGTCGCGGCCGTGGTGGCGCTGGTCTTCTGCGGCTTCGCGGCGCTCCTGGCGCTCCTTTCCGGCGGGGCGGCGCTTGCAGGGTGAATTCGACAGGGCGGGCGGCAAGCGCCCCGCGAAGGGACCGGTGACGCCGATGTTTCGCCAGCTGATGCTCGACACGCTGCTGCGCCCGCGCGTCGCCGCCCGCGCCGTGCTGGATCTCGGGCTGGCGCCGGGGCCGCTCATGCAGGCCGCCGTGGCGGTGACCTGCCTCGGCATGGTGCTGAGCTATGCCGCGGCGCGGCTGACCGTCGGCGGCGTCGACGCGGTCACGGCGGCGATCCTCTACGACCCGCTGCTCGGCGCGGCGATGCAGCTCGGCATGCTGGCCTTCGCCGTGGTGGCGACCGCGCTCGTCGGGCGGCAGTTCGGGGGCAGGGGCGACATCACCGGCGCCCTGGCGGTCATCGTGTGGCTGAACGTCGTGCTGCTCGCGCTCCAGCTGGTGCAGATCGCGGCGCTGCTGGTGATGCCGCCGCTCGCCTCGCTGCTGGCGGTGGCGACGCTCATCTGGCTCATCTGGGCCTTCGTCTGTTTCGTGACCGAGCTGCACGGCTTTTCCAACCCGCTGAAGGTGCTCGGCGGCGTGATCGCCTGCATGATCGTGCTCTTTTTCGGACTGACGGTGCTGGTCGCCATGCTCGGCCTCGCACCACAGGGAGGTGGCTGATGTATGACGTCGAGGCGGTGCGCCGCGATTTCCCGATCCTCGGGCGCGAGGTGCACGGGCGGCCGCTCGTCTATCTCGACAACGGCGCTTCGGCACAGAAGCCCCGGGCGGTGATCCAGGCGATCACCGAAGCCTATGCGATGGACTACGCCAACGTGCATCGCGGCCTGCACTACCTCTCCAGCGTCGCCACGGAGAAATACGAAGCGGTGCGCGGCAAGGTGCAGCGCTTCCTCGGCGCCGCCCGGGAGGAGGAGATCGTCTTCACCACCGGCTCGACCATGGGCATCAACATGGTCTCCTACGCCTGGGCGGCGCCGCGGTTCGAGCCCGGGGACGAGATCGTGCTGAGCGTGATGGAGCATCACGCCAATGTCGTGCCCTGGCATTTCCTGCGCGAACGCCAGGGCGCGGTGCTGAAATGGGTGGAGACCGAGCCGGACGGCTCGCTCGACCCGCAGCGGGTCATCGACGCGATCGGGCCGCGCACGCGGCTGGTGGCGATCACGCATATGTCGAACGTGCTCGGCACCGTGGTCGACGTGAAGGCGATCTGCGCCGCGGCGCGGGAGCGCGGCGTCGCGGTGCTCGTCGACGGTAGCCAGGCGGCGGTGCACATGGCCGTGGACGTCGCCGATCTCGGCTGCGACTTCTACGCGATCACCGGCCACAAGCTCTACGGGCCGACCGCCTCGGGCGCGCTCTACATCCGCGGCGACCGGGCGGCGGAGATGCGGCCCTTCCTCGGCGGCGGCGACATGATCCGCGAAGTGACGCGCGAGGCGGTGAGCTACGCCGATGCGCCGCTGAAGTTCGAGGCCGGCACCCCGGGCATCGTCCAGACCATCGGTCTCGGCGTCGCGCTCGACTACATGACCGCGCTCGGGCTCGACAACATCGCGGCCCACGAGGGCGCCCTGCGCGACTATGCGCGGGCGCGGTTCGCGGGGCTGAACTGGCTGCAGATCCAGGGCGACGCGCCCGGCAAGGGGGCGATCTTCTCCTTCACCATCGAGGGCCCGGCGCACGCGCACGACATCTCCACGGTCGTTGACCGCAAGGGCGTGGCGGTCCGGGCCGGGCATCACTGCGCCCAGCCGCTGATGGCGCATCTCGGCCTGACCGCGACCTGTCGGGCATCCTTCGGGCTCTACAACACGCAGGGCGAGGTCGACGTGCTGGTCGAGGCGCTGGAGACCTGCCACGATCTCTTTTCCTGAAGGCCGGCGCGGCGCCGGCCGGGCTCACGCGCCGGCGCCGTCGCCCGTCGCCGACGAGGTGATCTCCCCGTCGCGCGACAGCAGGATGGCGATCGGGCGGGTGCGCTTGAATTCCGAGAGCACGATCACGAGGATCGCGGTGATCGGCACCGAGAGGATGGCGCCGGGAAGGCCCCACATGGCGCTCCAGACCACGAGGCTCACCAGGATCACGAAGGGGCTGAGATTGAGGGAATTGCCCATCAGATAGGGCTCGAGGAAGTTCCCCACGAAGATCTGCGCCCCGGCCAGCGCCGCGGTCAGCGCGATCACCGGGCCGAGCGCGCCGAACTGCACGACGGCGAGCGCGACCGGGAAGGTGACGCCGAGGAACGACCCCACATAGGGGATGTAGTTGAAGAGCCCGATCAGCAGCGCCCAGAAGCCCGCGAATTCGATGCCGGCGATGCGCATGATTGTGTAGGAGAGCAGGCCGAGGAACACGTTGATGGCGGTCTTGACCGCCAGATAGGTGCCGATGCGCCGGTTGATGGCCGCGATCAGCGTGCGGAGATGCGCGACCCTTGCCGGGTCGTCGGAGAGCCGCCCCACCTTCTTGTCGAAGGCGCCCTTCTCCGTGAGCAGGAAGCCCGCGTAGATGACCACGACCGAGAAGGTCGCGACGATCGAGGCGAGCGAGGCCGCGACCGTTCCCATCGCGCGCTGGAGGTTGATCTGCGAGAGCACGTCCTGCCGCAGGGTCTCCCAGGTGGGTTCGGTCTCGATCTTGAGCAGATCCGCGCCGGCCTGAATCGCCGCAAGCAGGCGCTGCTGGTAGTCCGGCGCGCGCGCCGCGACCTCGCCGATATTGGCGAGGATGAGCGAGATTATTCCGAAGAGCGCCATGCCGATCAGCACGATCGCCGCCATGTGGCGGATCGTCTCCGGGATGCGGGCACCGACCCCGGGCAGCCGGCCGATCAGGTCGGCCAGACCGAGCACGATATAGGCGACGATGAAACTCGCCACCACCGGCAGGATCACCCCGCGCCCCTCCACGAGCACCCAGCCGAGCATGATCGCGAAGAGGAGCCCGAGCACGAGATCGCGAAACGGGTCGTTCATGCGGCGCTCCCAGCCTCCGGTCGCGATGCTCTACCACGCAGCCGAGGGCGGCGAAATCCCGGTCAGGCGCAGGCGCTGCGGATCGCTTCGATGTTTCGGCGGTAGGCCTCGGGCGTCCCGCCACGGAAGACCGCCGACCCGGCCACCAGCACGTCGGCGCCCGCTTCCACCGCCAGCGGCGCCGTCTCGGGCGTGATGCCGCCGTCGACCTGGAGCCGGATGGGGCGGTCGCCGATCATCGCGCGCAAGCTTCGGATCTTCGGCAGCTGCGACTGCAGGAAGGACTGGCCGCCGAAGCCCGGATTGACGGTCATCGCCAGGATCAGGTCGCAGCGATCGAGTACGTATTCGACCGCCTGGGGCGGTGTCGCCGGCGTGAGCGAGACGCCGGCCCTGGCGCCGAGCTCGCGGATCCGCGCGAGGCTGCGGTCGAGATGCGGGCCCGCCTCGGCATGGATCGTCACGACATCGGCGCCGGCGCGCACGAAATCCTCCAGATAGGGATCGGCCGGCGCGATCATCAGATGCACGTCCATCACCGTGCCGACATGCGGCCGGATCGCCGCCGCCACATTGGGACCGATGGTGATGTTGGGCACGAAATGCCCGTCCATCACGTCCACATGCACCCAATCCGCGCCCGCGGCCTCGACGGCGCGCACCTCCTCGCCGAGCCGGGCGAAATCCGCGCTCAGGATCGAGGGCGCGATCTTCACCGCGCGGTCGAATTCGGGCGCGCTCATCGCAGGCGCCGGATCAGGCTGGAGGTGTCCCAGCGCCGACCGCCCATGCCCTGGACGTCCTTGTAGAACTGGTCGACGAGCGCGGTGACCGGCAGGGCGGCGCCATTGGCATCCGCCTCCGCCAGGCAGATGGCGAGATCCTTGCGCATCCAGTCGACGGCGAAGCCGAAGTCGAACCTGTCCTCGAGCATGGTGGTGCCGCGATTCTCCATCTGCCAGGATCCGGCGGCGCCCTTGGAGATGACGTCGAGCACCGCCTGCCCGTCGAGCCCGGCCTTCTGCGCGAAGGCGAGGCCCTCCGAGAGGCCCTGGAGCAGCCCCGCGATGCAGATCTGGTTGACCATCTTGGTCAGCTGGCCCGCGCCGACCCCGCCCATCAGCCGACAGGACCGGGCATAGGCGGCGATCACCGGCTCGACCCGGCCGTAGGGCTCCGCCTCGCCGCCGCACATCACCGTCAGCGTGCCGTTCTCCGCACCCGCCTGGCCGCCGGAGACCGGCGCGTCGATGAAATGCGCGCCGCGGTCCCAGGCCGCCCGGTGCAACTCGCGCGCCACCGCGGCCGAGGCGGTGGTGTGGTCGACGAAGACCGCGCCCCTGGCGATGCCCTCGAAGGCGCCCGCCTCGCCGGTCGTGACGCTGCGCAGGTCCTCGTCGTTGCCGACGCAGGCGAAGACGATCTCGGCGCCCCGCGCCGCCTCGGCAGGGGTCGCGGCCCAGGTATTGCCGTGCTGCGCCACCCAGGCCTCGGCACGCGCGGCGGTGCGGTTGTAGATCGTCACCGCATGCCCCCTGGCGGCGAGATGCCCGGCCATCGGATAGCCCATCACGCCCAGACCGATGAAAGCGACGCGCGCCATGACGACCTCGTGTTCCCTGCCAAGTTGTATCGTTCCATGTGGCCTGCTATCGGAGCGGGGTCAACCCGACAGCAAAAGGGCACGACCGCATGGGATTTCTGTTCCGTTGGCTCATGCGGGTCTTCGTGGCGATGCTGATGCTGGCGGTCCTGGCGGCCGGCCTGGGCTACTACCTCGCAAGGCAATCGCTACCCGATTACGACCACAGCTACGTGCTCGACGGGCCGTTGGGCGAGATCGAGATCGTGCGCGACCTGCACGCGGTCCCGCATATCCTGGCAAAGGAGGATTCGGACGCCTTCTTCGGCCTCGGCTTCGTGCATGCGCAGGACCGGCTCTGGCAGATGACGCTCCTGCGGCGCACGGCGCAGGGCCGGCTGAGCGAGGTCTTCGGGGAGGATACCGTCGAGATCGACACGCTGATGCGCGCGCTCGACCTCTACGGCCTGTCGCGCGAGGCGGTGGCCGAGCAGAGTGCGGCGACGCTGGCCGCGCTCGAGGCCTATTCCGCCGGGGTCAACGCCTGGCTGAAGGTGGTGCAGGAACAGGCGCTGGGACGCGGCGCGCCGGAGCTCTTCCTGTTTGATGCGCGCATCCAGCCCTGGATTCCCGCGGATTCGATCGCTGTCCTGAAGCTGCTCGCGCTCGACCTGACCGACAAGGCGGCGCGCGAGGCGTTGCGCGCACGGCTCTCGCTGGTGCTCCCCGAGGAGCGGCTGCGCGACCTGATGCCCGAAGCCCCGAACCCGCCGGTCATGGGCCTGCCGGAATTCTCGCAGATGTTCCCCGGCGTCACGCCGCGGCCCGTGAAGCTCGCCGCGCGCCACCCGCTCGACCCGGTGCCCCAGCCCGGTTTCGGCGGCGGCTCCAACGCCTTCGCGGCGGCGGGGTCGCGCACCGGCAGCGGCGCTTCGCTGCTCGCCACCGACCCGCATCTCGGCCTGACCGCACCCTCGGTCTGGCTGCTCGCGCGCATGGACCTTGCCGAGGGTCCGGTGATGGGCGCAACCATTCCGGGCATTCCCGCCGTGCTGATCGGCCGCAACGCCGATCTCGGCTGGGGGCTGACCTCGAGCTATCTCGACGACCAGGACATCTATATCGAGAAGCTCAATCCCGACTACCCGGACCAGTATCTGACGCCGGAGGGCTGGCGCGAGCTCACGGTCCGCGAGACGGTGATCGCGGTGCGCGAGGCCCCCTCCAGGACCGTCCGCCTCGAGTGGACGCGGCACGGGCCGGTGATCCCGCCGCCGCATTTCGGCGCGGCCGAGGTGACGCCGCCGGGCCATGTGGCGAGCCTCGCCTGGACCGGGCTGACCGCCGAGGACCGCTCCATCGGCGCCGGCATCGCGCTGATGCGGGCGCATTCCATCCGCGAGGCGCGCAAGGCGGCCGAGGAGATCGTGGCGCCCTCGCTGAACCTGACGCTGGCCGACCACGACACGGTGGCGCTCCAGATGGCGGGCGCGGCGCCGCGGCGCCAGCCCGCGCATTCGAGCCAGGGTCGGATCCCGGCGCCGGGATGGCTCGCGGTCAACGACTGGCAGGGCTTCCGGCCGTTTTCGGAGAACCCCTGGATCGTCAATCCGCCGAGCGGGATCGTGGTCAATACCAACAACCGGCTGACCGACGCGGTCTTCCCCGACAATCTCAGCTTCGACTGGGGCGACAGCTACCGCATCGCGCGGGCGAGCTGGCTGCTCGGGGCGCGGGACTACCACTCGCTTGAGAGCTTCATCGAAATCCAGACCGATACCGTCTCGGAGGCAGCTCGCACGCTCTTGCCGCTGATCGCCCGCGACCTCTGGTATTCCGGCGAACCCGCGGCCGAGGGCACCCGCGAACGCCAGCGGCAGATCGCGCTGGAGCGCCTCGCCGAATGGAACGGCGCGATGTCCGAGCATGCGCCCGAGCCGCTGATCTACGCCGCCTGGGTCCGCGCGCTGCAGCGCCGGCTGGCGATCGACGAGCTGGGCGGGCTGGTCGCGTTGGTGCCGGTGCCCGACGTCGTCTTCCTCGAGCGGGTGTTCCGCAACACCGACGGCGCCGGCGCCTGGTGCGACATCGTGCAGAGCACCGAGACCGAGACCTGTCCCGAGATGGCGCGTCGGGCGCTCGACGACGCGCTGATCGAGCTCGAGGCGGATTTCGGCCCGCGGCTCGAAAGCTGGCGCTGGGGCGACGCGCACCAGGCGCTCCACCGCCATCAGACCCTCGGCAGCATCCCGGTGCTCAACCTCCTGGCCAATATCCGCCAGAGCACGCCGGGCGGCGACAATACGCTGATGCAGGGCGGCATGCCGGCCAATGGCCCGGAGCCCTATCTCGAGGTCCACGGCGCCGGGTTCCGCGCCGTCTACGATTTCGGCGATCCCGATTCGAGCGTCTTCATCATCGCGACCGGCCAGAGCGGCCATCTGCTGTCGCGCTTCTACGACGACCTGGCCATGCTCTGGCGGCGCTCGGAATACATTCCCATGTCGCTCGACCCCGATCTCGCCCGCGCCGGCGCGGTCGGCGTGACGCGGATCACGCCGGCCAGCTAGGCGGCAGGCGCGATCGGGTGCCATCGCGGTCGTTGGCGGGCGGTCAGTCCGGCAGCCTTCTGTCGTACTCGTCCCTCAGCCGCGTCCAGCCGTCCCAGAAGGGCTCCGGCTCCCGGCCCGCAATTCGCGCCGAGAGGACATCCAGATGCATGTGCCAGCCGGCCCCGATCATCAGCCGCATCGGACGCTCGGGAATGCGACGATGGACAAGCGTGAGCAGAACCTCGTCGCCTCTCGGCTCCAGGTCGAACGACACGTCGCCGGTGCCGTTCCAGGAAATGGCCAGCCTGCGGGGCGGGTCCAGCTCGGTGATCCGGCTGATCATCCGGTGCTCGCCGGAGAAGCCTTCCGGCCGGCTTCCCGGCGGGTCGGTCAGTTCGTCGTTGCGCCAGACCAGTTCCACCGGTGCGCCGACTTCCATGGCCATCTCGCCCGATGCCAGCCACTGCCGCCGCAGGCCGCTGTCGACGAGATAGGCCCAGACGCGCTCGATAGGGCCGGGAAGCAGACGCTCCAGTTTCAGCGTGGCCGGTTCGGTCAGCACGCCATAGGCGTCAAGGCCTGCAAGATCGATCATGTGTCGTCTCCTTCCTGGGATGCGGGAATCGTGCCCTTCTCTTCGCGGAGCAGGCGTTCGAGTTCGTCCAGGCGACCCGTCCAGAAGCTCTCGTAGAAGCTCAGCCAGCGATGGGCGCTGGCAAGCGGGCCGGGATCGAGGTGGCAGAAATGCGTATTGCCCCGCACCTCGCGCCGGATCATTCCGGCCTTCTCGAGCGCCTTGACGTGCTTCGAGGCGGCGGCGAGCGACATCGCGAACGGTTCCGCGAGCTGCCCTACCGACTTCGGCCCGCCGGCGAGGTCGTGGAGCATGCGACGTCGCGTGGCGCTTCCGAGCGCCTGGAACACGTCGTCCATCTGACGGGCCATCAATTCAACCATGTGGCTAAATTGCACGTCAGGCCGATCTAGTCAACCGATTCGTTGAATAGCTGGCCCGTCAGGCCAGCGTCGCTGAATCGAATCCCTGCGCGAGGCCGATCGCTCGGCCTTTCGGTCCCGTCGGCGGGAACGGCGCCGCCGGTCCGTCCGGCCCGTTCAGCGGATGATGCGGCTGTACTTCGCGCCGACGAGGCTGGCGTCGGCGATCAGGCCGCGCTGGCCCCAGACCACTTCCTGAATCGGCCGGTTGATCTGGCCCGAGGAGAGGCCGGCGGCGACGCCGCGGCGGGGCAGGGCGACCGCGGCATCCACGCCGAGCTCCCATCCGTCGGCGACGCGGAAGCTCTGCAGGGCATCCGCCGTGAGGAAGAACAGCGCCTGATTGAACTCCTGGGCGCCGAAGGTGAAGCCGAAGCCCGCGAGGCTCATGGAATAATATTCCACGATCGCCGGGCCGATCAGCAGCGCACCCTCGCCATAGGCGCCGCTGACCCAGAACCCGAGCTTGCGGATGCGCGGAATCACCAAGATGCCCTCGGACCGCGCGCCGAGCTCCGCCGTGCCGGGAACGGTGGCGTAGAGCTGGTCGAGCGCCGCTTGGACATTGGCGTCGATCGCCTGGGCCGGGGTCTCGGTCAGGCCGGTCGGATGCGAGGTGCAGGCCGCGAGGCCCGCGCCGGTTGCCGCGAGAAACGTGCGTCGGGTCCAGTCGGACATGGACGTCTCCTTCAATCTTGCTCGGGTTCTGCCTGATGGCGGTTTCTGACCGTGAATTCGCGGGAACGTTAACACATGTTGATCAGGCGAGCCAAGCGCCCACCAGATGTCGCGGCGCGCTAATATACCGGGTTGGGCCTTCGATCCGGTCACGTCACCTCTTGGAAGCCCCATGGCCGGGACATCAGCCGTAGCCCCGGCGCGGAAGCCTGCAGGATATGCTATGATCCCTGCGGGGATCGAATCCATGTCGGCAATCCTTACGTTCGCTGCCACACGGCCACTGCTCTTCGTGATCGCGCTGGCGATTGCCCAGCCGCTGATCGCGCTGCCGTTGGTCGCCGCCTTCAAGATCGCCGGTAAGGATATCGTCGCCCTTCGCCTGCTGATTCCGGCGGCGCAGTCGGTCTTCGTGCTCGCGGTAATATGGCTGCTCGGCTGGCAGAAGCGGGCCGGTCTGACCACCGACGCCAGAAATGTGCATCTCTACTGGTATCCCGCCCTGATCGCCTTCGCGCCGGTCCTGCTTCACGGCACCATCGAGATCGCCTGGGGCTGGATCGTCTTCTACGGCGCCGCCCTCGTTCTCACGGGCATCAGCGAAGAGGGCTTTGCGCGCGGCATCGCGATCCCTGCGCTGATGCGCTACGGCAAATGGGCCGCGGTCTTCATCGCGGCGGCGATATTCAGCGCCGGGCATTTCACCAACGTTTTCTTCGAGAGCTTCGGGCTCTTGGAATGGGCGGACAAGTTTCTCGCCACCTTCGGTTTCGCGATCCTCTACGGGGCGGTGTTCCTGCGGACAGGCAATCTCTGGCCGCTCGTCTTCTTGCATGCGCTGCACGACTTCTCCTACCTCACCTCCGGCACCGCCGGTCCGTTCCTGTTGGAAGCCATCGACCTGCGGCTGCACATGCTCCTCTCGCTTATGAACGTGGCCTACGGGACCTACATCCTCGCCGGCGTGGACATTCCGGTGTCCGCGGGGAGCGTGCCCGCCCCTAAAGGCCCCGTCCGGAATCCATAGTTATTCCGCGTGCTTGTGGCGCTACGCTCACGCGCCAAGCCGTTCCCGGAGCAGCCTGGCCGCCCGCGCCGCGTGATAGGTCAGGATGCCGTCGCAGCCCGCTCGCCGGAAGGCGACCAGGCTCTCCATCATGGCGCGCTCGCCGTCGATCCAGCCATTGGCGGCGGCGGCCTCGATCATCGCGTATTCCCCGGAGACCTGATAGGCGAAGGTCGGCACCCCGAACTCCGCCTTCACCCGGGTGCAGATGTCGAGATAGGGCAGGCCCGGCTTGACCATCACCATGTCGGCGCCCTCGGCGAGATCGATCGCCACCTCGCGCAAGGCCTCCGCGCCGTTCGCGGGATCCATCTGATAGGTCTTCTTGTCGCCCTTGAGCGCGCCGGTGGCGCCGACCGCATCGCGGAACGGCCCGTAGAAGCTCGAGGCGTATTTCGCCGCATAGCTCATGATCAGCACGTCGGGAAACTCATGCGCCTCGAGCGCGCCGCGGATCACGCCGATGCGCCCGTCCATCATGTCGGAGGGGCCGAGGATGTCCGCGCCCGCCTCCGCCTGCACCAGCGCCATCTTCTCGAGCGCAAGCAGCGTCTCGTCGTTCTGCACTACGCCGTCGCGCACCAGGCCGTCGTGGCCCTCGGAATTATAGGGGTCGAGCGCCACGTCGAGCAGCACGCCCAGCTCCGGCACCGCCGCCTTGATGGCGCGGGTGGCGCGGCAGACGAGGTTCTCCGGGTTCCAGGCCTCGGTCGCCTCCGGGTTCTTGTCCGCCGCCTCCGTGTTGGGAAAGAGCGCGATGCAGGGGATGCCGAGCCCGGCCGCTTCCTCCGCCGCCGCGACCGCCCGGTCGATGCTGAGCCGCGCGACGCCGGGCAGCGAGGCCACCGGCTCCGCCAGATCCGTGCCCTCGCGCACGAAGAGCGGCCAGATCAGATCGGCGGGTGAGAGGCGCGCCTCTGCCACGAGATCTCGGATCCAGGGCGTGCGGCGCAGGCGGCGGGGCCGGCCATGGGGGAAGGGGGCGGACAGTGGCGTCATTCTCGAAACCCGGCTGATCGGATCCGGTTTGGCACGCGCGCCGCGCCGCCTCAAGGGCATTGCCGGCCCCCGGTGCCGTGCACGGCTCGTTGACGATGAGCGGCGCGGACGCTTGACGGCGTGGGCGAAGTTCCGGCAGGAAAACCCTCCAGCACCGCGCCGCGCGCGGCGCATGTCCGGCCGAGCGAGCGCGCGTGATCCAGGTCTACGGCACAGCCAGCTTCGAGAGCGCCTGGTACTGGGTGCTGACCCTGGTCGTCTGGAGTCTCGTCTGCCACACCACGCTCGGAGTGCCCTATGACATGATCCGGCGGGGGCGGAAGGACCCGGAGGTGCGCGCGCGCGTGGATCTGCGGGCGCGGCTCGCCGCCGAGCGCATCGGCGGCATCTACGACGATTTCGGCATCCCGATCGCAGCACTCACCGGCTTCGGGCTCGCGGCCCTCGCGGTGATCGGGTTCCTCGCCGGCGTGGAATGGGCGCAGGCGCTCTTCGTGCTCCTCCTGCCGCTGGTCATGGTGTCCTATTCCTCGCTGCGGCTGGGGCTGGCGGTGCGGCGCGACGGCTATCGCGGCGCGGCGCTCAACCGGATGCTGTCGCGGCGGCAGTTCTGGCACGCGGTCTTCGCCGCCGTCTCGGTATTCTGCGCCCTGGCCGCCGGGCTGGCGCTGCATCCCTCGATCCTGATCCGCTGAGGCGACCAGCGGGGGCGACACGACCCCGTCGCCCGAGCTCCGGGCGCGCCCAATGTCACCACCCGGCCCCGCGGGTGCTGCCCTCGTCTTGTGGCGGGAAAGGTCGAGGCGCTCCGATTGTCGTAGCCCTGCCAAGGCAACCGCATCGGCTTGCGGGAGCAGCAGCCTTGCGCTAGGTCGCGCGCCATGACCCGCTCACCCTCTCCCGCGACCGGGCGCCTCGTCGTCGGCGGCTGCCCCGAGGGGTTCGACGCGCGGTATCTTGCCGGCCACCTATCCCGCACCGGCGGCCCGGTGATCCATGTCGCCCGCGACGACGCGCGGCTGGCGAGCCTGCGCGCCTCGCTGAAATTCTTCGCCCCCGCCGTGCCGGTGCTGAGCTTTCCCGCCTGGGACTGCCTGCCCTACGACCGCATCTCGCCCAATCCCGAGATCGCCGCGGCACGCATGGCGACGCTCGCCGCGCTAGCGGATGGCTTCGACCGCCCCGCGGCGGTGCTGACCACGGTCAATGCGGCGACCCAGATGGTGCCGGCCCGCGCCGTCTTGCGCGCCTCGAGCTTCACCGCGGAGGTCGGCCGGCGCCTCGATCTGGCCGAGCTCCGGGCCTATCTCGCGCGCATGGGCTTCCAGCAGGCCGCGACCGTGACCGAGCCCGGCGAATTCGCGGTGCGCGGCGGGCTGATCGACCTCTATCCGCCGGGCACCCGGGGGCCGGTGCGGCTCGACCTCTTCGGCGACGTGCTGGAAAGCGCCCGCCGCTTCGATGCCGAGACCCAGCGCACCCTGGAGACCGTCGGGCGGATCGAGCTCGCCCCGGTCTCCGAGGTGATCCTCGACGAAGCCTCGATCGAGCGGTTCCGCACCCGCTACCGCGCGGAATTCGGCGCCGCGGGCCGGGACGATCCGCTCTACGAGGCGGTGAGCGCCGGGCGCAAGCACCAGGGCTACGAGCACTGGCTGCCCTTCTATCACGCGCGGCTGGAGACGCTCTTCGACTACCTGCCCGGGGCGCCGGTCCTGCTCGACGACGCCTTCGAGGCGGCGCAGGCGGCGCGCTGGGAGGCGCTGAGCGAGCAATATGCCGCGCGCTCCGCCGCGCTGTCGGCCAAGGCCCGGCTCGGCACGGTCTACAAGCCCGCCCCGCCGGGATCGCTCTATCTCGACGCGGCGGCCTTCGCGGCGGCGGTGGCGGGGCGGCGCGTGGAGCAGCTCAAGGCCCTGCCGCAGCCGCTCGGGCCGGGCGTGATCGACGCGGGCGGGCGGATCGGAAGGGATTTTGCGCCGGAACGCCAGCAGGAGAGCCTGAGCCTCTTCGGCGCGCTCGCCGAGCATGTCGCGACAAGACGCCGCGGCGGCGACGTGGTCATCGCCTCCTATTCCCGGGGCGCCCGCGAGCGGCTGGCGGGGCTCCTCGCCGACAGCGGCGTCGAGGGCGCGGTCGAGATCGCCTCCGCCGGCGAGATCGCGGGCAAGGGCGGCGCCTTGCATCTCGCGGTCTGGCCGCTCGAACACGGCTTCGAGGCGCCGGGGCTCACGGTGATCGCCGAGCAGGACGTGCTGGGCGACCGGCTGATCCGCGCGCCGCGCCGGCGCAAGCGCGCCGAGAACTTCCTGACCGAGGCGGCGGGGCTCTCGCCCGGCGATCTCGTGGTGCACGTCGACCACGGCGTCGGCCGCTATCTCGGGCTCGAGACCGTCACCGCCATGGGCGCGCCCCACGAATGCCTCGCGCTCGAATACGCCGGCGGCGACAAGCTCTACCTGCCGGTGGAGAACATCGAGCTCCTGACCCGCTACGGCCACGAGGAGGGGCTGCTCGACCGGCTCGGCGGCGGCGCCTGGCAGGCCAAGAAGGCGCGGCTCAAGGCGCGCATCCGCGACATGGCCGAGCGGCTGATCCGCATCGCCGCCGAGCGGGCGCTGCGCAAGGGCGCGGTGCTGGCCCCGCCCGACCATCACGCCTGGGAGGAATTCTGCGCCCGCTTCCCCTATGCCGAGACCGACGACCAGCTCGCCGCCATCGCCGACGTGCTGGCGGACATGGAATCGGGCCGGCCCATGGACCGGCTGATCTGCGGCGACGTGGGCTTCGGCAAGACGGAAGTAGCGCTGCGCGCGGCCTTCGTCGCGGCGATGTCGGGGGTGCAGGTCGCCGTGGTCGCGCCGACGACCCTGCTCGCGCGCCAGCATTTCAAGAGCTTCACCGAGCGGTTCCGCGGCCTGCCGCTGCGCGTCCGCCAGCTCAGCCGCTTCGTGCCCGCCAGGGAGGCGGCCGAGACGCGGGCGGGCCTCGCCGACGGCTCGATCGAGATCGTGATCGGCACCCATGCGCTGCTCGCGAAATCGGTGAAATTCGCTTCCCTCGGCCTGCTGGTCATCGACGAGGAGCAGCATTTCGGCGTCCAGCACAAGGAGCGTCTGAAGCAGCTCCGCTCGGACGTGCATGTGCTCACGCTCACCGCCACGCCGATCCCGCGCACGCTGCAGCTGGCGCTCTCGGGGGTGCGCGAGCTCTCCCTGATCGCCACGCCCCCGGTCGACCGGCTGGCGATCCGCACCTATGTCAGCGAATTCGACGCGGTGACGGTGCGCGAGGCGCTCCTGCGCGAGCATTACCGGGGCGGGCAGTCCTTCTACGTGGTGCCGCGCATCGCCGACATCGCCGAGGTCGAGGCGCATCTGCGCGAGCAGGTGCCGGAGGTGCGCGTGCTGGTCGCCCATGGCCAGATGGCCGCGGGCGATCTCGACGAGCGCATGAACGCCTTCTACGACGGCCAGTTCGACGTGCTGCTCTCCACCACCATCGTCGAGAGCGGCCTCGACATCCCCGCCGCCAACACGCTGATCGTCGATCGCGCCGACATGTTCGGCCTCGCCCAGCTCTACCAGATCCGCGGCCGCGTCGGGCGCTCCAAGCTCAGGGCCTATGCCTTCTTCATGACCGAGCCGCGCAAGCCCCTGACCGTGCAGGCCGAGAAGCGGCTGCGCGTGCTCGGCGCGCTCGACAGCCTCGGAGCCGGCTTCACGCTGGCGAGCCAGGACCTCGACATCCGCGGCGCGGGCAACCTGCTCGGCGAGGAGCAGTCCGGCCATGTGCGCGAAGTGGGCTTCGAACTCTATCAGGACATGCTGCACGAGGCGATCGCCAAGCTGCAGTCCGGCGAGGTTGGAATGGCCGACGAGGGCGAATGGTCGCCGCAGATCAACCTCGGCGTTCCGGTGCTGATCCCCGAGCCCTATGTCCCCGACCTCGACGTGCGCCTCGGCCTCTACCGGCGGCTCTCGGGCCTCGAGCGCAAGGTCGAGATGGAGGGCTTCGCCGCGGAGCTGATCGACCGCTTCGGGCCGCTGCCGAAGGAGGTCGAGACGCTGATGCTGGTCGTCCGCATCAAGGCGCTCTGCAAGCGCGCCGGCATCGCGCGCCTCGACGGCGGGCCGAAGGGCGCGACGGTGCAGTTCCACAACGACCGCTACGCCAATCCGGCGGGCCTGGTGCAGTTCATCCAGGACCAGAACGGCCACGCCAAGGTGCGGGACAACAAGATCGTCGTCCGCCGCGACTGGGACAGCGAGAAGAAACGCCTGGTCGGCGCCTTCGGCATCGCGCGCGACCTCGCCGCGCTGGCCGCGCCCGCCACCAAGGCGCAACAGCTCACCAGCGCCTGACGACCCGGCCGATCGCTTCACTCCGCCGCCCGTCTCCAGTGGCGCCCCCTCTTCCCATCGCGGATTTGGCAAGGACAAATCCGCGCGCCTGCCTGCCCCTCGGCAGGCGCGCGCGGACTACCCACTGCCGGTGAAGCCCGACCCCCCTTCGGTCTCCGCGCTCGCGCGCTGCGGCCGAAGAACCTTCGCGAGGCGGTGCCTCGCTGGCGCCAGTTCGGGATGTGCACCGCCGACGCCACCCTTTGCCCGAACCGGCCACGCGGCGGCCATTCAGAGCGGCCAGCGCCACTCCGGCGCCGCCGGTTCGATCTGGTGCCGTTCGAGGCCGATGTCGCGCAGGCTCGCGTCGCTCAGCCCGCGCAGGGCCCGCCGCGCCCTTCGTGCCGACGACCAGGCTCGCCAGCGCCGGAAGAGAACGCTCGCCAGCGCGGCGGGGCCCGGGTCGGGCGCGGTGCGGATTTCGGGATAAGCCATAATCTCTCTCCGTTTCTGAGTGCATGGCGCATTGTGCCCGGAGGCCCTTGCCAGCATCCTGTCAGGAGCGCGGCGGGCTCCTGACAAGGTGGTGTCAGGAGGCTTGCGCTAGGCTCGCGCCGACTGCCGCCGGGAGGAGTTCATGCGCCGCGCCGACCGCCTGTTCGAGATCATCCAGCTGATGCGCCGGCGCCCGACCGTGACGGCGCGCGAGCTCGGGGCGGCGCTCGAGGTCTCCGAGCGCACGATCTATCGCGACATCGCCGATCTGGCCGCCTCGGGCGTGCCGATCGAGGGCGAGGCGGGGGTCGGCTACACCCTGCGCCCCGGCTTCGACCTGCCGCCCCTCATGTTCAAGGAGGCGGAGATCGAGGCGCTGGTGCTCGGCGCGAGGATTGTCGAATCCTGGGCCGACGGCGAACTGGCGGAGGCGGCTACGGACGTCATCGCCAAGATCGAGGCGGTGATCCCCGAACGCCTGCGCGGCTACATGGCGGGAACCGCGCTCCTGGCCCCGGAGACGCATTTCGTCGAACCTCTGGGCTTCGATCTCGCCGATCTGCGCCGCGCCCTGCGCCAGCGGCTCCGGGTGCATTTCGGCTACACCGACGTGTTCGGCCAGACGAGCGAGCGCACCGTGCGGCCGCTGTCGCTGGCCTTCTTCGGCCCGGTCTGGGTCCTTGCCGCCTGGTGCGAGCTGCGCGAGGATTTCCGCACCTTCCGCCTCGACCGCATGCGCGGCTTCACTGTGCCCGACCTCGCCCCGTTCCGGCCCGAACCGGGCAAGACCCTTCACGATTTCCTCAAGCGCCCCGGAACCTGGACCCGAGGCGCCGCCGGCGCCTCAGACGGGTGACAAGGTCTCCGGGTGATTGCATCGGACGGGCACCGCCTTCCCCCGCGGATTTGGCAAGTGACAAATCCGCGCGCGCCTGCCTGCCCCTCGGCAGGCGCGACAAGCGCGCCCGCCCAGTCAGGCGCGCGCGGATTGCCCAGCGATGGTGGAACCCGACCCCCCTCGGCCTCCGCGCTCGCGCGCTCCGGCCGACGAACCGGCGCGAGGCGGTGCCTCGCTTTCGCCGGTTCGGGTTGGCCGTGGGACACCGCACCCCCCCAAGGGTACCGGCAGCGCGGGCACCCGGGACACGCGTCGCCCCGTGGCAGTCCGAACAGGACAGGACATCGGGCGCCCTCACACCCCGCCCCGCATGTCGCGGAGCTTCCGGCGGATCAGCTTGCCGTTGCTGCCCCGCGGCAGGCTCGCGACGGCATGGAATTCCCTGGGGCATTTGTACCGCGCCAGAAGCCCCTCGCAATGGCGGGCGAGCTCCGCGGCCTCCGGCGCATCCCCCGCCGGCACGAAGAAGGCGGCGACGATCGAGACCCCCTCGCGCACCGGCAGGTCGACGGCGGCCGCCTCGGCGATGCCGGGATGGCGCAGAAGCGCCGCCTCGACCTCCTGGGGCGCGACGCGGTAGCCGCCGGCGTTCATCACCTCGTCGGCGCGGCCGAGATGGGTGATCGTGCCGTCCGCCTCCATCCGCGCCCGGTCGCCGGTCAGGAACCATTCGCCGCGGAAGGCGACCGCGGTCTCCTCCGGCCGCCGCCAGTAGCCCAGCATCAGCCCGGGATCGCGCCGGCCGACCGCGAGCAGCCCGTCGGTGCCGCGCGGCAGCGGCGCGCTGCCGGTCTCGCCGAGGATCGCCACACGACGGCCCCGCTGGGGCCGCCCGGACCGGCCGGGAACCGGCGGATCCTCGGGCGAGAAGGAGATATAGGTCGAGATCTCCGACATGCCGAGCGCCTGATAGATCGGCCTGCCGGTGGCACGGCTCCAGGTCTCGGCCACCGTCTCCGCCAGCGCCTCCCCGGCGCTGAGCCCGTGGCGCAGGCCGGCGAAGCCCTCCGCGAGCCCGGGCGCGTCGAGCATCTGGCGATAGACGCCCGGGACGGCGGCAAAGATCGTCGCGCCATGGGCCGCCGCCAGCCGTGGCCAGACATGCCGGTCGGGCGGACCGGCATGGATCAGCGCTGTCGCCCCCGCCGCCCAGGGATCGGTGAGGCCCGCCCCCAGCGTATAGGTCCAGTTGAAGGCGCCCGCATGCAGCACCCGGTCGTCCGGCCTGAGCCCGTACCAGCCCTGCCACATCATGCGCCGGGCCCAGGCCGCGCGCTGGGCATGCAGCACGCCCTTGGGCCGCCCGCTCGTGCCGGAGGTGTAGACGATGAAGGCCGGATCGTCCGGCATGGTCGCGGCGAAACTCCGCGGTGGATGCCTCCCGAGCGCCGCGATCTCGGCGGGGCCGATGACCGGGCAGGGGATGCCCGGCGGCAGGTCGAGGCCCGCGCCGAGCGCGACGAGGGCCGGATCGAGATCGGCGAGGATCGCCGCCACCTCGGCCCGCGTGAGCTGCGGCGAGGCCGGCGCCGGCACGGCGCCCAGCGCGATGGCGGCGAAGAACAGGATCGGGAATTCGGCGCTGTTGCCGAGGCGCAGCAGCATCCGGTCGCCGGGGCGGAGCCCTCCGGCCGCGAGGCCCGCTGCGGTCCGGCGTACCGCCTCCGCCAGCTCCCCGTGCGTCCAGCGCGCCGCGACCTCGCCGGGACCCGCAATGACTTCGAGCGCCAGCTTCTCCGGCGCCAGCGCCGCCGGCGCGAAGGTATGGGCCGCCATGTTGAACGGCGCGGGGCAGGGCGCGAAGGGCCCCGCGTCGAAGAGCGAAGGCTGCGGGGTCGGATCAAGCATTGCGCAGCCATCCGGACGGCGCGTCGGAGTCCCGGTCGGCAGCGATCTCCAGAACCCGGCGTCGGAAACCCGCCAGGCCGATCTGCTCCGTCGGATAAGCACGGGCAGCGGCCGCCCGTGGTGGGCGCGGAAGCGCCCGCTTCGTGCCGGAGGCACGCCTCCCGGCGTGACGGGGCGGGCGGGAGTTGTCGACACGCTCCACAGAGGATTTGCCGCACCAGGCCGTATCGAAGCACGCTGCCTCAGCAATCGGATCCGAATGCAACCGCCTCGCCCGCCGATGAAACCCCTCCGGCCTCACGACGCCAGCTCGCGGATGCCCGCCTCCAGCCCCGCCAGCGTCAGGGGATACATCCGTCCGCCGAAGATCTCCCCGATCATCGCGATCGAGGGGCTGAAGCCCCAGCTCCGCTCCGGCAGCGGATTGATCCAGATGGCGCGGCCCCAGACATCGATCAGGCGCCTCAGCCAGACCTCGCCGCTCTCGGCGTTCCAATGCTCGTTGGCGCCGCCGGGATGGCTGATCTCGTAGGGCGACATGGCCGCATCCCCGACGAAGATCACGCGGTAATCGGCGGGATAGGTGCGCAGCACCTCCGCGGTCGGAAGCTGCGCGTCCCAGCGCCGGCGGTTGTCGCGCCAGACCCCCTCGTAGAGGCAGTTGTGGAAATAGAAATGCTCCAGATGCCGGAACTCCGACCGCGCGGCGGAGAAAAGCTCTTCTACCTGCCGGACATGCGGGTCCATCGAGCCGCCCACATCGAGGAAGAGCAGGAGCTTGACGGCATTGTGCCGCTCGGGACGGGTGACGACCTCGAGCCAGCCCTGCTCGGCGGTCCGGCGGATCGTGTGGTCGAGGTCGAGCTCGTCGGCCGACCCCTCGCGCGCCCAGCGGCGCAACCGGCGCAGCGCCAGCTTGATGCCGCGCGTGCCGAGCTCCACGCCGTCGTCGAGGTCGCGGAACTCGCGGCGGTCCCAGACCTTGACCGCGCGCCGGTGGCGGCTCGCGTCCTGGCCGATGCGCACGCCCTCGGGATTGTAGCCGAAGGCGCCGAAGGGCGAGGTCCCGGCGGTGCCGATCCATTTCGAGCCGCCCTGATGCCGCCCCTTCTGCTCGCGCAATCGCTGCGCGAGCATCTCCATCAGCTTCTCGAACCCGCCCGCGGCCTCGATCCGCGCGCGTTCCTCCTCGCTCAGATGCGCCTCGGCGAGCTTGCGCAGCCATTCGGCGGGCAGCTCGACCGCGGCCAGCACCGCCTCCGGGCCCAGGGATTCGAGCCCGCTGAAGCTCTCGGAGAAGGCCCGGTCGAAGCGGTCCACATGCCGCTCGTCCTTCACCAGCGTGGCGCGGGCGAGATAATAGAAGCCCTCCGCGTCGTAGAGCACGACCTGCGCCGCGAGCGCCTCGAGAAAGCTCAGGTATTCCCGCAGCGAGACCGGCAGCTTCGCGGCGCGCAGTCGATCGTAGAAGCCGGTGAACAAAGGCGCGCTCAGATCAGCCCGACGCGCCGGGCGAGGATGGTCAGCGCGAGGGCCAGGAGCGTGAAGGCGATGCCATGGGCGATGCCGTATTGCCACTTGTCCAGCCGGTCGCCGCCGCGCCGCGTCGCGCGCTGCCAGCCGAGGATCATGCCGAAGGCGAAGGCGATGGGCAGGAGCATTCATCCATCCTCGAGACGCATCAGCGCCGCGATCTGCGCCTGTTCGCGGGCCAGCGCCCCGTCGCTGTCGCCGAAGCCATAGCGTGCCCAGCGCAGGCTGTCGAGGCGGGCCTCCTGGGCCGCCTCGGTCTCGCCGAGCTCGAAGAGCGCCTGGGCCTTGATCGAGAGCAGGCCGGCGATCAGGATCGCGTTCTGCCCGGCCTGTGCTGCGGGCACATGCAGGTCGGCGAGGCGGACGGCCGCCCGGTACTGGCCCGTCCCGAGCGCGAGCGCCGCCACATGCACCCCGGCCTGGGCGGTGCGGATGTCGTTGACGCCGAATTTCTCCCGCGACAGCTGGTAGGCCTCGGAGAAATCCCGCGCCGCGGCGGCGGGATCGCGGCGCAGGTCGAGGCGCCCGAGCGTGAGCAGGGACACCGCGAGCCGATGGTCGACCGGGCGCATCTCCGCGGCGATCTGGGTGGCGATCTCCGCCGATTCCTGGCGGCGCTTGGTCGGCGTGCTGCGCGAGAGCGCCGTCTCGATGGCGCCGCCCCAGGCGCGCGATTCGGGGTTCCGCGCCTGCCGGGGCTTGCCGCGGCCGGCGGGATTGGTGCGGTCGAGCAGCTTCGGCAGCCGCGCCGCGACCTGCTCCCGGCTCATGCCGCTCTTCAGTTCCGGCCGGTAGAGGGTCCGCAGCATCAGCATGTCGAAGGAGGTGGCGATGCCGTGGAAATTGTCGTCGTTCCAGATCGAATCCGGCAGCCGGTAGAGATCGTTCGCCGGCCCGAGCGCCTGGGTAAGCTCCTCGTTCAGGCAGTCGCGCACGTCCTGGGGCGTGGTGTCGACCGGCAGGAAGATCGCCGCCCCCTTGAGCTCGGTCTGCGCCGACCAGCGCAGCCGCGCGTCCGGCCGGCCGCGCAGGAAGCTCTTCCAGCCCCGCTCGCCGGGCACGATGAAGCAGGCGGCGGTGGGATAGACCCGGTTGATCTCCGACGCGGGCACCGCCTCGATGGCGATCTGCGCCTTGGCCGCGTCCTCGGTCAGCGCGATGTCGATGCCGGCCTCGTTCCGCAGGCGGGCGAGAAGCTCCTCCAGGTCGCCGCGATAGGGCTCGAGCTCGGGGGAGGTCACATGCACGCGGATCGGCGCCTCGTAGCGCAGCAGCCCGTCGAGCTCCTCGCCGCTCTCGAGCGCGAAGGTGAGGTCGAGGAAATCCTCCGCGAGGTCGCGGTTGGAGCGATCGACGCCCCTCGGCAGCTTCGCCGCCGCGAATCGCACGCTGGTGATCGGCTGCGCCGGAACCGTCGCGCAGCCCGCGAGCATTGCGAGGGCGATCCAGAGGGCGGGACGGAGACCCATGCCGCTCAACCGTGCGCGATTTGCCGCGGCCCGGCGGCGCTCATGGCGCGGCCGCGCGGCGCGGTCGGGGGGCGTTCAGGCGCGGTACTTGCGCGCGTTCGAGCGGGTCTTGGCGTGGATCGGCCGCAGCGCGGCGGTGGCGATCCGGGCCGGATCGGCCCCGCGGAACGCCGCGACCGCGGCGTTCTCGGAGGCCTTCGCGAAGGCCGTCGCCTTCTCGAGGACCATGCCGGCGGCCTCGGGGGCGCTCATGCGCCCCAGCGACATCTTCATGCTGCGGCGCATGATGACCTCGGCCGCCGCCAGGTTCATCTGACCGTAGGACAGGGCGAAGCGCATCCAGGCCGATACGGCATCCGTCACTGGGTCCGCAGAAAATCCCGAGCTGCGTCGTCTGGACATCGGTCGATTCCCCCGTTTGTTGCGGTGCAACATAGTGCGCTGCCTGCGGGTTGTCATGCAAAAAATGACATCTCTCCGTCACGATCGGCGGCTCCGGGCGATGAAGGCCAGCCGCTCGAAGAGATGCACGTCCTGCTCGTTCTTGAGCAGCGCCCCATGCAGCTGCGGCAGCGCACTCGCGGTGTCGCGGCGCAGGTCCTCGGGCGCGAGATCCTCCGCGAGCAGCAGCTTCAGCCAGTCCAGCACCTCCGACGTCGAAGGTTTCTTCTTCAGCCCCGGCGTCTCGCGGATCTCGAAGAACTGCGTCAGCGCGCTGCGAACCAGCGATGCCTTGATACCGGGAAAGTGAACCTCGACGATGCGCGCCAGCGTCTCGGGGTCGGGAAAGCGGATGTAGTGGAAGAAGCAGCGGCGCAGGAAGGCGTCCGGCAGTTCCTTCTCGTTGTTGGAGGTGATGATCACCACCGGCCGCTGGCGGGCCCGCACGGTCTCGCCGGTCTCGTAGACGAAGAACTCCATCCGGTCGAGTTCCTGCAGCAGGTCGTTGGGGAACTCGATGTCGGCCTTGTCGATCTCGTCGATCAGCAGCACCACCCGGCCTTCCGCCTCGAAGGCCCGCCAGAGCGGGCCGCGGCGGATGTAATTGGCCACGTCGTGCACGCGCTCCTCGCCGAGCTGGCTGTCGCGCAACCGGCTGACGGCGTCGTATTCGTAGAGCCCCTGGGCGGCCCGCGTGGTGGATTTGACGTGCCATTCCATCAGCGGCAGGCCCAGGCTCGCCGCCACCTGGCGGGCGAGCTCGGTCTTGCCGGTGCCGGGCTCGCCCTTGACGAGCAGCGGGCGCTCCAGCGTGATGGCGGCATTGACCGCGATCGCCAGGTCCGGGGTCGCGATGTAATCGGCCGTTCCTTCAAATCTCATTGCGATTGTGTCCGGCCTCCGGGGATGATCGGGGGAAACCCTAGCAGCGCTCCCCGCTTAAGCAAGTTCCCTTATGTTTGTAGTGACAAGGGAATCGAATCCCTATATCGGGAGGCAGCGCAAAATCGGGCGGTGTCGGGGCGAGCGGCCCCGGCGGCGACCCGGCGGTAGCAGGGTGAGTTGAGGTAGCTGTCCATGCGGGCTGAAACGAGGTTCGAACCGGAATATCATCCGCATGACGACGAGCCTTTCATGAACCCCCGGCAGCTGGACTACTTCCGCCGCAAGCTCTCGTCCTGGAAGGCCTCGATCCTCGCGGAAAGCAAGGGCACCATCGAGCACATGCAGGAGGGCACCCGCAACATGCCCGACATCGCCGATCGGGCCAGCGAGGAAACCGACCGGGCGCTGGAGCTCCGGACCCGCGACCGCCAGCGCAAGCTGGTCGCCAAGATCGAATCGGCCCTGCGCCGCATCGAGGACGGGACCTACGGCTATTGCGAGGAGACCGGCGAGCCGATCTCGCTGCGCCGCCTCGACGCCCGCCCCATCGCCACGCTCAGCCTCGAGGCGCAGGAGCGCCACGAGCGCAAGGAACGCGTCCACCGCGACGACTGAGGCGCCGCGCCGCGCCCCTAGCTGGTCACCGCCGGCCCGCAGGCCAGCGGGATGTCCGACACCCCCGTCATCGTCTGCACCATGGGCGTGTCGACGCCGTCGCGCGTCTCGATGATCAGGATCTCGTCGCCCTGCCGGACGTGCCGGAAGCAGGCCGTGCCGATCCCGTTCCAGTGAAAGCAGTAATGCGGCGGGGAATAATCCCAGGTCCCCTCCATGCAGGTGCCGTCGGTGAGCTGCAGCCGCACGCGGTTCGAGCCCGGGTCGTAGCGCTCCATCGCCCAGAACCGGTCGTCGATCCGGTAGGTCAGCGTCCGGCCCCGCGCCATGGCGATCCATTCCTCCACGGGGATGTCCTGCGCCGCGCCGGCGCGATCGGTGAGCGGGCCCGCCAGGAGCGGCAGCGGCAGGGCGAGCGCGGCGGCGAGGACGGCGAGGCTGGGACGCATGGCGATTCCACCGGACAGGTCTCTCCCATCAGATAGGCCAGCCGACGCCCGGACGCCAGCATTCCAAGGGGCGCAGGGCAGGGCGATCGCCTCCGGCGTTCATTCTCTCTCTCCCTACCGTCCCGCCACGGACGAGGGCAGCGCCCGGCTCGGGAGGAAGCAAAGCGCCCGCGTCGTGCCGGAGGCACGCCTTCGGCGTGACGGGGGCGGGGCGGGCGCTGCCCGGCGGTGCCCGCCGGGCGGGGTGGTGACACTTCCATTGGACACAAGGAGGAAGAACCGGAAGATGCCGCATCGCTGCGGCAGCGGCGCATCGCCTCCAGCCACCCGGCCGATGCCGCCCCACCGCCGCGTTAACCCTTTCTTACCGCTCCCGCGTCCGAATGGAGACCATGCCCCGCTCCGCTCTCCTGCGCATCGCTTCCACCGCCGCGGCGCTGGCCCTGGGACTCGCCGCCTGCGAGAAGCCGCCGGAGGCGCAGCGCGGCACGGCGCAGGTGATCGACGGCGACACGCTCGACCTCGCCGGCCGCCGCATGCGCCTGCACGGCATCGACGCGCCCGAGCTCGACCAGACCTGCGGCCGGGCGGACGGCGGCAGCTGGCCCTGCGGCCGCGCGGCCCGCGACCGGCTGGCGGCGCTGGTCGCGGAGGCCGAGACCGCCTGCACCGCCCGGGACCGCGACGGCTACGGCCGCATCATCGCCACCTGTACGGCGGGCGGGCGCGATCTCGGCGAGACCCTGGTCGGCGAGGGCCTCGCCTGGGCCTATCTCCACTTCAGCCGCGCCTATGCGGAAACCGAGACCCGCGCCCGGGCGGCGCGGCGCGGCGTCTGGCAGGGCGAGGCCGAGGCCGCCTGGGACTACCGCCGCCACGGCTGGCAGGCGGCCGCCGCGACGGTCCCCGACCCCGCCTGCGCGATCAAGGGCAACATCACCGCCTCGGGCGAGCGCATCTACCACACCCCCGGCTCGACCTGGTACGCACGCACCGGCATCGACACCGCCAGCGGCGAGGCCTGGTTCTGCACATCCGCCGAGGCCGAGGCGGCTGGCTGGCGCGCGGCCGCCGGCAACCGCTGACCCCGTCGCGGGTGATCGCCCAAGTTGCTTGAATTCTACTTGAAGAAGATATTCGGAGTCTTTCGGGTTATTGACCGATGACGAAAAGGGAAACATAGTCTTAATAAAAGACCGGTGGGGGAATCATGTCAAACTACGGAAATTCTTCCTGGATCCTGACCCCACAGATGGGGGGAAGGCTTTACAAGATCATTGATCTGAGTGGCACTGATTGGTTCGATTTCACGCATTGGTCCGGGCGGTTCACATATAACCTGTCTATCGATCTGAGGCCGGCAAGCTATTACAATCCGCTCTTGAACTATGATTACGGATACCGGCTTCAGATTTCCGCGCGAACGATAATCGAGAATATGGCGTCCGGTGCCGGCAACGACAGAATTATTACCAACAACGCCAAGAACAAAATCCTGGCGGGAGACGGCCATGACAGCGTTTGGGCGCTGGCCGGCAACGATCAGATCGCCGGCGGCGCCGGCAACGACCGGTTGTTCGGCGGCGACGGCAACGACCGGATCGCCGGCGGTGCCGGTGTGGACGCGATCTATGGCGGGACCGGTCGGGACAAGCTCAGCGGCGGAACCCACGCGGATTATCTGTTCGGGGGGCGCGGCAACGACGTCCTCGTCGGGAACGAGGGCCAGGACCGGCTCTATGGCGGTGCCGGAGCCGACCGCTTCGTATTCCACGAGGTCATGTTCAAGTATACGGGCGACTCGACGATCCTCAATCCCGACCTGAACAAACCATCCTTCACCCAGAACACCGAAACGCCGGTCGCGGCTCCGGACTATATCTTCGGGTTCGACAACCCGGGAAACGCCCCCGGCGACGTGATCGATCTCTCGGCGATCGATGCGAACATCAACGGCCATCCGTTTCCGACCTTCAACGAAGGCTTCGTCTTCCGCGGGACCGGCCCGGGGCCCGACGTCCGGGATCTGTACCTCCGCGAGGAAGGCACGAACACCATCGTCTACGGAAACACCTACGCCCCCTATGCGCCGGATTTCAAGATCGTGATCGTCGATGGGGCCACGCGGGCATGGGAATACACCGCGCTCGATTTCGTGCTGTAGCGGGCCGACCGCCGCTGTCCCGTCCCGCGAGCGCCGCCGGGTAGCCGGATGATCGTCCCTGACCGAGTGCCACCAGCGCCCCAACGCCGCCGTTCCCCATCAAGCCCGTACCGAGGCTCCCCAGCCCGATCGACCCATGGCGATCGGGCCGCGTCGGCCCTGCCGCGGGCGGCGCGCGGGGCGCACCGCCCAGGGGAATCGCGCCCGGCAACATAGCTCTGACCGCCTCAGGTCCGGGCGTGCCTGGCGCCACCATCCCGCCCGGCGGGCACCGCCGGGCAGCGCCCGCCCCGCCCCCCACCCCAGGCGGGCGCTGCACTCGTCTTTCAGCGGGACGGTCGAAGAAGAAAGGAACGCCAGATCCGATCGCCCCGCCCGGAGCCCGCCCGCCCGTTGACAGGATCGAACCCGCCGCCGATCCTGCGCCACGAGCGGAGGCGCCGGCTTGGCCATCTTCACGATCACCAGCTTCTCCACCTTCGCCGGCCTCCTTCTGGCGGCGCGCGGGCTCGGCCTCGCCCCGGATCCGGTGAACCGCGTCAAGGCGCTGGCCGACCTCGCCACCAACGGCAAGGCGCTCGCCGCCGTGCTCCGGGACTCCGGCCTCACCCCGCTCGCCGCCGAGATGACCCGCCAGGCCGAGGAGCACTCCCGCCACTTCACCCATCCCGGCGCCGCCCGCGACGACGCCCTCGCGCTCTTCTGGCAGGTCGCCCCCGAGGCCTTCGCCGACCCTGCCGCCTTCGCCGCCGCCGGCCTCGACCCCGCCCGCACCACCGAGGCCATGGTCGCCGCCATCAAGGCCTCGCCCCAGGGCCGCGACTTCACCGCCACACCCCTGCCGGAAGCCTTCTTCCGCGCCGTCACCCGCCAGACCCTCGGCGTGATGCTCGGAAAGGCCGACTACATCGCCTCGATCACCCCCGACCTCTGGCGCGAAACCCTCCGTCGCCACGGCGTCGCGATCGAACTGCTGCAGTCGGTCAGGGACGACACCACCGAAATCCTCGCCCTCGTCCGTGAGCTCACGGAGACGAAGGCGACCACGGTCCACCAGGACACTCTGATTGCCATCGCCCGCAAGATCCGCCCGAACGTGCCCGACCGCGAGGCGGCGTTGCGCGAACTGGATCGCGCCGCCGACATCGCCGCCGAGCTGATCGCCCGGGGCCACGCCGGCAGCAACGTCGATGCCTTCGTCGACGGCGTCCTGCGCCGCCTCGCTGACCTTACCGACGAGGGGCGGCTCGATGAAGCCAAGGCTGAGGCCGACGCCGCCGTCGATCGCGCCGAGGCCGGCCTTGCCCAACTCCTTGACGCCGCCGTCAACCAACACCTACTAGCCTTCGACGCCGAAGGCGCCGCCCTTCAGATCGTTCGCCGCCTGACCCTTGCCGCGACCGACCCCTCCGCCCTTTTCGATTCGCTGCGGCGCGAACAGGATGCTTGGTACAAACGCGGTCGCGACGAAGGCCTGCGCCTCGACTTGGAGGTTGCCATCGCCCTCGCTCGGCTAACCTACAGTCAAGGAAGAGATTCCAACCATCGCGGCATGGCACTCAACGATCTCGGCACAGCGCTCGGAACGCTTGGGGCCCGGGAGGGCATCTCGGTGCGGCGGGAGGCCTCGGTCACGGCTTTCCGTGCCGCGCTGGATGAGTGGACCCACGAGCGCGTGCCGCTCGACTGGGCCGCTACCCAGATGAACCTCGGAAACGCTCTTCAGTTGCTGGGAGAACGGGAGAGCGGGACGGCGCGGCTGGAGGAAGCCGTGACGTCCTACCGTTCAGCGCTGAAGGTGTGGACACGCGAGCGGATGCCGCTCGACTGGGCGGCGACCCAAATGAACCTCGGAGTTGCACTCCGAATGCTAGGGGTAAGGGGGTGCGACACAGCGCGACTGGAGGAAGCTGTGGCAGCCCACCGTGCTGCGCTGGAGGAGATACCCCGCGAGCGCATGCCGTTCGATTGGGCGGGGGTCAAGCTGAACCTCGGAAATGCGCTCCAGGCGCTAGGGGAGCTGGAGAGCGGCACGACGCGGCTGGAGGAGGCTGTGCTGGCCTACCGTGCTGCGCTGGAAGAGCTGCCCCGTTCCCGCGTTCCGCTCGACTGGGCCGGGGGCCAGATGAACCTTGCCGTTGCGCTCGCGATGCTCGGAGAGCGGCAGAGGGGGACAGCGCGGCTTGAGGAGGCTGTGGCTGCTTACCGCGCATCACTGGAAGTACGAACCCGTGAGCACGTGCCGCTCGATTGGGCTAGCGCGAGCGGCAATCAGGCATTGGCGATGCTTGCGCTAGCGGACAGAACTGGCGATACCGCAAGCGCTAGCACGGCCTTGGCGCAGTTGAAGCAGGCCGCGGTCGAAATGCGCCGTGGTGGGCATATTCCGGGAGCCGAAACGTTCGAGCATCGGATCCCTCTTGCCGAGGCCCTCGTGGCGCGCCTCTCCGGCTCACCGGACAAAGGTTAATGCTCAATCCCGACTATTTTAGGTGCAAGCCATTTTCCAGCCGGTTTCCAGCCAGAATCCTGCCTGAACGACTCCCCGTAAACCTTTCATCCGGAACCCGGATCAGACGTCGAGCTCGTCCTCGTCGACGAACTTGGCATTCTCCTGGATATACTGGAACCGCAGCTCCGGCTTCTTGCCCATCAGCCGCTCCACCAGGCCCGCGGTCTCGCCCGCATCCTCGTCCTCGGCCACGGTCACCCGGATCAGCGTCCGGCGGGCCGGGTCCATGGTGGTCTCCTTGAGCTGGGCCGGCATCATCTCGCCCAGGCCCTTGAAGCGCGAGACCTCGATCTTGCCCCGCCCGCCGAGCCCCCTGGCCATCGCCGCGTCCTTCTCTGCGTCGTCCCGCGCATAGACCGATTTCGCCCCTTGCGTCAGCCGGTAGAGCGGCGGCGCAGCAAGATACAGGTGCCCATGGTCGATCAGCGGCCGCATCTGGGTGAAGAAGAAGGTCATGAGCAGCGAGGCGATATGCGCCCCGTCCACATCGGCATCGGTCATGATGATGATCTTCTCGTAGCGCAGGTCGTCGAGGACGAAGCGCGAGCCGGTCTGCACCCCCATCGCCTGGCAGAGGTCGGCGAGCTCCTGATTGGCCATCATCTTCGAGGAGGCCGCCCCCAGCACGTTAAGGATCTTGCCCCTCAGCGGGAGGACCGCCTGGGTCTTGCGGTCGCGCGCCTGCTTGGCCGAGCCGCCGGCGCTGTCGCCCTCCACCAGGAAGAGCTCCGAGCCGTCGCGCGTCGCCCCCGAGCAATCCGCGAGCTTGCCCGGCAGGCGCAGCTTCTTGACCGCGGTCTTGCGGCTCGTCTCCTTCTCCGCCCGCCGCCGCGCCCGCTCCTCGGCCTTGAGCACGAGGTAGTCGAGGATCGCCCCGGAAGTCCTTGTATCTGCTGCCAGCCAATGGTCGAAGCGGTCGCGTACCGCCGCCTCGACCAGCCGCGCCGCCTCCTGGGTCGCGAGCCGGTCCTTGGTCTGGCCGACGAATTCCGGCTCGCGGATGAAGACCGAGATCATCGCCGAGCCGCCGTCCATCACGTCCTCGCGGGTGATGCTCGCCGCCTTGCGGTTCGAGCTGAGCTCGCCATAGGCGCGCACGCCCTTGAGCAGCGCCGCCCAGAACCCCGCCTCGTGGGTGCCGCCCTCCGCCGTGGGGATGGTGTTGCAATAGGAGGCGACGAAGGCGTCGCGCTGCGGCGTCCAGTTGATCGCCCATTCCACCGAGCCGACGGTGCCCGCCCCGAAGCGCTCGGCGAAATCCACCCGCCCCGCGAAGGGCTTCTCCGCATAGCATTGCGCCCCGCCGAGCCGCTCGCCGAGATAGTCGGAGAGGCCGCCGGGGAAATGGAAGGTGGCGCTCTCGGGCGTGTCGTCGCCCGCGCCGATGCAGGCCGGGTCGCAGCGCCAGCGGATCTCGACGCCGGAGAAGAGATAGGCCTTGGACCGCGCCATGCGCAGCAGCCGCGCCGGCTTGAACCGGGCCGAAGCGCCGAAGATCTCGGCGTCGGGATGGAAGGTGACGCTGGTGCCCCGCCGGTTCGGCGCCGCCCCGAGCGATTGCAGCTGGCCCGTCGGATGCCCGCGGGAGAATTCCTGTCGATAGAGCTGGCGTCCCCGCGCCACCTCGACCGAGACGTGATCGGAGAGCGCATTGACCACCGATACGCCGACGCCGTGCAGGCCGCCCGAGGTCTGATAGGCCTTGCCCGAGAACTTGCCGCCCGCGTGCAGGGTGCAGAGGATAACCTCCAGCGCCGACTTGTCCGGGAAGCGCGGATGCCGGTCCACCGGCATGCCGCGGCCGTTGTCGCGGATGGTGACGGAAAAGTCGCCGTGCAGCTCGATCTCGATGCGGTTGGCATGGCCCGCCACCGCCTCGTCCATGGCGTTGTCGAGCACCTCGGCCACCAGGTGATGCAGCGCCCGCTCGTCGGTGCCGCCGATATACATGCCCGGCCGCTTGCGGACCGGCTCGAGACCTTCGAGAACCTCGATGTCCGCGGCGCCATAGGTCTGCGACGCGTCGTCGTCGCCGAAGAGATCGGGGGCATGCACCATGCGGCGGCTCTTTTCTTTCTATTCCCGCGCGGTTGGTAGCGCAGGACTGCTCCGCTTCGTCTATATCTTGTTTTCCGGCAGCGGCAAAGAGGATCGAGCGGGGATGATGCGGTGAGGCGGCTCTTCGTTCTGACTGGCGCGGGCGTCTCCGCCGAAAGCGGCCTCGGCACATTCCGGGATCCGGGCGGGATCTGGGCGAAATTCGATCCGATGAAGCTGGCGACGCCCGAAGCCTTCGCCGCCGATCCTGACAGGGTGCATGCCTTCTACAACCTGCGTCGGCGCAACCTCCTGGCGGCCGCCCCGAATGCCGCGCATGGCGCGCTCGCAAGCCTCGCGACGGGTCTGGCCGCGCGGGGCGGGAGCCTCTTTCTCTGTACCCAGAACATCGACGACCTGCACGAACGCGCCGGATCGGCGCAGGTGCACCACATGCATGGCGAACTGCTCCGGTCGCGATGCCTGGGGTGCGGTGCGCGCGCGCCTTGCCGTGACGAACTCAAGACAGCGACCGCCTGCGGCGCCTGCGGCCGAGCCGGAAGATTGCGCCCCGACGTCGTCTGGTTCGGGGAGATGCCGCTCGGGCTAGAAGCGATCGAGACGGCGCTGGCGGAGGCCGATCTCTTCGTCGCCATAGGCACTTCGGGCTCGGTCTATCCCGCCGCCGGCTTCGTCGAGACGGCGCGCGGCTTCGGGATCAGGACATGCGAGATCAATCTCGCTCCCTCGGACAATGCTGCCATGTTCGACGAGTGCCGCTATGGCCCGGCAGGCGAAGCGGTGCCTGCGTTCGTGGCGGAGATGCTGGACGGGCGCTGAATCAAAAGGGGCGGCCGCTGCCGGCCGCCCTCTCGTCTTCGATGGCTGCCTGCCTCAGCAGGAATAATACATCTGGTATTCGATCGGATGCGGCGTGTGCTCGAAGGCATAGACCTCGTTCCACTTGAGCGCGATGTAGCCGTCGATCTGGTCCTTGGTGAAGACGTCGCCCGCGAGCAGGAAGGCGTGGTCGGCCGCGAGGCTCTCCAGGGCTTCGCGCAGGCTCCCGCAGACGGTCGGGATCCCGGCCAGCTCCTCGGGCGGCAGGTCGTAGAGGTCCTTGTCCGAGGCCTCGCCCGGATCGATCTTCGACTTGATGCCGTCGATGCCCGCCATCAGGAGCGCCGCGAAGGCGAGATAGGGGTTCGCGGCCGGATCCGGGAACCGGGCCTCGACGCGCTTGGCCTTGGGGCTCTCGGTCCAGGGGATCCGCACGCAGCCCGAGCGGTTGCGGGCCGAATAGGCGCGCAGCACCGGCGCCTCGAAGCCGGGGATCAGCCGCTTGTAGCTGTTGGTGGTCGGGTTGGTGAAGGCGTTCAGCGTCTTGGCGTGCTTGAGCAGGCCGCCGATGAACCAGAGCGCCTCCTGGCTGAGATCGGCATACTTGTCGCCCGCGAAGATCGGCTTGCCGCCCTTCCAGATCGACATGTTCACATGCATGCCCGAGCCGTTGTCGCCGTAATAGGGCTTGGGCATGAAGGTCGCGGTCTTGCCATAGGCGGCGGCGACCTGGTGGATGACGTACTTGTACTTCTGGATGTTGTCGGCCTGCTCGGTCAGCGTGCCGAAGACCAGGCCGAGCTCGTGCTGCGGCGAGGCGACCTCGTGGTGGTGCTTGTCCACCTTCATGCCGATGCGCTTCATGGTCGAGAGCATCTCGGAGCGGATGTCCTGTGCCGCGTCCACGGGGGGCACCGGGAAGTAGCCGCCCTTGACGCCGGCACGATGGCCCATGTTGCCCATCTCGTATTCGGTGTCGGTGTTCCAGGCGGCATCGACCGCGTCGATCGCGAAGCTGACCTTGTTGGGTGCCAGCGAGTAGCGCACGTCGTCGAAGAGGAAGAACTCCGCCTCCGGACCGAAATAGGAGGTGTCGCCGATGCCGGACTGCCGGAGATAGGCCTCGGCCTTCTCGGCGGTGCCGCGCGGGTCGCGGTTGTAGGGCTCGTTGGTGTCGGGCTCCAGCACCGAGCAGTGCAGGCAGAGGGTCTTCTCGGCAAAGAAGGGATCGACATAGGCGGAGGTGGGGTCGGGCATCAGCTTCATGTCCGACTGCTCGATCGACTTCCAGCCGGCGATGGAGGAGCCGTCGAACATGAAGCCTTCGTCGAGGAAATCCTCGTCGACGAGGTCGGACAGGACGGTCACGTGCTGAAGCTTGCCGCGCGGATCCGTGAAGCGGAGATCCACATAGGCGATGTCGTCCTCCTTGAGGGACGTGAGAACGGAATTCTTGTCGCTCATTGCTTTTCCTCGGGTTGTGCGTTCGAAAGTCAGAAGGGTTGGCTGCCGCGCTCAGAGCGCGTCGCCGCCCTCCTCGCCGGTACGGATGCGGATCGCCTGTTCGACAGGAAGCACGAAGATCTTGCCGTCGCCGATCTTGCCGGTGCGGGCAGCCGAGACGATCGCCTCGATGGCGGTCTCGACCTGGTCGTCGGAGAGGACGACCTCGATCTTCACCTTCGGCAGGAAATCGACGACGTATTCGGCGCCGCGATAGAGTTCGGTATGCCCCTTCTGGCGCCCGAAGCCCTTTGCCTCCACGACGCTCAAACCCTGGATGCCGACTTCCTGCAAGGCTTCCTTGACCTCGTCCAGCTTGAAGGGCTTGATGATCGCCTCGATCTTCTTCATCCGTGCATTCCTCCGCCAGGCGCCACTTCGGGCACCGTGTTGCGGCCCCGACAAACCAGCTTGCCCCGCCGGATTCAATGGCAGGCTCCCGGCAGCTGCGGGGGGCGGGTGAACAAAGGCATGATTATGCCCGATGATTGGGCAGAATGCCCAAATCGCAGGCAGGCCGCGTCGGTCGCCCGGGGCGATTTCGGCGCGCATTTTTTGCTCGCACGGCCGATTTGGCTCTGATAGGAAGCCCGCGCGATACGGCCGCCCGGCGGCGCGGCAGCGGGCGTGGCGGAACTGGCAGACGCACCAGATTTAGGTTCTGGCGCCGAAAGGCGTGGGGGTTCAAGTCCCTCCGCCCGCACCAGAGTGAAGAGACCGAAACAAGGAAAGCTCGAGATGCAGGTCACCCAAACCCTGAATGAAGGCCTTAGGCGGGGCTATGCGATCACGCTTCCCTCGGCCGAGCTCGAGGCGAAGGTGACCGAGAAGCTGGAGGCCGCCCGCAAGGACTTCCAGATGAAGGGCTTCCGCAAGGGCAAGGCGCCGGCCGCGCTGATGAAGAAGATGTTCGGCAAGTCCGTGCTCGGCGAAGCGATGCAGGAATCGATCGACGAGGCGATGCGCGAGCATTTCGAGGAGACGGGCGACCGTCCCGCGCTCCAGCCCGAGGTCAAGATGACCAGCGAGGACTGGAAGGAGGGCGACGACGTCGAGGTCTCGATGGTCTACGAGGCGCTTCCGGCGGTTCCGGAAGTGGCGCTCGGCGAGATCGAGCTGGAGCGGCTGGTCGCCGAGATCGACGAGGCCGCCGTCGACGAGGCGCTGGCGTCGCTCGCCTCCTCGGCGAACAGCTACGAGGATCGCCGCAAGGGATCGAAGGCCAAGGACGGCGACCAGGTGGTCCTCGATTTCAAGGGCTCGGTCGACGGTGAGGAATTCGGCGGCGGAGCCTCGGAGGATTTCCCGCTCGTGCTGGGGTCGGGCAGCTTCATTCCCGGCTTCGAGGAGAAGCTCGTCGGCGTGAAGGCCGGCGACGAGATCGACATCGACGTCACCTTCCCCGAGAAATACGGTGCTGCGCATCTCGCCGGCAAGGCGGCGGTCTTCGCCTGCAAGATCAAGGCGGTGAAGGCGCCCAAGCCCGCCGAGATCGACGACGAGCTCGCCAAGCGCTACGGCGCGGAATCGCTCGATGCGCTCAAGGAGCAGGTCCGCTCGCGGCTTTCCGCGGAATACGCCCAGGCCGGCCGTGCCATCCTCAAGCGCCGGCTGATGGATGCGCTCGACGGGCTCGTCAGCTTCGAGCTTCCTCCGACCCTCGTGGATGTCGAGGCGCGGCAGATCGCGCATCAGCTCTGGCACGAGGAGAACCCGGACCACCACGGGCACGACCATCCGGAGATCACCCCGACCGACGAGCACCTGCGGCTCGCCAACCGCCGGGTGCGGCTCGGGCTCCTGCTCGCGGAGATCGGCACGAAGAACGAGATCAGCGTGAACGAGCAGGAGCTGCAGCGGGCCGTGTTCGCCCAGGCCAGGCAGTATCCGGGGCAGGAGCGGCAGTTCTTCGAGTTCGTCCAGAAGAACCCGCAGTCCCTGCAGCAGATCCGCGCGCCGCTCTTCGAGGACAAGGTGGTCGATTTCGTGCTAGAGCTGGCCAAGGTCACCGACAAGTCGGTGAGCAAGGACGAGCTGCAGAAGGCGATCGAGGCGCTCGACGAGGAAGGCCTCCCCGCCACGGCGGACGGCTGACGGCATCCGGCGGCGCTTCCGGCCCGGCGCGTGCCGGCGAGCGCGGCCGGATGAGGCGCGGCATCGGGCCGACCGGCACGCGGCTGGGGCTTGCGCCGGGCGCACCCTGACATTACTCCTTTCGACAACCAGGGCGCGAACTCTCGTGGGCCCGGCAGATCAAGGCGATTTTCCGATGAAAGATCCGGTCGAGACCTACATGGAACTGGTGCCGATGGTGGTCGAGCAGACCGCCCGCGGCGAGCGCGCCTACGACATCTTCTCGCGGCTCCTGAAGGAGCGCATCATCTTCGTCTCGGGTCCGATCCACGACGGGATGTCGACGCTCGTCGTCGCGCAGCTCCTGTTTCTCGAGGCGGAGAACCCCAAGAAGGAAATCTCCATGTATATCAACAGCCCCGGCGGCGTGGTCACCGCCGGCCTGTCGATGTACGACACGATGCAGTACATCCGCCCGCCGGTCTCGACGATCTGCGTCGGTCTCGCGGCCTCGGCCGCCTCGCTCCTGCTGATCTCGGGCGAGAAGGGCATGCGCTTCTCGCTGCCGAACTCCTCGATCATGGTTCATCAGCCCTCGGGCGGCTACCAGGGCCAGGCGACGGACATCATGATCCACGCCGAGCAGACCCTGAAGATCAAGAAGCGGCTGAATGAGATCTATTCGAAGCATTCCGGCCAGCCGATCGACGTGGTGGAGAATGCGCTGGAGCGCGACCGCTACATGACGCCCGAGGAGGCGAAGGATTGGGGCCATATCGACGCCATCGTCGCCCGGCGGGAAGCGCCTTCCGACCCGGCGTGACATGGGCGCGGGCGGTGCGGCCTCGCGGCGTTTTGGCTTGTAATTGCCGGCACAAGCATGTTCCAATAGCTGAGGAGCGCCAGTGTCTTGGCGTAAGCGGGTAACGGCGAAGTTGGTAGTGGCGCGAGCCGGAGGCGTGACATGAGCAAATCAGGCGGAAGCGACTCGAAGAACACCCTGTACTGCTCCTTTTGCGGAAAGAGTCAGCATGAGGTTCGCAAGCTGATCGCCGGTCCGACGGTGTTCATCTGCGATGAATGCGTCGAACTCTGCATGGACATCATTCGTGAGGAGACCAAGAGCAACTTGGTCAAGTCCTCGGACGGCGTTCCGACGCCGCACGAGATCTGCAAGGTTCTCGACGATTACGTGATTGGCCAGCAGGTCGCCAAGCGGGTGCTCTCCGTCGCCGTTCACAACCACTACAAGCGGCTCAGCCACGCCAGCAAGAATGCCGACGTGGAGCTGCAGAAGTCGAACATCATGCTGATCGGTCCCACGGGCTGCGGCAAGACGCTGCTGGCGCAGACGCTGGCGCGCATCCTCGACGTACCCTTCACCATGGCCGATGCCACGACCCTCACCGAGGCCGGCTATGTCGGCGAGGATGTGGAGAACATCATCCTCAAGCTGCTGCAATCGGCCGAATACAATGTCGAGCGGGCGCAGCGGGGCATCGTCTACATCGACGAGGTCGACAAGATCTCGCGGAAGTCGGACAATCCCTCGATCACCCGCGACGTCTCGGGCGAGGGGGTGCAGCAGGCGCTCCTGAAGATCATGGAGGGCACCGTCGCCTCGGTGCCGCCCCAGGGCGGGCGCAAGCATCCGCAGCAGGAATTCCTGCAGGTCGACACCACCAACATCCTCTTCATCTGCGGCGGCGCCTTCGCGGGTCTCGACAAGATCATCGCCCAGCGTGGCAGGGGCTCGGCCATGGGATTCGGGGCAGATGTCAAGGACACCGACGACCGGCGGGTGGGCGAGCTCTTCCAGGAGCTGGAGCCCGAGGATCTGCTCAAGTTCGGGCTCATCCCGGAATTCGTCGGCCGCCTGCCGGTGCTGGCGACGCTGAACGACCTCGACGAGGATGCGCTGATCACCATCCTGACGGAGCCGAAGAACGCGCTGATCAAGCAGTATCAGCGGCTCTTCGAGATGGAGGACGTGCAGCTCACCTTCACCGACGATGCGCTGAAGGCGATCGCCAAGCGGGCGATCGACCGCAAGACCGGCGCGCGTGGCCTGCGCTCGATCCTCGAGGAGGTGCTGCTCGACACCATGTTCGAGTTGCCCTCGATGCAGGGTGTCGAGGAGGCGGTGGTCAACGAGGAATGCATCCTGCGCAAGGGTGAGCCGCTTCTGATCTATGCCGACCGCAAGGAAGGCTCCGCTTCGGCATCCTGAGTCCCGAGCCGGGCCGATCGCTCTCCTCGCGCCTTCCGTGGGCGGTAGCGGAGGAGTCCACGAACCATCGAGTTGTGTGACCGGGCGCCGATCGGGTGGCGGCGCTCGCCGGCGTACTGGACCGCCAAGCCTGGTTGCGGCATAAGGGCTGGGAGACGGTTACGATGAGGACGAGCATGGGCCTGCTTGCGCAGCTATTCACATGGTGGAACGGCGAGACCATCGCGACGCGGTTCTATACCTGGCGCAAGGGCAAGCGGGTGGGCGAGGACGCCCAGGGCAACGTCTTCTACCAGAACGCCGACGGGTCGCGGCGCTGGGTGATCTACAACGGCTATTCCGAGGCGAGCCGGGTGGCGCCCGAATGGCACGGCTGGCTGCATCACACCTGGCAGGAGCCGCCCACGGCGCGGCCCTTCGCCCGCAAGCCCTGGGAGAAGCCGCATCAGGCGAATCTGACGGGCACGGATGCAGCCTATCGGCCGCCGGGGAGCATCCTCGGCCAGCCGCGGCCGCCCGCGGCCGATTACGAGGCCTGGTCGCCGGAATAGGACGGGGGCGGGACCCATGTCGAACAGCATCGCGGAAACCGTCATCGGGGCGGCGGTGGTGGTCGTGGCGGCGGGTTTCGTCGTCTATGCCGGGCAGTCGCGGGGATTGCAGCTCAACCGGGACAGCTACGAGCTCTCGGCCGCCTTCCGCAGCGTGGAGGGCGTCTCCGTGGGCACCGACGTCCGGCTGGCGGGGATCAAGGTGGGCTCGGTCACCGCGCTGGAGCTCGATCCGGAGAGCTTCAAGGCCAAGGCCCGGTTCACGGTGGCGGAGTCGGTCAAGCTGCCGGAGGATTCGGATGTGAAGATCGCCTCGGAGGGCCTGCTCGGCGGATCCTTCATCGAGATCACCCCGGGCGCCTCGGAGTTCATGCTGGCGGCAGGCGACGAGATCGTGAACACGCAAGGCTCGGTGAGCCTGCTCAATCTCCTGATGAAATTCGGGACCTCGCAGTGAGCGCGGCCCCGGGCAGCGGGGGGCAAATCTGGGGCGATCCTGTGCCGCCGCGGGGGTGTCCCCATGAGGACAGCGCGTAACGATATGAAAATAAAGAGAAAAAGTGTTAACGGAACCGGGGCGGGATCCTGGGTCCGCCTGGTGTCCCTGGTCGGCGGCCTGCTCGTGGCGGTCCAGGCCGTCGCGGCGCAATCGGTGCAGATCGACAACGATCAGGACACGGTCGAGGCGCGCTACCTGCATCTGCGCGGCCTCGACACGCTCAACGGCACGACGCGCGACCTCGATCTCGAAGTCGGTCAGACCATCCGCTACGGCTATCTCGAGATCGCCGCCGAGGCCTGCCGCGTCCCCAGGGGGGATCCCGCGGCGGATGCCTATGCCTTCCTGCGCATCCGCGACCTGCGCGAGGAGGCGCCGCGGTTCTCGGGCTGGATGTTCGCTTCCTCGCCGGCTGTCTCGGCGCTCGATCACCCGCGCTATGACGTCTGGGTGCTGAGCTGCAACAACCGCTGACGGCCGGCGTCCCGGGGTAGCGCGAAGAAATCGGCCGGGACCGCGAGGGCGGCCTCGAGGCGGTCGCGGTAGCTCGCACGGCTGATCTCCACCGCGCCAAATCCCGTGAGATGCGAGGTGACGAACTGCGTGTCGAGCAGCCGGAAGCCGCCGGCGTTCAGCCGGGCGACCAGTGCGATCAGCGCGAATTTCGAGGTGTCGCGGCGGCGGCTGAACATGCTCTCGCCGAAGAAGGCGCCGCCGAGCGCCACGCCATAGAGCCCGCCCACGAGGTCCTCGCCGGACCAGATCTCGACGGAATGGGCGTATCCCATGCGATGCAGCTCGCAATAGAGCGCCTCGATCGCCGGGTTGATCCAGGTCTCGGGGCGCTCGCCGCAGGCGCGGACCACGGCGGGGAAGTCCCGGTCGATGCGGATGTCGAAATCCTCGTTGCGGAAGCTGCGCGCGAGCCGGCGGGGGACGTGGAAGGCGTCGAGCGGCAGGATCCCGCGCCAGCGGGGATCCACCCAGAAGATGTCCTCGGCCGCGGCGGTCTCGGCCATGGGAAAGATGCCGGAAGCATAGGCGCGCAGCAGCAGCTCGGCGGTGATTCCGGTCGGCTCGTCGCGCATGGATTGCGCTATCCGGATTCGGTTGGGATCAGCGGCATCGGGAAACGCGCAGGTTGGACATCTTCCCGGAGCCCGGGCGCCAGACCGACGGCCCTCCCGCCTGGTCGCCACTGCAGGCTTTAGGTGAATGCGGCGAAGCGCTTGCAGCGTCGCGCCCGATCAGGCCGCCCGGAGGCGCGAGCCGCGTTCCGTCTGAGCGGCGCGCGATCTTGCCGCAGGTCCCGCCCGTGCGCCAGCACGGACAGCGCCCGCCCGCCCCCCAGGCGGGCGCTTCAGCGCCCACCACGGGCGGTCGCTGCCCGTGCTTCCCGAGGGGTTCAACCCGAAATGGTATCGGCCGCAGGCCAACCGGGGCGTCGGGTCCATTGGCCCGAACGGCACGAGAGTCAACTGCCGGAGCCGGCATCAGCTTTCGCGCGCCAGCCATTTCTCGAGCCAGTGGATGTCGTAGCGTCCGGACTGGAGGTCGGGTTCGTCGAGCAGGGCGTGGAAGAGCGGCATGGTATTGTCCACGCCGTCGATGATCAGCTCCGACAGCGCCCGGCGCAGCCGCGCCAGCGCGAGGTCGCGGGTGCGGGCATGCACGATCAGCTTGCCGATCAGGCTGTCGTAATAGGGCGGGATCACGTAGCCGTCGTAGATCGCGCTGTCCATGCGCACCCCGAGGCCGCCCGGCGCGTAATAGGTGCGGATCCGCCCGGGGCTCGGCGTGAACTGCGGCAGGCGCTCGGCGTTGATCCGGCATTCGATGGCATGGCCGGCGGGAACGAGGTCGTCCTGGGTGAAGGACATCGGCAGGCCGGCCGCCACGCGGATCTGCTCCTGGACGATGTCGACGTCGTAGATCGCCTCGGTCACGGGATGCTCGACCTGGAGGCGGGTGTTCATCTCGATGAAGAAGAACTCGCCGTCCTCGTAGAGGAACTCGATGGTGCCGGCGCCGGCGTAGTTGATGCGCGCCACCGCCTCGGCGCAGATCTTGCCGATGCGCGCCCGGGTCGCGGCGTCGATGACCGGGGAGGGCGCCTCCTCGAACACCTTCTGGTGCCGGCGCTGGAGCGAGCAGTCGCGCTCGCCGAGATGCACCGCATGGCCCTTGCCGTCGCCGAAGACCTGGATCTCGATATGGCGCGGCCGGCCGAGGTAGCGCTCGAGATAGACCTCGTCGTTGCCGAAGGCGGCCTTGGCCTCGGAGCGCGCGGTCTGGAAGGCCTGGGCGAGATCCTCGGGGCCGCGGGCGAGCTTCATGCCGCGGCCGCCGCCGCCGGCGGTCGCCTTCACGATCAGGGGGAAGCCGACCTCGCCGGCCACGCGCTGCGCCGCCGCGAGGGTCGGCACGCCGCCGTCGGAGCCCGGGACGCAAGGCACGCCCAGGTCGCGCATGGTCTCCTTGGCGGTGATCTTGTCGCCCATCAGCCGGATATGCTCGGAGGTCGGGCCGATGAAGGTCAGCCCGTGATCCTCGACGATCTGCACGAAGGCGGCGTTCTCGCTGAGGAAGCCGTAGCCCGGGTGGATCGCCTCGGCGCCGGTGATCTCGCAGGCCGAGATGATGTTCGGCACCGAGAGATAGCTCTGCGTCGCCGGCGGCGGGCCGATGCAGACGCTCTCGTCGGCCATGCGCACATGCATGGCATGGGCGTCGGCGGTGGAATGCACCGCGACGGTGGCGATGCCCATCTCCTTGCAGGCGCGGTGGATGCGGAGCGCGATCTCGCCCCGGTTGGCAATCAGGATCTTCTTGAACATCGGGGTCTCCGGGCCCTCGGCCGCGTCATTCCAGGATGATCAGGGGGGCGCCGAATTCGACCGGCGAGCCGTCCTCCACCAGGATCCGCTTGACCCGCCCGGCGCGCGGCGCGGGGATCTGGTTCATCGTCTTCATCGCCTCGATGATGAGGATCGTCTGGCCCTCGGTCACCGCATCGCCGACCTTGACGAAGGGCGGCGCCTCGGGCTCGGGCTGGAGATAGGCGGTGCCGACCATGGGCGAGGGCACGACGCCGGGATCCTCGGTCGGGTCGAGCGCCGGCGGCGGCGTCGATGCCGCGCTGGCGGCTGCCGCGGCATGGGCGACGGGGGCCGCCGCGGGCGCCGGCGCGGCGAGCACCGGTGCGGCATGCTGTATCTGCCGGGCGACGCGGACGGTCAGCGAGTCGGCGTCGCCGTATTCGCGGTTGACCTCGATCTCGGTGAGATCGTTGGCGCGCAGCATCTCCGCCAGGGCCTGGATGAAATCGACGTCGGAGTCCTGGGGTCGCTTGCTCATCTCATGTTCTGTTCTTGTTATGTGCGGGCCTGGCCGGCCCCTGTCCCGGCAGGATCATCTATAGGCTGCGCCCGCGAAAGAGGAAAGTGCGGAAATTCCCCCGTGGAGTCGGGATCATTCGCTCTCGCGCAGCGCCGCCACGAGGGTCTGCATCTGGTCGAGCGGGAGATAGCCGCGCACCATCTGGTCGCCGAAGACGAAAGTCGGCGTGCCGGAGACCGCGAGGCTCTGGGCGAGCGCGCGCGTCCCGGCGAGCCGGCGGGTCACCTCCTCGCCCTCCATGCCGGCGCGGATCGCCGCCGGGTCGAGGCCGGCGGCAGTCAGTTCCTCGTCGAGCACCGCGTCGTCGATCGGGCCCTGCAGGCCCATCAGCCGGTGGTGCAGCGTCATGTAGGCCTCGGGGCCCTCGGCGAGCAGGGTGGCGATGGCGGCGCGGGCCGCCAGTTCCGAGCCGGGGCCGAGGATCGGCATCTCCTTGACGATCCAGCGGATGTCGCCGTCCTCCTCGATCAGCCGGGTCAGCTCGGGATGGGCGCGCCGGCAGAAGCCGCATTGGTAGTCGAGGAATTCCACCACCGTGACGCTGCCCTCCGGGTTGCCGCCCACATAGGAGAAGCCGTCGTCGAAGATCGCCGCCGCATGGGCCGCGACGAGGTCGCGGTCGGCCTCGGCGGTGGCGGCGCGTCCCTGTTCCTCGAGCAGGGCGACCATCTCGCGCAGGATCTCGGGGTTCTCCAGCAGATAGGCGCGGATCTCGGCGTGCAGCATCGCGCGATCGGCCTCCGACAGCGTCTCGGAGGCATGGGCCGCCGGCGCCGCGAGCGACGCAGCGGCCAGGCCCGCCAGGAGCGCGAGGGTCGGGAGGGAGGGGAATCGCATGGGCAACCTCACTTCTGCGCGCGGCGCGCGACGGTGATCACATCCTGGGCCTGCAGCCAGCCCGGCGAGCCGGCGGGCAGCAGCCCGGCGGCGCGGGCCGCATGGCGTTCGGCATCGGCGAAACGGCCTTCGAGCACGAAGCGTTCCGCCGTGGCGAGCGATGCCGCGCCCTCGTCGCCGAGACGCGCCTCGGCGAGCGCGAGGTCGCGGTACACGCCCGCATTCGCCTTGTCGAGGGCCGCGGAGCGGCTCAGCACCGCGCGGGCCTCGGCATCGGCCGCGCCATCCTCGAGGTTGAGCAGGGCGCGGCCGAGGCCGGCGAGGATCAGGGGCTCGTCGGGGGCGAGCGCGACCGCTTCGCGATAGGCCGCGACCGCCCCGCCGGCCTGGCCGGATTCGAGCAGGAACTGGCCCTTCAGCTCGTGGTAATAGGCATCCTCGGGCCGCGCGGCGATCAGCGTATCGGCCAGGGCGGCGGCGCGCGCCGGGTCGGGGCGGCGGTGCGCGGCGATCGCCCGGGCGAGCGTGGCCGCCTCGGAGCCGTCGCCGGCGGGATAGCGGCTTGCCACTTCGGACGGGCGCCCGAGGAAGCCGGTGATCTTGGCGACCATGCGGGCGTGCCAGTAGACATCCTCGGGCGATGGCCCGTCGCCATGGGGCAGGGCCGCGGTCTTCTGCTCCAGGAGCGCGATGCGCTCGCTCCAGAGCGGGTGGGTCAGGGCATAGGGATCCATGCGCGACGGCATCAGCGCCTCCTGCCCGCGGAAGAGGTCGAGCACCTCGAGCATGGCCGCCGGGTCGCTGCCGGCCGCGGCCATGTAGCGGATCCCGGCCTGGTCGGCGCTGGCCTCCTCGGCGCGGTTATGGGCGAGCATGCTGCGCTCGGCCGCCTGGCGGCTGCTGCTCGCGATGGCGAGCCCGGCGGTGGGGCTGCCGCCCGCCGTGGCCGCCGCCGCCCCGATCATGCCGATGAGCGCCATGCCGCGCGCCCCCTTCATCGCCTGGTCGCGGCGCGCCTGGTGGCCGCCGGTGATATGGCCGGTCTCGTGGGCGATCACCGCGCGCAGCTGGTCGATCGTCTCCAGGCGCGCGAGCAGGCCGGTGAAGAGGAAGATGTTCTGGCCGCCCGCCACGAAGGCGTTCAGCTCGCGGTCGTTGACGATATAGACATGCACCGAAGCGGGGTTGAGCCCGGCCGCGCGGAAGACCGGATTGGCGATGCGCGCCAGCGTGCGCTCGACCTCGGCGTCGCGCACGAGGCTTTGCGCCGCCGCCCCCGATAGGGAGGCGGCGAGCGCAAGAAGGCCCAGCAGGAGAATGCGCAGCCGCAGGTCGTCGTCTCCGTCGGTTGCGCCCGCCGGGAAATCATGGCTGAAGGGGGCGCGGCAGATCCTAGGAGACCCAGGGTGCGAAGTTCAAGCCGGGGCGAGGTCGATCCCTTCATTGTGATGGACGTCATGGAGGCGGCTCGGGCCGCGGAGGCGGCGGGGCGCTCGATCATCCACATGGAGGTCGGCCAGCCCGGCACGCCTGCGCCCGCCGCAGCGCGGGAGGCGGTGGCGCGAGCGATGGCGGCCGGCCCGCTCGGCTATACCGTGTCGCTCGGCCTTCCCGCGCTCCGGGCGCGGATCGCGCGGCTCTACCGGGACTGGTACGGGCTCGATCTCGACCCCGGGCGGGTGGTGGTGACGGCGGGCTCCTCGGCGGGGTTCATCCTCGCCTTCGCCAGCCTCTTCGACCGGGGCGAGCGGGTGGCGATCGGCGAGCCCGGCTATCCGAGCTATCGCAACATCCTCCGGGCGCTCGACCTGGTGCCGGTCGGGATCCCGACCGGGCCGGAAGCGCGGTTCCAGCCCGCGCCGGGGGATCTCGGGGCCGATCTCGCCGGGGTGCTGGTGGCCTCGCCGGCCAATCCGACCGGGACGATGCTGGCGCGCCCCGAACTCGCGGCGCTGGTCGGGCGGGCGCAGGAACTCGGGATCGCCTTCGTCTCCGACGAGATCTACCACGGGATCCAGTATGGCGCGCGGGCGGTCTCGGCGCTGGAGATCTCCGACGAGGTCTATGTCATCAATTCCTTCTCCAAGTACTTCTCCATGACCGGCTGGCGGGTCGGCTGGATGGTGGTGCCCGAGGCGCATGTGCGGCGGGTGGAGCGGCTGGTGCAGAACCTCTTCATCTGCGCCCCGCATGCGAGCCAGGTGGCGGCGCTGGCCGCGCTCGACGCCACCGAGGAGCTCGAGGCGAATCTCGCGGTCTATCGCGCGAACCGGGCGCTGCTGCTCGCGGGGCTGCCCGAGGCGGGGTTCGACCGGATCGCGCCGCCGGACGGGGCCTTCTACGTCTATGCGGATGTCAGCGACATGACCAGCGACAGCCGGGCGCTGGCGGCACAGATCCTCGCCGAGGCCGGCGTGGCGGTGACGCCGGGCCTCGATTTCGATCCGCGGCGCGGCTCGGGGACGCTGCGCTTCTCCTATGCCGCCGCCACCGCGGACATCCACGAGGGGCTCGCGCGACTGAAGGCCTGGGCGGGGCGCTGAGGGCTGCGTGATGCGCTTGGGCGGAGCTGGGCGCGTGTCCTCCGGAGCCGTCCCGTCCCGACCCGGGGCCATCGCATCGGGAGATCATGCTTTCTTCTTCGACCGTCCCTTCATGAGATGAGGGCAGCGCCCGGCCCGGGCGGGAGCGGAGCGCCCGCGTCGTGCCGGAGGCACGCCTTCGGCGTGACGGGGCGGGGCGGGCGCTTGTCTATTCTGCGTGCGGCTTCGGCCTTAGGGTCGGAGCCGCCGTCCGCCACCCCGGGGTGGCGGACGGCGGCGGGGTCGGATCGCAGGGCGCTGGGCAGCGAGTGCCGCCGGGCAGTTTGATCGGCCCCGTCTTTTCCAAGGCCTGAACGGATAGCTGAGCCTCGGGCTCGAAGACAAGATCAGGAAAGGAAGAGACCCATGCAGGATACGCTCGGCATCGACGTCTCGAAAGACCGGCTGGACGCGCACGCGCTGGCCAGCGGCGAGGCGCGGAGCTTCGGCAACGACCGGGCCGGGTGGGCGCGGCTGGTGCGCTGGCTGCGCCACCTGGGCGCGCCGCTGGTCATCTTCGAGGCGACCGGGATCTACCACCGCGGGCTCGAGCGGGCGCTCGCCGCCGCGGGTCTGCCGTTCTACAAGGCGAGCCCGCTCCGGGCGCGCCGCTTCGCCGAGAGCTGCGGCCGGCTGGCCAAGACCGACCGGATCGACGCGGAGATGCTGGCACGGATGGCGGCGGCGCTGGCGCTGGAGGCGCAGCCGGCCGCGCCCGAAAACCTCCGCGCGCTCAAGGACCTGCTGGCCGCCCGGCGGGCGCTCGCCCGCGATCTCGCCCGCGAGCGCACCCGGACCCCCGCGAACGCGCTGCTCGGCCGGCTCGCCCGCGCCCGCGAGCGCCTGCTGGTGGGCCAGCTCGCCGCCCTCGATGCCGGGATCGCCGCCCGCATCGCCGCCGATCCCGGCCTCGCCCGGCGCGCCGCCATCCTGCGCTCGATCCCCGGGATCGGCCCGGTCACCGCCGCCGAGATCCTGATCGACATGCCCGAGCTCGGCACGCTCTCGGGCAAGGCGGCCGCGAGCCTCGCCGGCCTCGCCCCGGTCCCCCGCCAGTCGGGCAAGACCCAGGGCCAGGCCCATATCCGCGGCGGCCGCCCGGGACTGCGCCGCGCGCTGTACATGCCGGCGCTGGTGGCCATGCGCTGCAACGCCGGGCTCAAGGCCAAGGCGCAGCGCATGGCCACCAGCGGCAAGCCGCCGAAGGTCATCGTCACCGCCGTGATGCGCAACCTCCTCGTCCTCGCCAACGTCCTTCTCGGCGAAGACAGACTCTGGCAGCCAACCAGGCCTTGACCAAACACGGATACTGCCCGGCGGTGCCCGCCGGGTGGGATGATGGCGCCAGGCGCGCCCGGCGTCGCCTGCCAGCCGCTACAACCCGTGTTTCCGAAGCTTGCGGACCACCGACGGCTGGCTGATGCCGAGGCTCGCGGCCATCTCGTAGGTCGAGGAATGGCGCTTCTGGGCGTCCTGGAGGAGCTGGCGCTCCACCCGGGCGAGGACCTTGGGCAGCGGCTCCGCCCGCCCCTCGGGCGCGGGCGCCGAGGCTTCGGGCAGGGGCGGCGCCGCCATCCCGGACAGGAGCCCCCGGATCGCCCGGTCCGAGCCGATCCTCGGGCCGGTCTCCGTGACGTACAATCGCTCCAGCACGTTCTCCAGCTCCCGGACGTTCCCCGGCCAGTGGTAGCGCAGGAGCGACTCGATCAGCGAGGATTCCAGCACCTTGCCGCCGCCATAGCGCTTGTCGATCTTCGCCCAGAGGTGATCGATCAGGCTGGGAAGGTCCTTCTGCCGCTGGCGCAGCGGGGGGATGATGATGGGCACGACATTGAGGCGGTAGTAGAGATCGGGCCGGAACTGCCCGCTTTCCACCCGCGCCTCCAGATCCACGTTGGTCGCGGCCACCAGTCGGAAATCGACCGACCGCTCCCTGGTGGCGCCCACCCGCATGATCCGGCGATCCTCGAGCGCCTTGAGCAGCTTGGCCTGCACGTCGAGCGAGGCCTCGCTGATCTCGTCGAGGAACAGCGTCCCGCCGCTGGCCTCCTCGATCAGCCCGGCCTTGCCCTTCTGGCGCGCGCCGGTGAAGGCGCCCGATTCGTAGCCGAAGAGCTCGGCCTCGACGAGGCTCCCCGGCAGCGAGGCGCAGTTCAGCTCCACCAGCCGGCCGGTGCGGCGGTCGCTCTGCTGGTGCACCAGGCGGGCGAACATGGTCTTGCCCACGCCCGTCTCCCCGAGGAACAGCACGCTGGCCGGCGTCCTCGCCACCCGCCACACCAGCTCGAAGATGCTCCGCATCGCCGGGTCGATGGGCTGCGTGATCTCGGACTCCGCCCCCCGGCTCCGCGCGGCGCCGTCCTGCTTGTAGAAGCGCTGCTGCAGGTACTCGTATTCCTCGCGGAGGATATGCAGGTCGGTCATGTCGTAGGAGAAGCTCGCGACCTGGACGATGCTCCCCGCCGCGTCCCGGACCGGAAAGCCCTGGGCCAGCACCGTGCGTCCCATCCGGGTCGTCAGCATGAACTGGACCTCGCGGTCCTCGCGCAGCACCTTGGCGGTGACCGAAGGCGTCAGGATGCCGCTCTTCTCCAGATCGAAGGCGCTGCAGCCGACATAATCCTCCGCCGTCCCGCCATAGAGCGCCGCGAAATTCGGGGCGACGTTTAGGAAGACGCCGTGCCGGTCCGCGACCGCTATTCGCGAGTAGCTTTTTTCCACGATGACCTTCACTAAGGCATCGTGGAGGCTGAAGGTCTCGGAAGGGGACATCTCAGAAGCTCCACATCATCGATCAGATCCTGATCACGGACCGACAAGATGTGATCCACAATCGTATCATCAGCACACAAAACCGTTTGCTGTAAATGGGTTACGCCTTGGCACGACACTTGCTTTGCATCTTTACCAAGGATGCGCGTGCAGAAGGGCAACAGTCTCCGGATCTGTCAAGCCGGCACGTGTGGGGGTCAAATACGAAATCGGAGCGGGAGGAACCTCGTGTACAGCTATGCAATCAGACCCGGCGCCATGACACTGGCGGCGGCGCGGCGGATCTACCAGGAGCCGGTCGAGGTCCGGCTGGATGGCTCCGCCGATGCCGCGGTCCAGGCGTCGGTCGATGCCGTCAACCAGATCGTCGCCGAGGACCGGACGGTCTACGGCATCAACACCGGCTTCGGCCTGCTGGCCAATACCCGCATCGAGCGGGAGAACCTGAAGCTCCTGCAGCGCTCGCTGGTCCTGTCGCATGCGACCGGGCTCGGGGATCTCATCGACGACGCCATGGTCCGCCTGATCATGGTGCTCAAGGTGAACGCGCTCGGGCGCGGCCATTCGGGTATCCGCCGCGAACTCCTGCAGGCGCTGATCGCGCTGATCAACGCCGAGGTCTATCCCTGCATCCCCTGCAAGGGCTCGGTGGGCGCATCGGGCGACCTCGCCCCGCTCGCCCATATGAGCGTGGTGCTGCTCGGCGAGGGCGAGGCGCGCCACGGCGGCAAGATCCTTCCCGCCCGCGAGGCGCTGAAGATCGCGGGCCTCGAGCCGCTGGAACTGGCGCCCAAGGAAGGGCTCGCGCTCTTGAACGGCACCCAGGTTTCCACCGCCTTCGCCCTGCGCGGCCTCTTCGAGGCCGAGGATCTCTTCGCCGCCGCCGTGGTCTGCGGCGCCCTGTCGAACGAGGCCATGCTCGGCTCCCGCCGGCCGTTCGACGCGCGCATCCACGCGATCCGCGGCCACCGCGGCCAGATCGACGCGGCCGCGGCCTACCGGTTCCTGCTCGGGGCCATGAGCGAGATCGGCGCCTCGCACCGCGACTGCGACAAGGTGCAGGATCCCTATTCCATGCGCTGCCAGCCCCAGGTCATGGGTGCCTGCCTGACCCAGCTGCGCCAGGCCGCCGAGGTGCTCACGGTCGAATGCAACGCCGTCTCGGACAATCCGCTGATCTTCGCGGAGGATGTCGACGCCATCTCCGGCGGCAATTTCCACGCCGAGATCGTGGCCATGGCGGCGGACAACATCGCCCTGGCGCTGGCCGAGATCGGCGCGCTCTCGGAGCGGCGCATCTCGCTCTTCATGGACAAGAACATGAACGGCGACCTGCCGCCCTTCCTGGTGCGTGACGGCGGCGTCAACTCGGGCTTCATGATCGCCGACGTGACCAGCGCCGCGCTGGCCTCCGAGAACAAGGCGCTCGCCCATCCGGGCAGCGTCGACAGCCTGCCCACCTCGGCCAACCAGGAGGACCATGTCTCCATGGCGCCGGCCGCCGGCCGCCGGCTCTGGGCCATGGCCGAGAACACCCGCGGGGTCCTCGCCATCGAATGGCTCTGCGGCGCCCAGGGCATGGATTACCGCGAGGGCATGAAGACCACCGAGCCGCTGGAGCAGGCGCGCGCCTGGCTGCGGGAGAAGGTTCCCTTCTACGACAGGGACCGCTTCTTCCACCCCGACATCGCGGCCGCCAACGAGCTCATCAAGGAACGCATCCTGAATGCGCTGGTGCCGCAGGACCTGCTGCCGAGCTTCGGCGCCGATACCTAAGCCGCGCGACACGCCGAGCCGCTAGAGCGGCCGGCACGATGCGATGAAACAGGGTTCCCGCCACCGGCGGGAGCCGCGGAAGGCGGCTGGCCCGGTGTCGGGCGAGAGGACGGCCGCCGAAGCCTTCAACTGAGAGAAACCCGGCCCTGCGCCCGCCGATGAGCGATGCAGGCGACCAAGGGGCCGGCGAGGGACGAAGATGAAAAGGGGAGGGAGAGTTCGATGAATTCAATCGTCTTGGCCGTCATCGTGATGATGGCCTTGAGCCTGGTGCGCGTTCCGGTGATCCTGGCGCTCATCATCGCCACGTTCGCTGGCGGGATGAGCGCCGGGATGAGCGTGGGTGACGTGATCGTTGCATTCGAGGGCGGTCTCGGGAACGGCGCGACGATCGCGCTGTCCTACGCGCTGCTCGGCGCCTTCGCGGTGGCGCTGTCGCGCTCGGGCATCACGCATCTGCTCGCGGAGAAGATCGTCGGCGCCATCGGCGCCGAGCCCGGCGGGCGGAACATCTTCTACGCGAAGATGCTGCTCTGCGGGGCGCTGCTGCTCTGCGCCAGCCTGGCCGAGACCATCGTCCCGGTCCACATCGCCTTCATCCCGATCCTGGTGCCGCCGCTGCTCGAGGTGATGGACCGCATCAAGCTCGACCGCCGGGCGGCCGCCTGCGCCGTGACCTGCGGCCTGATCCTGCCCTACATGCTGCTGCCGGTGGGCTTCGGCGCCGTCTATCAGCAGAACATCCTTGGCGAGAACATCAATATCGCGGGTGAAGCGTTCGATTTCGCCATCGACGCCTCGTCGATCCCGCTTGCCATGGTGATCCCGTCGCTGGGAATGGTGGCGGGCGTGCTGATCGCCGTGCTGATCAGCTACCGCAAGCCGCGCACCTACGAGGTCAAGGGCGTCGGCGCCCGGGACGAGAAGGTCGCGGTCTCGACCACGCTCACCACGGGCCAGATCGCCCTGAGCATCCTCGGCATCGTCGCGGCGCTGGTGACCCAGCTCGCCACCGATTCGATGATGCTGGGCGGCCTGATCGGCTTCGCGGTGCTCAGCGGCTCCGGCTTCTTCAAGTGGCACGAGGTGGACGACGTCTTCGTGACCGGCCTGCGCATGATGGCGCTGGTCGGCTTCATCATGGTCACCGCCCAGGGCTTCGCCGCCGTGATGAAGGAGACCGGCGAGGTCTCGGCGCTGGTCGAGGGCTCCACCGCGCTGATCGGCGACAGCAAGGGCCTCGCCGCCTTCATGATGCTGCTCGTCGGGCTCCTGATCACCATGGGGATCGGCTCGTCCTTCTCGACGGTGCCGATCATCGCGGTGATCTACGTGCCGCTCTGCATCAACTTCGGCTTCTCGCCGCTCGCGACCGTGGCGCTCATCGGCACCGCGGGGGCGCTGGGCGACGCCGGCTCGCCGGCATCCGATTCGACGCTCGGGCCGACCGCCGGCTTCAACGCCGACGGCCAGCACGACCACATGTGGGACACCGTCGTGCCGACCTTCCTGCACTTCAACCTGCCGCTGCTGGCGGCGGGATGGGTTGCGGCGATGGTACTCTGACGCGAGCACGTGCATGGATAGAGCAACCACGACCGCTGTCCCTTTCGCCACGACGACTGCCAATTGAGGAGGAAACCGACCCATGAATGATCCCCGTCTCGATAATACCCGCGTGATACGCTCGCCCGTGGGCACCGAGCTCTCCTGCAAGAGCTGGCTCACCGAAGCGCCGTTCCGGATGCTCCAGAACAACCTCGATCCCGACGTCGCCGAGCGGCCGGAGGAGCTGGTGGTCTACGGCGGCATCGGGCGCGCCGCGCGCAACTGGGCCTGCTTCGACAGGATCCTCGACACGCTCAAGACCCTCGAGGAAGACGAGACCCTGATCGTGCAATCCGGCAAGCCGATCGCGGTGCTCCGGACCCATACGGACGCGCCCCGCGTGCTGATCGCCAATTCCAACCTGGTGCCGCGCTGGGCGACCTGGGAGCATTTCCACGAATTGGACCGCAAGGGCCTGATGATGTACGGCCAGATGACGGCCGGATCCTGGATCTACATCGGCAGCCAGGGCATCGTGCAGGGCACCTACGAGACCTTCGTCGAGATGGGGCGGCAGCATTTCGGCGGCAATACCCAGGGCAAGTGGATCCTCACCGCCGGGCTCGGCGGCATGGGCGGCGCCCAGCCGCTCGCGGCGACCATGGCCGGCTTCAGCATGATCGCCGTCGAATGCGACGAGACCCGCATCGATTTCCGCAAGCGCACGCGCTACGTGGACGAGAAGGCCCGAACCTTGGAAGAGGCGCTGGAGATCGTCGAGCGCGCCCATGCCGAGGGCCGGGTGGTCTCCGTCGGCCTGCTCGGCAATGCCGCCGAGATCCTGCCCGACATGGTCCGGCGCGGCATCAAGCCGGATGCCGTGACCGACCAGACCTCGGCGCATGACCCGATCAACGGCTACCTGCCGATCGGCTGGACCGTGGGCCAGTGGCGCTCGGAGGCCCAGAGCAACCCGGAGAAGGTCGCCCGCGAGGCGCGGAAATCCATGGCGGTCCATGTCCAGGCGATGCTGGACTTCCACGCCCAGGGCATTCCGACCGTCGATTACGGCAACAACATCCGCCAGGAGGCCAAGGACCAGGGCGTGGCCAATGCCTTCGACTTCCCCGGCTTCGTGCCCGCCTACATCCGGCCGCTCTTCTGCCGCGGCAAGGGACCGTTCCGCTGGGTGGCGCTGTCCGGCGATCCGGAGGACATCTACAAGACCGACGCCAAGGTCCGCGAGCTGATCCCGGACGATCCCCACCTGCACAACTGGCTCGACATGGCGCGCGAGCGCATCTCCTTCCAGGGGCTGCCGGCCCGCATCTGCTGGGTGGGGCTCGGCGACCGCCACCGGCTCGGGCTCGCCTTCAACAAGATGGTGCGCGACGGCGAGCTCAAGGCGCCGGTCGTGCTCGGCCGCGACCATCTCGACTGCGGCTCTGTCGCCAGCCCGAACCGGGAAACCGAATCGATGAAGGACGGCAGCGACGCGGTCGCCGACTGGCCGCTCCTGAACGCGATGCTGGCCACGGCGGGCGGCGCGACCTGGGTGTCGCTGCACCATGGCGGCGGCGTCGGCATGGGCTATTCCATGCATTCCGGCATCGTGATCTGCTGCGACGGCAGCGAGGCGGCCGACCGGCGCATCGCGCGGGTGGAATGGAACGACCCCGCGACCGGGGTCTATCGCCACGCCGACGCGGGCTACGAGATCGCCATCGAATGCGCCCGCGAGAAGGGCCTCAACATGCCGATGCTGCGGCCGTGACCATCCGCGCCCGGCGCCCGGCCTCCGGGCCGCGGCGCCGGGCGCCCCGTCCGGACCGCGCCGTCCGGCTGCCGGGACAAGCGAAGAACAGGGGAGGAAGGCTAATGAACAAGGCGAGCGGGCTGGCGTGGCTGGGGGTGCGGCTCTTCGACGGCCGGATGCAGCACGAGGAACCCATGGCGGTCCTCGTCGAGGGCGATACCATCCGGCAGGTCGTCCCGGCGCAGGGCCTGAGCGAGGCCTCGCTCGAGGGCTACGAGATCGTGGCGCGCCAGGGCGTGATGACCCCCGGTCTCATCGATTGCCACACCCATGTGGTCTATGGCGGCAACCGCGCCGCCGAATTCGAGGCGCGGCTCGAAGGCGCCGACTACAAGGAGATCGCCCGGCGCGGCGGCGGGATCCTGAGCACCGTGCGCCACACCCGCGCCGCCTCCGAGGAGGAGTTGTTCGCGGCGGCGCTGCCGCGGCTGCGCGCGCTGATGGCCGAAGGCGTCACGACGATCGAGATCAAGTCCGGCTACGGGCTCGACCTCGAGACCGAGCTCAAGCTCCTGCGCGTCGCGCGGCGCGTGGGGGAGGAACTCCCGATCCGGGTCTCCCCGACCCTACTCGGCGCCCATGCCCTGCCGCCGGAATACACCGGGCGGAGCGACGATTACATCGCCCTGGTCTGCGAGGAGATGATCCCGGCCGCCGCCGAGGCGCGGCTGGCCGATGCGGTCGACGTCTTCTGCGAATCGATCGCCTTCTCGGTGGCGCAATGCGAAAGGGTCTTCGAGGCCGCCGCCCGGCACGGGCTGGCGATCAAGGGCCATACCGAGCAGCTCTCGAACCTCGGGGGCAGCGCGATGGCCGCCCGCCACGGCGCGCTCTCGGTCGACCATATCGAATATCTCGACGAGGCCGGGGTCGCGGCCATGGCCGCCTCGGGCACCGTGGCCACCCTGCTGCCCGGCGCCTTCTACTTCCTGCGCGAGACCCAGCGCCCGCCCATCGCGCTCCTGCGGCAATACGGCGTGCCGATGGCGGTGGCGACCGATGTCAATCCCGGGACCTCGCCGCTCTCGAGCATCCTTTTGATGATGAACATGGCCTGCACCCTCTTCCAGCTGACCCCCACCGAGGCCCTGCGCGGCATCACCGCCAATGGCGCGCGGGCGCTGGGCCTCGGCGACCGGGTCGGCACCATCGCGCCGGGCATGCAGGCCGATCTCTGCCTCTGGGAGGTGGAGCAGCCGGCGGAGCTCGCCTATGCCTTCGGGCCCGCGCGCCTGCGGCAGCGGGTGCTCGCCGGGGAGATGCGCGATGCAGCCTGACATGAGCCTCTGGACCGGGCGCGTCGATCCCGAGCCCCGGACGGAGCGCTGGCACCAGGTCGTCGCGCCGCTCGGCGAGGCTTCCCCGCCGGGCCGGGTGCTGATCGGCTTCCGCTCCGACGAGGGGGTCCGGCGCAACAAGGGCCGGCCGGGCGCGGTCGACGGGCCGCTCGCCATTCGCAAGGCGCTCGGGCCGCTCGCCTGGCATTCCGCGGCGCCGGTCTATGACGCGGGCGACATCGCCTGCGCCGACGGCGATCTCGACGCCGCCCATGATGCGCTCGCCGATGCGGTCGCCGGAGCCCTGCGCGGCGGGCATCTGCCGCTGGTGATGGGCGGCGGGCACGAGATGGCCTATGGCTCCTGGCTGGGGCTGGCCCGCCATGCCGAAACCCTCCCGGCCGCGCCGGTCATCGGCATCGTCAATTTCGACGCGCATTTCGACCTGCGCAGCCCGGAATTCGTGATCTCCTCGGGAACGCCCTTTGCGCAGATCGCCCGTGCCTGCGCCGAGCGCAGCTGGCCCTTCCGCTATCTCTGCTTCGGCGTGAGCCAGGCCGCCAACACCGCCAATCTCTTCGAACGGGCCGAGGAATTCGGCGTCCGCTTCCGGCTCGACAGGGACATGACGCTGGCCGATCTCGACGCAGCCCGGCAGGAGCTCGCGGGCTTCCTCGCGGGATGCGACCTGATCTACATGACCACCTGCCTCGACGTCTTCCCCGCGGCGGTGGCCCCGGGCGTGAGCGCCCCGGCGGCGCGCGGCGTCGCCGTGGAGGTGATCGAGCCGCTGATCGAATCGGTGCGCGACAGCGGCAAGCTCGCCGTCGCGGATATCGCGGAACTCAGCCCCGGCCTGGATGTGGACGCGCGCACGGCGCGACTGGCCGCGCGATTGCTGCACACCATGAGCAGGAGTGTCGCCGGCGGCCCTTCCACCTGACCGAAGCGGCGACGAGGCCGGGCCTCGCGGGAAGGCCGCGCCCCGCGCGGCCCGCGCAGCATGCCCCCGGACCGAAAAGGCGAGGCGCCGGTGGCGCCTTGCCCGGTCCGGTCGCCCGGAGGCGCAAGCCGCAGGGCGAGGGAGGTGCAGCCTCATCATCGGTTGAGGATCGGGACGGGTCGGCCCTGGACGGTGCGCAAAGCGCGCCGGCCCCCGGCAGGGCCGGCGCGGTCCGATCGCCACGGGTCGATCGGGCTGGAAACCATTCAGCCTGCGCGGAATGGGAGGCGACGCGGGATCACACGAAGCCGCGACCCTTCTCCTATTGCCCGAAGCGCTCCGCGGTCAGGCCGTCGAAGGAGATCTCCGGGTCGCGGCCCATCACCGCATCGGCGACCGCGCGCCCCGATCCGGCCGACATGGTCCAGCCCAGCGTCCCGTGCCCGGTGTTGAGATAGAGGTTGTCGTAGCGGGTCGGCCCGATCACCGGCGTGCCGTCCGGGGTCATCGGCCGCAACCCGGTCCAGCCTTCGGCGCGGGCGAGATCGCCGCCCTTCGGGAAGAGGTCGTTGACGACATAGCGCACGGTATCGGTCGCGCTGCTCCCGAGCTTGCGGTTGTAGCCGATGATCTCCGCCTGGCCCGCCACGCGGATCCGGTCGCCGAGGCGGGTGATCGCCACCTTGTGGGTCTCGTCCATCAGCGTCGATTGCGGCGCCGCCTCGGGATCTTTCACCGGCAGGGTGATCGAATAGCCCTTGATCGGATAGATCGGCAGGCGGATGCCGACGCTCCGCAGCACGATCGGCGCATAGGGCCCCAGGCAGCAGACATAGCGGTCCGCCGTCTCGCGCCCGGTGTCGGTCTCGACCCCCACGATCCGGTCGGCCTCCACCGCGAAGGACTGGATGGTGACCCCGTAGCGGAAGGTGACGCCGAGCTCCCTCGCCTTCTCCGCCAGCGCGAGGGTGAACATCCGGCAATCGCCGGTGCGGTCGGCCAGGAGCCGCAGGCCGCCGACGAATTTCTCCGAGACATGGGCGAGTCCCGGCTCGGCGGCGATGCAGCCGTCGCGGTCGAGCACCTCGAAGGGCGAATCGAATTCCGCCAGCACCTCCTGGTCGGCCTTCGACGCCTTGACCTGCTTCTCGGTGCGGAAGACCTGCAGCGTGCCCTGCTCGCGCTGGTCGAAATCCAGCGGCACCTCGGCCATCAGGTCGGTCAGCGCGTCGCGGCTGTAGTTCGAGATCCGCACCATGCGGCTCTTGTTCCGCCGATAGGCCTCGGGGTTGCAGTTCATCAGCATGCGCAGGCCCCAGGCCCACATGCGCGGGCTGATCATCGGCCAGATGAAGAGCGGCCGGTGGCGCATGAAGAGCCATTGCACCGCCTTCTTCGGCACGCCGGGCGCCGCCCAGGGCGAGGTCATGCCGTAGGAGAGCTCGCCGGCATTGGCGAAGCTCGTCTCCATGCCCGGCCCGGACTGGCGGTCGAGCACCAGCACCTCGGCGCCCTGCCGCGCCAGATACCAGGCGGTCGTGACGCCGATGACGCCGGCGCCGAGCACGATGACTTTCATGGATATACCCCCTCGGGACGACCGAAAC
>JACKKC010000019.1 GCA_020637615.1 Rhodovulum sp.
GGTATTCGCGCCCGATCGCCTGCACGCCGCCCTCGAGCAGCTGTTCCTTGATGCCCGGCTCGCCGGCGGCGTCGAGCAGGGTCGGCAGCATGTCCTCATGCGCCGCCATGTCGTTGATCACCGTGCCGGGCTCGATCACGCCGGGCCAGCGGATCATCGCCGGCACCCGGAAGCCGCCCTCCCACTGGGTGGCCTTCTCGCCCCTGAACATGGTGGTGCCGCCGTCGGGCCAGGTGAAGGTCTCAGCGCCGTTGTCGGTGGAATACATCACGATGGTGTTTTCGGCGATGCCGAGCTCGTCGAGCTTGTCGAGGAGCTGGCCCACGTCGGCGTCGTGCTGGGCCATGCCGTCGGCATAGATGCCGTAGCCGGTCTTGCCCTCCCACGCGGCGGGCAGGTGGGTGAAGATGTGCATGCGGGTGGAGTTCCACCAGACGAAGAACGGCTTGCCCTCGTCATGGGCGCGCTGCATGAAATCGAGCGCCGCCGCCGTGGTCTCCTCGTCCACCGTCTCCATGCGCTTGCGGGTCAGCGGGCCTGTATCCTCGATCTCGCCGTCGGCGGAGGAACGGATGACGCCGCGCGGCCCGAAGCGCTCGCGGAATTCCGGGTTCTGGGGATAATCGGGGTTCTCGGGCTCCTCCTCGGCGTTGAGGTGGTAGAGATTGCCGAAGAACTCGTCGAAGCCGTGGTTGGTGGGCAGCATCTCGTCGCGGTCGCCGAGGTGGTTCTTGCCGAACTGGCCGGTGGCGTAGCCGAGCGGCTTGAGGAGCCCGGCGATCGTCGGGTCCTCCACCATCATCCCCTCCGGCGCGCCCGGCAGGCCGACCTTGGTCAGGCCGGTGCGGATCGGCGACTGGCCGGTGATGAAGGCGGCGCGTCCGGCGGTGCAGCTCTGCTGGCCGTACCAGTCGGTGAAGAGCGCGCCCTCCGCCGCCACCCGGTCGATGTTCGGCGTCCGGTAGCCCATCATGCCGCGGTTGTAGGCGCTGGTGTTGTACTGGCCGATGTCGTCGCCCCAGATGATCAGGATGTTGGGCTTCTCCGCCTCCTGCGCGTGCAGCGCCGGGGCCGCCGCCAGGAAAGCGCCGGCAATCATCGGCACGAAGAGCCTGAGGCTTCGTCTGTTTGTCATGTCGTTCCCTAACATCAAGATCCCCCTGCCATGATTCGAGGCGGCCGCGGAGCAAAAAGGGCGCTCCATCTCTGGAGGCGCCCAGGTTTCTGTCGCTCATGCAAGCGCCAATCGCGCTCGCGATACCCCTCCCGAAGAAAGCGGCTAGTTCTCCTCGAGGAGCTTCATGATCTCCGCCTGCTTCGTTGCGTCGTCCGCATCCGAGGCGAGGATCTGGTTGATATACCCCACGTCGTCGTCATCGACGACGAGCGAGGTGTCGATGCCGAGCGCCGTCAGCTTCTCCGCCGTGGCGTGGCCCAGCTGGACCTGGGCGACGGCGGGAGCGGCGATGGTGAGCAGAAGCGCCAAGGCGGGCGCGGAGACGAATTTCAAGTGCATGATTTCCTCCCCTGGTCACCGTATCGATGCGGAAATTCTCAGTTTAGCCGATTCCATTCGCTTTGACATGGATCAAATGGCGCCGCGCCCTGCGATCCGCCCCCACCGCTACCCGCCAGATGGCAGGCGGGCAACGGCTTCGATCCTACGATCAAAGCCATGCTGTGAATAGACAAGCGCCCGCCCCGCCCCGTCACGCCGAAGGCGTGCCTCCGGCCCGACGCGGGCGTTTCGCTTCCGCCCGGGCCGGGCGCTGCCCTCGTCTCGTGGCGGTGCCGCCGCGAATCTGCTTGCGCCTGACGGCTGCCGGCATATCCTGCGCGCGGCCTCGGGGGGTCCGGCATCGGCCGGGCTGAGATGCGTTCGCGCGACCCGTCGAACCTGAACCGGATCATGCCGGCGGAGGGAAGGCGCGATGTGTCAGCCCGCATTGCCCGTCTTCGCCGCCAGCGAAGGAGGATATCATGCAGAAGGGGCTTCTCGCCGCCGGACTCGCGCTCGCCGCCGGGCCGCTCGCCGCCCAGGACAAGCCGGAGCTGGTGGTCTATACCTACGAGAGCTTCGTCGCCGAATGGGGCCCCGGCCCGGCGATCGCGGAGAATTTCGAGGCGATCTGCGACTGCACCCTCCGCTTCGTCGGCGCCGGGGACGGGGCGGCGCTGCTCTCGCGGCTGCGGCTGGAGGGCGAGCATACCGAAGCCGACATCGTGCTCGGCCTCGACACCAACCTCACCGCCGAGGCCGCCGCCACCGGGCTCTTCGCGCCGCACGGGCGCGAGCTGCCGGAGCTCGACCTGCCCGTCGCCTGGGACGATCCCTATTTCCTGCCCTACGACTGGAGCTATTTCGCCTTCGTCTACGACCGCGAGCGGATGCCGGAGCCGCCGACGAGCTTCGAGGCGCTGATCGCCTCGGACGCCGATATCGTCATCCTCGATCCGCGCAGCTCCACCCCCGGTCTCGGGCTGGTGATGTGGGTCGAGGCCGCCTATGGCGAGCGCGCCCCGGCGATCTGGGCCGGGCTCGCCGACCACATCGTCACCGTGGCCCCGGGCTGGTCGGAAGGCTACGGGCTGTTCCTCAACGGCGAGGTCGACATGGCGCTCGCCTACACCACATCGCCGGCCTATCACGCCGTCGCCGACGGCGATCCCGCCAAGGCGGCCGCGATCTTCTCCGAGGGCCATTACATGCAGGTGGAGGTGGCCGGCGTCACCGCCTCGAGCGACCAGCCGGAGCTGGCGCGCGCCTTCCTCGACTTCATGCTGACCGATGGCTTCCAGGGGGTGATCCCGACGACCAACTGGATGTATCCCGCCAGGCTGCCCGAGGCCGGGCTGCCGGAGGGCTTCGCGGATCTGCCCCGGCCCGAGAAGGCGCTGCTCTTCTCCCCCGAGGAGGCGCAGGCGCTGCGCGACCCGGCGGTCGGCGCATGGCTCGAAGCGCTCAGCCGCTAGGCCTCCTGCGGCTCGCCGGCGGCGGGCTGGCGCTGGCGCTGGTCGCGGCACTCACGCTCGGCAGCGTCGCGGTCCTGCTCGCCCGCGCCGAGCCGGGCCGGGCGCTCGGCCCCGCGGAATGGGCGGCGCTGCGCTTTACGCTGACCCAGGCCTTCCTGTCGGCCGTGCTCAGCACCGCGCTCGCCGTGCCGGCGGCGCGGGCGCTGGCGCGGCGACGCTTCCCGGGCCGGACCGCGCTGATCGCCCTGACCGGGGCGCCGTTCCTTTTGCCGGCAATCGTCGCCGTCTTCGGCCTGCTGGCGATCTGGGGCCGAGCCGGGCTGGCGAGTCGGGCGCTGGAGAGCCTCGGCGCGCCCGGGCTCGACATCTACGGGCTGACCGGGGTGGTGCTGGCGCATGTGTTCTTCAACCTTCCGCTCTGCACGCGGCTGGTGCTCCAGGGCTGGCTCGCGATCCCGCCCGAGCATTTCCGCCTCGCCGCCCAGCTCGGCCTCGCGCCCGGCGACGTCGCCCGGCGCATCGAGGCGCCGATGCTGCGCGGCGTGCTGCCCGGCGCCTTCGTGCTGGTGTTCCTGCTCTGCATGACCTCCTTCGCCGTCGCGCTGACGCTCGGTGGCGGGCCGCGGGCGACGACGGTGGAACTCGCCATCTACCAGGCGCTGCGCTTCGACTTCGACCTCGGCCGCGCCGCCTGGCTGGCGCTGATCCAGTTCGGGCTCTGCGCCGCGATCGCGGCGCTGGCGCTGCGCTTCGCCGCGGAGGCCGATTTCGGCGCCTCGCTCGGAGGGGCCGTGCGCCGCTGGGACGCCGAGAGCCCCGGCCTGCGCGCGCTCGATGCCCTGGTGCTCGGTGCGCTCGCGCTCTTCGTCGGCCTGCCGCTGGCGGCGGTGGCCGCACGCGGCCTCCTCGCGCTCGCCGCCGGCCTGCCCGCGGTGGTCTGGCCGGCGGCGGCGCGCAGCCTCGGGGTCGCGCTCGTCTCCGCCGCGCTCGCGCTCGCGCTCGGCGCAGCACTCGCCGCGCTGATCGACGCGCGCCGCGCCCGCGGTGGCGGCCGGGCGATCGAGGGCTTCGCGCTGCTTGCGCTCGCCGCCTCGCCCTTCGTGATCGGCACCGGGCTCTTCATCGCCATCCGCCCGCTCGCCGATCCCTTCGCGCTCGCCCTGCCGGTGACCGCGACGGTCAATGCCGCCATGGCGCTGCCCTTCGTGCTGCGGGCGCTGCTGCCGGCGCTGGCGGCGGCGCGGATGCGCGACGGGCGGCTCGCCGAGAGCCTCGGCATCACCGGCGCCGCCCGGCTGCGGCTGGTGACCTGGCCGCATCTGCGCCGCCCGGCGGGCTTCGCGGCCGGGATCGCCGCGGCGCTCTCCATGGGCGATCTCGGCGTGATCGCGCTCTTCGCGCCGCCCGAGGTGGCGACCCTGCCGCTCCTGATGCAGCGCCTGATGGCGGGCTACCGCATGGAGGCGGCCTCGGGCGTGGCGCTGGTCCTGGTCGCGCTTACCTATGCGCTCTTCTGGATCTTCGATCGCGGGGGGCGGCCGAATGCTCCGGCTTGAGGGGGTCGAGATCGCCCAGGAGAACTGGCGGCTGACCGCCGATCTCGCCCTCGCGGCGGGTTCCTCCACCGCGCTGATCGGCCCCTCGGGCGCGGGCAAGAGCACGATCCTGAACGCCATCGCGGGCTTCGTCGCGCCGGTCAGCGGGCGCATCCTCTGGGAGGGCGCGGATCTCACCGGCCGCGCCCCGGCCGATCGCCCGGTCACGCTGCTCTTCCAGGAGCACAATCTCTTTCCCCATCTCACCGCCGCGCGCAACGTCGGGCTCGGGCTCAGGCCCGACCTGCGGCTCGGCCGGGACGGCTGGGCGCGGGTCGAGGCGGCGCTGGCCGAGGTCGGGCTCGCGGGCAAGGGCGCGCGCCTTCCGGCCCAGCTCTCGGGCGGCGAGCGCGGGCGGGTGGCGCTCGCCCGCGCGCTGCTGCGCGCCCGGCCGATCCTGATGCTCGACGAGCCCTTCGCCGCCCTCGGGCCTGCCTTGCGCGCCGAGATGCTCGACCTCGTCGCCCGCATCCGTGCCGAGCAGGGCGCGACGCTCCTGATGGTCAGCCATGCCCCCGAGGATGCCCGCCGCATCGCGGAGCGGGTGGTGCTGGTCGACGGCGGCCGCGCCGCACCGCCGGTGGAGACCGCCCGGCTCTTCGCCGATCCACCGCCGGAACTCGCCGCCTATCTCGGCGCGGCGCCGGGCGGCCGGGTCTAGCGCGGCGCGCTTCGCCGTCAGCCCGGCGTGTACCAGATGGGCGATGTATAGGCGCGGTCGGTGACCGTCATCGGCGTGCCCTCGGGCATCTCGATGCCGAAGAAGCGGGCGTCATAGGCCGTCCAGCGCGGCGTGGGGATCTCGATGACGCGGGCATAGTAGAAGGCGCGCCGGGACGGATCGAAATCCGGATCCTCCCAATAGCCGCCGAGCGCCGCCTGGCCGATGTCGTTGGTATAGGTCGCCTCCGCCACGTCCACCGTGTTGCCCACATCGCCGTCGCAGGCGCCGTCCAGGATCGCGCGGTCGGCGCAGGCGATGTCGATGACGCGCTCCTGCGTCGCGCCGTTCGCATCGAGCCAGCCTTTGACGATCTGGATGCGGTCGATGTTCGCGCCGTCCGGGTCGCGCAGCGCGCGGACCATGAACCTCGGCGCCGCGCCTTCGGGGCCCGGGAGGAGGTCGCCGCCCATCGGCACGCCGCGGGCGTAGCCCTGCTCGGCGAAATCCGGGCGCAGCACTTCGGCCGCGTCGAAATCCCAGCCGCCGAAGACGCGCACGCGCAGGCGCGTTCCGGTCGTCGCGAAGACCTCCCGGCGCTTCATTGCGTCCCAGATCGCCTCGCGCGTGTTCTCCGTCGCCCAGACGGCCGCGAGGCCCGAGGCGCCGAGGTCGATGTCGTAGATCGAATAGGCCGGATCCACCTGGCTTTCGATCAGCACCCCGTCGCGGCGGTGCGGCGACGGCTCCACGATATAGGCCTTGCCGAACCAGTTCTCCTCCCGGGTCGACGGGATGGCGTTATGGGCGTCGGTCGAGCCGATCATCCCGAACTTGAACGGGTTGACGCCCAGCCGCGCCTCCTCCGCCAGCCCGTCCTTCAGCGCCTGCCGCGCGTATTCGGTCCGGATCATCTCCGGGGCCTTCGGCTCGCTGCCCGAGAGATTCGAGGCGTCGATGATCTCGAAGTCCGCGAAGGCGTCATCGGGCGACAGGAGCGGATGCGCCTCGCCGGTGCCCTTCGGCTGGGTCACCTCGTAGAGCGGCTCCCAGGTCTGGCGGCGCGTCGCGTAATCGGCGTCGAACGGCGCGCCGTCCAGCGTCTCGAGCATGAACATCATGCCGTTCGAGAGGTTGCCGTTATGCGGGATCGCGAGCGCCTGCCCGCCGGTCCGGGCTTCGTAATTCGCGAGATAGGCCCAGAGATCCTCGGGATCGTCGCTGTCGTAGGTCGAATAGGGCAGCACTTGCCCCGCACGCTCCCCGCCGTCGCGGAAAATCACGTTCCGGTGCAGGTTGTTGCCGCCCGGCCCGGAGGTCCATTCGAATCCGATGAAGGTGGTGAACACGCCCGGCTGATAGTATTTCTCGGCATTGTCGACGACCTTCTCCCAGACCGAGGCCATCATCGCGGAGCTGCCGATCTGGTCCTCGCCGCGGCCGTTTCCGTCGACCCATTCGATGAAGGCCCTGTAGCCGTCGCCGGATTTCATCATCTCGTTCCAGCGCCGCCCGGTCTCGCTCTCGAGCACGAGCGGGTCGCTTCGCTGCAGGAAATCGGCAAGGCCGATGTTCTCGGCATGGTCCGCCACGACGATGAAATCGAGCGGACGAATCAGCTTGAAGGGGCCGCCCGCCTGGCTCTGGATCACCTCGCCGCGCGACACCCTGTAGGCCTCGTCCGGCCCCAGCGTCGCGCCGCCCATGCCGGCATCCGCCGACCAGGCCGTGTGCAGATGCGTGTCGCCGAAATAGACGTTCTGCGGAAAGTGCTGGTCGACGTAGGGCGAATAGGGACGCGCAGGCGTCGCATAAGTGTCTTCTTCCGGCGTGAAGTCCTGCGCTGAGGCCTGGCTCGAGGCGCAGGCCGCCAGCAGCAGCGCGGCGGTGAGAGCGTTCTGCACGGCGGGTACCTCCATACGCCACCTCGCCTTCATAAAACACGATGAGTGGCATTCCGGCTAGTAATATTGATGAAAGGCGGCTCCTTCCCGCAGCCCGGCCGTCGGCCGGAGGGGCCGCCTTGGCCGCATCCCGGCGCGACCCTCGCGGCCTTCCGGGTCACCGTGAGCCTCTCGGGCGCGACGCCGGTGCGCTTCTGCCAGGACCAGATCATCCCGCTGGCGATTGGGTGCTGAGGGTCGGCGGCCCCGAGCGCGACTGTGCGCGCGCGCACGAGCGCGTAACTTGTTGATTTAGATGACAGAGTGGTCCCGCCGTTAACCGGCTGTCAACGTTCGTTGGGGCTTCGGTCCTTCGCGTGATCCCCGGAAGCCCCGGCGCGTCCAAGAATCAATCAGGTGGGTTGAAGCGTCTCAACTGGGCGCTTGACGTGCATGCTCGCGGATCGCCGAGCGCCGCCTCGGAAGCACCTAGTCGGCCATGCATTGCTCAGAGACCTTCGAAACTAGGTCGGCGCTGGTTGGCCCGCCCAGTTTGTTTTTCCTGGGTGCGATAAACTCGGCAGCGCAGCGGCACTTCTTTTCTATCCAGGACGGGTAAGCAGGCAACTTCATTCCGAAGCCCTTCTTTGTTTCGTAGTTGGCGTACCAAACAGACTCGAGGAAGTGCATGTTGTCGAGGTCGGCTTTCACAATGGCGAGTTCGTTTGCCGGCAGACTAATATTATGCGTTGTAGCTCCCATCTTGCAGGTGCGGGTCCACAGTTCGATGTATGCCTTCTTGGTGATCTCAGCCGGCGCGCTCTGAACCGTCAGGAACAGCAGTGCGGCGGCCAATGCAAACTTGAACACGGCGAAAGGGAAGACGCGTTGCATCCTGAAGAACTCCTTTGCTCTACGATGCAGGGCCGTTGTTTGCGTATTTCGCTCTGTGCCGAGGCGCATTGATCTGCGTCATTTCGACAGCGACGGAGCAACAGATTCGATCGGAGAGTGTCGCGCGCCCTGTCCCTCGATGCCCGCGCGCTCCACGGGTAAGTGTCCGCCTCAGGAGATAGAATAGCGCACGGAAAACCCTTGGACGTAGGCGTCTGCAGCTTTTCGCATCACGGACGTTGGTCCCACGCGCGGCAAAGGGACGCTTCCCGCCGACTTCTTCAACGGAATCTCCGCACCTCAGTCATGGTGCACGGGAGTTCTGAATAGCCGGAGCTGACGCAGGGCCCAACCTTGGCTGATTTGCGGCTGCAGGCACCTCCCCTCAGAGATACGTCAGCCCGATCGCGATGATGATGCCCGAGAGCACCAGCTGGATCAGGCAGAAGCCCATGATGTCCTTGGCGTTCAGCCCGGCGATCGCCAGCACCGGCAGGGCCCAGAAGGGCTGGACCATGTTGGTCCAGGCGTCGCCCCAGGCCACCGCCATGGCGGCGCGGGCCATGTCGGTGCCGAGCGCCTGGGCCGCGGGCAGGATCACCGGCCCCTGCACGGCCCATTGCCCGCCGCCCGAGGGCACGAAGAAATTGACGATGCCGGCGCTTAGGAAGGTCCAGAACGGCAGGGTCTCGGCGCTGGCGAACGAGATCAGCCAGTCGGAGATGGTGGTGGCGAGCCCCGAGCCGACCATCACCGCCATGATCCCGGCGTAGAAGGGGAACTGGATCACGATGCCGGCCCCGCCCTTGATGCCTTCGTTGAGCGAGGCGAGCAGGCGGCGCGGCGTGCCGTGCAGGATGATGGCGAGCGTCAGGAACAGGAAGTTGACCACGTTCAGCGTCAGCCCGCCGCCGCCGAAGAAATAGGCGAGCAGCCAGGCGAGCCCCGCCGCGCCGATCAGCCAGGAGAGCGTGCGGCTGGTCTCCAGCCGGTCCGAGGGGCGGTGCAGCGAGCCGTCGTCGGGCTCGGGCTCGGCCAGTTTCGCGGGGTCGACATAGACGCTGTCGGCTTCCGAGGGCAGCATCATCCGGTTGACCAGCGGCACGGCGACGAAGAGCGCCACGACGATGGCGAGGTTGAAGGTCGAGAAGATCGTCTGGCTCGAGGGGATGATGCCGGTGATTTCCTCGAAGGGATGGCCCGGCGTGGCGACCGAGAGCGGGATCGAGCCCGCGAGCCCGCCGTGCCAGACCAGGAAGCCGGAATAGGCCGAGGCGATCAGCAGGCGGTAGTCCACGCGGATCTGGCGGGCGAGTTCCTTGGCGAAGAGCGCGCCGACCACCAGCCCGAAGCCCCAGTTGATCCAGCTCGCCGTAAGCGAGACCAGGGTGACGAGCAGGATCGCGCCGCCGGGCGTGGTGGCGAGCGCGGCGATGCGGGTGAGGATGCGCTTCACGAAGGGCGTGTTGGCCAGCATGAAGCCCGCGACCAGCACGAGCAGCATCTGCATGGAGAATTCCAGCAGCTTCCAGAAGCCGTCGCCCCACATGGTGACGACCGCGAGCGGGTTCTGGCGCTCGATCAGCACCGCGGCGAGAAAGACCACGAGGGTCAGGATCAGCACGAAGATATAGGGGTCGGGCAGGTAGCGGTCGACGAGGCGGACCAGCGGTTTCGACACGGCGGCGAGCATGGACCATTCCTCCCCTGAAGATCCGACGCCGTCACTCTGCCGCCCGATCGCGGGAGAAACAACCGCTCCCGTGGGGCGCGAGGTCTTCCACGTCTCGCGCGGGCGTCAGCCCGGGCAGCGGCCAGCCCACCCCCCAGGGGTGGCCGCTTCGCGACCTCCCCGTGGGCCGGCCGCTGCCCTTCGCGCGGGTGGGTGTGGCCTGTCGTCCAGCTTGGTCCGAGGCTGGCCGGGAGGAGGCTTTCCGAGGGTCGTCCGTGGCTTGACCGAATCTTTACCAACCGCCGCCATGGTGCCCTCCGAGCGCGGATGTCCGCGCGGTGACGCGAGAATCGCGGGAGAGTGCAATGGATCTTGCGGGCTATGTGGCGCTGACCCGGCAATCGGGCCTCGCCCGGGAACTGCAGACCGTCGCGAACAACATCGCCAATCTCTCGACCACCGGATACCGCCGCGAGGGCGTGGTCTTCGCCGAGGTGGTCCGGGCGCTGCCCACCGAGGGCGGCAGCGTGGCGATGACCGATGCGCGGGCGCGCTTCACCGACGAATTGCAGGGCGCGCTGGTCGAGACCGGCGGACGGCTCGATCTCGCCATCGAGGGCGAGGGCTATTTCACCGTGCTGACGCCCCAGGGCGAGCGGCTGACCCGCGCCGGCGCCTTCACCCGCGACGCGGACGGCCAGATCGTCAACATGGACGGCCATGCGCTGCTCGACGAGGGCGGCGGCGCCATCCTCATCCCCTTCGAGGCCAGGGAGATCGGGGTCGCCGCCGACGGCACCATCTCGGTGGACGGCGCGCCGCAGGGCAAGATCGGGCTGGTGACGGTCGAGGACCAGACCAAGCTCTTCCGCGAGGCCGGCGTGCTCTTCCGCGCCGATACCGACACGCTCCCCGTCGAGGACGGGCGCGTGGTGCAGGGCTTTCTCGAGCAGTCGAACGTCAATGCGGTGGCCGAGATGGCGCGCATGATCGAGGTGCAGCGCGCCTACGAGCACAGCCAGAAGATGATGGATCAGGAAGACGAGCGCATCCGGATGGTGGTGCGCGTGCTCGGCCAGCGCGGCTGACCGGCCCCAGGGACGACCAGGAGTAGCGAGTATGCGTGCATTGAACATCGCGGCGACCGGCATGGCGGCGCAGAACATGCGGGTCGAGGTGATCTCCCACAACCTCGCCAACATGTCGACCACGGCCTACAACGCCCGGCGGGCGGAATTCTCCGACCTGCATTACCAGCAGATCCAGCGTCCCGGCACGATCAATTCCGCCGATGGCGCGGTGCTGCCGGCGGGCGTGCAGCTCGGCCTCGGCGTGCGTGCCGCGGCGGTCTCGATGCAGGTGGCGCAGGGCACGGTCACCGAGACCGGCGGCTCGCTCGATCTCGCGATCGAGGGCCAGGGCTATCTGGAGGTCACGCTGCCGAGCGGCGAGCCGGCCTATACCCGCGACGGGGCGCTCAAGCGCGACGGCGACGGGCTGATCGTGACCTCCGACGGCTATACCGTGGTTCCCGACATCACCATTCCCGAGGACGCGCGCCAGATCTCGATCAACGCGGACGGCGAGGTCTATGCCTATTTCGACGGCCAGACCGAGGCGCAGCTGCTCGGCCAGTTCAATCTCGTCTCCTTCAGCAACGAGAAGGGGCTCGAGGCGCTGGGCTCGAACCTCTACCGCGAGACCGAGGCTTCCGGCCAGCCCAATGTCGGCCAGCCGGGCGAGGATGGCCGCGGCACCTTCCGCCAGGGCTATCTGGAGAGCTCCAGCGTCGATGCGGTGCACGAGATCACCGGGCTGATCGAGGCCCAGCGCGGCTACGAGCTCAATGCCAAGGTCATCACCGCGGCCGACCAGATGCTCGCCGCCATGACCCAGATCCGTTGAGCCGATGCTGCGGGCGAGCCTTCTCTGCGGCCTGATGGTGCTGGTGCTGGCGGCCGGGGCGGTCTTCGCGCAATCGGTGACCCCGGTGCGCGCGATCCGGGCCCAGAGCCTGATCGGCGAGGCCGACGTGGTGCCGAGCGAGACCAGCGCCGCGGGTGCGGTCGCCGAGGTCGCCGCGGTGGTCGGGCAGGAGGCCCGCACCACGCTCTATCCCGGCCGCCCGATCCTTTCGAACCAGATCGGCGCGCCGGCGCTGGTCGAGCGCAACCAGCTGGTGCGCATGCATTTCAGCGAGGGCGCGCTCTCGATCACCACCGAGGGCCGGACGCTCGATCGCGCCGGCGTCGGCGAGCTGGTGCGCGTCATGAACCTGGCCTCGCGCCAGATCGTCACAGGGTCGGTCCTGGCCGACGGCAGCATCGAGGTGGGACAATGACCCGAACCGGAAATCTCGCGGGGCTCGGCCTCACCGTCCTCCTTGCCGCCTGCGGCACCAGCCCGATCGGCAAGCCGCCGGAGATGACCTCGATCGGCACGGCCGATGCCAATGCGCAGCCGATCCTGACCGCCGAGCGCGCGGCGCTCTCGGTGCCGCCGCCGGAGCCGGCGCGCTTCGCCTACCAGCAGGCCTCGCTCTGGAACAACGGCCCCTCCGGGCTCCTGGGCGACCGGCGGGCACGCACCGTCGGCGATCTGCTCACCGTCGTCATCGAGATCGACGAGGAGGCGGAGATGAAGAATTCCACCAAGCGCACCCGCCAGGGCAGCGAGGACGCCTCGATCGGCGGCTTCTTCGGCGCGGGCAAGTTCCTGCCGCCGGGCATGGACGGCATGAACGGCGACCTGCAGCTCGAGTCGCAGTCGGACTTCAAGGGCGACGGCTCGGTCAAGCGCAACGAGAAGCTGACGCTCAGGGTCGCCGCGACCGTGGTGCGCGTGCTGCCCAACGGGCATCTGGTGATCCAGGGCGACCAGGAGGTGCGGGTCAATTTCGAGCTGCGCGACCTCCAGGTCACCGGCATCGTCCGGCCCGAGGACATCTCGCGCTACAACGAGATCGAATACGACCGGGTCGCCGGGGCGCGCATCATCTACGGCGGGCGCGGCCAGATCACCGATGCCCAGCAGCCGCGATGGGGCCAGCAGGTCACCGACCGGGTCATGCCCTACTGACGAGGCCGATCATGAAGATCCTGATCCCGCTCCTGATCGCGCTGGTCGGGCTCGGCGCCGGCGTCGGCGCGGGGCTCTTCCTCAGGCCCGCCCCCGAGCCCAGCCACGAGGCGAGTGCCGATTGCGGCCACGGGGAGGTCGAGCCCTGCCAGACCGCGGAGGCCGATCCCTTCAAGACCACGAAGGTCTCGGTCAAGAAGCACGAGGAGGAGCTGACCTACGTGCCCATGGACAAGCCCTTCGTCGTGCCGGTCTTCGCCGGCGAGAAGGTGATCGCCATGGTCGTGGTGTCGCTGTCGCTCGAGACCGATCTCGACGGGGCGCATGTGGTCGAGGCGGTGCAGCCGCGGCTGCGCGACAGCTTCCTCAAGGCGCTCTTCCGCCATGCCAATTCCGGCGGCTTCGACGGCAGCTTCACCTCCGGGCAGAAGATGGACGACCTGAAGTCGGCGCTGCTCCAGGCCGGGAAGACGGTGATGGGCGAGGCGATGATCGGCGAGGTGCTGATCACCGAGATCGCCCGGCAGGACGTCTGACGGCCGGCCGCCGGCGCCTCTTCCTCCGTTCGAAGCGCTCGCGCGCTGCGGGAATTGCCCGCTTGCACCCCGCCGGTCGCCGGCGCATCCTGTGGCTGGGTGCGACAGGTAGAGCGATCGGAGGGGCGGGCGTGTCGGAACGAATCGCGCAGGATCTGCTTGCCCTGCTCGGCACCGGCCGGCAGTCCCGGCGCTATGAAGATCTCGACATGGATGCGGCTTATGCGATCGTGGCCAGGATCGCCGACCTGCGCGAGGCGCGGGGCGAGCGCCCGGTGGGGCGCAAGATCGGCTTCACCAATACCGCGATCTGGCCGCGCTACGGCGTCACCGGCCCGATGTGGAACTTCCTCTTCGACACGACGGTGCAGGACCTCGCCGATCTCGACGCCGGCTTCGAGATCGCCGGCCTGGCGGAGCCGCGGATCGAGCCGGAGATCGTGCTGCACCTCGGCAGCGCGCCGCGGCCCGACATGGACGAGGACGAACTGCTGGGCTGCATCGACTGGATCGCCCATGGCTTCGAGATCGTGCAGTCGGTCTTTCCCGGCTGGAAGCTGACCTGCGCCGAGGCGGCGGCCGCCTTCGGGCTGCATGGCGCGCTGCTCCTCGGCCCGCGCCACGACATCGCCGCCGACCGTGCGGCCTGGGGCAGGATGCTCACGAGCTTCCCCGTGCTGCTGCTGCGCGACGGCGAGGTCAGGGATGCCGGCCACGCCCGGCAGGTGCTCGGCGGGCCGCTGGCCTCGCTGCGGTTCCTGGTGACGGAGATCGCCCGGCGTCCGGGCTCGGCCCCGCTCGCGGCGGGCGAGATCGTGACCACCGGCACGCTGACCGATGCCCAGCCGGTGCGTCCCGGCGAGACCTGGACCACCGAGCTCGACGGCATCCCGGTCCGCGGGCTGCGGCTCGCGATCCGCTGAAGGCCGGGGAGGGCGTCAGGGGTCGCGGGGCTCGGGCGGCATGGCCTCGCGCTCGGACCTGGCCTCGCGCCGGCGTTCGGCGGCCACTTCGGCGCGTTCGGTGAGATGCTCCAGCGCCTGATGCTTGCCGAGGCTGCGGGTCGCCGCGGCCCGGGCTTGGGCGATGCGCGGGGCGAGCTCGGCGCGGCGGCGGCGCAGGGCGGCGATACGCTGTTCGAGCCAGGCGAAGCGCAGCGCCTGCTGGGCGATGGGGGCGATGGCAATCCCGCCCTCGGCGAGGTCGCGCGCCGGGGCGGCGGCGACCTCGAGGATCTCGGCCGCGAGGCGGCGGTCTTCCATCAGGAGCGCATCGAGCACCGCGAGGTCGCGCGAGCGCCGCGCCTCGGCGAGGGCGGCGAGCTGGCGCAGCGCGTCCGGGGTCACGCGCCGCTCCGCGCGCGGGCGGCCTTGCGCATCCGGTCGGAGAAGCGGATCGCGGCGGCGACGGCGCGGTAATGCTCGGGCCGGATCTCGTGGCCGATCTCCACCGTGGCATGGAGCGCCCGGGCGGTCGGCGGATCGCTGTGGAGCGGCACGCCGGCGGTGCCGGCGATGTCGCGGATCCGGAGCGCGATCTCGTCCTCGCCCTTGGCGACGCAGACCGGGGCGGCGCCCCGGGCGCGCGACCATTTCAGCGCCACGGCGTAATGGGTGGGGTTCACGATGACCACGTCGGCGCTCGGCACGTCGAGCAGCATGCGGTTGGTGGCGATCGCCTCGGCGCGCGAGCGGCGCTGCGCCTTCATGTGCGGGTCGCCTTCGGATTGCTTGGTCTCGTCGCGCATGTCCTGGTAGGACATGCGCAGCTTGCGGGCATGGTCGAAGCGCTGCCAGACGATGTCGATCCCGCCGATCGTCACCGCGATGGCGGTGGCGATGGCGAGCAGGACCACGAGGCTTTCCAGCATCAGCCCGCCCACCACCTTGGCCTCGGCCTCCGCGGCACCGATCATCCGGTCGAGGTCATGGGCGAGATAATAGAAGAGCGCGATCGAGATCGCGGTGAGCTTGACCGCCGCCTTGGCGAATTCCATCAGCCCGGTCGGCCCGAACTTCTGCTTGGCGTTCTTCGTGATCGAGAGGCGGGAGAGCTTCGGCTTCAGCTTGTCGCCGGAGAAGGTGATGGCCTGCTGGGCGAAGAGGCTGACCAGCACCGCCGCGATCGGCACGAGGAAGATCGGGGCGAGCGCCCAGAGCGCCTCGCCGATGATGGCGGCGGAGAGCTTCGGGCCGCCGGGGCCGAGCAGCCGGCCGAGCAGCCGGTCGGGCTGGGCGATCAGCACCATCAGCGTGCCGCCGGCACGCTCGATCGCGAAGCCGCCGCCGCCGAGCAGCACCGCGAGCAGGCCGAGATAGGTCGCCGCCGTGGTGACGTCGTTCGACTTCGGGATGTCGCCGCGCTTGCGGGCATCCGCGAGGCGCTGCGGGGTCGGGTCGAAGACCTTCTCGCCGCTGCCGCCTTCGCCCTCGCTCATCGCGGCAGCCCCAGCGGGTCGAGCAGCGTGGCGTCGAGCCGGCCGTTCCAGTAGGTCAGGATCACCGGTGCGGCGAGCATGAGGATCAGGAGGCCCCCGGCGGTGATCGCCGGTGCGCCGATGAAGGCGACCATGAGCTGCGGCATCGCCTTGTTGATCGCGCCGAGCGCGAGGTTGTAGGCGAAGGCCGCGATCACGAAGGGGGCGGCGAGCGAGAAGCCGAGCGCGAAGGCCTGGGCCACCCGCGCGGTGCCCCAGGCGGCGACGTCGGCCGCCGGCGGGGCCAGTCCCATGGGCAGGATCTCGTAGGAGCGCGCCATGAGGAGCGCCGCCTTGACATGGAGGCCGGAGGCGACGGCGAGCGTCACGCCGGCCAGCATCAGGATATTGCCGATCGCCGGCATCGGGTCGGGCGTCGCACCGGCGCCGAAGATCTGGGCCAGCGCGGTGGATTGCGCGGCGATCGAGCCGGCGAGCTGCAGGGCGAGCACCATCAGCCGGATCGCGAGCCCGAGCAGGAGGCCGATCGCCGCCTCGATCAGCATCATCAGGAAGAAGGCGCGCTCGGGGTCGGGCCGCACCAGCGGGTCGGGGAGCATCGACCAGACGACCGTGCCGAAGGCGAGCGCGAGGCCGAGCTTGACGCGGGCCGGGATCATGCGCTCGCCGAAGCCCGGCAGCAGCGCCATCACCGCGCCGATCCGGGTGAAGACCAGGATGAAGCCGGCGAGGCCCGCCTCGGTCAGGTCGAGGATCGCGGCGAGGCCCTGGAACATCAGGCCATTCCCAGCACCGCCGGCCGGACGTTGGAGCCGACCTCCTCGAAGGAGAGCACCGGGTTGCGGATGCCCTTGGCGGTCAGCACGGTATGCAGGAAGCGGCGCCGCTTGGTCGAGGTCACCACCGCCGGGTAGCGGCCCTGGGCGCCGGCGCTGGCGATGCGCTCGGCCACGGAATTGGCCAGCTTGTTGAACTCCGCCGGCGGCAGGGCGACATCGACGATGCCGGAGCCCTCGGGCAGCTGGTAGCGCTGGAACAGCTCCTCCCAGGCCGGGTTGAGCTGGATCAGCGGCAGGGCGCCGTCGGCCTCCTGGATCTCGGAGACGAGCTGGAAGCCCAGCCGGTGGCGCACGTGCTCGCAGATCGCCTCCGCGGCGGTCTGGGCGGAATGCACCTCGCCGATGGCCTCGAAGATCAGCGGCAGGTTGCGGATCGACACCCGCTCCTCGAGCAGGAGCCGCAGCACGCTCTGCAGCGTGTCGATGGGGAACTTGTCGGGCACGAATTCGTCGATCATGCGCCGGTTGGCCTCGGCGCGCTTGGGATCGGAGAGCGAGGTGAATTCGTCGAGCAGCTTGCGCAGGGCGCGGCGGGTGAAGAGCCGGCCGAAGTTCGACTTCACGATCTCCAGGAGATGCGTGGCGACCACTTCCGTCGGCGTGACCACCGAGAGGCCCATCAGCGCGGCCTCCTCCTGGAGCGATTCCTCGATCCAGCGCGCCGGCGCGCCATAGACCGGCTCGGCCACCGGGCGGCCCTCGGGGGCCTCGGCGCCCTCCTCGGGCAGGAGCACGAGCACGCGGTCGATCTCGACCTGGCTGCGCGCGGCCTCCACGCCCTGGATGCGGATCGCATAGCTGCCGGGGTCGAGGCCCGGATTGTCGGTGAGCCGGATCTCGGGCAGGATCAGCCCGAATTCGCTGGCGATGTGGTTGCGCATGTTCACGATGCGCGCGTCGAGTCCCGTCGCGCTGTCCATGACCACGGGCACGAGGTTCGGGGCGAATTCCATGTGGATCTCGTCCACGTCGAGCAGGTCGCCGAGCGAGCGGCGCGCCGGGGCCTCGGCGCCCGGTGCCGGGGTGGCGGCCCGCTCCTCCTCGGCCTTCTTGGCGCTCCGCGCGAGCCAGGCCGCGCCGCCGAGCGAGGCCGCGCCGATCAGGAAGGGCAGGAACGGCAGGCCGGGGATGAAGGCGAAGAGCGCCATGAGGACCGCCACCGTCGCCAGCGCCATCGGATAGCCGCCGAGCTGGCTGATGAGCGCGCGGTCGGTGGAGCCGAGCACGCCGCCCTTGGAGAGCAGCATGGCGGTTGCGATGGAGATGATCACGGCGGGGATCTGGGTGACCAGCCCGTCGCCCACGGTGAGGATCGAATAGGTCTCGAAGGCGTCGCCGATCGGCATGCCGTGCACCGCCACCCCGATCACCAGCCCCATGACCAGGTTGAGGAGCGTGATCAGCAGGCCCGCCACCGCGTCGCCCTTGACGAATTTCGAGGCGCCGTCGAGCGAGCCGAAGAAGGTGGTCTCTTCCTGCTCGATGCGCCGCCGCTCGCGCGCCTCGGCGTGCGAGATCGCGCCGGCCGCCATGTCGCTGTCGATGGCGAGCTGCTTGCCGGGCATGCCGTCGAGCGCGAAGCGCGCGCCCACCTCGGCCATGCGGCCCGCGCCCTTGGTGATGACGATGAAATTGACGATCAGGAGCACGCCGAAGACCACGAGCCCGAGCAGGATCGAGCCGCCCATGATGAACATGGCGAAGCCCTCGATCACGTTGCCGGCGGCGTGCGTCCCGGTATGGCCCTCGCCGATGATCAGCTTGGTCGAGGAGACGTTGAGCGAGAGCCGCAGCATCAGCGAGGCGAGCAGGATCGTGGGGAAGGCGGAGAAGTCGAGCGGCCGCTGGATGAAGAGGGTGATGGTGAAGATCAGGATCGCCAGCGCGAAGGACCCGGCCAGCCCGAGGTCGAGCACCCAGGAGGGCATCGGCAGGACCATCATGATGATCACCGCCATCAGCGCCATCGCCAGCATGACGGTGGGCTGGTAGAGCGCGGCGAGGCTCAGGCGCATCGGCATGGCGGGGCCGCTCAGAAGAGGCTGCCCGAGGGCGCGACGAGCAGCGCCCGGCCCTCGGTCAGGAGCGTCGAGCCCTGCACCAGCAGGCTTCCCGCCGCCGGCGCGATCATGTGGCCCGCGCCGACCGATCCCATCACCGGCGCCGGCGGCGGCTCGAGCCGCGCCTGCCGGATGCGCTCGACCATCGCCTGGCGCTCGGCCGCGCGCCGCGCCGCCCTGCCGCCGGCGGCAAAGCCCGGCACGGCGCTCGCCACCAGCGCCTCGGCTTCGGTGAGCGCGGAAGGATCGAGCCCGGCCAGGAGCCGGTCGAAGCGCTCGCGGTAGATCTGCGCGCGCTCGGGGGTCAGCGAGTGATAGGCGCCGGCGGCCTCCGACCAGGAGCCGCGCTCCTCGTAGAGGTTGCGCAGGAATTGCGCGGCATAGGTCGCGGTCCATTCCGGATCGAACATGTCGTCGAGCGACGGGAAGGCATGGCCGTGCCAGCGGAAGTTGATCTGGACGCAGCCGACGTCGAAGCTGTCGCGCCCCTCGGCGAGGCTCTGGCGCGCGAAGGCCATGGCCTCGTCGCGGGTCGCGAACCAGAACCCCTTGCCCTCGCGGTTGATCGCCCAGGGGTAGGGGCGGACGCGGCCGTTCGACTTGCGCCCGGTCTCGGTGAGCGCGATGGCGTGCAGCACCTCCGGGGGCACGCCGCCGCGCCGGGCGCCGGCGACGATGGCGCGCTCGCAGAGCGCCGCGGCGGGATCGGCGTCGGAGGCATGCGCCGGGAGCGCCGGCACGGCCAGCGCCAGCAGCAGCCAAAGCCCGAGGGCCAACCGGGGCGTCATGCGGGGATTCTCCTCGAGGCACCGACGCTCCCGGGTCTAGGCCGCCAAGGTTACCAGCACGTTAGCGCCCCGCGGCGGGCGGATTGCCCGGCGGGCCGCGCCGCCGCCGGATCCGGGTTTCCGGACCGTCGGGGCGCGGGCTTCGCGGCGGGGCTCGGGGCTAGGCGGCCGAGCCCAGGCGGTCCGCGAAGAAGCCGAGCGTCCGTTCCCAGGCCAGCCCGGCCGCCGCCGGGTCGTAGCGCGGGGTGGTGTCGTTGTGGAAGCCGTGGTTCGCGCCGTCGTAGAAGAAGGCCTCGTAGTGCTTGCCGTTCGCCTCCAGCGCCGCCTGATAGGCCGGCCAGCCGGCGTTGGTGCGTTCGTCGAGCCCGGCGTAATGCAGCATCAGCGGCGCCTCGATCGCCGGCACGTCGGCCGCTTCCGGCTGGCGGCCGTAGAAGGGCACCGAGGCGGCGAGCTGCGGATAGGCCACCGCCAGCGCGTTGCAGACCCCGCCGCCGTAGCAGAAGCCGACCGCGCCGACGCGGCCGGTCGAATCCGGATGGTTCAGGAGATGCTCGAAGCCGGCGAAGAAATCCTCCATCAGTTCGGCGCGGTCGAGGCGCGATTGCATCTCGCGCCCGGCATCGTCGTTGCCGGGATAGCCGCCGAGCGAGCTCAGCCCGTCCGGCCCGAGGGCGAGATAGCCCGCCTTGCCCAGCCGGCGCACCACGTCCTCGATATAGGGGTTGAGCCCGCGGTTCTCGTGCACCACCAGCACCGCCGGCAGCGGCCCCGCGGCGCCGGCGGGCCGCGCCATCAGGCCGCGGATCGTGCCGGTGCCGTGTGGCGAGGGATATTCGATGACCGCCGTCTCGATCGCCGGGTCGTCGGGGGGGACCTGCTGCGCCAGCGCGTAATCGGGCTGCAGGCTCTCCAGGAGCGCGGCCGCGGTCACCCCGCCGACGGCGTATTTCGCCGCGTGGTCGAGGAAGGCGCGCTTGCTCATGCGCCCGTGCACGTAGCCGTCGTAGAGATCGAGCAGCCGCTGGTCGAAATCGCTGGCCTTCTTGCGTCGCATGCGTGACCTCCCTTTCGGCTTCGATGACGTCCGGAGATCCGAGATAGGCCGAAAGCCCGGCCCGGCCCCCCAAACTTTCCGTGAGCGGCCCTGTGCCGGCCGCCGCCGCCGCCCGGGGCCCATTAACCGGTCGATAACGAAGCATTTGTCTCAAAGGGGCGGATTTGGCATTCTCCCCCCGGGAGCGACGGGGGACGGGAATGAAAGCTTCGCTGCAAGCACGCATCGACTACGGGCGCGACATCCGCAGCCGCGCGGAAATGCTGGTCGAGGCGCATGGCGCCGTCGCGGAGGCCGAGGCGCGCGAGGCGGCACGGGTCCCGGGAACGGCCGCGGCGGAGCGGTACTTCTGGGAGGCCGTCGCCGACCGGGTCGCGCGGATGCGCGGCGAGCCGGTCCTGCCGACGGAATACTGAAGCCTCGTCGAGGCCTGCCCGCCCTCCGGCGATCCGCCCAGGGCCCCGGGGCAGGTCCGGATCCTGAAATTGTGGGGGCCCAGGTCGTCGCGCCGCCCGGCGGCGTCGGCGCGGATGCAACGCCCTTTCGGGCCGATCGTATTCGGAAGTCACCCTGGCCCTACCACCGGCCCCTCCGCCTGACCAGCACCCGTGGCCCTGGAGGGACCCACGGGAATGGAGAAAGGCCGCGCCCGCGCGGCCCGCACCGCGTTCCCGGACCGAAAGGCGAGGCGCCGGTGGCGCCTTTGCCCGGTCCGGACGCCCAGAGGCGCAAGGGGCAGGGCGCGGCGCGCAGCGTCACCGTAGGTCGAGGATCGGGCCGCGTCGGCCCTGGACGGTGCGCGAGGCGCGCCGGCCCCCCGCAGGGCCGGCGCGGCCCGATCGCCACGGGTCGATCGGGCTCGGGGCCTCTGGCGCCGGGAGGAGAGTCGACGGCGAGGCCGCTGCCCTGCATTAACGTCGTCCTAACCAAAACATTGCCCGGTGCCGGCCCCGGTGGCAGACTTGGCGGTGGGAGTGTTCCGGGGGTGGAGATGTTCGCGTTCTTCGGCGCGCGGCGTGCCTATGGCCGCGCCGTTCACGAGGCGGCCGACCGGCTCGTCGACGCCTATGGCGAGGCGGCCGACCAGGAGGCCTGGCGGGCGGCGCGACTGAGCGGTCTCGCGGCGGGGGAGGCGGAATTCTGCCAGGCGGTCGCCGAATGCGTGACCCGCAAGCTCGGCAAGGCGCCGGGCATACCGGTGCGCTGAGCGCGGAACCCCGCTCGCGGCGGCGGGATCAGGTCAGGGTGTTGCTCGGGCGCCCGGCGTGGAAATTGTCGATATGGCTGATCGTCTGGTCCCAGAGCGTCTGCATCGCCTCGGCGCTCGCCCAGGCCACATGCGGGGTGACGATCACGTTGGGCCGCCCGAGCACGCCGAGCAGCGGGTTCTCCGGCACCGGCGGCTCGGAGGTCAGGCAGTCGAAGCCGAAGCCCGCGATCTGCCCGGCGTCGAGCGCCCGCACGAGGTCGCCCTCGTGGACCAGCCCGCCGCGCGAGCAGTTGATCAGGAGCGGTCGGCGGGCCATCGCGCGGAACTCGGGCTCGGCGATGAGGTTGCGCGTCGCCGGCATCAGCGGGCTGTGCAGCGTGATGACGTCCGAGGTCGCGAGCAATTCGTCGAAGGGCGTGTAGAGCGGCCCCATGCCCGCGACGCCCTTGTGCGCGGCGAAGAGCGTGCGCATCCCGAAGGCCTGGGCGATGCGCGCGACGCCCTGGCCGATCACGCCTTCGCCGATGATGCCGAGCGTCGAGCCGGCGAGGTCGTTGATGGGATAGTCGAAGAAGCAGAACTGGCCGGAATCCTGCCATCTGCCGTCGATCACCGCCTGCCGGTAGCCGACGATGCTGCGGCGCAGCGCGAGGATCAGCGCGAAGGTATGCTCGGGCACGGTGTTGGTGGCATAGCCGCGCACGTTCGAGACGACGATGCCGCGCTCGCGGCAGGCGGCGATGTCGAAGGCATCGTAGCCCGTCGCCGGGATGGCGATCATCTTCAGATCCGGCAGCGCCTCGATCTGCGCGCGGCGGATCGGCACCTTGTTGCAGATCGCGATATCGGCGCCCCGGAGGCGTTCGACCACCTGATCGGGATGGGTGCGGTCGTGCTCGACCCATTCATGGGGGAAGCCCGGTTTCGAAAGCTCGACCGAAGGGCCGATCGAGCCGCGGTCGAGAAAGACGATCCGAAGCGCCTTCGGATCCGCTGCGCCTGTCATCCCACTGCCCCTCGCCTCAGGAACGCGCGTCGATCTGGTACCCGAGGCCGGACTCGAACCGGCAAGCCTTGCGGCGGCGGATTTTGAATCCGCTGCGTCTACCAATTCCGCCACTCGGGCAAGGCGCCGCCCGGGCGCCCGCATCGACGGCGGAGATCTAGCAGCATTCCCGGGCCGGCACAACGCGTCGCCCCGGCCGGACATCGCCAGGACCGGTCGTGGTGCGGGCGGCCGGACTCGAACCGGCACGGGCTTTCGCCCCAGGCATTTTAAGTGCCATGTGTCTACCGTTTCACCACGCCCGCATCAGACCGGGCCGCGGCTGCGGCCTTCGTGGCGAGGCGGAATTCAATCGCCAAGGCGCGCGGGTTGCAAGGGCCTGCCTGGGGTGGGGGCTTCGGGAGGCCTCCCGGCGTCCGGGCAGGCGCACCGGTGCCCCCGTCCCCGGCCGTGCCCCGGAAGGCGGTCGATCCCTCGAGAATCGAACCGGACGATGGGGTCGGCAGCGGTCGGAGGGTCGAGGCAGGCTATCCGCCGGGGGCGACGAATGCCGCGCAGGGATCGTCGCGATCCGGCGGTGCGGCGACGGCGACCGCGTCGAAGGCGTCGTCCTCGGCGTCGTCCGGCGCGGATTCGACCTGCGCCAGTGCGAAGACCCGCACATCCGGCTCGGCCACCGCCACGAGCGCGGGCATGCCGCGGTGCTTGTCCGCATGGCCGGTGCCGGCGATGACCACGACCGGGCCGCCGCCGGCCATGGTCCGGGCCCAGAGCGCGGCATCCGCGAGCCCGGCGTCGCGAAAGCGCTGCGCCTCCACGAGACCGGGCAGCATCTCCGCCGGCACGCCGCCGCAATGGGCCGCGCGCATCAGCTCCTCCCGCGCGGCCATCTCCTCGGGCGGCAGCGGCTGATCGAGGCCGTATTTCTCGGCATCGGGGCCGAAGACCCCCGCAGCCCCTTCGAGCATGGCGCGGCGGACCTCGGCCGTCGGCTGGCCGCCGCCGAAGATCCGCGCCTCGGGCGCGGCCTCCATGATCGGCGCATACATGTCGAAATCGGGCCAGCCGCTGTCGTCCCAGTCCAGCGCCTCGGCGATCTGCTCGCGCGAGGCGCCCGCGGCGCGCAGCCGGTTGACCTCGTCCTCGAACTGCTGCGGGATCATCTCGAAGACCAGCGCCGCCGGCTGCAGCGCCGCGACGATCTCGGCCTGGGTCCGGTGATGGTCGGGATTGTCGTGAATCTCGCCGAGCACGACGATCTCGGCCGATCGCGCCGCCTCCGCGATCTCCGCGGATTGCGCCACGCCGTCGCTTGCGGCGCCGATCGCCGGGACGACCAGCGAAACCGCGAGGAGGACGCGTCTCATCGATATTCCCGTTCCGTCAGACGCCCGTACTATGGCACGGGCGCCGGAACGGGTCACCCGGTTTCAGGCCGTGGCGAGCATTTCCGCGGCCGGGCCGGTCACGCTTTCGAGACGGCGCCGCAGCTTGACCAGGGCCTGGGCCTCGAGCTGGCGGATCCGCTCCTTGCTCAGGCCGAGCTCGTCCCCGAGGCTCTCGAGCGTGCGCGGCTCGTCCCGCAGCTTGCGCTCCACGACGATCATGCGCTCGCGCTGGTTGAGCGTGGCGAGCGCATCCGCGAGCCAGCCGCGCACGCGGGCGATGTCCTCGTTGCGGGGCACGGTCTCCGCGGCCTGGGGCCCTTCGTCCTCGAGCGTCTCCATCCACTCGCGGCCCTCCTCGCCGGCCTGCAGGGCGTTGAGCGAGAAATCCGATCCCGCGAGCCGGGCGTCCATCATTTCGACGTCGCGCAGGGGCACCCCGACCTCCTCGGCGATCAGCTCGCGCAGGCGGTGCCCGTCGAGCACCTCGCCGCTGGCGACGGCCTCGCGCTCCAGCCGCGCGCGCACCCGGCGCAGGTTGAAGAAGAGCGATTTCTGCGACGAGGTCGATCCGGTCCGCACCATCGACCAGTTGCGCATGACGTAGTCCTGGATCGACGCCTTGATCCACCAGACCGCATAGGTCGAGAAGCGCACGCCGCGGTCGGGGTCGAACTTCTCCGCCGCCTTCATCAGCCCGACGCCGGCCTCCTGGATCAGGTCGGGCATCGGCGCGCCGTAGCGGCGGTATTTCGAGGCCATGGAGATCGCCAGCCGCATATAGGCATTGACCAGCCGGTGCAGCGCCTTCTCGTCGCCGGCGTTGCGCCAGGCCCGCGCCAGGGCGAGCTCGGTCTCGGCATCGAGCATTTCCGCGCCCATCGCGCGGCGGGTCACGGTCCGGATGCCGGTGTCGTCGAATGCCATCCTCGCGCCCTCCCGCCTTCCGGTGCGGCGCCGACCCCGGCCTCGCACCCGTGTCCTGAAGATCAATACGCACGAACCGGCCATCTGGATCATTCCGGGCCGAAGAAAACGGATTGTTTCCATTTTGGCGCCGGGGGCGGGCGGCGGGCCTGGGCGTCGCCGGGGGCTTGCGCCCGCCGCCCGCATCCGTCACCGACAGGACGAGCGGAGCCTTGGAGGAGAGTCCCGATGACCTACGAGCTGGCGATCGGCGACCGCAGCTATTCGAGCTGGTCCCTGCGCGGCTGGCTGATGTTCGCCCGGTTCTCGATCACGGTGACGCCGGTCCAGGCGGCGATGTACACGCCCGAGTTCCGGGCCATGCTCGCGGGCTTCGGGGCGGCGCGGCTGGTTCCCGCCCTGAGATTCGGCGAGGGCGGCGAGGCGGTGCTGGTCTGGGACAGCCTGGCGATGGCCGAGACCCTCGCCGAGCGCCATCCGGATCGCGCGCTGTGGCCCTCGGCGCCGCGGCACCGGGGGCTCGCCCGCACGCTCGTCGGCGAGATGCATTCCGGCTTCACCGCCCTTCGCACCGCCTGCCCGATGAACCTGCGCCGCAGCTATGTCGGATTCGCCGCCTCCGAGGCCGTGCGCGCCGATCTCGCGCGCATCGAGGAGCTCTGGGCCTTCGCGCGGCGCGCCTCCGGCGCCGAGGGCCCCTGGCTCTTCGGCGACTACAGCCTCGCCGATGTCTTCTTCGCGCCTGTGGCCACCCGCATCGCCACCTACGGGCTCCCGGTCGGCGAGGCCGCGGGCGCCTATGTCGCGGCGCATCTGGCGGATCCGGCCTTCCTGGAATGGCGCCGGGCGGGGCTGGCGGAGCGGACGATCCAGCCGGGTTACGACCTCGACCTGCCCGCGCGGCCCTGGCCCGGTCCCGCCTGAGGGGAACCGCGCGTTAACCAAAACGCAAGGCGCCTCGCGCAAGGCTCGCGCCGGTCGAACCGGGCAGGAACATGGTCGCGCGCGCCTATACGGTGGCATTTCAGGGTGTGGAGGCGCGCCTCGTCGAGGTGCAATGCGCCATCGCCGCCGGCCTGCCCGCCTTCAACCTCGTCGGCCTGCCGGACAAGGCGGTCTCGGAGGCCCGCGAAAGGGTGCGCGCGGCGATGACCGCGATGGGGCTCGCGCTTCCGGCCAAGCGCATCACCGTCAATCTCTCGCCGGCCGACCTGCCCAAGGAGGGCTCGCATTTCGACCTGCCCATCGCGCTGGCGGTGCTCGCGGCCATGGAGGTGGTGCCCGCCGACGCCGTTGCCGCGCAGGTGGCACTGGGCGAGCTTTCGCTCGATGGCTCGCTGGTGCCGGTGATCGGTGCGCTGCCGGCCGCGCTGGCGGCGGCGGAGGCCGATTGCGGGCTGATCTGCCCGGCGGCCTGCGGCGCCGAGGCCGCCTGGGTCGAGGCGGTGCAGGTGATCGCGCCCAAGACCCTGCTCGCCCTCGTCAACCATTTCAACGGCCGCGCCGTGCTCGCGCCCGCCCGGCCGGGGATCGTCGCGGACAGCGGCGCCGACAAGGATCTGCGGGACGTCCGCGGCCAGGAACGCGCCAAGCGCGCGCTCGAGATCGCCGCGGCCGGCCGGCATCACCTGCTGATGATCGGCCCGCCGGGCAGCGGCAAGTCGATGCTCGCCGCGCGGCTTCCCGGCATCCTGCCGCCGCTCGATCCCGGCGAGGCGCTGGAAACCTCGATGATCCATTCGCTGGCGGGCCTGCTCGACGAGGGCGGGATCAGCCGCAGGCGCCCCTTCCGCGCGCCGCATCACACCGCCTCGATGGCGGCGATCGTCGGCGGCGGCCGCAGCGCGAAGCCCGGCGAGATCAGCCTCGCGCATCACGGCGTGCTGTTTCTCGACGAATTGCCCGAATTCCCGCGCGCGGTGCTCGAGACGCTCCGCCAGCCGATCGAGACCGGCGACGTGGTGGTGGCCCGCGCCAACGCCCATGTGCGCTATCCCTGCCGCTTCATGCTGGTGGCGGCGGCGAACCCCTGCCGCTGCGGGCATCTCGCGGATCCGGCGCGCGCCTGCGCCCGCGTTCCCGATTGCGGCGCGGATTATCTCGGGCGGATCTCCGGGCCGCTGATGGACCGCTTCGACCTGCGCATCGACGTGCCGCCGGTGGCGCTGACCGACCTGGCTTCGGTCACGCCGGGCGAGGCGAGCGCGGTCGTGGCGGCGCGCGTGGCGCAGGCCCGCGCGATCCAGCGCGACCGCTTCGCCGAGTTTGCGGATGTGGCGCTCAACGCCGATGCCGAGGGCGACCTGCTCCAGGACATTGCGGCGCCGAGTTCCGCCGCTTCCGCCCTGCTCGCCGACATCGCCCGGAAGTTCCGCCTGAGCGCGCGGGCCTACCATCGCGTCCTGCGCGTCGCCCGCACCATCGCCGATCTGGAAGCCTCGGAGCCGGTGGAGAAACGCCACATCGCCGAGGCCGCGGGCTATCGCCTCGCGCTCTGAGATCGAGCCTCTCTCCGGCGACCTACTTCCCAAGCGGGGCAGAGGTCCCCAGCCCGATCGACCCGTGGCGATCGGGCCGCGCCGGCCCTGCCGGGGGCCGGCGCGCTTTGCGCACCGTCCAGGGCCGACGCGTCCCGATCCTCAACCGACGGTGAAGCTGCACCCCCTCGCCCTGCGGCTCGCGCCTCCGGGCGACCGGACCGGGCGACGCGCCACCGGCGCCTCGCCTTTTCGGCCCGGGGGGGAATGATGCGAGGGCCGCGCGGGGCGCGGCCTTTTCGCCATTCCCGAGGCCTCGCCTCAGGCCGAAACGGCCGCCGGCACGACACGAAACCCAGGTGGATCGATCGGCCGCGGTACGGCCCGAACCGGCAATTGCGAGGCATTGCCTCGCGCCGGTTCGTCGGCCGGAGCGCGCGGATTTGTCCTTGCCAAATCCGCGAGGGGAAGGCGCCGTCGCCATGGCAGATCGGCGCCGGTCGGAAGCGATCACCCGGCGGCCGGATGCCGCCGGTTCACCGGCCTCCGGTCAGGCCGCCTGCTCGGCCTTGCCGTCGGTGAGGATCGCGAAGATCGCCGACGGGTCGAAGGTCGAGCGCAGCTTGGCGCAGACGGCTTCGTTTCGCAGGGTGCGCGACACCCGCGCAAGCGCCTTGAGATGCTCCGCGCCGGCCGATTCCGGTGCGAAGAGCGCGAAGACCAGATCGACCGGCTGGCGGTCGATCGATTCGAAGTCCACCGGCTTCTCGAGCCGCGCGAAGAGGCCGATCACCCGATTGACCCCCTCGAAGCGGGCATGGGGGATCGCCACGCCTCGCCCGACCCCGGTCGGGCCGAGCCCTTCGCGCTCCATGAGGGACTTGTAGACCGTCTCGGCGGGCAGGCCGTAGACCGTTTCGGCCATTTCCGCGAGATCCTGCAGCAGACGCTTCTTGCTCGTGGCCTTCAGCGGCGCCCGAACGGCGTCCACGCCGATGATGTCCGACAGCTCCATGAAGGAGACTCCCTTTCGCGATTTCCAGCCCTCAGCGATCGTTCCGGGGATCGATCCAGCCGATATTCCCGTCGTCGCGCATGTAGACGACGTTCACGCCGCCATGTTTTTCGTTGCGGAACACCAGCAGCTGCGCGCCGGCCAGTTCCATGTGCATCACCGCCTCGCCCACCGAGAGATGCGGCACCGAGGTCTCCATCTCGGCCACGATCACCGGCTGCAGCGTGTCCGGCTCGTCCGCCTCGTCGTGATCCTGGCCGGCGAGGATGTAGGATTGCGCCCCGATGGAATCGATCGGGTTCTCGCGGTTCCGGTGATGGTCCTTCAGCCGCCGCTTGTAGCGGCGCAGCTGCTTGTCCATCCGGTCCACGGCGCCCTCGAAGGCGGCGTAGATGTCGTCGGCGCGGGATTTCGCCTGGACCGTGAGCCCGGTCGGCAGGTGCACCGACGCGTCGGAGCAGAATTCGTGCCGATCGCGCGAGAAGGTCACGACCGCCTCGACCGGACGGTCGAAATACTTGCCGACCGCGTCCTGAAGACGATCCTCGACATGGCTGCGCAATGCGTCGCCGATGCCGATCTGTTTCCCGCTGACCTGAATGCGCATGTCGTGCCCCTGTGTTGTCGCATTGGGACAGATCCGCCCGCGGGCGGACCCTATGGACGCGCCCCGCTTCGATGTCAACGCCGCGGCTGGCGAGACTTCCTAGCGCGGAACCGTTTAGATTCCGCCAAGAGAAGCCTGCCGGCGCCGACGTTGCACGGAGGAGGGTATGCCCATCCCTTCACGGTATTTCGCAACGGTGCGCCGCGCAATATCAATCCCCTCGCCATTCAGAATGGCCACGATCCGGTCGTCCGACACGGTGCGGATCCTGTCCTCGGCGACGATGATCTGGCGGATGCGGTTCTGCACCGCGGCCGCGGCGAAGGCGTCGCCGCCCGAGAGCGAATGCAAGGCGGCGCCGAAGAAATAGCGCAGCTCGAAGCTGCCCTGGCTGCAGGAGAGGAACTTGCCGGCGGTGACCCGGCTCACCGTCGATTCGTGGAGCCTGACCCTTTCGGCCACGCCGCGCTGGGTCAGCGGGCGCAGCTGCTCGACCCCGCCGTCGAAGAAGCGCTCCTGGTGGCGGACGATCTCGGTCGCGACCTTCAGGATGGTGCGCGCCCGCTGCTCGAGGCTGCGCACGAGCCAGCTGGCGCTCGTCCGGCATTCGGCGACGAAGGCCCGCGCCTCGGCGTTTCGTCCGGCGAGGCCGGCCGCATAGACGTTGTTGACCAGCACGCGGGGCAGGGTCTCGGTGTTCAGCTCGACCGCCAGCCCGCCCGATCCCGTGCGGTGCACGAAGACGTCCGGCACCGCGATCTGCGCCGGCGCGACCTGGAAGCGCGCCCCGGGCCGCGGGTCGAGCTCGCGCAATTCGGCGAGCATGTCCGCGAGATCGGCGGCATCGACCCCGCAGAGGGATTCGAGCTGCGCCATCCGGCCGGCGGCCGCGAGCTTGAGATTGGCCAGGAGCGCCTGCATCGCCGGGTCCAGCCGGTCGCGCTCGCGCAGCTGCAGCGCGAGGCATTCCTGCAGGCTGCGCGCGCCGACCCCGGTCGGCTCGCAGGCCTGGACGGCCGCGAGCGCCCGGACCGCGTCCCGGGACGACAGGCGGTGCCGCTGCGCGACCTCCTCGAGCGGCACGCGCAGATAGCCGTCATCCTCGAGCTCGTCGGCGATCAGCGCCGCCATGTCCGCGAGTTCCGGCGACAGGCGCATGGCGCCGATCTGGGCGTGCAGATGCTGCCAGAGCGAGATGTCCTCGGCCACCGAGAGGAGCGCGTCGGTATCGCCGCCGCCGGCGGCGCCGCGCCGGATCGGGATGGCCGCCGGCGGCCGCTGCTCGATCTCGAGCAGCGGATTGCGCTCGGCCTGCGCCGCGACGAATTCGGACAGCTCCAGATTGGACATCGCCAGCAGCTTGACCGCCTGCTGCATCTGCGGCGTCATCACCAGCGACTGGCTCTGCCGGATCTCCAGCCGCGGCGTGAGCGCCATCAGCGGCATCCTCCGCCCGGCCCCGCGTCAGATGCGGAAGCTGTCGCCCAGATAGACCCGTCGCACATTGTCGTCGCGAACGACCTCATCCGGCGTCCCGCTCATCAGCACCGCTCCCGCATGCAGGATATAGGCACGATCGACGATGTCCAAGGTTTCGCGCACGTTGTGGTCGGTGATCAGCACGCCGATGCCCCGGTCCTTGAGATGGCTGACCAGCGCGCGGATGTCCGAGACCGCCAGCGGGTCCACGCCGGCGAAGGGCTCGTCGAGCAGGACGTATTTCGGCTGCGCGGCGAGGCAGCGCGCGATCTCGACGCGGCGGCGCTCGCCGCCCGAGAGCGTGATCGCCGGGGTGCGGCGTAGATGCGTGATGGAGAATTCGCCGAGCAGCTCGTCGAGCATCTCGTGGCGCTTCTCGAGATCGTCGATGGAAAGCTCGAGGATCGCCCGGATGTTGTCGGCCACCGTCATGCCGCGGAAGACCGAGGCCTCCTGCGGCAGATAGCCGATGCCGAGCTTGGCGCGGCGGTACATCGGCAGCCAGGTCACGTCCTCGCCATCGACGGTGATCGTGCCCGCGTCCGGCGGCACCAGGCCGGCGATGGCGTAGAAGCAGGTGGTCTTGCCGGCGCCGTTCGGGCCGAGCAGGGCGGCGACCTCGCTGCGGCGCAGGGTGAGCGAGACGTCGCGCAGGATCGGCCGCTTGCGGTAGCTCTTGGCGAGGTTGCGGACCTCCAGCCCGGAATCCCCCTCGGTCACGCGAAATTCGGGGCGCTCGCTCATTGGCCCGCGCCGGCGCTCGGCACGAAGATCGTGCGCACCCGGCCCTCGAGCGCGCCCGTTCCGGCGTTGAGGTCGATGCGCAGCCGCTCGCTCGAGAGCGCGTTGGCGCCCTGGGTCAGCAGCACGTCGCCGTCCATCTCGATGATGCCGGTGGCGACCTCGTAGGTCGCATGGGCGGATTCCGCGGCTTCCGCCCCGTTCGACAGGGTGACGTTGCCGTCGGCCTGCATCCGCTGGATGGCGCCGGTGTCCGACCCCGGCTCGCCGGCATAGAAGACCTCCATGCGGTCCGCCGCCATCCGCAGCGTGCCCTGGCCGACCTTGACCGTCCCGGTGAAGAGCGCGGTTCCCGCCGCCTGATCGAGCTCCAGGCTGTCGGCGGTGATCTCGACGGGGAGCGTCGCATCGTGGCTGAGGCCGCCGAAAGGCACCTCGGTGCCCTGCGCGAGGGCCGGACCGGTCGCGGGCAGAAGGGCGGCGAGGATGAGCAGGCGGATCATTCGGGTGGTCTCAGTGGGCACTTGCGCGCGGATCGTATACCAGTCGCACGCCATCTCCGAAGGAAAACCTTCGCGCCTGGCCGTCGCCCTCGGAAGGCACGATCGACAGGGTGCGGGAGTCGATCCGGCCCATCGGCCCCTCGGTCTCGACGGTGTCGCCGGCGACAAGCGTGCCGTCGCGCAGGTCCAGCGTGACGGTATCGGCCGCCATGCGGTAGCCGTCGGAGGTCTCGATCCGGACGTCGCCCGAAAGCCCCAGCCTTTGCGCCGGGATGTCGAGATCGCCGCCGTCGGCCTGCACCGCCACCGACAGGCCGCCGGTGAAGTCGATGGTGCCGGCGAGGGTCGTGATGGCGGCGCGGGTGGGCGGCGCGGCGTCGGGGACCACCTGCCGGGCGGTGAAGCGGAAGCGGTCCTCGTCGCGGGTGGTCCCCGAGAAGATCGCGTCGCTGATCCGCTGCCCGGTGCCCAGCGCCGCGATGTCGCCCTTGGTGAAGACGAGATCGCCGCCGAGACGCTCGTCGGTCTGGATCAGGAAGAGGGCCGAGAGGAGCCCCAGCGCCACCAGGGGCAGCGAGACCTTGAGGATTGCGACGACCCGCGAATAGAGCCCCGGCCCGACCGGCATCGCCTCAGACCACGCCGGCCCGGAGGCAGTCGTGCACGTGCAGGATGCCCGCCGGGCGTTCCGGCGCCTCCGGCGTGGTCGCGAAGAGCGAGGTGATCTTGCGGGCGTTCATGATCCCCAGCGCCTCGGAGGCGAGCGCGGTGGTGCGGATCGTGCGCGGCTGGTGCGTCATGACATCGGCCACCCGCTTGCCGAGCAGGCCGTCCATGTTGCGCCGGAGGTCGCCGTCCGTGACGATGCCCACCAGCGCGCCGGCGGCATCCACCACGCCCACGACACCGAAGCCGCGGCGGCTCATCTCGAGCAGCGCCTCGGTCATCGGGGTCTCCGGCGCGACGAGGGGCACCTCCGGGCCGGCATGCATCAGATGCTCCACGGTGGCGAGCCGCGCCCCGAGCCTGCCCCCGGGATGCAGCCCGCGGAAATCCTCGGGCGTGAAGGCGCGGTGCTCCATGAGCGCGACCGCCAGCGCATCGCCCAGCGCCAGCGCCATGGTGGTCGAGGTCGTCGGCGCGAGGCCGACCGGGCAGGCCTCGGTCGCCGGCGGCAGCACCAGCCCGATGTCCGATTGCCGGATCAGCGTGCTGTCGGCGCGGCCGGCGAGGCCGATGAGCGGAATGCCGAACCGCCGCGCATAGGCGATGAGGTCGGCGAGCTCGGCCGTCTCGCCGGAATTCGACAGGAGCAGCACCACGTCGTCGCGGGTGATCATCCCGAGGTCGCCGTGGCTGGCCTCGGCGGGATGCACGAAGAGCGCCGGCGTGCCGGTCGAGGCCAGGGTCGCGGCGATCTTGCGCGCCACATGCCCCGACTTGCCGATGCCCGAGACGATCACGCGGCCCTTGGCATCGAGCATGCGCGTCACGGCCCGGGCGAAGCTCTCGTCCAGCGCGCCGCCGAGGCTGGCGAGCGCCTCGGCCTCGATGGCGATCACCCGCCGGCCGGTGGCGACCAGCTGCAGGGGATCGGGCGGCGCGGGCGTGGTCTGCATGGGGGATCAGCTGTGGGCGAAGATGTCCTGCTCGTCCCATCCCGCCACGTCGAGCGCGGCGCGATGCGGCAGGAAATCGAAGCAGGCCTGGGCGAGCGCCGTCCGCCCCTCGCGCGCGAGCCGCGAATCGAGCGCGTCGCGCAGGGCGTGGAGGTGCAGCACGTCGGAGGCGGCATAATCGATCTGGGCCGGGCTGAGATCCGCCGCGCCCCAGTCGCTCGACTGCTGGTGCTTGGAGATGTCGACCTCCAGCACCTCGCGGAGCAGGTCGCGCAGCCCGTGGCGGTCGGTATAGGTGCGCACGAGCCGCGAGGCGATCTTGGTGCAATAGACCGGCGCCGTCAGCACCCCGAAGCGGTGGAGCAGCACGGCGATGTCGAAGCGGCCGAAGTGGAAGAGCTTGAGCTGCTCAGGATTGCCCAGCATGCGCACGAGATTCGGCGCGGCCTCCTGATCGGCGGCGATCTGCACCAGATGGGCGTCGCCGTCGCCGGAGGAGAGCTGCACGACGCAGAGCCGGTCGCGCGCGGGCACGAGACCCATGGTCTCGCTGTCGATGGCCACCACCGGACCGAGGTCGAGCCCGTCCGGCAGGTCGCCCCTATGGAGATGATTCGCCAAGGCGGTCCTCGCTGATGCCATGCCCGCGCCCGGTTCAGCGGTGCGCGCGCCGGCGCGAGTTCCGTGGTGCCCGGGAGAAGACTCGAACTTCCACTTCCTTTCGGAAACTGGCACCTGAAGCCAGCGCGTCTACCAATTCCGCCACCCGGGCAGGTGCCGATCGCGCGGACATATACGGCGGCGCCGACCCCTGTCAACGGCACCTCGGGGCTCGGACTTGTCTCGGGCGGCCGGATCGTTCTATCTGGAAGGCGTCCGCGTCAGGAGATGCCCCGTGACGAGCAAGAAGAATCCCTCCCCGATCGCGACCGTCTTCGGCGGTTCCGGCTTTCTCGGCCGCTACGTGACCCAGCGGCTGGCCCGCGCAGGCTGGAGGGTGCGGGTCGCCGTGCGCCGGCCGAACGAGGCGCTCTTCGTGCGGACCTACGGCGTGGTCGGGCAGGTCGAGCCGGTGCAGGCCAATGTCCGCGACGAGGAATCCACGCGCCGGGCGATCGCGGGCGCCGATGTGGTGATCAATTGCGTCGGCATCCTGGTCGAGACCGGGAAGCAGCGCTTCGATGCGGTCCAGGACGAGGGGGCCGCGCGGGTCGCGCGCATCGCCCGCGAGGAGGGCGTGGGCCGGATGGTCCAGATCTCGGCGATTGGCGCCGACGCGGAGAGCGACAGCGACTATGCGCGCAGCAAGGCGGCGGGCGAGGCGGCGGTGGCCGAGGCCTTTCCGGGCGCGGTGATCCTGCGGCCCTCGATCATGTTCGGGACCGATGACGATTTCTTCAACCGCTTCGGCGCCATGGCGCGCCTGTCGCCGGTGCTGCCCCTGGTCGGCGCGAAGACGCGGTTCCAGCCGGTCTATGTCGACGACGTGGCGGCCGCGGCGGTCAAGGCCGCGACCGAGGACGTCGCCCCGGGCATCTACGAGCTGGGCGGCCCGGAGGTGGAGACCTTCCGCGGGCTGATGCAGCGCCTGCTGCGGCTGATCGAGCGGCGGCGCATGCTGCTCTCCCTGCCCTTCGGGGTGGCGCGGTTCCAGGGCGCGGTGCTCGACCTGGCGCAGCGCTGGAGCTTCGGGCTCTTCACCAATACCCTGCTGACGGCCGATCAGGTCCGCCTGCTCGCCCGCGACAATGTCGTGGCGCCGGACGCGCGCGGCTTCGAGGCGCTGGGCATCACGCCGACCGCGATGGAGGCGGTGCTGGCGGATTATCTCTATGCCTACCGGCCGCATGGCCAGTTCGACGCGATCACCGCCTCGGCGCGGAACCTTCGCGAGAGCTAGGACCCCGCCGCGCTCGCAGCCGGTCACGGGGCCGCCGTGCGCTCCGGCCGGAATCCGGGCTCAGCTATAGGCGATGGCGAGCAGCACGATCCCCAGGACCACGCGATAGATGACATAGGGCGTGAAGCTGATGCTGCGCAGCAGGCGCATCATCAGGCCGAGCGCGACATAGGCGGCGCCGAAGGCGAGCAATGCGGCGATCGCGGCGTCCTTTGCCGCGGCCCAGTCCGCCTGGCCGACCACATCCGTGGCGAGCAGGGTGCCCGAGGCGATGATGGTCGGGATCGACATCAGCATGGAGATCCGCGCGCCGTCCTCGCGGCGGAAGCCCAGCAGGCGGCTCGCGGTGATGGTGATGCCGGAGCGCGAGGTGCCGGGAACCAGCGCCACCGCCTGCCAGAGCCCCATCACGATCGCATCGCGCAGCCGCCAGTCGGCGATCGTCCGGGTGGTCGCGCCGCGCCGGTCGGCCCAGTAGAGGAAGATCCCGAAGCCGAGCATGGTCCAGCCGATCAGCGCGACCGAGCGCATGGCCTGTTCGAGCCCGGTGACCTTGAAGAGGAAGCCGGCCAGAACCACCGGGATGGTCGCGATCGCGATGAGCCCGGCGAAGGCGGCGTCCGGGGTTCGCCGGCCGGTCAGGAGGTGGATCGTGCCGCAGAGGATCCGGGCGACGTCCTGGCGGAAGAAGAGCATCACCGCGAAGAGGGTGCCGACATGCACGGCGACATCGATCATCAGCCCCTGGTCGGGGGTTCCGAGCGCCCAGGGCAGCAGGATCAGATGTCCGGAGGAGGAAATCGGCAGGAACTCGGTGATGCCCTGCACGAGCGCGAGGATGGAGAGCTGGAACAGCGGCATGTATCCTCGCGGCGGGCCGAATCATCGCCGGCGACCATAGTGGCCCGGCACAACAGGTTTAAGACGGGTCGATAGGTCCGGATTGATACCTAAATTCCGGGTCGGAGCAGGAATCTTTCGCGTGCAGAGCGGAATTTTCGCCATATAGGTCAGCAAGTATTACTTTTATCGACTCTCGGGATCCGGTATCAGGGCTTGATCGGTGTCTGGGGCGTGGAATGGGCCCGGGAGGGTGGAATGGCTGAGCAGCGCATGCTGAAATTCGTCAAGGTCGCGCGCCACATGCCGGACAAGCGCGGCGCGGAGGAGCGGCGGGGCGATTTTCACGAGATCTACCGCGAATTCGCGGCGGCCAAGGCGGCGGAGCAGGCGAGCCGGTGCTCGCAATGCGGCGTGCCCTATTGCCAGACCCATTGCCCGCTGCACAACAACATCCCCGACTGGCTGAAGCTGACCGCGGAGGGCCGGCTCAGGGAGGCCTACGAGCTCAGCCAAGCCACCAACACCTTCCCCGAGATCTGCGGGCGGATCTGCCCGCAGGACCGGCTCTGCGAGGGCAATTGCGTCATCGAGCAGGCCGGGCATGGCACGGTGACCATCGGCGCGGTGGAAAAATACATCACCGACACCGCCTGGGAAGAGGGCTGGGTCGAGCCGATCACCGCGATGGAGGAACGCCCGGAGAGCGTCGGCATCATCGGCGCCGGCCCGGGCGGGCTGGCGGCGGCGGATGCGCTGCGCCGGGCCGGGGTGCAGGTGACGGTCTACGACCGCTACGACCGTTCCGGCGGGCTGATGGTCTACGGCATCCCCAGCTTCAAGCTGGAGAAGGAAGTGGTGGTGCGGCGCAACGACCAGCTCTCGGACGGCGGCGTCACCTTCCGGCTGAACTGCAACGTGGGCGCGGACGTGACCTTCGCCGAGATCCGCGAGACCCATGACGCGGTGCTGATCGCCACCGGCGTCTACAAGTCGCGCGACCTGGGCGGGCCGGGCGCGGGGCTCGACGGGATCGTGCCGGCGATCGAGTTCCTGACCGCCTCGAACCGCAAGGGCTTCGGCGATGCGGTGCCGGATTTCGATTCGGGCGTGCTGAACGCCGAGGGCCGGCGCGTGGTGGTGATCGGCGGGGGCGACACAGCGATGGATTGCGTGCGCACGGCGATCCGCCAGGGCGCGGCGAGCGTGACCTGCCTCTACCGCCGCGACCGGGCGAACATGCCGGGCAGCCAGCGCGAGGTCGCCAATGCCGAGGAGGAGGGCGTGCAGTTCGCCTGGCTGACCGCGCCGCGCGGCTTCATCGGCGAGGAGCGGGTCAGCGGCGTGCGGGTGGCGCGGATGCGCCTCGGCGCGCCGGACGCCACGGGGCGGCAGCGGCCCGAGGAGATCGAGGGCGCCGATTACACCGAACCGGCCGACCTGGTCATCAAGGCCCTGGGCTTCGACCCGGAGGACCTGCCCAGGCTCTGGGGCACCGATGGCCTGGAGGTCACGCGCTGGGGCACGATCAAGGCGGATTTCCGCAGCCATGCCACCAGCCTCGACGGGGTCTTCGCCGCGGGCGACATCGTGCGGGGCGCGAGCCTCGTGGTCTGGGCGATCCGCGACGGCCGCGAGGCGGCCGACAGCATCCTGGACTGGCTCGGCCAGCGTTCGGCCCTGCTCGCCGCCGAGTGACCGGCGTGGCGCGGGAGGTCCATGCGGGGGTCATGCACGCGATTCGGAAGGATCGAGCTCTGGGCCGGCCGGCGGTGACGGCCCTGTCGCGCCAGGCGGAGGCCGGGCAATGATGCGGGGCCGGTGCCTCTGCGGCGCGGTGACGCTGGAGGTGCGCGAGGCGTCCCCGGTGCTCTCGGTCTGCCATTGCGACATGTGCCGGCGCTGGGCGGGCCAGGCGATGATGATGTTCGTAGCACCCGCCGCGGCGGTGACCGCCACCGGGCCGATCCGGCGCTACGCCTCGTCGAGCTTCGCGGAGCGGGCCTTCTGCGAGATCTGCGGATCGGCGCTCTGGATGCGCGATACCGGCGAAGGGGCCGAAGACGCGGTGTTCGAGCTGCTGCCCGGTGCCTTCGGGGCGGCGGCGGATTTCCCGATCGACCACGAGATCTATGCCGACCGGGCCTGGAAGGCGCACGGCTTCGCCGGCGACCATCCCCGGATCGCCCGGGCGGAATACGAGGCGGCGCATCGGTTCGTGCCCGACAGTGCGATCGCCGGCGCCGCGGGAGAATGAGCATGCGCGCCGCCGGAAGCCCGACCGCCGTTCCGACCAACCTCAAGCTCGGAGAGCTGCCATGACCACCTACGACGAAAGCTGGGCCGCCCGACAGGAGGCGAAATTCGCGCGGCTGGAGGCCGAGGGGCTCTACCATCCGAGCGAGGAGCACGATTCCTGCGGCGTGGGGCTCGTGGTGGCGCTCGACGGCACGCCGCGGCGGCAGGTGGTGGAGAACGCCATCCGGGCGCTGCGCTCGATCTGGCACCGCGGCGCGGTGGATGCCGACGGCAAGACCGGCGACGGCGCGGGCATCCACGTGCAGATCCCCACGGCCTTCTTCGAGGACCAGGTGCGGCGCACCGGCCACGAGCCCAAGGGCGACCGCATGGCGGTGGGCCAGATCTTCCTGCCGCGCTCGGATTTCGGCGCCCAGGAGGCGGCGCGGACCATCGTGGAGACGGAAGTCCTGCGCATGGGCTATTACATCTACGGCTGGCGGCACGTGCCGGTGGACATCACCTGCCTCGGCGAGAAGGCCAATGCGACCCGCCCCGAGATCGAGCAGATCCTGATCTCCAACGCCAAGGGCGTCGACGAGGAGACCTTCGAGCGCGAGCTCTACGTGATCCGCCGGCGCATCGAGAAGGCCGGATCGGCGATCCGCGACTTCTACATCTGCTCGATGTCCTGCCGGTCGATGATCTACAAGGGCATGATGCTGGCCGAGCAGGTGAGCGTCTTCTATCCCGACCTTCAGGACGAGCGCTTCGAGAGCGCCTTCGCCATCTACCACCAGCGCTATTCCACCAATACCTTCCCGCGCTGGTGGCTGGCGCAGCCGTTCCGGATGCTGGCGCATAACGGCGAGATCAACACGCTCAAGGGCAACCTCAACTGGCTGAAGAGCCACGAGATCCGCATGAGCTCGGATTACTTCGGCGAGCTGGCCGAGGACATCAAGCCGATCGTGGCGCCCGGCTCGTCGGATTCGGCGGCGCTCGACAATGTCTTCGAGGTGCTGGTGCGCGCGGGACGGATCGCGCCCATGGCCAAGTCGATGCTGGTGCCCGAGGCCTGGTCGAAGCTCGCCACCAAGATGCCGCAGGCCTGGCTCGACATGTATTCCTACGCCAACGCGGTGATCGAGCCCTGGGACGGGCCGGCGGCGCTCGCGATGACCGACGGGCGCTGGGTCTGCGCCGGGCTCGACCGCAACGGGCTCAGGCCGATGCGCTACGTGGTGACCGGCGACGGGCTGGTGATCGCCGGCTCCGAGGCCGGCATGGTGCCGACCGACGACCTGAGCGTGATCGAGAAGGGCGCGCTGGGGCCGGGGCAGCTGCTGGCCGTCGACATGGTCGGGCGCAAGCTCTACCACGACGCCGAGATCAAGGACCACATGGCGGCCTCGCGGCCCTTCGGCGAATGGATCGCCTCGGTGGTCGATCTCGAGAACGTCACCGAGGGGATCGAGGAACGCCCGGTCCACGAGGGCGCCGAGCTGCGCCGCCGGCAGATCGCGGCGGGCTATTCGATCGAGGATCTGGAGACGATCCTGCATCCCATGGCCGAGGACGCCAAGGAGGCGATCGGCTCGATGGGCGACGACACGCCGCCGGCGGTGCTCTCCGACCGCTACCGGCCGCTCAGCCATTATTTCCGGCAGAACTTCAGCCAGGTGACCAACCCGCCGATCGACTCGCTGCGCGAGCATCGGGTGATGAGCCTCAAGACCCGGTTCGGCAATCTCAAGAACGTGCTCGACCAGGACAATTCCCAGACCGAGATCTACACGCTCGAGAGCCCCTTCGTGTCGAACGCGCGCTTCGCCTTCCTCGCCGAGCGGGCGGGCGAGGACGCGGTGGCGATCGACTGCACCTTCCCGGTGGGCAAGGGGGCGAACGCCCTGCAGGGCGAGCTCGCGCGCATCCGCGCCGAGGCCGAGAACGCGGTGCGCGCCGGCGCCAACCATCTGGTCCTGAGCGACCACCGGCAGGATGCGACGCGCGCGGGCATGCCGATGATCCTGGCCACCAGCGCGGTGCATTCCTGGCTGACGCGCAAGGGCTTGCGGACCTTCACCTCGCTCAACGTGCGCTCGGCGGAATGCATCGACCCGCATTACTTCGCGGTGCTGGTGGGGAGCGGCGCGACCACGGTCAACGCCTATCTGGCGGAGGATTCCATCGCCGACCGCATCGCGCGCGGGCTGATCGAGGGCAACCTGACGGATGCGATCGCCCGCTATCGCGAGGCGATCGACTGGGGCCTTCTGAAGGTCATGTCCAAGATGGGGATCTCGGTGATCTCCTCCTATCGCGGCGGGCTGAACTTCGAGGCGGTGGGGCTCTCCCGCGCCATGGTGGCGGAATATTTCCCCGGCATGGTCAGCCGGATCTCGGGCATCGGCGTCACCGGCGTGCAGCGGCAGGTGGAGCGCATCCATGCCCAGGCCTGGCGCGGCGGCGCCGCGGTGCTGCCGATCGGCGGCTTCTACAAGGCGCGGCGCTCGGGCGAGACCCATGGCTGGGAAGCCCAGGCGATGCATGTGCTGCAATCGGCCTGCGATCGGGGCTCCTACGAGATCTGGACGCGCTATTCCCGGGCGATGCAGTCTCGGCCGCCGATCCATCTGCGCGACCTCCTGGACTTCCAGCCGCGATCCGCGCCGGTGCCGCTCGACCAGGTCGAGAGCATCACCGCGATCCGCAAGCGCTTCGTGACGCCGGGCATGTCGCTCGGCGCGCTCAGCCCCGAGGCGCACAAGACGCTCAACATCGCCATGAACCGGATCGGGGCGAAGAGCGACTCCGGCGAGGGCGGCGAGGATCCGGCGCATTTCATCCCCGAGCCGAACGGCGACAATGCCTCGGCCAAGATCAAGCAGGTGGCCTCGGGCCGCTTCGGGGTGACGGCGGAATACCTCAACAATTGCGAGGAGCTGGAGATCAAGATCGCCCAGGGCGCGAAGCCCGGCGAGGGCGGGCAGCTGCCCGGCATCAAGGTGACCGAGCTGATCGCCAAGCTGCGGCATTCCACGCCCGGCGTCACGCTGATCTCGCCGCCGCCGCATCACGACATCTATTCGATCGAGGATCTGGCGCAGCTGATCTACGACCTCAAGCAGATCAACCCGCGCGCCAAGGTCTGCGTCAAGCTCGTCAGCCAGTCGGGGGTGGGCACGATCGCCGCCGGGGTGGCCAAGGCCAAGGCGGACGTGATCCTGATCTCGGGCCACAACGGCGGCACCGGCGCCTCGCCGGTGACCTCGATCAAGTTCGCGGGCCTGCCCTGGGAGATGGGGCTCTCCGAGGCGCATCAGGTGCTGAGCGTCAACAACCTGCGCGACCGGGTGATCCTCAGGACCGACGGGGGCCTGCGCACCGGGCGCGACATCGTCATCGCGGCCATGCTCGGCGCCCAGGAATTCGGCATCGGCACCGCCTCGCTGATCGCCATGGGCTGCATCATGGTGCGGCAATGCCAGTCGAACACCTGCCCGGTGGGGGTCTGCACCCAGGATCCGGCCCTTCGGGCCAAGTTCACCGGCACGGCGGACAAGGTCGTCAACCTGATGAGCTTCTATGCCCAGGAGGTGCGCGAGGTGCTCGCAGGCGTCGGTGCGCGCTCGATCGACGAGGTGATCGGGCGGGCGGACCTCTTGACCCAGGTCAGCCGCGGCGCCGAACATCTCGACGACCTCGACCTCAACCCGCTCCTGATCAACGTCGACGAGGGCGCGCCGGTCAACTACGACCGCCGGCGCCCGCGGCAGGTGGTGCCCGACACGCTGGACGCGCAGATCGTCGCCGACGCCGAGCCCTTCTTCAAGGACGGCGAGAAGATGCAGCTGAGCTATGCGGTGCAGAACACCCTGCGCTCGATCGGCACCCGGGTCTCGAGCCATATCGTGCAGCGCTTCGGCATGAAGAACGGGCTCCAGCCGGACCATCTGACGATCAATCTCGCGGGCTCCGCCGGCCAGTCGCTCGGCGCCTTCGGGGCGCCGGGGCTGAAGATCGAGGTGATGGGCGAGGCCAACGATTATGTCGGCAAGGGCCTCTCGGGTGCGACCATCGTGGTGCGCCCGCCGCTCGGCTCGCCGCTCAGGCCGCAGGACAATGCGATCATCGGCAACACGGTGCTCTACGGCGCGACGGCGGGATCGCTCTTCGCCTCGGGCCGCGCCGGCGAGCGGTTCTGCGTGCGCAATTCCGGCGCCGAGGTGGTGGTCGAGGGCTGCGGCTCGAACGGCTGCGAATACATGACCGGCGGCGTCGCGGTGATCCTCGGCCGGTTCGGCGACAATTTCGCCGCCGGCATGACCGGGGGCATGGCCTGGCTCTACGATCCCGACGACGAGGTCATGCTGCGGCTGAACGGCGAGACGGTGATCGTGGCGCCGGTCGCCTCCGCGGCCTGGGAGGCGCGGCTGCGCGGCCTCGTGGAGCGCCACGCCGAGGAGACGGGCAGCCCGCGCGCGACCGAGATCCTGCGGCACTGGGAGGACGAGCTGCCGAACTTCCGCCAGATCGTGCCGAAGGAGATGCTGTCGCGGCTGGAGCATCCGCTGAGCGACGAGGCGGAGGCGGTGCGGGCCTGAGGGCCCGCGGCGCGTCGCCCGGGGGGCGGGGATGCGGCTTGAGCATTTCCGCCTCGGGCCGGGCGGGGCGATGCCCAACCACCCGCGCCTTCCGGTGCTGCTCTATCGCGGCGTCCTGCCGGGCGCGGGCGAGGCCGCCGCGGCGGCGCTCGAGGCGCTCTTCGCGCGGAACGGCTGGCCGCCGCGCTGGCGCAACGGCATCTTTCCCTATCACCACTACCACACGCTCGGGCACGAGGCGCTCGGCTGCGCGACGGGGCGCGCGCGCGTGCTGCTCGGCGGACCGGGCGGGCGGGAGGTGGAAATCGGCCCCGGCGACGTGGCGGTCCTGCCCGCCGGGACCGGGCATTGCCGGCTCGCGGCGAGCGGCGACCTCCTGATCGTCGGGGCCTACCCGCCGGGTCAGCACGCCGACATCTGCCGGGATGCGCCCACGGCGGCGATGCGCGCCCGCATCGCCCGCCTGCCGCTCCCGGCGCAGGACCCGGTCGGGTACAAGGAAGGCGGGCTGACCGAACTCTGGAGCACGGCCGGCCCCGCCTGACGGGCTCGCAACCCGGCGACGATGCACGCCCTCAACCCCCACCCTTTTACCGGATGTTTCGGCGCACGGCGTAGGGCCACCGGCTGTAACAGCGTTTCATACCAGCGGCCGTTCCTTCTGACCGACGCTGCGGCCCGAGGCCGAATTTCTGGCCGGGAAGAAGGCCGCGCACCGCGCGGCCCGCACCGCCTTCCCCCGGACAGAGGAGGCGAGGCGCCGGTGGCGCCTTGCGCGGGCCGGTCGCCCGGAGGCGCGCACCGCAGGGCGAGGGAGGTGCAGCATCACCATCGGTCGAGGATCGGGCCGCGTCGGCCCTGGACGGTGCGCTTGCGCGCCGGCCCCCGGCAGGGCCGGCGCGGCCCGATCGACACCGGTCGATCGGGCTGGGGGCCTTTGGCCCGCGTGGGAAGACAGTCGACGGCGAGGGCCGCTGGTATCATTGGTCGAATGCCCCCGCAGAAATCTGCGGGGGCATTGTCGGATGCGTCCTCGGCCGTGCGGGACAGACCGGGCATTTCCAAGTTCGCAAGAATCGCTCACGATCCGTGCATGAGTGCATTCGTCGTTCCTCATGATCCGGATTGGAAGGAGGCCTTCTTCACAGAGGCGGCTGAAATCGAGGTTGCTTTCGGGCCTTCACCTATCAAGCTCCACCATATCGGCAGCACTGCGATCCCCGGCATTTTGGCGAAACCGATCATCGATCTTCTCGGCGAAGTTCACGACCTCGCCGTCGCGGACGCGAACGCTCGTGCTTTGGAAGAACTAGGATACGAAATTATGGGCGCCTATGGAATTGAAGGCAGGCGGTATTTTCGCAAGACGGACCGTGCAGGACGGCGAACGCATCATCTTCACATTTTCGAAGTAGGTTCACCGCACATCGAGCGGCTCCTCGCATTCAGGGATTACCTGACAACGCACGCCGACATTGCCGCCGATTACTCGTCCCTGAAGGCAAAGTTGACGAGCGGCGATGAGCCGTCATGGAACGGTTACGTGGAAGGGAAAGACCCGTATGTAAGGGCTGTCGAGCCGCGCGCCATCGAATGGTATCGGAAACTACGCAAGAAATGATTGCCGCGTCGTATCTTCTTCGCGGATTTGTCGTACGCCAAATCCGCGCGCGCCCCCGGACGGTGAAACCCCACCCCCCTCGACCTCCGCGCTCGCGCGCTCCGGTCGACGAACCGGCACGAGGCAATGCCTCGCTGTCGCCGGTTCGGCGTGGCCCTCGGCCGATCGACCCGTCAGTTCGTCGTGTCACACCGCCTTCGGGCAATCGGTTCGGCGCGCCGAGGTGGCTGCCGCGGCAGGGCCACTGTCCACCGGGGTGCCACTCATCAGGCGGATTTCACGGCGACCTTCTTGACCTTGGCCCTGGCCTCGGAGCTGTGCGGCAGATGCACGCTCAGCACGCCGTTGCGGAACTTCGCCTCGGCCTTGTCGCTGTCGACGCCCGAAGGCAGCGGCACCGTGCGGAAGACCGTGCCATAGGAGCGTTCGGAGACGTAATAGCCCTTCTTCTCCTCCTTGCGCTCGATCTTCTTCTCGCCGCGGATGGTGACGGCCTCGTCGGTCAGGGTGACCTCGATGTCCTTCTCCTCCATGCCCGGCAGCTCGACGGTGACCTCGACCCCGTCCTCGGTCTCCACCACGTCCGTCCTCGGGGCGCCGGTGGCGAAGGCCGCGGGCAGGTTGCCGAAGGGACGGCCCGCACCGGACCAGAAGCTGTCGAAGACCCGGTTCATCTCGCGCTGCAGCGAGGCGATCGGGCTGTCGTCGTCGCTCCGGGATTCGGCGGGCAGGTCCTTGCGTGCCCAGGGCAGCATATCCTTGATCTGCATGGTCTCTCTCCTCTCTGCTCGGCTCAGCCGGCCCGTACCTCGATGCGCCGCGGCTTCGCGGCCTCGGCGCGCGGCAGTTCCAGCGTCAGCACGCCGTTCGCCATGCCGGCGCGGATCGCGGCCTCGTCGATCTCCTCCGACAGCGTGAAGACGCGTTCGTAATCGCCCTCGGCATATTCGGCATAGGCCTGCCGGAAGCCCTCCGGCCGGGTGACGCGGCCCCGGCCGCGGATGGTCAGCACCCGGCGGTCGAGGTCGATGTCCACGCCCTCGGGGCCGACGCCGGGCATCTCCAGCGTCAGGGTCACGCCGCCCTTGCCCTCGCGGATGTCGGCGCGCGGGCGGAAGACCGGCGTGTCGCGGTCGCCGCGGACCGGTTCGGCCGCGGTGCTCTCTTCGGTCTCTCGGATTTCGGTGCTCATGGCTCTCTCCTCGTCTCAGGCGGAGGCGATGTGGATGCGGCGCGGCTTGTCGGCCTCGGGGCGCTGGAGCTCGATCCGCAGCACGCCGTCCTGGAAGCGCGCCTCGACCCGGTCGGGATCGACCCGGTAGGGCAGCCGGATCGCCCGGCTGAACCGGCCGTAGGCGCGCTCGCGGCGCAGCCAGACGGCTTCGTCGTCCGCCTCTGGCCCCCTGCGCTCGCCCGAGATCACCACCCGGTCGTCATGCACGGTGATGTCGATATCCGCCGGCGCGACGCCGGGGATCTCGGCGGTGACGGCGATGCTGTCGGCGCCCTGCCAGAGGTTGACCGCCGGGAAGGCGCCGGCCCGGTCGGAAGCGGGAATGCCGCGGGCGGCGTCGGGCCGGAGCCGGCGCAGGGCCGCGAAGGGATCGAAGGGATCGGCGTCGAAGGCGAGAAACGGTGTGATCTGCATCTTCATGACCTCGTTGTCGCAGGCATCGGCCGGCCGCATGCCGGCCGGGACCGGCGGGGGCGCGGGATCCGCCCGATCGCCGATGCGCGGCACCCTCCGGACCGGCCCAGCGGCCTCCGGAGCCCGTCTGGCGAGCCGGATCTGGATTTCACGAGCCCCTGCACGGGCTTCCCCCTAAAGAAAGGAATGGCCCGGCGGGGATTCAAGGGGGCCGCCGCCGGCCCCCGGCGGCAGGGGACCCGTGGGCGCCGGGGCCGGCCGATCCCGCGACCGCCGACGGGTGGGCCCCCACCGGCCGCCGCGGCGCGCCTCAGAACAGCCGGTCCATGGCCGCCTGCTTGAGCCGCGCGGCGTTGGATTCGCCCTCCTCGGCCGCGGCGATGATCGCCATGGCGATCCGCTTGCGGGTCTCGGGGGCATTCTCCGGCGCACACATGTGATCGTCGGTCCTGGAAATATCGTCGAATATTTCGGAGAGCAGGCTTTCGAAAAGCTTCAATTCCTCATTGTCGTAGTATCGTCCGGTTGCCTTGCGGTGGTTCGCAAAGGCAAGTCTGGTGTCGGGCATTGCAGCAACTCCATCGGAGGCAGCGCGATCTGTTGCGGAGTCATGCTCCGCTCGAACGGATGAGTATTTGGGAACTGGCCGGGAGAATGCAACGACCGACTTGGTACGGTGGCGTACCCTCAGCGGAGCTTGGCCGATGTCGCGTAGAGGCGCTCGAGCTCCCGCTCGGCCGTGCCGTAATAGCCCCTGGCCAGCGCGACGAGGCCGTCCCGGTCGCTGATGGAGACAGAGCCCCGCCGCCGCGAGATCACCTTCCGGGCCTCGAAGTCTCGCAGCGCGGTGGAGACGCTCGACCGGCGCACGCCGAGCATGATGGAGAGGAACTGATGGGTGGAATGCAGCGTGTCGCCGTCGACGCGGTCATGGGCCATCAGGAGCCAGCGCGCGAGGCGCTCGGGGATGCTGGCCCGGCCGTTCGCCAGCACGGTGGAGGCGGTCTGCATCATGAAGACATGGACGAAATGCAGCAGCACCCGCGTGAGGCCCGGGCTCGCCTCCATCGCCGCCCGGAGGCGCTCGGCGCCGATGCGGTGGCCCTGGCCGGGGGATTGCATGAAGGCCTCGTTCGGCGAGCGGTCGGCGCCCGTGACCACGGGCAGGTTGACGAACCCCTCGCGCCCGATGATCCCGACCTCGATGGGGATGTCGTGCCCGACGCCGGTCACGATCGAGGCGATCCCGGATTCGGGGAAATAGACATGCTCGATGGGCCGGTTGGCCGCGGCGAGCCGCATGCGCAGCGGAAGCTCCACGGGCTCCAGATGCGGGCGCAGCCGCTCGAGGTCGCCGGGCGCCAGCGCGGCGAGGACGCCGTTCGATGTCGCGCCGTTCCAGTCCCGCATGACGCTCTCCGGAAGCCCCGGACGGGCGCAGCCTCGCCCCGCCGTCCGCGCCCGGTCCCCGCATGCGGACGGTTCCGATATCTAGCATGGAGCGTCGGACAATCCAATTCCGGGGTGGATGCGGGGCGGTTGTACCTGCCACTCATTCACTATTCTCCGACCGTCCCGCCACAGACGAGGGCAGCGCCCGGGCCGGCCAGAAGCGGAGTGCCCGCGTCGTGCCGGAGGCACGCCTTCGGCGTGACGGGGCGGGATGGTGACGCCAGGCGCACCCCAAGCCCGGACGGAGGGAGGTCGCCATGCCGGATACGGTTCCCCTCACGCGGCGTCGCGAGTTGACAACGGCGGCGCGCCGGGAAACCCTCACCCCCGCAATCGGCAGGAAACCGGCGGGGCGCGCCCATGAGCAACGATCCCTATGCGGCGCTGGGCGTCACCAAGACCGCCTCGCAGGACGAGATCAAGAAGGCCTACCGGCGCATCGCCAAGGAGAGCCACCCCGACCTCAACCCGGGCGATCCCGAGGCGGAGGCGCGGTTCAAGGCGGCGGCGGCGGCCTTCGACCTGCTCAAGGACCCCGAGAAGCGCGGGCGCTTCGACCGCGGCGAGATCGACGCCTCGGGGCAGGAGACGCCGGAGCGCCGGTTCTACCGCGAATACGCCGAAGGGCCGGAGGCCACCTACCACACTTCGCGCGGCTACGAGGATTTCTCCGACGTCTTCGGCGATCTCTTCGGCCAGCGCGCCCGCGGCGGCCGCTCCGGAGGAATGCAGATGCGCGGACCCGACCAGTACTACACGCTGGAGGTCGGGTTCCTCGAGGCCGCCAAGGGCGCGGTGCGGCGCATCACCCTGCCCGGCGGCGGCACGCTCGACGTGAAGATCCCCGAGGGCCTCGCCGACGGCCAGACCATCCGGCTGCGCGGCAAGGGCGGGCCGGGGCTGGGCGGCGGGCCTTCGGGCGACGCGCTGGTGACGGTGAGCGTCGCGGCGCATCCGTTCTTCCGCCGCGAGGAGGCCGATATCCTGGTCGATCTGCCGATCACCTTCGACGAGGCGGTGCTGGGCGCCAGGATCGAATGCCCGACCATCGGCGGCCGGGTGGCGCTGACCGTGCCGAAGGGCGCGACCAGCGGCCAGGTGCTGCGGCTGCGCGGCCGGGGGGTGAAGAAGGGCGCGGGCCACGGCGACCAGCGGGTGACGCTCAAGATCGTGGCGCCGCCCAGGATCGATCCGGAGCTCGAGGAGTTCATGCGCCGCTGGCGCGAGGACCACCGCTACGACCCGCGACGGGGGATGGGGGCATGACGCATTTCTACAGCGAGACCGAGGTGGTCGCGAGCGTCGAGGGGCTGACGGTCACGCGGCTGCGCGCCTTCGTGGCGGCCAATTGCCTGGCGCCGGACGAGCGCGAGGGGCGGCTCGTGTTCGGCGAGGCGGATGTGGCGCGGCTCAATCTCCTCGCCGAGCTCTCGGCGGATTTCGACATGGACGAGGATGCCGCGGCGCTGGTCCTCTCGCTGGTCGATCAGATCCACGGGCTGCGGCGCGAGCTCCGGGCGCTGGGCGCGGCCGTCGCCGAGGAGCCTGAGGAGGTCCGCGCCCGGCTCCGCACCCGGCTCGCGGCGCGCCGCTGACCGGCGGCGGTCGGAGGGGCGGCCGGCAAAGGGATCAGGCAGCGATGGTCTGACCCAGGGGCGACGGACCGGGCGGTGAGTTCCGGTGGTTCCTGTGCCCCGATACTTCGCTCCCGCGGGGTCAGTCCATGTAGGGGCTCTTGCCGCCCTTCGCGAAATCCGGCCAGCTCTCCCCGTCGGCGACGAAATCCACCATCGTGGTGCCCTCGGAATCGTAGGAGCACTGGATGTCGCTCGAACTGTTCTCCAGATAGATCGTGCCGTTCATGGCGTGGGTGCCGTCGGTCCGCTGCCCCTCGTATTTCATCTCGGTCCTGGCCTCGAACTCCTGGAAGAAGGACTGCGCGGCGGTCGCGCAATCCTCGGCCATCCATTCGGGGCTCGCCGCTAAGGCCGGGATCGCCGTCGAGAGGAGGGTGGCAAGGATCGCGGGAAGTGCGGGTCTCATGGGACGCTCTCCGAAAGGCTGCATCGAAACGATCGCGCCGGAGGTCGCCCGACGAGGGGCCCATCCGGTTAGGCGCCGCGCGTGGATAACGCGAAGGCCGAGACCTGTCGAGCCATCGGCTCGGGAGCCCGGACTGGGCGGACGATTCCGAGCCGCGACGCCGGTCGGTGGCTAGCGCCCCGGCTTGCTGGCGAGCGGCACCGGGTCGCGGAAGCTGAGCATGCGCTGCGGGAAGGGGATCTCGATGCCGGCCTCGTCGAGCGCCGACTTGATCGCCGCGGCCGCCTGGTCGCGCGAGCGGTGCTCCGCGATCGGCGTCGAGCCGGTCCACCAGCGGGCCAGGAGACCGATCGAGGAATCGCCGAATCCGGTGGCGAAGACGTCGACGGGGCGGCTGGAATCCACCGTGTCGAGATGATCGAGAACGCCGCGGATGACCTTGCGGGCCATGCGGATGTCCGAACCGTAGGCGACGCCGATTTCCAGCGTGATGCGGCGCTGCGGCCGGTCGGTGAGCACCTCGGTCGGGTTCTTGTAGAGGAAGGAATTGGGCAGCAGCACCAGTTCGCCCGATCGCTTGCGCAAATAGGTGTCGCGGATGGTGATCTGCTCGACCCGGCCCGAGACGCCCTCGCAGACGACGTCGTCGCCGATCTTCATCGGTTTGCGGATCAGAATGAGGATCCCGGCGAGGAAGTTCTCGAAGATGTCCCTGAACGCCAGGCCGATGGCGAGGGATCCGAGGCCGAGCCCGGCCAGCAGCTTGGTGGGTGTGAGGTTGGGGAACAGGACCGTGGCGGCGACCATCAGCCCGACGACCCAGATACCGATGCGCAGCAGCGAGACCAGCGCGTGGTAGAGCGAGGGCCGCAGCCGCGTCCGCCCGACGAGCCGTCGGGCGATGCGGCGCACGACGGAGGCGACGAGCCAGGTGAGAAGGAGCACGACCAGCGCCGCCAGCAGGTTGGGCAGGAGGCCTACCAGCCCCGCGAGGAGGCCGGCGAGTTCCTGCTGCAGGATGCGCAATGGCTCCATCCGGTGCGCTCCGGGCTGGCTTCGCGCCGGGCACGGCGCATCCGTCAACGCACGAGCGGCGGAAAAGGTTGCAGCCCGTCGCTTGCGCGGCAGCCGGTTTCCCGGCAGGAACGCCTCATGGTTGTGCGGCGCGGAGGGCTGATCCGGCGGATGGTGCGGCGCGCGCTGCGCTGGGCGGCGTTCGCCGTGCTGGTGGTCGCGGTCCTCGTGCTGGCGCTGCGCTGGGTCAATCCGCCGGTGACCTGGCTGATGGCGAGCGAATGGTGGCGCCTCGGCGCGATCGAGCGGGAATGGCGGGCGCTGCCGGCGATGTCGCCCTATCTGCCGCTCTCGGCCGTGGCGGCGGAGGATGCCGATTTCTGCGTCCACAGCGGTTTCGATATCGCGGGGATCCGCGCGGCGCTCGCCGATGACACGCGGCTGCGCGGCGGCTCGACCATCAGCCAGCAGGTCGCGAAGAACGTCTTTCTCTGGCCGGCGCGATCCTGGTTGCGCAAGGGGCTCGAGGCGGGCTTCACCGTGCTGATCGAGATCCTCTGGCCGAAGCGGCGCATTCTCGAGGTCTATCTCAACGTGGCGGAATTCGACGCCGGCGTCTTCGGGGTCGAGGCGGCGTCGCGGCGCTATTTCGGCATCGGCGCGGCGGATGTGGGGCCGCAGCGCGCGGCGCGGCTGATGGCGGTCCTGCCCGACCCCAAGCACCGCTCGCCGGTCAGCGGCACCGCCTTCATCCGCCGGCGCGGCGCCGCCATCGAGAGCGGCGCGGCGACGATCCGCGAGGACGGGCGGGCGGATTGCTTCCTGTGAGCGGCGGGCGCCCGGCGGGATCGCCGCCGCCGGTCAGCGGCGCGCT
>JACKKC010000002.1 GCA_020637615.1 Rhodovulum sp.
CCGATGGTGACATTGCACCCCCCCTCGCCCTGCGGCTCGCGCCTTCGGCCGACCGGACCGGGCAAGGCGCCACTGGCGCCTCGCCTTCTCGGTCCGGGGGCATGTGATGCGAGCCACGCGGAACGCTGCCTTTTCCCTGTCCCGAGGTTCGGCCTCGGGCCGCAGGATCGGTCAGTCGGTAGATCCGCTGGCTTGATACGGTTCGGTTTCGCGGCAAGAACTGCGGGCACCGATTGAAACAGGCGGTGCAAGTCGGTGCCGGGGCAGGGATTGGGAAAGCATTTGGCGCTATGGTCGCCCGGCTCGGCCGCTTCCGGCCGTCATATCCCCGAGACACCCTTGCAATGATCGCCCCGCCGGGCGGCCGTCCTCCGGGCGGGCGATCCGGAGCGATCCATGAAACGCATCGTCATCGCCTGCGACGGCACCTGGAAACGCATCGACGCCGAGCGGCCCACCAATGTGGCGCGGCTGGCGCAGGCCGTGCTGCCCGCGGCGCCGGACGGGGTGGCGCAGGTGGTCTGCCATCTCGACGGGGTGGGGACCGGGCGCGGCACCGGCGGGCTGGCGCGCATGCTCGACCGCACCCTCGGCGGCCTCTTCGGCCAGGGGCTGACCGCGACGCTGGCGGCGGCCTATCGCTTCCTCGTCTTCACCTATGCGCCCGGCGACGAGGTGTATCTCTTCGGCTTCTCGCGCGGGGCCTTCACCGCGCGCTCGCTCGCGGGGCTGATCCGCAATTGCGGCATCCTGGAGCGCGACGAGGCTTCGGCGATCCCCGCGGCGCTGGCCTTCTACCGCGACCGGGGCGCCGCCAGCCGCCCCGACAGCCCCGCGGCGCTGGCATTCAGGGCGCGCCACGCCGGCCATGTGGTGCTGGGGCCGCGGGAGGCGGCCTGGCGGGCGGAGACGGGCGCGCCCGCCGGGCTGGCGCTCAGGCTCGCCTATCTCGGCATCTGGGACACGGTGGGGTCGCTCGGGCTGCCCGGGCACATGCGGCTGGCGGCGCGGCTGAACCGCGGGCTGGCCTTCCACGACACCGCGCTCTCCGGCTGCGTCGCCGCGGCGCGGCATGCGGTGTCGATCGACGAGCGGCGGCGCGGCTTCCCGCCGACGCTCTGGCACAATCTCGCGGCGCTGAACGGCGGCCGGGTGCGCGGCGCCTATCAGCAGCGCTGGTTTCCCGGCGACCATGGCTCGGTCGGCGGGGGCGGGGTGGTGACGGGGCTCTCGAGCGACGCGCTGGTCTGGGTGGCGGAGGGCGCCGCGGCGGCGGGGCTCGCGCTCGACCCGGCCGCCCTGGCCGGCTGGGCGGCGGAGCGAGGATGCGGCGGCGCGTTCGACGGCGCGCGGCGCCGCGGCGCCGGGGATCATCGACCGGATGCTGGAGATCGCGCCGCGCCGGCGCCGGGGCCGGGCGCGCTGCTCGACATGACGCGCCGGCCGCGCTCGCGACCGCTGGGCGCGCGACCTCGCCTATCGGCCGCAGGCGCTGGCGCGCCTGGCCGCGGCGCTGGAGGCGGCGGCGGAGCGGGGCGCGGCCTGATCCGGCTTCCGGGTGATGGCCGCGGACCGGCGCCGGCACTTCGGGTCTCGGGAGAAGGCCGCGCCCCGTGCGGCCCGCGTCGCATACCCCCGGACCGAATAGGCGAGGCGCCGGTGGCGCCTTGCCCGGTCCGGTCGCCCGGAGGCGAAAGCCGCAGGGCGAGGGGAGTGCAGCCTCACCATCGGTCGAGGATCGGGACGCGTGGGCCCTGGACGGCGTGCGAAGCGCGCCGGCCCCCGGCAGGGCCGGCGCGGCCCGATCGCCGCGGGTCGATCGGGCTGGCGACCACGCGCCTGCGCCCATTTCCCGCCGTCGCTGCCGGCTTTGCCCGAAGGGTTCGACCGGATGTCGTATCAGCGCTCCGCGAGCACGAATTCCGCAATGACCGTGCGCTGCAGGGCGAAGAAATTGTCGTCCGAGATCAGGGTGACGCGGGTCTGGCCCGCCTCGTCGCGCCAGACGGACATGCCCTCCATGTTGTCCATCTCGCCGATTCGGGTCTCGAACAGGGTGATCTCGTCGCCGAGCCCCGCCGGGCCGAGGGTGAAGCGGCGGATCCGGGTCGCGAAGCCGCCGAGCCAGCGGAAGCTGCGCTCGAGCACGTAGAGCCTGCCGTCGGGACCGAAATCCGCGTCCACCACCAGGAACTCGCCGTCGCGGCGCAGGCGCAGGTCCTTGTCCCAGCGGCCGTTGCGGAAGCGGTAGACCGGGAAGGGGCGGTCGAGCGCGCCGCTGCGCTCGGGGATGACGTAGAGCGTGCCCTCGGCGTCGATCGTCAGCGCCTCGAGGCCGGAATTGTTCTGCAGGCGGGCGAAGTCGGGATGGGGCGGCACGGAAGCCGCCGGGCCGTCGAGGCGGTCGTAGCGCCGGACGCGGTGGAAGGCCTCGAAGGAGACATAGGCGCGGCCCTGGGGATCGAGGTCGAGCCCCTCGGCATCCACGTTCAGCCCGTCGAGCGGGGTGCCGGAGATCTCGTGCAGCGGCCCGTGGCCGGTCATGGTGATCCCGGTGAGCCTCCCGTGCTCGCGCTCCATCCGCCCGGTCGCCCAGGTGCCCTTGTCGGAGACGGTGACGAAGCTCCTGCCGTCGTCGGTCACCGCGAGGCCCGAGAAGCCGCCGAAGCTCGCCTCGGGCTCGGTCCAGGGGATCTCGGCGTCGAGCAGCAGCGCCGGCCCGGCCGCGGAGGCGGCGGGCGCCCAGAGCAGGAGCACGAGGATGGCGGCACGGATCATCGCGCGGAGAGCACCTCGCCGCATTGCGGCGGCAGGTCGGCGAGCCGCAGCGGCGGCTTGGGCTTCGGCGTCGGGGCATTGGGGTCGGGCGGCTCCAGCGCCTCGGTCACCCACCAGACCGCCTCCTGGCAGCCGTCGCCGGCGGGCACCGGGTCGGGGTTCACGCAGCCCTCCGCGCCGGCGGGGCAGTTCAGCCGCACGTGGAAGTGATCGTTGTGGCCCCACCAGGGCCGGATCTTGCCGAGCCAGGCGCGGTCCTTCGCGCCCGTGTCGGCGCACATGGCGAGCTTGGCCGGCGCGGTGACGAAGATGCGGTTGACGCGCGGGTCCTGCGCCGCCGCCTTGAGCAGCGCCTCGTGGGATTTCGTCCAGTTGCCGTTGACGTGGCGCTGGTCGGCGGCGCGCACGTCGATCGCGGAGAGCTGCTCGCGCTCGCGGCGGCTGAGGTCGAGCCGCGGCGGCGGCGTGAACCAGATGTCGACGTCGAGCCCGGTCTGGTGCGAGGCATGGCCCTTGACCGGGCCGCCGCGCGCCTGGCTGATGTCGCCCACATAGAGCCCTTTCCAGCCGACGCGGGTGGCGCTGCGGCTGAGATCCTCCACGAAGGCGATCATCGCCGGATGGCCCCAGTTGTGGTTGCGGCCGAGCCGCATCGCCTGCCAGGTCGGCCCGCTCTCGGGCAGCTGGACCCCGCCCGCGAGGCAGCCGCGCGCGTGCCGGCCCACCGGATGGGCCCCGTGCGGCGAGGGCGTCGCCTTGGTGGCGAAGAGCGCCTGCGCGGTCTGGGCGCCGGCGCCGGTGGCGCAGCCGGCCGCGAGCGCAATGGCGAGGGAGATGGCGCGCGCCGTCTGGATCATGCGGGGAGGTCTCCGGGCTGCTCGTATTCGCTTTTTGCCCAGTATAGCAGGAGGAGGCCGATCAGGAAAAGCGCGATGACCGGGCTGAAGCCCAGCCGCTGCGATCCGGTGGCGGCGGTGACCACCGCGATCAGCGCCGGGGCGGCGAAGGCGGTGACCTTGCCCGAGACCGCGTAGAGGCCGAAGGCCTGGGCGCTGGCGACCCTGCCTTCGGCGAGATGCACGAGCAGGGTGCGCGAGGCGGCCTGGAGGATGCCCGATCCGGCCCCGAGCACCGCGCCGGCGAAGAAGAAGACCTGGTCGGGCAGGCGGGATCCGGGCGGGACCGGCATGCCGAGCACGCTCTCCCGGGTGGTCATCAGCGCGAGCAGGCCGACGCCGATCAGCATCCAGATCGCCGCGACGATCACCGGCCGCGGTCCGAAGGCGCGGTCCGCCCGTCCGCCCAGCCAGGCGCCGAGCGCCCCGGCGCCGGCCGCGACGATCCCGAAGAGCCCGAGCTCGAACATGCCCCAGCCGAGCACGCCCGCGGCATAGATCCCGCCGAACGCGAAAAGCCCTGCAAGTGCATCGCGATAGACCATCGAGGCGAGAAGATAGGTGAAGAAGCCGCGGAACCGCCGGATCTGGCGCAGGGTCGCCAGGAGGTCGCGCAGCCCCTCCCGCGTCGCCGCCCCGAGCCGTGCGGCGGGGGCGGTATCGGGGGCGAAGAGGAAGAGCGGCAGGGCGAAGACGAGATACCAGAGCGCGCTGGCGGGGCCCACCGCGCGCGCCGGCTCGCCCAGCGCGTCGCTCAGCCCGAAGACCGGATCGAGCCCGGCCAGGGTGCGCGTCCCGCCGGGCGCCGGGGTCAGCAGCGCCAGCACCAGGGCGAGCGCCACTAGCCCGCCGGCATAGCCGAGCGCCCAGCCCGAGCCCGAGATCCGCCCGATCTCGCGGCGCGGCCCCAGCCCGGGCAGCATGGCGTTCGAGAAGATCAGGGTGAATTCCGAGCCGACATAGGCGAGCACGAAGAAGGCGAGGATCGGCCAGAGCGGCGAGGCCGCCGGCGCGGCGATCCAGAGCCCGGCGCAGCCGATCACGAAGGGGAGCGAGAAGGCGGCGATCCAGCGCTTGCGCGCCCCGGTGCGGTCGGCGACGGCGCCGAGCAGCGGCGCCAGCACCGCCACCGCGGCGCCGCCGATCGCCGTCGCCGTCGCCCAATGCGCCTGTCCCGCCACGGGGTCGCCGACCACGCGGGCGACGAAATAGGGTCCGAAGACGAAGGTGACGATCAGCGTCTGGAACGGCTGGTTCGCCCAGTCGAAGAGCATCCAGGCGAAGACGCCCCTGCGATCGATCCGCTCGTCCACCTGCGCTCACCTCCGGCCGGGGCCGCCATATGACCGCCTGCCGGCCCGGGCCGCAAGCGGCCAGGCCCTGCCCGGCGGGATTGTAGCCGGGGAGGCGATCCCGTCCGCCCGAGTTCCAAGCAGGCCAGCGTCACCATCCCGCCCGGCGGGGACCGCCGGGCAGCGCCCGGCTCGCCCCGTCACGCCGAGGGCGTGCCTACGGCACGACGCGGGCGCTTCGCTTCCGCCCGGGCCGGGCGCTGCCCTCGTCTTGTGGTGGGACCGCTGAGGAAGAAAGGATGCGCGCCGGACGCGACGGCGCCGGGCTCCGCCGCATCGCCCTTGCGGCGATGGCGGGGTCGGTCTAGGTGTGTGCGCCCGAAAGCCACGTCACACGGTCACGCGCCCATGTCCTCGCTCCTGCAGATCCTGCTCCTCGTTCTCGATCTGGCCTGGTGGATCGTGATCGCCCATGTGATCATGAGCTGGCTGATCAATTTCAACGTGCTCAACCGCAACCAGCCGCTGGTCTGGCAGATCTGGGTCGGGCTCAACCGCATCCTCGAGCCGGTCTACGGGCCGATCCGGCGGTTCCTGCCCGACATGGGCGGGCTCGACCTCTCGCCGATCATCGTGATCGTCGCGCTCTATGCGATCCGGATCGTGCTGATCAACAACGCCGCCGTCTTCCTCTGACCGCGCGGCCTCAGGGCCGCTCCTCGAGGATCAGCGCGTCGACCCCCCAGAGCTGGCGCACGCGGGCGTCCCGGCCGCAGGCCTCGCGGTAGAAGCTGTAGCGCAGCGGGTTGGTCTCGTGGAAGTTCTGGTGATAGGCCTCCGCCGGCCAGAAGGTCTTCGCGGCGAGGATCGGCGTGACGACCTCCTGCCCGAGCCGGTCCTGGGCCTGCTGGCGGGAGGTCTCGGCCTCGGTGGCCTGCCCGGCGTCGAGCACGAAGACCGCGGTGCGGTAGCTCGGCCCGCGGTCGCAGAACTGGCCTTCCGCATCGGTCGGGTCGATGCTGCGCCAGAAGACGTGCAGGATCTGCGCATAGGTCACCCTCTCGGCGTCGAAGGTGATGCGCACCGCCTCGTAATGGCCGGTGTCCTCCCGGGACACCCGGTCGTAGCTCGGGTTCTCCAGATCGCCGCCGGTATAGCCCGAGAGCGTGTCGACCACCCCCGGCACCCTGTCGAAATCCGCCTCGACGCACCAGAAGCCGCCGCCGGCGAAGATCGCCGTCTGCAGCGTCTCGGCCCGCACGGCCATGGAAGCCGCGACGGCAAGGACCATCGCGATCAGGACATGCCTCATCGTTCCCACCTCTCACCCCGATCGCCCAGAAGCCGGATGGCCTGCGGATTCGCAACACAAATCCGGGTGAGGGGTGGAATTTCGCGCGATTTCGGTGGGGATCACACGCGCGCCGATCGCGTGCCGGTGGTATTGCGGCCCCGGCCGGGAGCGCCGGAGCCGCACGGGGAGGCCGCTTCCGGCCTTGCGGCTCAGCGGCGGTCCCGGGCCGCGAGAAGCTTCAGGCGCAGCGCGTTGAGGCGGATGAAGCCGGCGGCGTCCTTCTGGTCATAGGCGCCGGCGTCGTCCTCGAAGGTGACATGGGCCTCGGAATAGAGCGAGCCGGCGGAGCGGCGGCCGACCACGCTGGCCTGGCCCTTGTAGAGCTTGAGGCGCACGGTGCCGGTCACCCCCGCCTGGCTCGTGTCGATGGCGGCCTGGAGCATGGCGCGCTCCGGCGAGAACCAGAAGCCGTTGTAGATGAGCTCGGCATAGCGCGGCATCAGCTCGTCCTTGAGATGCATCGCGCCCCGGTCGAGGGTGATCGATTCGATGCCGCGATGCGCCGCCAGCAGCACCGTGCCGCCGGGGGTCTCGTAGATGCCGCGGGACTTCATGCCGACGAAGCGGTTCTCCACGAGGTCGAGCCGGCCGATGCCGTGGCGGCCGCCGAGCTCGTTGAGGCGGGTCAGGAGGGCGGCGGGGGAGAGGGCGGCGCCGTCGATGGCGACCGGGTCGCCGCGCTCGAAGCCGATCTCGACATATTCGGGCGTGTCGGGGGCGGCCTCGGGATCGACCGTGCGCTGGTAGACGTAAGGGGGCGCCTCCTCGGCCGGGTTCTCGAGCACCTTGCCCTCGGAGGAGGTGTGCAGGAGGTTCGCGTCCACGCTGAAGGGCGCCTCGCCGCGCTTGTCGCGGGCGATGGGGATCTGGTGGGCCTCGGCGAATTCCAGCAGCCGCGTGCGGCTGGTCAGGTCCCATTCGCGCCAGGGCGCGATCACCCGGATCCCGGGGTCGAGCGCATAGGCGGCGAGCTCGAAGCGCACCTGGTCGTTGCCCTTGCCGGTGGCGCCATGGGCGACGGCATCCGCGCCGGTGGCCTCGGCGATCTCCACCAGCCGCTGGGCGATCAGCGGCCGGGCGATCGAGGTGCCGAGCAGGTACTGGCCCTCGTAGAGCGTGTTGGCGCGGAACATCGGGAAGACGAAGTCGCGCACGAATTCCTCGCGCAGATCCTCGATGAAGATGTTCTCCGGGCGCACGCCGAGCAGTTCCGCCTTCCTGCGCGCCGGTTCCAGCTCCTCGCCCTGGCCGAGATCGGCGGTGAAGGTGACGACCTCGCAGCCGTATTCGGTCTGGAGCCACTTGAGGATGATCGAGGTGTCGAGCCCGCCCGAATAGGCGAGTACGACCTTCTTCGGCGCCGTCATGACATTCTCCGCTTGCGTTCCCGCGCGCCCTCTAGGCGGTTTCGCCGGGCGCAGCAAGCGAGAGCGGATCGGGCGAGCGCCGGGTCGAGGCGTATCGGGCCCGGCCGTCGTTCAAGGGGGCAGCGGCACGATCGGAGAAGAGAGAATGAGCTCCACATGCGCCCCGCTCCGGCGACACCTGTGGCGGGCGTTGCCAGGGCCGGCGGAACGCGCGACAAGGGGGACATGCGGCCGGGGAGGGACGGCATGATCGGCGCCTTCGCCTTCGAGACCACGCCGGCGATCCGCTTCGCCGCGGGCGCCGCGGCGGGGCTCGGGCCGCTCGCCGCGAAGCGCCTCGGGCCGCGCGTCCTCTTCGTCACCGATGCCGGCCTGACCGGGCTCGGCCTCACCGCGCCGGCACTCGCGGGGCTCGCGCAGGGCGCGGCGGTCACGGTTTTCGATGCGGTCGAGGCCGATCCCTCGCGCGCGACGCTGATGGCGGCGGTCGCGGCCGGGCAGGGGGCGACCGGGGTGGTCGGCTTCGGCGGCGGCTCCTCGCTCGACGTGGCCAAGCTCGCGGCCCTCCTGCTCGGCTCGGGCGAGGATCTCGACGCCGCCTGGGGCGTGGGCCTCGCGCGCGGGCCGCGGCTGCCGCTGGTGCTGGTGCCCACCACGGCCGGCACCGGCTCGGAGGTGACGCCGGTCGCGATCATCACCGTGGAGGGATCGGAGAAGCGCGGCGTCTCCTCGCCGCTGCTCCTGCCCGATCTCGCGTTGCTCGACCCCGATCTGACGCTTGGGCTGCCGGCCGCGACCACCGCCGCCACCGGCCTCGACGCCATGGTCCATGCCATCGAGGCCTATACCTCGCGCAGCCCCAACGCCAACCCGGTCAGCCGGGTGCTGGCCTGCGAGGCGCTGCGGCTGCTCGGCGCCAATATCGAGCGCGCCGTGGCCGAGGGCGGCGACCGTGCCGCCCGCGGAGCGATGCTGCTCGGCGCCATGCTCGCCGGCCAGGCCTTCGCCAATGCCCCGGTTGCGGCGGTCCATGCGCTGGCCTATCCGATCGGCGGGCTCTTCCACGTGCCGCATGGCCTGTCGAATGCCCTGGTCCTGCCGCATGTGCTGCGCTTCAATGCGCCGGCAGCAGCAGGTGAATACGCCGCGCTTGCGCCCCTTGCCGGGGCGGGCGCGGATCTGGCAGACGGGCTCGCGGCGCTCTCGTCCCGCCTCGGCCTGCCCCAGCGCCTGCGGGATGTCGGCGTCGCGGCGGCGGATCTGCCGCGCTGTGCGGAGGAGGCGATGAAGCAGACACGGTTGCTCGTGAACAACCCCCGGCCGGTCACCGAGGCCGATGCCCGGGCGATCTACGAGGCGGCCTGGTGAGCCGGGCGCCCGCACCCGGCGCGGTCCGCGTCAAGCCCAAGGCGCCGGCGCGCAGCCCGGCCGCGCTCAACCGCATCCACCACGAGGGCCCGGACGACCGGCCGCCGCTGGTGCTGGCCCACGGGCTCTACGGCTCGGCGCGCAACTGGGGCGCGGTCGCGCGCAGGCTCGCCGCCGACCGGCGGGTGGTGGCGGTGGACATGCGCAACCACGGCGAGAGCCCGCATGACCCGGACCATTCCTACGAGGCCATGGCGACCGATCTCGCGGGCGTCATCGAGGGGCTCGGCGGCAATGCCGACCTGCTCGGCCATTCCATGGGCGGCAAGGCGGCGATGATGCTCGCGCTGCACCGCCCCGATCTCGTGCACCGGCTGGTGGTGGCCGATATCGCGCCGGTGGCCTATCCGCACAGCCAGATCGACCATGCCATCGCGCTGCGCGCCGTCGATCTCGACGGCATCGGGCGCCGCGCCGAGGCGGACGCGCGGCTCGCGCCGCTGGTGCCCGATCCGGTGCTGCGCGGCTTCTTCCTGCAGAGCCTCGACATGGGCGCGGAGGGCGCGCGCTGGAAGCTCAATCTCGATGCGCTGATCGCCGACATGCCGCGGATCATGGACTTTCCCGAGACCGGCCGGCGCTTCGGGCGGCCCACGCTCTTTCTCGCCGGCGAGACCTCGGATTACATCCAGCCCGGCCACTGGCCGGCGATCCGCGACCTCTTCCCCGAGGCGCGCCACGCGGTCATCCCCGGCGCCGGCCACTGGCTCCACGCCGACGCCCCCGGCGCCGTCATCGAGGCGGTGGCGGCCTTCCTGAAGGAGTGAGCCGGGCGGCCGGCGGTGTCGTGTGCGTGACCGGCCCCTGGATAGATAGAAGGCCGCGCCTCGCGCGGCCCGCGCCGCATGCCTCCGGGCCGAAGAGGCGAGGCGCCGGTGGCGCCTTGCCCGGTCCGGTCGCCCGGAGGCGCAAGCCGGAGGGCGAGGGAGGTGCAGCTTCAACGTCGGTCGGGGATCGGGACGGGACGGCCCTGGACGGCGCGAATGCGCGCCGGCCCCCGGCAGGGCCGGCGCGGCCCGATCGCCACGCGTCGATCGGGCTGGCGCTCTTCTGACTGTGCGGGATGGGAGTTGACGGCGAGGGATTGATGCGATCGCCCTGCGCATCGATCCAGGGCAATTGCATCCGGCGACGTAGCCTCGTCCGTCCGAGTTCCGGGCGGGCCTAGCGCAACATCCCGTCCGGCGCTGCCCTCGTCTGTGGCGGGACGGTTGGGGAAGAAGGAATGCGCTCCGGATGCGATCGTCCCTCACAGCGGTCCCACCCGGATTGACAGCGGTCGCGCAGTCGCTATAAGCCCCCGGTCCGCTGCCCGGTTGGGGTGGCGGGAATGGGCGTCTGTGGACCCCGCAAGGGGAAGCCTGTCGGCCGGGATCGTCCCGGCAAAGGAAGCCGCCGCCATTGTTGCGACTGGATAGACGAGGAAAACCGACGTGACCAAGCGTACGTCCGCGAAATACAAGATCGATCGCCGCATGGGCGAGAACATCTGGGGCCGCCCGAAGAGCCCCGTGAACCGCCGCGAATACGGCCCCGGCCAGCATGGCCAGCGCCGCAAGGGCAAGATGAGCGACTTCGGCACCCAGCTGCGTGCCAAGCAGAAGCTCAAGGGCTATTACGGCGACCTGACCGAGAAGCAGTTCCGCCGCATCTATGCCGAGGCCGAGCGCCTGCGCGGCGATACCAGCGAGTTGCTGGTGGGGCTGCTCGAGAAGCGCCTCGATGCCGTGGTCTATCGCGCGAAATTCGTGCCGACCATGTTTGCCGCGCGCCAGTTCGTCAACCACGGCCATGTGCAGGTGAACGGCCAGCGGGTGAACATCGCCTCCTACCGCGTGAAGGAGGGCGACGTGATCCAGGTGCGCGAGAAGTCGCGCCAGCTCGCCATCGTCCTGGAGGCCACCGGCAGCCCGGAGCGCGACGTTCCCGACTATCTCAGCGTCGACCATGCCAAGATGACCGCCGAATTCGTGCGCACGCCGGCGCTCGGCGACGTGCCCTATCCGGTGATGATGGAGCCCAATCTGGTGGTGGAGTTCTACGCCAAGAACTGATCGCCGCCAGCACATCCCGCCGAAGGGCCGCGCGGGCATCGCGCGGCCCTTTCGTTTTGCCGCAGGAAGGAAAGCCGAGGCATGGCCAGCACCCACCCGCTCCACGGCCGCATCGACGGCCCCGTCGTGATCGTCGGCTTCGGCTCGATCGGCCAGGGCACGCTGCCGCTGATCGAGCGCCACTTCGCCTATGACCCGCATGACGTGCATGTCATCGAGCCCTCCGACGAGCATGCGGCCTTCCTCGCCCAGCGCGGCGTCGATCACATCCAGGCGGCGCTCACCCGCGAGAACTACCGCGAGATCCTCGCGCCCCTCTTCCCCGAGCGGCGCGGGTTCTGCGTGAACCTCTCGGTCGACACCGGCTCGCTCGACATCCTGCGGCTCTGCCGGGAACTGGGCGTGCTCTATATCGACACGGTGGTGGAGCCCTGGCCCGGCTTCTATTTCGACCTCGAGGCCGATCCCAGCGAACGCACCAACTACGCGCTGCGCGAGGCGGTGCGGCGGGAGAAGCGGGCCAATCCGGGCGGCACCACCGCGGTGTCCTGCTGCGGCGCCAATCCCGGCATGGTGTCCTGGCTCCTGAAGGAAGCCCTGCTGCGCCTGGCCGAGGACACTGGCGCCCCGGTCCCGGCGCCGACGAGCCGGGAAGGCTGGGCCGCGCTGATGCGCGACCTCGGGGTCAAGGGGGTCCATATCGCCGAGCGCGACACCCAGGCCGGGCGCGACGCCAAGCCAATCGGCACCTTCGTCAACACCTGGTCGGTGGAGGGCTTCATCGCCGAGAGCTTCCAGCCGGCGGAGCTCGGCTGGGGCAGCCACGAGACCTGGTTCCCGCCGAACGGGCACCGGCACGGGGCGGGCTGCCGGGCGGCGATCTATCTCGACACCCCGGGGATCCTGACGCGGGTGCATACCTGGTGCCCGACCGCGGGGCCGCAATACGGCTTCCTGGTGACCCATAACGAGGCGATCTCGATCGCCGATTACTACACCATCGGCGAGGGCGCGGCACCGGAGTTCCGGCCGACCTGCCATTACGCCTATCATCCATGCGACCAGGCGGTGCTGAGCCTGCACGAGACGCTCGGCTCGGGGGTGATCCAGCCCGAGGCCAAGATCCTCGACGAGAACGAGATCCTGAGCGGCGAGGACGATCTCGGCGTGCTGGTCTACGGGCATGCGAAGAATGCGCTCTGGTACGGCTCGCGGCTGAGCATCCGCGAGGCGCGCGCGCTGGCGCCCTACCAGAACGCCACCGGGCTGCAGGTGACGAGCGCGGTGCTCGCCGGCATGGTCTGGGCGCTGGAGAATCCGAACGCCGGGATCGTGGAGACCGACGAGATGGACCATGCCCGCTGCCTCGAGATCCAGCGCCCCTATCTCGGCCGGATCGAGGCGCATTACACCGACTGGACCCCGATCTCGACCCGCTGGCCGCAGTTCGCCGAGGAGATCGACGAGGCCGATCCCTGGCAGTTCCAGAACGTGCTGGCGACCTGAGACGGCGCCGCGGCAGCCTGTCCCCATGGGGACAGGCCGTAACGGGCTGAATATCAAGGATTAAAGTGTTAACGTGCCGGCGCGGCCCGCGGTCGCCGGGCCTGCCCGCGCCGCGGGGCTTGGAAAGCGGCGGCGCCAACCTACCTCCTAGACGGCCTTGGGTCCTGCCGGATCCGGGGCCGCGTTGCGCGCCGTCGTAGGGGCGCGCGTTTCAGAGGGAGGATGGTGCATGTTCGGCCTGAAGCGGAAGACCGAGTTCCCCGCCCCCGGGGCGGCGCTGCCGGGGCGGCCCGATCCGATCCCGACGGCGGAGACGCATTTCGTCAACGGCCGCAGGCTCGCCGGGCCCTATCCCGAAGGCATGGAGCAGGCGCTCTTCGGGCTCGGCTGCTTCTGGGGGGCCGAGCGCAAGTTCTGGAGCCTGCCGGGGGTCTGGATCACCCAGGTGGGCTATGCCGGCGGGGCAACGCCCAATCCGGAATATCGCGAGGTCTGCTCGGGCCAGACCGGCCATAACGAGGTGGTCCGGGTGGTCTTCGATCCCGCGCAGACTAGCTACGAGGCGCTGCTCGGGGTCTTCTGGGAGAGCCACGACCCGACGCAGGGCATGCGCCAGGGCAACGACGTGGGCACGCAGTACCGCTCGGGCATCTATGTCTTCGACGCGGCCCAGCGCGCGGCGGCCGAGGCCTCCCGCGAAACCTATCAGGCCAGGCTGCGGGCCGCCGGCTACGGGCCGGTCACCACCGAGATCGTCGAGGCGCCGGCCTTCTACCCTGCCGAGGAGTACCACCAGCAGTATCTGGCGAAGAACCCGGCGGGCTATTGCGGTCTCGGCGGGACCGGCGTGAGCTGTCCGGTGGGCGCGGCGGTCTGATTCCCGGGGGCTTGCGTTCGCCCATGCGGCCGAGTTCAGGGGCGGGCCTGGCGTCACCACCCGGCCCGGCGGGCACCGCCGGGCAGCGCCCGCCCCGCCCCGTCACGCCGAAGGCGTGCCTCCGGCACGACGCGGGCGCTCCGCACCCGCCGGGCCGGGCGCTGCCCTTGTCTTGTGGCGGGGAGGTTGGAGAAAAGAGATTTGGCCCCGGGCTCGATCGTCCTTGGCCTCCCGCTTGACCACGCGGCGCAGCGCCCTTAAGCGCCGTCGATCCGGCAGGGGAGCAGAGGACTTGACGCTCTTTCACGCGACCACCACCACGCGCGGCGAGGCGGCCGCGCAGGCGCTTTCCGAGGCGCTCGACGCGCTCGAGCCGGCGCCGAGTGCGACCGGCGTGCACGACCGCGACGACGGCTCGGGGATCTGGGAGGTCGGGGCCTATTTCGACGGGCGCCCGGATGCGGCCCGGCTCTCGCTGCTCGCCGCGGCGCAGGGGGCGCCGGATTTCGCGCTGGCGCCGGTGGGCAGCCGCGACTGGCTCGCCCAGGTGCGCGCCGGGCTGACGCCGGTGGAGGCGGGCCGCTTCGTGGTCTATGGCAGCCATGACCGCGAGCGGGTCCCTTCCAACCGTATCGGCCTCGAGATCGAGGCCGCGCTCGCCTTCGGCACCGGGCATCACGAATCCACGCGCGGCTGCCTGCTGGCGCTCGACGGGCTGGCGCGCGAGGGGTGGGGCTTCCGCAACGTCGCGGATATCGGCTGCGGCACCGGCGTGCTCGCCATGGCGGCGGCGCGCGTCTGGCCCTGTCGGGCGACCGCCTCGGACATGGACGCGCTGGCGGTGGAGACCGCGCGGGCCAATATCGCCGCCAACCGGCTCGGCGGGCGCATCCTCTGCGCCGTGGCAACGGGTTTCGCGGCGCCGGTCGTGCGGGCGCGCGGGCCCTATGACCTCCTGCTGGCCAATATCCTGGCCGGTCCGCTCAAGCGGCTGGCGCCGGAGATGGCGCGGCACGCGGCCCCCGGCGCCGTGCTGGTGCTGTCGGGCATCCTGAGCCGGCAGGCGGCCGGGGTCGAGGCGGTCTATCGCGGCTGGGGCTTCGCCCGGCGGCGGCGGTACGCGCTGGGCAGCTGGTCGACGCTGGTCCTGACGGCGCCGGCGTGACGGCGGGGCGATGGCATATGGCGGCGCGGCCCTTGTCGTCCCGGATGCTCTGTCATCTGCGGCGTGCTGCCGGCAGCCCTCGCCGGTGACTTTCATCCCGGCCGGGGCCGGGTGTCCCCAGCCCGATCGACGCGTGGCGATCGGGCCGCACCGGCCCTGCCGGGGGCCGGCGCGCATACGCACCGTCCAGGGCCAACGCGGCCCGATCCCCAACCGACGGTGAAACTGCACCCCCCCTCGCCCTGCGGCTCGCGCCTCCGGGCGACCGGACCAGGCAAGGCGCCACTGGCGCCTCGCCGTCATCGGTCCGGGGAATGTTGAGCGGGCCGCGCGGGGCGCGGCCTTGTTCCTGGTCCGAGGCCCGGGCTAGCGGCCCCGGGTGACGGTCAGGCGCAACGGTTCTTGGTCACTGGCGCTTCAGCGGTGGGCCATCTGGTCCGCGACGCGGGCGATGTCGGCGCGGATCAGGCCGATGTCGGAGAGCTCGCGGTCGCTGAGCCGCTGGAGCGAGCCGACGGTGGCGCGCGAGATCCGCCAGGCCTGGAACGCCTTGATGGCTTCCTCGACCAGATTGGTCAGGCGGAAGGTGGTGATGGCTCCGAGGGGGACGGCACCCTTGTATTCATAGACGGACATGACACTGATCCCGACAGCAAAAGGGGCCGGCCGATCCGGCCCTGTCGAGGAGCGATATGGCGCGGAATACCGCGGCCCACAATCCGTGGTTTCTGCATGGCTGACATGCAATTTCCGACTGTATCGTAACCACTTGGAAGGATTTGGTCGCCCTCGGTTCCGGCGCGGGGAAACCCCCTGCCTCCGAGCGTGCTTGGCGGTTGTCGCGGGGTCGTGCTATGGATCGCGCAAAGAGCAGGCACCGGAACGGCAGGTCACATGCGCGTCATCGGAATCGACCCGGGTCTCCGCCGGACCGGATGGGGTGTCGTCGATGTCGCGGCGGGCGGCATCGCCCATGTGGCGAACGGGGTCTGCCTCTCGGAGGGCGCGGATCTCGCCGAGCGGCTCTGCAGCCTGCATGTCCAGCTGACCGCGGTGCTCGCCCGGCATCGCCCCGAGGCGGCGGCGGTCGAGCAGACCTTCGTGAACAAGGACGCGGCCGGCACGCTGAAGCTCGGCCAGGCACGCGCCATCGCGCTCCTGGTGCCGGCGCAGGCGGGGCTGCGGGTCGCGGAATACGCGCCGAACGCGGTGAAGAAGACCGTGGTCGGGGTCGGCCATGCGGACAAGGCGCAGGTGGCGCATATGGTGAAGCTGCAGCTCGCGGGCGTGGAGCTCGCCGGGCCGGATGCGGCGGATGCGCTGGCGATCGCGCTCTGCCACGCCCATCACGCGCGCTTCGCCGGGCGGATGCAGGCGGCGCTCGACGGGGCGCGGGCATGATCGGCAAGGTCACCGGGCGGCTCGACCACCGCGGCGCCGACCATGTGCTGATCGATGCCGGCGGCGTGGGCTATGTGGTGCATTGCTCCGAGCGCACCCTGGCGGCGATGCCGGGGCCGGGCGAGCGCGTGGCGCTCTATACCGAGCTCCTGGTGCGCGAGGATCTGATGCAGCTCTTCGGCTTCCGCACGCTCGCCGAGCGGGAATGCCACCGGCTGCTGACCTCGGTGCAGGGGGTGGGCGCCAAGGCCTCGCTGGCGATCCTCGGCACGCTCGGGACCGAGGGCGTGGCCCGGGCGCTCTCGCTCGGCGACGCGGCGGCGATCCGGGCGGCCCCCGGCATCGGGCCGAAGATCGCCCAGCGCCTGGTGCTGGAGCTGCAGGCGAAGGCGCCCTCGATCCTGGCGATGGGGGCGGCGGGCGCGCAGCCGGCCATGGCCGGGGCAGGGGGCGCGGGCGAGGCGCCGGCCCCTGTGTTGGCGCCTGCCCCGGCGCCCGCCGGCGTGGCGGGGGCGCAGGCCCAGGCCGATGCGCTCTCGGCGCTGGCGAACCTCGGCTATGGCCAGGGCGAGGCGGCGGCGGCGGTGCTCGAGGCGGCGGAGGCCGATCCCGCGGCCGCGACCCCGGCGCTGATCCGCGCCGCCCTGCGCCGCCTGGCGCCCAAGGCCTGAGCCCATGGCCGATCCCGATCCCGCGCTCCGCCCCGACCCGCTGCCCGAGGATGCCGACCGCGCGCTTCGGCCGCAGACGCTCGAGGAATTCATCGGCCAGCGCGCCGCCCGCGCCAATCTCGCGGTCTTCATCGAGAGCGCCCGGCGGCGCGGCCAGGCGATGGACCATGCGCTCTTCCACGGGCCGCCGGGCCTGGGCAAGACCACGCTGGCGCAGATCGTGGCGCGCGAGCTCGGGGTGAACTTCCGCATGACCTCCGGGCCGGTGCTGGCCAAGGCCGGGGATCTGGCGGCGATCCTGACCAATCTCGACGCCCGCGACGTGCTCTTCATCGACGAGATCCACCGGCTGAACCCGGCGGTGGAGGAGATCCTCTATCCCGCGCTCGAGGATTTCCAGCTCGACCTCGTCATCGGCGAGGGGCCGGCGGCGCGCACGGTGCGCATCGAGCTCCAGCCCTTCACGCTGGTCGGCGCCACCACCCGGCTGGGGCTCCTGACCACGCCGCTGCGCGACCGCTTCGGCATCCCCACGCGGCTCGAGTTCTACGAGGTCGGCGAGCTCGTCACCATCGTCACCCGGCTCGCGCGGCTCCTGAAGGCCGATGCCACCCCCGACGGCGCCCAGGAGATCGCCCGGCGCGCCCGCGGCACGCCGCGCATCGCCGGGCGGCTGCTGCGCCGGGTGGTCGATTTCGCCATCGTCGAGGGCGAGGGCCGGGTGACCAAGGCCATCGCCGACCGGGCGCTGACCCGGCTCGGGGTCGACGACCTCGGGCTCGACGGCGCGGACCGGCGCTACCTGACGCTGCTTGCGGAGAACTACGGCGGCGGGCCGGTGGGGGTGGAGACGATCTCGGCCGCGCTCGCCGAGCCGCGCGATGCCATCGAGGAGGTGATCGAGCCCTTCCTTTTGCAGCAGGGCCTGATCCAGCGCACCCCCCGCGGCCGCATGCTGGCGGCCAAGGCCTGGACGCATCTGGGCCTGACGGCGCCACGCGCGGCGGGGCCGATGGATGATCTCTTCGACGGGTAGGGAGCGGCTCCTGGATCTCGCTCGGCTTCATTTTCAGTATTGTGAGTCGGCCAGTCCGGCGCGGGAGGTGTGGAAGGCGCCATGGTGGTTCGCAGGGTCAGCGATCTGGGAGAGTTGTCCGACGCCGAGCGGAAGGTGCTGGACGAACTCGATACCGGCGAAGTCATCGACATCGGCGAGACGGTTCCGGAGCAGGGCGACGAGCGCCGTCGGCTGCGGGCCGAACTGATCCGGCTGCTGCTGCTCGGGGACGATCCCGACCCGAAGTACCGGCTGCACGAGAAGGGTCTGCGGGTCCGTGGGGCATGGATTCCGGACCGCCTCGATCTGGAGGGATGCCGGAATCTCCGGGACGTCGCGCTGATCTCTTGTCGCTCGAGTCGTGCGTTCGCCGAGCCGCTTTTCCTCTGCGCGACGATCGACTGGAGGCCAGGGCAACCTGTTTCTTCGAACCGGGAGCGCCTGCTCAGGCGAGGGCTGGGCGGGGACCTCCGGGCTCTCCGCCGACCGGCTGGCAGGCCAGGATGCTCGCTCGCCGCCGGGCTCGGCGGGGCACTGTGTCGATGGCGTCGAAGCGACCGGGAAGTGCGGCTGCTTGGGGCGAAGCCAGGCGGAACCTGTTCTGCGACGGCGCGACGTTCCGGGCGGAGAAGGACGGAGGGCAAGCCGGGCATGCGCTCGCCGCCGATGGGCTGGAGGCCGTGGGCGGCGTGTTCCTGCAGCGGTTTCGCGGAAGGGCGGGGTGTGCGGCTGCTCGAGCGGCGAAGCTGGGCGGCAACCTCGAATGCGACGGGCGACAACGTTCCGGCGAGGCAGGACGTCGGGGAATGCGCGAGCCTCGTGGTCGCCGAGTTCAGGAGCATCAACGACGGCGCCATGCTCCTTGGCGGAGGGCGCGCGACCGGTGCCGACGGCCCCATATCCGCGACGTCCTGCCGCGGCTCGACTGGCTGCGGCAGGATCAACGCGACGCCGATTTTTCTGGCACGGCAACAACTCGGCAAGGATTTAGTTCGTGATCGGCGATGCCGGACGTTGATCCGCTACAGCGCGCGGTCACGAGCGGAAGCGGGCAAGATGCCATCGACTTCGCGGCGACGAATGGCCTTCGCCCTCGAGTTCCTTGCGCTGGGGCGCCTTCTCGCCTTGGAAGCAACCGCGGTCGACCAGCTCGGCGGCGTCCTATTGCGGCGATGGGTGCTACATGGCGCGGATGCGGTCAGTCGCGGTGCTGCTCGAGAAGCGGGCGCTGCGCGGGCTGGCTTTCATCTATTCGGAAGGCGTGGCAGGCCGCTGTCGATCTGGGATGCAGGGGGCGATACCTACGGCGGCGCTTGCGAGCGGTGCTATCTCGGCGATCGGGCTGGGCTCTGGTCGTTCTCCCCGGAGATCGAAGCGAGCTGGAGGCTGCGTTCCGATGAACCAGTCGCGGACGGGGGCATCTATCAGCTCCACTCCGGGTGGGCGGGGCACCATTCGGGCGGAGCTGCGCCCGTCGCCGGAGGCGTCGTTCTCCGTCTCGATCCGACGCGGGCGCGCTTCCGCAAGCGCGCAACCGGAGAAGGGCGGGCGAGAAGAGCGACGGATGAGGGACCGGGGAGGCGGTGATAGCGGCAGCGCGGGTGGCGGCCGCAATTTCTACGGGTGGCGGCGTCAATCTTCTGCAAGGTCTGCGGACGGCATGCAGGCGGCGGACGATCGGGAGCTGGTCGGCGCGTGGTCGGCTGCGACCCTTCGATGGGCATGGCGGACGGGTTCGGTCTTCGCGCGGATGGGGTGGTTCCATTTCGCCTCGGCAGGGTGGTCTGGTCGGCGCGATCGGGCGTTTTTCGAATACGGCGGTGAGTCCTGGCGCTCAGGCGTGGGTGGCATGCGCCGATGCGGCCTGGGGCGAGCCAGCAGGCGAGCAGTGCTTCCTGGAGCAGCCGCGGGCGGCGAGTTATCCGCAGTTCAATGCCTTCGTCTATTCGGCGGACACGCTGCCGATTGTGGATCCGGAGATGCATGAGGGTTCTGGATACCGGATCAGACCGGACCTGCGGGCGGCGCTCTCCCGGCGCGGGTCTATCTCTGCTATTCCGATCGCGCCTGGCTGGGCGCTCAGCCTGCTGGCGGTGGCAGGGTTCTCGAGGGGTTGGTGAAGTCGGATTGAGGCGGGTTCCGTTTGAATGGCGCGCGACGGGGCCATGGTTCGCGCTCCGGGCTCCGGGCGGGCCGGTGTCACCGTCCGGCTCGGCGGGCACCGCCGGGCGGCGCCCGCCCCGCCCGTGAGGGCGCTGCCGCCAAAAGAACGGCAGTCTCCGGCGCCGTCGGCCAAAGACCGCTGGCCCTGGGCGGGCGGTTGTCGTTCCGGGGTGGGGGTGGCAGGTTGAGGAGGGTGCGGCAAATGGACGCATCGTCAAAATGAGGGGAAGAGGCATGAACAGGTTCGGAATCCTGGCGGCGGTGGCGCTGCCCGTGGTCATGGCGGCCTGCGCGCCGAAGGCGCCGCTGCCGGAGCCGGTGCCAGTGCTGACGGCGGCCGAGCAGGCCTGCGCGGCGCAGGCGGCGGCGGTCGGCGGGGTGGACGTGGCCACGGTGGTGGTGGTGCCGCTGACGACCACCAAGTCCGGCGCAACGGTCCATGAGGTGACGGCGGGCGAGGTGCGCTACAGCTGCGTGGTCGAGCTCGACAATTCCATCTCGAGCTTCGAGGCGCTCTAGGCCGTGACCTTCGGCCGGCGTCCCGGTTTCGGGGCGCCGGCGCGGAAGGGTGCGGTGTGGCGGCGGGGATCGGCGGCCGCGTTCCCCGGGCCGGCAGAGAAGACCATGGCGCAGAACATCTACGACAATCCCGAGTTCTTCGCGGGCTACAGCCGCTTGCCGCGGCAGGTGCAGGGGCTCGACGGGGCGCCGGAATGGCCGGCGATCCGGGCGCTGCTGCCGGATGTGGCGGGCCGGCGGGTGGCCGATCTGGGCTGCGGCTTCGGCTGGTCGGCGCGCTGGTTCCGCGAGGCGGGGGCGGCCTCGGTGCTGGGGGTCGACCTGTCGCGGAACATGATCGCGCGGGCGCGGGCGGATACGGCGGATCCCGGCATCGAGTACCGCATCGCCGATCTCGAGACGCTCGCGCTTCCGGAGGCCGCCTTCGATCTGGTCTACAGCGCCCTGACCTTCCATTACGTGCGGGATTTCGCGCGGCTGGTGCGCATGGTCCGCGCGGCGCTGGTGCCGGGCGGTGGCCTCGTGTTCACCATCGAGCATCCGATCTTCATGGCGGCGGCGCATCCGAAATGGCTGCTCGACGAGGACGGGCGCAAGACCTGGCCGGTCAACGGCTATTCCGTGGAGGGGGAGCGCCGGACGGACTGGTTCGCCCGGGGGGTGGTGAAGCATCACCGGACGCTGGCGAGCACGGTCAATGCGCTGATCGGCGCGGGCTTCGCGCTCGACCGGATCGAGGAATTCGCGCCCACGCCGGGGCAGGTCGCGGCGATGCCGGAGCTGGCGGAGGAGATGGAGCGGCCGATGATGCTGCTGGTCTCGGCGGTCGCCGCGGGTGATGGCGTTTGAAGCCCTTTCTTTCTTCCTCGCCCGTCCCGCCCAAGAAATGAGGGCGGCGCCCGGCCCGGGCGGAAGCGAAGCGCCCGCGTCGTGCCGGAGGCACGCCTTTGGCGTGACGGAGCGGGGCGGGCGCTGCCCGGCGGTGCCCGCCGGGCGGGGGGTGACGCTGGGCTCAGACGGAACCGGGCCGGCGGGTTCGGGGATTTTTCGTGGTCGCTCCGGTCGCGCGCTGGCGGCGGGGGAAATGGCCGTGCTCGACGAGCCAGTCGCGGACGCGGGCGGTCTCGGGGTTCGGCTCGCCGTGCCAGACCAGCATGAAATCCACCCCGGTCCGCCAGGCCTGGGGCACAATGGGGACGAGGCGGCCGCTCGCGAGCAGCGGGTCGAGGAGATGCGCCCAGCCCAGCACCACGCCCTGCCCGTCGAGCGCGGCGAGCACCGCGAGGGCGTAGTCGTTCACCCGCAGGCCCTGGCCGCGGTCCTCGAAGGGCAGGCCGAAGGCGGCGAACCAGGATGCCCAGGTCGGGCAGGCCCGGTGCGGCTCGTCGAGATGGATGAGCGGGAGCGGCGGGATGTCCGCGGGCGTGGCGACATTCTCGGCGAGGCCGGCGATGAATTCCGGGCTCGCGACCGCGTGGATGACCTCGGGGGCGAGCGGGGCGGTCTCGTAGTGATCGAGCACGCCGGTGCCGTAGCGGATGCCGAGCGACAGCCGCTCGGCGCGCAGGTCGAGGTCCCGGTCGGTGGTCTGCACGCGCAGGTCGAGATCGGGAAGGTCGGTGCGCAGCGCGCCGAGCCGCGGCAGGACCCACCAGGTGGCGAAGGCGGTCGAGACCGAGAGCGAGACCGCCTCGGAGGATTCGCGCCGGCGCATCTGCTCGGCGCAGTGCCGGATATGCGCGAGGGCCGGGGCAATCTCGCGGTGAAACCCGAGGCCCGCCTCGGTCAGGGTCACGCCGAGGCGGCTGCGCACGAAGAGGCGGGTCCCGAGGTCGGTCTCCAGTTCCCGGATGGCATAGCTGATCGCCGCCTGGCTGATGCGGAGCTCCTGGGCGGCCTTGCCGAAGGAGCCGAGGCGGCCCGCGAGGTCGAAGGCCTCGAGATGGTCGATGGAGGGAAGCAGGCGGCGCAGGGTGGTCATCAAGAGAGCTTATGACAGGCGCAAATCGAATCCTACTGCCCCGGGGCGGTTTCCTCGCCCTAGACTGGGGCAGAGGCGAATCCGGGCGGAGGCTGGGGAAGGGCGTGGAAAGCGGAACCATCGGGGAGGAGCGGGCCCGGGCGGGGTCCAGGCGCCGCGAGACGCGCGCGCGCCGCACGATCGCCGCCCCGGCCTATATCACCCGGGCGATCCCGCCCTATGCGATCCTCGAGGAGGAGGCGCTCGCCCGCATCGAGGCGACCGCGGAGCGGATCCTCGCGGAGGTCGGCATCGAGTTCCGCAACGATCCCGAGACCCGGCGGCTCTTCGCCGCGGCCGGGGCGGATTTCGACGGCGACCGGGCGCGCTTCGAGCCGGGGATGATCCGCGAGCTGCTCGGCAGCGCTCCGGCCGAATTCGTCCAGCACGCGCGCAATCCGGCGCATAACGTCGTGATCGGCGGCCGGAACACGGTGATGGCGCCGGCCTATGGCTCGCCCTTCGTGATGGATCTCGACCGGGGCCGGCGCTACGGCACGCTCGAGGATTTCCGGAACTTCGTGCGGCTGGCCTATATGGCGCCCTGGCTGCATCATTCGGGGGGCACGGTCTGCGAGCCGGTGGACGTGCCGGTCAACAAGCGCCATCTCGACATGGTGCTGGCGCATCTGACGCTCAGCGACAAGGCGCTGCTCGGCTCGGTGACCGCGCCGGAGCGCGCGGCGGATTCGGTCGAGATGTGCCGGCGCGTCTTCGGCGCCGATTTCGTCGATGCGAATTGCACCATCATGGGCAATTTCAACGTCAATTCGCCGCTGGTCTGGGACGGGACGATGACCGGCGGCATCCGCGAATATGCCGCGGCCAACCAGGGCAGCGTGATCGTGCCCTTCATCCTGGGCGGCGCCATGGGCCCGGTGACCAATGCCGGCGCCATCGCCCAGGCCCATGCCGAGACCATGGTCGGCTGCGCGCTGACCCAACTCGTCCGCCCCGGGGCGCCGGTGATCTACGGCAATTTCCTCTCCTCGACGGCCCTGCGCTCGGGCTCGCCGACCTTCGGCACCCCGGAGCCGGCGGCGGGCTCGCTGGTGGTGGGCCAGCTCGCCCGCCGGCTCGGCCTGCCGCTGCGCTGCTCGGGGAGCTTCACCACCTCGAAGCTGCCCGACGCCCAGGCGATGAGCGAATCGGTCAATTCCATGCTCGCCGCCATCCATTGCGGGGCGAATTTCCTGCTGCATTCCGCGGGCTTCCTCGACGGGCTCCTGTCGATGTCCTACGAGAAATTCGTGCTCGACGTGGATTTCTGCGGCGCGCTGCACACCTATGTCCGGGGCGTGGCGGTGACCGAGGAGGATCTCGCCTTCGACGCCGAGGCCGAGGTGGGGCCGGGGGGGCATTTCTTCGGCTGCCAGCACACCATCCGCCATTACGAGACCGCCTATTGGGAATCGGATCTGGCCGACAACGACCCCTGGGAGACCTGGAGCGAGAAGGGCGCGCTCGATGCCGCGACCCGCGCCAATGCGCGCTGGAAGGCGATGCTCGCGGCCTATGCGCCGCCGCCGCTCGACGAGGGGATCCGCGAGGCGCTGGACGATTTCGTGGCACGGCGCAAGGCAGGGGTTGAGGACGCCTGGCACTGAGCCGGCGCCGGTCCCGGCAGATTGGTGAGAGCAGGGAGGGGCGCGCATGAAGATCACCGCGATCCGTGTCACCCATGTCAACGTGCCGTTCGACGCGCCCTTCTGGTGGACCGCCGGGCTCTATCCGGGCGCGTCGAAATCGGTGATCGAGGTGGAGACCGATGCCGGGATCACCGGGCTCGGCGAGGCGCCCTGGTGGCATTTCGGCGAGCTGATCAAGGCCGAGATCGCGCCGGCGCTGATCGGGGCCGATCCGCTCGATCTCGCCGATTGCGAGAGCCGGTGCGTGCCGGCCTGGCAGATCACGGCCAATACCGGCGAGAACGCGGCGCAGGTCGCCTTCGGCGCGGTCGAGATCGCGCTCTGGGACATCCGCGGCAAGGAATTCGGCCTGCCGCTCCACATGCTGCTCGGCGGCGCCGTGCGCCGGGACATCGCCTTCACCGAGTATTTCTCCTTCCGGCCGCGGCAGGGCGAGGCCGGCGGCGAGATGACGCCCGAGGCGGTCGCCGATTATTGCCAGCGCATGGCCGAGGAGCATGGCGCCACGATGTTCGAGGGCAAGCTGATCCTCGGCGACCCGCTGCTCGAGATCGACACGGTGCGGCTCCTGCGCGAGCGGCTCGGGCGGCGGGCGATGCTGCGGCTCGATTCCAACATGCAATGGTCCCTCACCACCGCCCGGCGCATCCTGCGCGAGATCGAGCCCTTCGACATCCGCAACTACGAGGATCCGGTCGCGAGCTTCGAGGAGATGGCGGCGCTGCGCCAGCATTCCGCGATTCCCTTCTCGACCCATGTCCCCGACCTGCGGCGGGCGGTCGCGCTCGGCGTGCCCGATTACTTCGTCTGCAATTTCGCGGCGCTCGGCGGGCTCGCGCGCACCTTGAAGTTCGTCGCGGCCTGCGAGGCCATGGGCAAGGGCTTCTGGTGCTATTCGAACGATCTCGGCATCATGACCGCGGCCTATCTGCATGTCGTCGCCGCGACACCCTGGATCACCGAGCCCTCGCAATCGCTCTTCCGCTGGCAGATCGGCGACGTGATCGAGGGCGGGCCGTTCCGCCAGGTGAAGGACACGGTCCGGGTGCCCGAGGGTCCCGGCCTCGGCGTGACGCTCGATCGCGCGGCGCTCGAGCGCTGGTCCCGGCATTTCGCCGAGAACGGGCCGATGAGCCATTTCCACGATCCCGCCCGCCCCGGCCGCCACCGCCGGCTGCCGCTCGGGTGATGCCGGATTCCGAGTGATCGTTTCGAAATGGCGGACGGCTCTCGTGGCGCCGTCGCCATCCCCCGCGGATTTGGCACGGACAAATCCGCGCGCCCCTGCCTGCCGTCTTGCCGGCGGCACGCCTTTGGCGTGACGGCAGGCGCGACAAGCGCGCCCGCCCAGTCAGGCGCGCGCGGATTACCAACCGACGGTGCAACCCAGCCCCCCTCGGCCTCCGCGCTCGCGCGCTCCGGCCGACGAACCGGCGCGAAGCAGTGCCTCGCCTTTGCCGGTTCGGGGTGCCTGATGGGGGCCCGCGCGGGGCAAGCCCTTGACATGGCGCAAGGACATCGCCAACGCCCCGTGCTACCTTGGGCCGATCAGGGGGAGGAAAGACCATGCGCATCTGGCCATTCTGCACGGCTCTCTGCATCGCGGCCCTGCCGGGGTCCGTCTCGGCGCAGTTCATTCCGGCGGAAAGCTCGCTCTCGGGGCTCTATCCGGGCAAGGCCTATTCGCCCTATGCGGAGCGGAGCTTTCCCGACAGGGTGTTCTGGGGCGACACGCATCTGCACACCGGGCTCTCGGTGGACGCGGGGCTCTTCGGCGCGCGGCTCGGGCTCGACGACGCCTATCGCTTCGCCCGCGGCGAGCAGGTCACGGCCTCCTCGGGCCAGCCGGCCAAGCTCGGCCGCCCGCTCGACTGGCTGGTGATCGCCGATCATTCCGACGCCATGGGCTTCTTCAACGACCTCGCCGCCGGCAACCCGGCGATCCTGAAGTTCGATCAGGCGCGGCCCTGGTACGAGGGACTTCAGCAGGGCGGTCAGGCGGCGGCGGACGCGGCGCTGAACCTCATCACCACCTTCGCCCAGGGGGAGATCGATCCGGCGATGATGGTGGAATACTCGCCGGGCGGGAAGACCTACGAATCGGTCTGGCAGCGGGTGGTCGACGCCGCCGAGCGCTTCAACGATCCCGGCAGCTTCACGACGATCATCGGCTTCGAATGGACATCGCTCGTCGCCGGCAACAACCTGCACCGCAACGTGCTCTTCCGCGAGGGCGCGGAGAAGGCGGGGCAGGTGGTGCCCTTCACCACCCAGGCGCCGGTGGGCTCCACCGACCCGCTCGACCTCTATGCGTGGCTCGAGAACTACGAGGCGACGACCGGCGGCTCGGCGCTCGCCATCGCGCATAACGGCAATCTCTCGAACGGGCTGATGTTCCCGGTGGATGCGCAATACACCGGCCGCGCGATCGACGCGGCCTATGTGGAATCGCGGGCGAAATGGGAGCCGCTCTACGAGACCACCCAGATCAAGGGCGACGGCGAGGCGCATCCGTTCCTCTCGCCCGACGACGCCTTCGCCGATTACGAGACCTGGGACGTGGGCAACCTGGACCTGACCCAGGCCAAGACGCCCGAGATGCTGCAATACGAATACACCCGCGAGGCGCTGAAGAACGGGCTCCTGCTGGAAAGCCGGCTCGGCACCAATCCCTACAAGTTCGGGCTCGTCGGCTCCACCGACAGCCACACCGCGCTCTCGGCGGTGGAGGAGGACAATTTCTTCGGCAAGGCGAGCAATGCCGAGCCCAAGCCCGAGCGCATGCAGCACCCCTTCGCCGAGACCGAGGTGGGCGTCTTCGAGGGCTACCAGCTGGTCGCCTCGGGCTATACCGGCGTCTGGGCCAGGGAGAACACCCGCGCCGCGATCTGGGACGCCATGGACCGCAAGGAGGTCTATGCCACCACCGGCCCGCGCATGCTGGTGCGCTTCTTCGGCGGCTGGGACTACACGGACCAGGATCTGAACAGCCGCCAGCCCGCCTTCCGCGGCTACGAGAAGGGCGTGCCCATGGGCGGCGACCTGCCCGTGGCCACGGGCGAGGGCGGCGCGCCGAGCTTCATGGTCTATGCGCTGCGCGATCCTGTCGGCGCCAATCTCGACCGCATCCAGATCGTCAAGGGCTGGCTCGACGCCGAGGGCGCGACCCACGAGCGCGTCCATGACGTGGCCTGGTCGCCGGGGCGCGAGCCCGATGCCGAGGGCCTGCTGCCGCCGGTGGGGAGCACCGTCGACGTCGCCGCCGCCAACTGGACCAACACCATCGGCGCCGCCGAGCTCGCCGCGGTCTGGAGCGATCCCGAGTTCGACCCGGCGCAGCCCGCCTTCTACTATGCCCGCGTGCTGGAGATCCCGACGCCGCGCTGGGTGGTCTACGACGCCTTCCGCTTCGGCGTGCCGATCCCCGAGGGTGCCAAGACCGAAGCCCAGGAGCGCGCCTATACCTCGCCGATCTGGTACCAGCCCGAAGGATGACATCCATGCCCGACCCCCGAAAGCTTCTCGCGCTCGCCGCGCTCCTGGCCTTCCCCGCGAGTGCGGCCCTCGCCCATGAGGGCGCGGTGGCCGGGGGCGGCTTCCTGACCGGCTTCCTGCATCCGATCCTCGGCTGGGACCATGTCGCCGCCATGGTCGCCGTGGGGCTCTGGGGTGCCTTCCTCGGGGCGCCGGCGATCTGGCTCCTGCCGGTCACCTTTCCGCTGGTCATGGCGCTCGGGGGCGCGCTCGGGGTCGCCGGCGTGCCGGTTCCGGGCATCGAGACCGGCATCGCCGCCTCGGCGCTGATCATCGGTCTCGCGGTCCTACTGGCCTGGCGGCCGCCGCTCATGGTCGCGGCGGTGATCGTGGGCTTCTTCGCGGTCTTCCACGGGCATGCGCATGGGCAGGAGATGCCGAAGGCGGCGAGCCCGCTCGCCTATGCGGCAGGCTTCGTGATCGGGACCGGCTTCCTGCATCTCGCCGGCATCTCGCTCGGGCTCTTCACCGCCTCGGAGCGCGGCGCGCTCGCGGTGCGCGGCCTCGGCGCCGTGATCGCGGCCGCGGGTTTGGGCTTCCTGACCGGGACGTTGTGATCCGCGCTTAGGTCGGATCGATCGGCCGGGGACATTCCGAACCGGCGATAGCGAGGCACTGCCCCGCGTCGGTTCGTCGGCTGGAGCGCGTGAGCGTGGAGGCCGAGGGGGGCGGGCTGCACCGGCGGTTGGCAATCCGTGCGCGTCTGCCTGGCGGGCGCGCTTGTCGCGCCTGCCGTCGTGCCGGAGGCACGCCTTCGGCGTGACGGCAGGCAGGCGCGCGCGGATTTGTCCTTGCCAAAGCCGCGGGGGAAGGCGGCTGGGGCCGCGCGGGGCGCGGCCTTTTCCCTGGTCCGACGTTTGGTCCAGTGGCCACAGTGTCGGTTGGGCGCGGCGGCGCCGGGTTCCGTTCGCGGCTTCAGCTCCGCAGCGCCGCGGCGGGGGATTGGCGATAGGCGTAGATCGCCGGGAGCGCGGCGATGGCGGCGGCGACGGCCAGCAGGACGGCGGCGAAGCCGAGATCCGAGGCCTCGAGCGTCACCGGCAGGTGGATGCCGCTCTGCCGGCTCAGCCCGATCGCGAGAATCTTCGCGCCGGCGTAGCCGAGCAGGACGCCGCAGGCGACGCCGAGCCCGACGACGAGCAGGAGCTCCGCCCAGACGACGCCGAAGACCGCGACCCGCGGCGCCCCGAAGGCGCGGAGCGCGCCGATCTGGCGGCGGCGCTGGGCGAGATGCGCCATGGCGACGAGCAGGACCGCCGCCGCCGCCAGCGCCTGCGTGCCGATGGCGATCGCCGTCAGGATCTGGCGCGCATCGCCGAGCGTGGAATAGAGCCGGGTCAGCACCTCGCCCGGGAAGACGGCCAGGGTCGTCTCGGTGCGGTATTCGCCGCGGAGCTGGTAGGCATTGGCGATGGTGCGGGGCTTGACGATGATGGCGGGCACGCCGGGCAGATCGTCGGGCCAGGGCGGGCCGAGTCGCGCGGCCGCCTCCTCCGTCCCGTGGTCCTCGTGGTCGTCGTCGTCGTCGTGCCCGGCCTCGTCGTGGGCCTCATCGCCGTGCTCATGGGCCTTCCAGACCCCTTCGATCGGCACCAGGATCGCGCGGTCCCAGGGCGTCGACGTCGGGGCGAGGCGGCCGGTGACACGGTAGACGATCTCGTCGTGCTCTTCGGCCTCCTGCCCGGGGAGGCCGTGCATCGGCCTGATCTCGTAGCCTGGGTCGAGACGCACCCCGGCGCCGACGATGGCCTCGCCGAGGCTCGCGAGGGGCGGCTCGGCGGCACGCTCCGCTAGACCGAGGCTCTCGACGAATTCCGCGGTCGTCCCGACGATGGGATAGCCGAGGAAGGAATCGCCGAAGCCGACGGGCGCGGCGAATTCCACCCGCGGATCCTCGGAGAGCCGCCGCAGGACGTCGCCATTGAGCAGCGTCAGCGGCGCGGGCTGCAGGAACACCGAGGACAGCACGAGCTGGGTCTCGCTGCCCGCCGCGCCGACGACGAGATCGAAGCGGTCGGCGGCGCGGGCGCTGCCGAGGCGCAGCGCGCGCTCCTCGATGCGGACCGCCATGCCGAGCGCGGTCGCGCTCGCGATGAGCAGGACGATCACCACGGCCCCGAGGGCGTGCAGGCGGAGATCGGCGAGCACGAAGCGGATCATGAGGCCTCGGCGTGAAGCGCGTCGGCGCGGCGGCCGCCGGCGAGCGCGATGCGGCGGTCGAGGCGGCCGTAGAGCGCCGGGTCATGGGTGACGACGATGAGCGTCGCGCCGGCCGCCCTGGCGAGCCGGGTCAGCAGCGCGCAGACCGCCGCGCCGCTCTGGCCGTCGAGGCTCGCGGTCGGCTCGTCGGCGACGATCACGCCCGGCTGCAGCAGGAGCGCGCGCGCGATCGCGACGCGCTGCATCTCGCCGCGGGAGAAGGTCTCGATCCCGCGGGCGCCTGCGTCGATCCCGACCTCGACGAGCAGCGCGGCGGCGCGGTCGCGCAGGCCCGCCGGCAGGCGGATGTGGCGGAAGCGCGCCGGCAGCAGCACGTTCTCGATCGCGCTCAGCCCGGGGAAGAGGTGGAAGTCCTGCATGACGAGGCCGACGTTGCGCGCGCGCCAGCGGTCGCGGGCGGCCTCGGAGAGCCTTGCGATGTCCTCGCCGCTCCAGAGCACGCGGCCCGCGCTCGGGCGTTCGAGCCCGGTGACGACGTTGATGAAGGTGCTCTTGCCGGCGCCGGAGGGGCCGGTCACCGCGACGCTCGAGCCGGCCGCCACCTCGAGGCCGGGCAGGTCGAGCGCCGGCTCGGCCAGGTCGGGGAAGCGCACGACGACGCCCTCGAGGGAGAGGCTCAGCATGCTCAGGCTGTCTCGAACTCGGCGTCCCGCACTCGCAGAAGGCTCACGAAGCCGGTCTCCGGATCGGTCCAGGAGCCGTGCTCGAGCACGCCCTCGACGGCGATCATGCCGGTCGTCCGTTCGAAGGTCTGCTTGCTCTTGAGGTAGATCACCACGATGTCGTCCGGCCAGTCGGCGTCGGAGGAGCAGAAGGGGCAGATCGCCATCGGCGCCTTGCCGAGCACGAAGAAGCTCGCCTCGGCCTTGAGCGGCGGGGCCATGAAGCCGACGATCCGGACGCGCTGGCCGTCGAGCTCCAGCACCTTTTGCGAGAATTCGAGGCCGAGCACGCCGACCTTGCCGTAGAGCTCGTTGAAACCGATCTCGGCCGCGGCGGCGCGGGCGAGCCCCGGCGCGAGCAGCGCGAGCAGGCTCAGGAGGAACGGGCGGCGGGCGAGGCGGGGACAGGCGGGCGGCGGTCGCATGGGCAGGCCCCCGTCACGAGGGCGCCCAGCGCGCGCCGCGCAGGCGCACGAGGCTGGAGGCGCCTGCCGCATCGAGCCGGAGCGGCCCGTGCTCCAGCACGCCCTCGACCTCGGTCAGCCGGCCGGGGGCGAAATCGCCGGCTTCTTCGGCGGCCGGCAGTACGAAGACGGCGTCCTCGGGCCATCCCTGATCGGTGCCGCCCTCCCTTCCGGTCGCGGCCGGCGCGCGGGTGAGCACGAGCACCTCCCGGCTTCCGGGGGCGGCGGGCGCGAGATAGCCGCGCATGGTCACCGTCGTGCCGTCGAGGGCCTTGAGCCGCTCGTGGAATTCATGGCCGAGGACGCCGATTCGCGCGTAGAGCTCGTCGAAGTCGAGGAAGGGGGATTGCGGCATCGCCTTGGCCTCCGGTTCGTCTGGTGGCCGGCCCCGCCATGGCGGGACCGGTGGTTGTCCGGCGTCTTCCGGTCAGTTCGTGGCCGGCGCCAGCGCGAGCGCCTCGGCGATCACCCGGTAGACGTCCGAGTTCTCCATGTAGCCGTGGAAGTTCTCCGCGCCAGGGCCGCTCGCCTGCAGCACCTCGTCATCGACCGAATGGGTGCCGGCGTTCATGGAGACCGGGATGTTGCCGGTGCGCAGGACCGCGCCGGGCACGTCCTTGTAGGCCTCGTTGGCGACGTAGTTCCCGTCGGCATCCGCGACGGCGGGCACGAACTGGCCGTCGAGCTTCGGGCGGAAGGTCTCGTAGTGGTCGGGGAAGTTGCCGAGGTACATCATCAGCCGCTTGGAGACGTCCATCCGGTCGGGATAGCCGTCGCCGTCCTCGTCGGTGTAATTGGTGAAGCCGGCATCGCCGTAGGTGCCGACCTTCTCGCGCATCTCGTCGCCCGGCTTGTCGTCGTCGACGGTGCCGGTGATCGAGAGCCCGTGGGTGTGGTCGCCGACGAAGATGATCAGCGTGTCGGGATTGGCCTCCTGGAACTCGCGCGCCACGGCGATCGCCTGGTCGAGCGCGATCATGTCGTAGACCGCCCGCTCCCAGTCGAGGGCATGGGTCGCCTTGTCGGTATGGCCGTCCTCGACCATCAGGAAGAAGCCGTCCGGATCCTTCGAGAGCACGTCGAGCGCCGCGCGGGTCATGTCGGCGACGAGGGGCTGGTCGGGGAATTGCTCGACCGTGCCCTTCTTGAGCTGCCGGATGTCCAGGGTGGTGTCGAGGTTGCCGGTGTTGAAGAGGCCGAGGATCTTGCCGTCCGTGTGGTCGGCCACCGCCTGCTGCAGTTCCGTGGCGGAGGTCGCGAGCGTGTAGCCGGCGCCCTGGAACTCGGCGATCATGTCCTTGTCGTCGACGCGCTTCGATCCCGGCGTCGACTGCGGCAGGAAATAGGCCGAGCCGCCGCCCATGAGCACGTCCGGCGCCACGGCGAAATGCATCTCCGTGATCTCGGGCTTGTCGTTGCGCGAACGGGTGTGGGAGACGACCGCCGCCGGGGTCGCGTCCTGGACCTCGGTATTGGTGACGATGCCGATGGACTTGCCCGTGGCGCGGCGGATCGCCTCGCCGAGCGTCTCGACCTTGGGATGGTCGAAGTTGCTCGCCGCGCGGCTGCCGTAGACCCCGAGCGCGTTCACCACCGACTTGTGGCCGGTCATGTAGGCGGCCATGGTATTGGCGGAATCGTTGTGGATCGAATCCTGGCTCGATGTGCCGATGAAGGCCATGTACTGCAGGTCGTCGATCGCGAGGCGGCCGTCCGCCTTGCCTTCCGTGTTCCCCTTGGAGAGGATCCGCGCGGCGGTGCGATGCGCCACGGTCATGCCGTCGCCGAGGAAGAAGATGACGTTCTTCGCCTTGGGCTCGGCGGAGGTCCCGAACACCTCCCAGCCGACGCTCCGGCTGGTGTCGCCGGCCTTCGCCTCGACGGTGTAGCTGCCGGGCTCGGTGATGGTGACGTCACGCAGCACCAGCGAGGAGCCGCCGCTCTCGTCCTCGTTCTCGATGAACTCGGCTTTGGCGCCGAGGAGCGTGTCGTAGCTCTCGCCGTTGATGAGAACCTCGACCTGGTCGGGCTGCACCACGGTCGGGAACTCGACCTTGAAGTCGAATTTCGAGCCCGAGAGGATCGTGGCGCGATCCAGTGGATAGATCGCCTGACCCAGCGCGAGGCCGGGTATCAAGGCCATCGCCGCCGTCGATAGTATCAGTCGCTTCATGCGTCGTCCCCCGTTTCTTCGGTCGTCGTTCGTCCGAAGCATGGGGGCGCGCCCGCGCCCTGCGGATCGCCGGCTCCCCCCAGCCGAAGAAGGTCGTTGCCTCCCGGAAGTCCTTCGGACTCTCGATCTCGCTACATTGGCACCCCACTCGGGATGGTTGCATCCTTGGGCGTGGCGGCATCGGCTGTCAACTCGGGTTGTCCCGGCTGCCTGAGGCGATTCCATCAGGAATTGCCTTGTCGCGGCAGGATGGTCCGGCGGAGGGCGGTGGCGGCCCGGGCGACCGCTTTGGAGTTCATCCTTTCTTCTTCGACCGACCCGCGACAAGACGAGGGCAGCGCCCGGCCCGGCGGGTGCGGAGCGCCCGCGTCGTGCCGGAGGCACGCCTTCGGCGTGACGGGGCGGGGCGGGCGCTGCCCGGCGGTGGCCGCCGGGCGAGGTGGTTGTGCCAGGCACGCCCGGAACTCGGGCGGATGGGCGGTGCGGTGCTCTCGGGGCGATCCATGCTCGCCCGAGCGGCGCTATCGCTTGCGCCGCTTGACGTTTCCGCCCCTTTGCCCGGGGCGTCCGGCGGTCGAGCGGCCGCTGCCCTTCACGGCCGCCTCCGCCTCGGCCTCGACGGCGGCCTGGCGGGCCAGCGGGTCGTCGGCCACGGCGAGCTCGACCGCTTCGAGCCGCTTGATCTCGTCGCGCAGCCGGGCGGCCTCCTCGAATTCGAGGTTCTCGGCGGCCTTGAGCATGGATTTGCGCAGCCCGTCGAGATGGGCGGCGAGATTGGCGCCGATCAAGGGCTTCTCGATGGTGGCGGTGACGCGCGCCATGTCGGTGTCGCCCTGGAAGAGCCCGTCGAGCACGTCGGCGACGTTCTTGCGGATGGTCTCCGGCGTGATGCCGTGGGCGGCGTTGTGGGCGAGCTGCTTCTCGCGGCGGCGATTGGTCTCGGCCAGCGCCCGCTCCATCGAGCCGGTGATGCGGTCGGCATACATGATGACGCGGCCGTCGGCGTTGCGCGCGGCGCGGCCCACCGTCTGGATCAGCGAGGTCTCGGAGCGCAGGAAGCCCTCCTTGTCGGCGTCGAGGATGGCGACCAGCGCGCATTCGGGGATGTCGAGCCCCTCGCGCAGCAGGTTGATGCCGACCAGCACGTCGAAGGCGCCGAGGCGCAGGTCGCGCAGAATTTCAATCCTTTCAATCGTGTCGATGTCGGAATGCATGTAGCGCACGCGGATGCCCTGCTCGTGCAGGTATTCGGTCAGGTCCTCGGCCATGCGCTTGGTGAGCGTAGTCACCAGCACGCGATTGCCCAGGGCCGCGACTTTTCGCACTTCGTCGAGCAGGTCGTCGACCTGCATGGCGACGGGGCGGATCTCCACCGGCGGGTCCACGAGCCCGGTGGGGCGGATCACCTGCTCGGCGAAGACGCCGCCCGCCTGCTCGATCTCCCAGGCGGCGGGGGTGGCGCTCACGAAGACCGATTGCGGGCGCATGGCGTCCCATTCCTCGAACTTGAGCGGCCGGTTGTCCATGCAGGAGGGCAGGCGGAAGCCGTGCTCGGCAAGGGTGAACTTGCGCCGGTAGTCGCCGCGGTACATGCCGCCGATCTGCGGCACGGAGACATGGCTCTCGTCGGCGAAGACGATGGCGTTGTCGGGGATGTATTCGAAGAGGGTGGGGGGCGGCTCGCCCGGCTTGCGCCCAGTCAGGTAGCGCGAATAGTTCTCGATGCCGTTGCAGACGCCGGTCGCCTCCAGCATCTCGAGGTCGAAGGCGGTGCGCTGTTCCAGCCGCTGGGCCTCGAGCAGTTTGCCCTCGGCGACCATCTGGTCGAGGCGGGTGCGGAGCTCCTCGCGGATGCCCTTGATCGCCTGCTGCATGGTCGGGCGCGGGGTGACGTAATGCGAATTGGCGTAGACGCGGATCTTCTCCAGATCGGCGGTGCGGCTCCCCGTCAGCGGGTCGAATTCGTGGATCGATTCCAGCTCCTCGCCGAAGAAGGAGAGTCGCCAGGCGCGGTCCTCCAGATGGGCGGGCCAGATTTCCAGGCTGTCGCCGCGCACCCGAAAGGCGCCGCGCTGGAAGGCGCCGTCGTTGCGGCGGTATTGCTGCTCGACCAGCCCGGCGATCACCCGGCGCTGGTCGTAGGGCTTTCCGGCCACCAGATCCTGGGTCATGGCGCCATAGGTCTCCACCGCGCCGATACCGTAGATGCAGGAGACCGAGGCGACGATGATGACGTCGTCGCGTTCCAGGAGCGCCCGGGTGGCGGAATGGCGCATCCGGTCGATCTGCTCGTTGATCTGACTTTCCTTCTCGATATAGGTGTCCGAGCGGGGCACATAGGCCTCGGGCTGGTAGTAATCGTAATACGATACGAAATACTCCACCGCATTCTCGGGAAAGAAGCCCTTGAACTCGCCGAAGAGCTGGGCGGCGAGGGTCTTGTTCGGCGCGAGGATGATCGCGGGGCGCTGGGTCGCCTCGATGATCTTGGCCACGGTGAAGGTCTTGCCGGTGCCGGTGGCGCCGAGCAGGACCTGGTTGCGCTCGCCGGAGGCGATGCCCGCGACCAGTTCGGCGATGGCGCCGGGCTGGTCGCCCGCGGGCTCGAAATCCGCACGCAGCACGAAGCGGCGGCCGCCTTCGAGCTTGTCGCGGGACGGCGATTCGGCGGCGGGGGGAATCGGGCGGGGTGCGGCCATGACGATCCTCGCATGCGGATCCGTCTCACTTGGGCCGACGGGTGGCGAAAGGCAAGGTTAACCGCTTCAGAACGCCGGGAAAATGCTCGGCTCATGGTGTAGGGCATTTTAGGTAACTAAACCCTTGCGTGTGCCTCCCGACTCGCGCTATACGGGTGTTGCAAGCAGCACAGTGGTCGTCGGCCGGGTGTGTACACCCACCCCACCCCTCGCTCCCTCACACTCGGACGACGACCCGCTGCTCGCGCAAATCCCCCGCACCGCGACCCTTGATCCCATCCGCCCGAGCGGCGATAACCGTGATGTCTTCAGGGGAGCCGGATCATGCTCGCGCGAATCTACCAGCCCGCCCGCAACGCCATGCAATCGGGGCAGGCGAGGGCCCGCGACTGGGTGCTGGACTACGCGCCCGAGGATGCCAAGGCCATCGATCCGCTGATGGGCTGGACCGGCTCGGGCGACATGAAGGGCCAGTTGCGGCTCAGCTTCCCCGACCGCGAGGCGGCGGTGGCCTATGCCCGCAAGCACGGCATCCCCTTCCAGGTCTTCGACCCGAAGCGGCGCGCCTTCGTGCTGCGCCAGAACGGCTACGGGGACAATTTCGCCTCCCAGCGCCGCGTCCCCTGGTCGCATTGAGCGCGAGGATGCGCCGTCGCGGCGGAGCGGCCCCGTAGCTCAACCGGATAGAGCACCTGACTTCTAATCAGGATGTTGCAGGTTCGAGTCCTGCCGGGGTCGCCAGTTTCTCGATTTTCGGTATTTTCCCGTTCCATTCCAACCACTTCGCCAAGCGTGTCCCGCTCGCGGGCTTGCGTGTCCCAAATCATGTCTGATCCACAAGAAGCTTAACCATCCGTCTGCGGTCGGCCGCGCGGGTGTAGCGCTCGACTTCAGACAGGGTCATATGCCCCGCCATGGCGGCGGTCAGCGACGTGCTGACGCCTTGTTCGGCCCAGTAGACGCAGAAGGCCTTTCGGAGACCGTGAAGGCGCGCTGCGATGCCCGCAGCGATCGCAGCCTCCGCGAAGAAGTTGCCAAGGCCGGCAGCAGTGAAAGGCCGGCCGAGCGAAGTCAGGAGGAACGCGGGAGCGATGTCGGCCGTTCCCGCGATGACGGCGCGCAGCTCGGCCTTTATAGGCACCTCGGCGACGGTTCCGGTCTTCTTTCGGGCATACGTCAAGATCCCGTCGCGCACGTTGCGCCTGGAGAGGCGGGGGAGATCGGCGCGCGCCGCGCCCGTGTAGAGGGCCAAATCGAACACAAGCCGTTCGGTCGTCCCGACCGGCCAGCGCTTCTGGAAGGCCGCGATCTCGTCGGCGCCCGCGGTCGGGAAGCCCTTGCTTTCGGGCCGGCGCATCTTCAGGCCAAAGGTCGGGTCCACCGGAATGAGCTTGAGGCGGTGCGCATAGGCAAAGACCGGCCGCAAAGCCTTCAGCTCGTTCACAGCGGCGTGGCCTCCCTTGGCGATGAGCGCCGCCTCGAGGTCGTCGCGACAGATGCTCGCGAGCGGACGCTTGCCCTGGGCCTTGATGTAGCGGCGATAGATTGCCTCGCGGTTCTGCCGCGTCTGCGGCTTCAGCTCGGCCTTCCATTCCGGCGTCGCCTGGTAGAGCTCGACCGCCCAGGCGAACGTGCCGCCCTGCGGAACCTGAGCCGAAGGCGGCTTTTCTTCCCACCGAGCATGCGCTGCGCAGTATGCCGCGAAGACGCGCGGGTCGGTCGGTTGGAGGCCATGAACGCCGAGCGAAATCTCCTGGCCGTTACGGCGATAATAATGAGCCCAGCGCCCCTTGCCCCGGCGCTGGCGAGAACGGAGATAGGCGAGATCGCCGGTCTTCATGGGGCTTGATCCGAGAACGGGCTGCCGGTCCAGCCATCCGCGGGCGCGGCGGGAGCCTTGGTGTCAGGGTAGTCGAAGGAAACGCCTTCCGGCCCTACACGCACAATCCGGGCGCCAGGATACAGCTCGGCCACGATCTTGTGGACGTCCTGGATCTGGCTCTCGGTGGGCATGGAGGGGGCGGAAGGTCGGGACATCAGTCCTGCTCCGCCTCAAGTGTCCAGCGCAAGCACGTCAACGAACTGTGCGGCAATCGCAGGAACGTGACGGCCGCAACGGCGCTGATCCTCGCCCGTGTGTTCGGCAACAGCCCGGACTTCTGGCTCAACGTGCAGCGGCGCAGCGATCTTTGGGAAGTGATGAACACGCCCAAAGAGCGCGAGCGGGTTGAGCGTGCGCGTCCATTGGAAAAAGCCGCCTGAGCACGGCCACGCGGCCCGATGCTTTGGGCCGAGCCACAATTGAGAAGGAGACATCGCCATGACCGTGCCGCTACGCGCCGCCCTTTACCTGCGCGTTTCGACGGCGCGGCAGGCCGAGCATGATGTTTCCATTCCCGATCAGAAGCGGCAAGGCGAAGCCTATTGCGAGTCGCGCGGCCTGCAACTGATCGAAACCTTCATCGAACCCGGCGCATCGGCCACCAATGACCGCAGGCCCGAGTTCCAGCGTATGATCGAGGCGGGCACATCGAAACCCGCGCCCTTCGATGTGGTCGTGGTCCATTCGTTCAGCCGCTTCTTCCGCGATCACTTCGAGCTTGAGTTCTATGTCCGCAAGCTGGCGAAGAACGGCGTGAAGCTGGTTTCGATCACACAGGAAATGGGCGATGACCCCATGCACGTCATGATGCGGCAGATCATGGCGCTGTTCGATGAATACCAGTCGAAGGAAAACGCCAAGCACGTCATGCGGGCCTTGAAGGAGAATGCGCGGCAAGGCTTCTGGAACGGCTCGCTTCCCCCTATCGGCTATCGCACCATCGCCGCCGAGCAGCGCGGAGCCAAGACCAAGAAGAAGTTGGAAATCGACCCGCTCCACGCCGACACGGTGCGGCTGATCTATCGTCTCGCCCTGGAAGGCGACGGCACCACTGGCCAGATGGGCGTCAAGAACATCGTCTCCTATCTCAACAGCCGCCGCATCTTCACCCGCGACGGCGGACGCTGGGGCATCGGTCAGGTTCACCGCATCCTGACCCGCCGCACCTATATGGGCGAGCACGAGTTCAACAAGCGCTCCAAGACCAAGGAACTCATACGGATTCCGCGTGATTGGCTCGGCTATCTGAGGATTCCCTTTGGGAATCGAGAAGGTTATGCTGCCTGCAACCAAGAGGGAGCAGGCATGGCGCATGTGGCGGGGCATCTGGGCGTCGAGGATTTGCAGGCGGGATACCGGGGCAGCGATGACGCGACGCTGGCGCGGCACTATCAGGTGATCTGGCTGCTCGCGCAGGGAAGGACGTGCGCCGAGGTCGCGGGGCTGACGAGCTTCGCGCTGCGCTGGGTGGAGCAGCTGCTCGAGCGCTACAACGCCTTCGGCCCGGGAAGCCTCGGCGACCGGCGGCGCGGGAACGGCGCGGCGCCGACGGTGCTGACGCCGGCGCTGCTGGCAGCGGTGCGGGAGCGGGTGCGGCAGCCCCCCGACGACGGTGGGGTCTGGACGGCGAAAAAGGTGGCGATGTTCATGGCGGCCGAACTCGGGCGCCATGTCGCCGAGCAGCGCGGCTGGGAAGCGCTGCGCGCGATCGGCTGGACGATCCAGCGCCCGCGGCCGCGCCACGCGGAAGCCGCGTCCCCCGAGGAGCAGGCGGCGTTCAAAAAAAGCTTGCCGACGTCGTCGCGGAGGAAGCGGCGCGCCATCCCGGCGCGACGGTCGAGACCTTCGCCACCGACGAGCACCGGATCGGCCTGAAGCCGATCCTGCGTCGGGTCTGGGCGCCCAGGGGCGAGCGTCCGATCGCCCGCGGCCACCACCGCTTCGAATGGTTCTACGTCACCGCCTTCGTATCGCCCGCCACCGGCGAGAGCTTCTGGTATCTCGGGACCGGCGTCAGCAAGGAGCTCTTCGAGGGCACCCTCGCCCTCTTCGCCCGCGAGGCCGGCGCCGGCCGCGACCGGATCATCGTCCTCGTCCTTGACGGCGCCGGATACCACACCCTGCCGCTCGCCGTGCCCGAGGGCATCCGGCTCGTCTTCCTGCCGGCCTACACCCCCGAGTTGCAGCCCGCCGAAACCCTCTGGGTCCATGTCGACGAACCCATCGTCAACCGCCACTTCCAGACGCTCGATGACCTCGACGCCGTCGTCGCCGACAGGTGCGTGGCCTTGGCCAACGACCGCGATCTCATCAGAGGCCAGGCCGGCTTCCATTGGTGGCCAAAGCGGACCAACCCGATCTAATCACGCGGAAACCGTATCACACCCAGGCCGAGATCTGGGATCTCGTGGTGAAGTACGCCGAGATGCAGGGGGTGGTCGGCATTCACTTCGACGAGTGCCAGCACGTGTTTGCCGAAGAAGGCGAGCGGACCGATCAGCAGATCCTCGACAGCTTCAAGACCTTGCTCAAGGATTCGCGGTGGTCGCACATGCTCATCCTGTCGGGCATCCCGAGTCTCGCCACGCACATCGCGAAGGAGGAGCAGCTGTTTCGGCTGCTTCGGACAGTCTCCTTCGAGGAGATCGATCTGACCCGTCAGAACGACCTCGACGAGATGACGCAGCCGACCTTCGCATACGCAAGAAAGGCGGACGTCGATTTCGGCCCCCTGGCGACACAGGACTTTCTGGAACGTCTCGCCTTCGCCTGTTGCGATCGCTGGGGCCTGGTCATCGAGATGCTGATCGACGCCTACACGCATTGCCGGATGCTCGGGGAGTTCGTCTGTTCGGTTGATCACTTTTCCCATGCCTTCGCCGAGATCTACTCGACGCCCATGGGATACTCCCCCTTCACCATGCCGAATTATCGTGAGAGCTTCGACCCGGGCAAGCTCGCAGAAATTCTCGAACGGACCCGATAGCCGTCCCTAACCCTTGAGTAGTTTGGCCCGCCTTGTGCGGGCCTTTTCTTTGGCCTCTCCGCAAACAGATTGCGCACGGATATGGTCCCAGTGCGCAAGGATATGCCTGCAGCCGATGACAGGAAGCTGGATTTTCTGTTCTTGATCAATGCGTTGTCTTGGTCCGTCTCGGCCGCGGATCACCTTGGTGCGCACTCATATGGCCCGTTGGCAGAATGAGCGGAAAGTCAACGGTTTGCGTGCGGTTTGTGGAGGCCCTTCGGGGGCGGGTTCCCGGCTTGCGCCTGCCGGAGGCCGGCGGCGGTTGGTCGCGGGGCCGGCGTTCCCGAGCGGCATGGCGGGCAGGGCGGGGCCGGCCGGTCGCGCGCCGTCCGGAATCGCGGTGGAAATCGCGCCGGCGGCCGGCTAGAGACGGGGCGCAGCAAATCCGAGCGTACCCATGTCCGAGCCCCATCCGACGATCCGACCGCAGCCCGGCATTCTCGACATCGCCCCCTACAAGGGTGGCGAGTCGAAGCTCGCGGGCCATGCGTCGGTGCTGAAGCTCAGCTCCAACGAGAACCCGTTCGGGCCCTCCCCGCTGGCGCTGGAGGCGTTCAGGGCTGCCGCGCAGAGCCTTCACATCTATCCGAATTCCGATCATGCGGCGCTGCGTGCCGCGATCGGCGACGTGCATGGGATCGACGCCGAACGCATCGTCTGCGGCGCGGGATCGGACGAGATCATCAGCCTGCTCTGCCAGGCCTATGCCGGGCCGGGCGGCGAGGTGCTCCAGACCGAGCACGGCTTCGGCCTCTACCGCATCTCCGCGCTCGCCGCGGGGGCGGCGCCGGTCGTGGTGCCGGAACGGGAGCGCAGGACGGATGTCGACGCGCTGCTCGCCGCCTGCAACGAGCGCACGCAGTTGGTCTTCATCGCCAATCCCAACAACCCGACCGGCACGATGACCCCGGTGGACGAGGTCGCCCGCCTCGCCGCCGGGCTGCCGCCGCAGGCGCTGCTGGTGCTCGACGGCGCCTATGCGGAGTTCGCCCGGGACTTCAACGGCCATGTCGATCTGGTCGACGCCCGCGACAACGTGGTGGTGACCCGCACCTTCTCGAAGATCCATGGTCTGGGCGGGCTCCGCATCGGCTGGGGCTATGGTCCGGCCCATGTGGTCGATGCGCTCTCGCGCGTGCGCGGCCCCTTCAACCTCTCCACCGCGGCGCTGGTGACCGCCACCGCGGCGATCCGCGACACCGGATGGACCGAGCATTGCCACAGCGAGAACGTCCGCAACCGCGCGCGGCTCGCCGAGGGCCTCGCCGGGCTCGGCATTCCTTCGGACCCGTCCGAGGCGAATTTCGTGCTCGCCCGCTTCCGCGACCGCGCCGAGGCGGAGGCCTGCGACCGCCACCTGCGCGAGCAGGGCATCATCGTGCGCCGGGTCGCGGGCTACAACCTGCCCGCCGCGCTGCGCATCACGGTGGGCGATGCCGCGGCCTGCGAGCGGGTGATCGGGGCGGTGGCGGATTTCGTCAGGGTCCGCGCCTGATGGCCTTCGAGCGGGTGGCGCTGATCGGGCTGGGGCTGATCGCCTCGTCGATCAGCCATGCCATGCGCCGGGCCGGGATCGCGTCGGAGATCACCGGCCATTCCCGCAGCGCCGGGACCCGCGCCGAGGCCGCCCGGCTGGGGCTCTGCGAGGTCCGCGAGACCGCCGCGGAGGCCGTGCGGGACGCCGATCTGGTGATCCTCTGCGTGCCGGTCGGGGCCATGGAGGCCGTCGCCCGCGAGATCGCGCCCGTCCTGAAGGCCGGCGCGACCGTCACCGACGTCGGCTCGGTCAAGGGCGGGGTGATCGCCGCGGTCGCGCCGCATCTGCCGGCGACGGTGCGGTTCATTCCCGGCCACCCGCTCGCCGGGACCGAGCATTCCGGCCCCGCCGCGGGCTTCGCCGAGCTCTTCGACAACCGCTGGTGCCTGCTGACGCCCCTGCCGGGCACCGACCCCGGCGCGCTCGCGGAACTGGTCGGGTTCTGGACAGCGCTCGGGGCGAGGGTCGACACGATGGAGCCCGAGCACCACGATCTGGTGCTCGCGGTGACGAGCCACGTGCCGCATCTGATCGCCTATACCATGGTCGGGGTCGCCGACGACCTGCGCCGCGTCACCGCCTCGGAGGTCATCAATTATTCCGCCGCGGGTTTCCGCGACTTCACCCGCATCGCGGCGTCCGACCCGGTGATGTGGCGCGACGTCTTCCTCAACAACCGCGAGGCGACGCTCGACATCCTCGGCCGCTTCACCGAGGAGCTCTTCGCGCTGCAGCGCGCCGTGCGCACCGGGGACGGCGCGCATCTCCAGGAATATTTCACCCGGACCCGGGCGATCCGCCGCGGCATCATCGAGGCCGGCCAGGACACGCCCGTGCCCGATTTCGGCCGCACGCCGGCGGCCAGGGGCCATTGACCCGGGAGGCGGCGCGCTAGCCGCTCCGGCCGGGCAGCACCAGCCGCGGCGCCGCGCCCAGGACCACCGGCCCGAGACGGGCGACGCCGTCCTCGAAATCGAGCGGCACCTTCAGCGATTCCGCATCGCCCGAAAGGGTCGCGATCAGCCCCAGCCCGGTGCGCAGCGTCGCCGCGAGCGCCGGCGCGAGCGTGCCCGATGCCTCGGCGAGCGCGATCATCTCGCGCCAGTTCCGCGCCCGGAGGTCGAGCCGGCCTTCTGCGAAGCCCTGCGCATCGACGTCGAGCGTGCCTTTGGCGCGCAGGTCGAGCGATCCCCAGGTGACGGAGGCATCGCGCACCAGCACCTGTTCGAGCACCGGATTGCCCGCCTCGACGGAGGCCCGGTTCCAGGCCCGGTCGAAGTCGAGCGTGGCGTCGAGATGCACGCGCTCCACCGCCGAGGGCAGCACCTCCATGCCGCCGATCCGGGCGCTCAGCGCCTCCGGCAGCTGGATGTTTTCCGCGGTCAGCCCGATGTCATGGGCGAAGTCCGGAGCGCCGTCGGCCGCCTGCCGCGTGGCGAAATTCGCGTGCCCGATCGCCGCCGCCCAGCCCGATTCGCCGCGGAGCGCCATGTCGTCGATCTCGATGCTGCTCCGGTCGAGCGTCAGCCGCGTGTCCGGCTCGAAGATCACCGAGCCGCGCATCAGGCGGCTGTCGAGATGCACGGTCTCGTAGGGGGTCGCGACGGTCTGCGGGCCGGGCCAGGCGGCGATCACGTGATGGGGCTTGTAGGAGAGCGACAGCACCTCGAACCGGTCCGCCTGCCAGGCCCAGCCGGCTTCCGGGTCGGCGATGTCGAGGCCCTCGACGATCAGGTCGATCCGGTTGGGAAAGCCCGTGACGCGCACATCCGCCGTCTCCGCCACCCAGCCCGCGTCCCGGCGTCCGGCGAGCCAGGATTCGATCGCGTTCTGCCGGGTCGTGGCGCCGAAGTACCACCAGCCACTCCATGCCAGCCCGGCGAGGATCACGATTGCCAACAGGATGCGCATCGCCTAACCCCCCGAGCGGTCCCTGGTGGATAGCGCAGGCGGTGCGACGGGAACAAGGGCGATGCAATCGGGTGATCTCTGGGTATTCGGCTACGGCTCGCTGATCTGGGAGCCGGGCTTCGATTTCGTCGAGCGGCGGCTGGCCACGCTCGAGGGCTATCGCCGGGCCTTCTGCATGGCCTCGATCCGCTATCGCGGCACGCCCGAGGCGCCGGGGCTCGTGCTCGCGCTCGACCGCGAGGCGGCGGGCGCGTGCCGCGGCGTCGCCTATCGCGTGTCCGAACCGGTGGCGGCAGTGACGCTCGATTACCTGCGCGAGCGGGAGCTGATCTCCTATGCCTATGACGAGGCGCGGCTGCCGGTGCGGCTGGACGGCGGCGGCGAGGTCGAGGCGGTGACCTTCGTGAGCAATCGCGAGCATCCGCAGTATCGCGGCGGCCTCTCGCTCGACGACCAGGCCGAGGTGATCGCCCGGGCGGTCGGCCCGCGGGGGCCGAATTCGGACTATCTGCTCAACACGGTCGCGAGCCTCGAGGCGCTGGGGCTGCACGATCCCGAGCTTCACGAGCTCGCGGAAATGGTGCGCCGGCGACGGTAGGCGCGGGGGGCGGGCGCTGCCCGGCGGTTCCCGCCTGGCGAGATGGTGACGCCGGCCCGGATGGAACTCGGGCGGAAGGGCAGCTGCGCCGGCGTTCGCTAGATTTTGCGCACCCAGACGACGATGCCGTCCGCGGCGATGATGCGGACCCGGTCGCCGGGATCGAGCTTGACGTCGCCGCCGTCGAGCCGCGCCGGCCAGGGCACGCCGTCCACGGTCACCTGCCCCTCGTGCCAGGAGAACGCGACCACCTCGGCCTCGCGGCCGACCAGCGCATCCGCCCGGCGGTTGAGCTTGCCGGCCTTGTCGCCGAGATCGCCGTAGCGCGCCACGAGCGCGCGTCCGGCGAAGGTGAAGGCGATCGACAGCACGCCGAAGATCGCGATCTGGCCCCAGATCGAGAGCCCGCCCGCGAGCCAGAGCACCGCCGCGGTGACGAGGGCGGCGAGCGCCGACCAGATCAGCACGGTCGAGACCGTCAGCATCTCGATCGCCGCGAAGAGGATGGCGGCGGCCACCCACCACCAGGGCGACACCGCCGCGCCGATCAGATCCGGTCCCGCCGCCTCCACCGGTCAGCCCCGATCGCCCGAGCCCGCGGCCCGGGCGATCTCGGCGATGCCGGTGACCGAGCCGATCAGGCCCGCGGCCTCCAGCGGGATCATCACCGTCTTGGAATTCGGGCTCGCCGCGACGTCGCGCAGGGCCTCGGTGTATTTCTGGGCGACGAAATAGTTCACCGCGCGGATGTCGCCGCGGGCGATGGCCTCGGAGACCATGGAGGTCGCCTTGGCCTCGGCCTCGGCCGCGCGCTCGCGGGCCTCGGCGTCGAGGAAGGCGGCCTGGCGGCGGCCCTCGGCCTCGCGAATCTGCGCCTCGCGCTCGCCCTCGGCCTTGAGGATCGCCGCCTGCTTCTGGCCCTCGGCAGTGAGGATCTCGGCGCGCTTCAGCCGCTCGGCCTTCATCTGCCGCGCCATGGCCTCGTTGATGTCGGGCGGCGGCGCGAGGTCGCGGATCTCCACCCGCGTCACCTTGACGCCCCAGGGCGTCGAGGCCGCGTCGATCACCGAGAGCAGGCGGTGGTTGATCGCGTCGCGGTTGGACAGCGCTTCGTCGAGCTCCATCGAGCCGAGCACGGCGCGGATGTTGGTCTGGCTGATGTTGCGCAGCGCCTGTTCGAGGTCGCGCACCTCGTAGGCCGCCTTGCTGGCCTCGACCACCTGGTAGAAGGCCACCGCATCGGCCACCACCATGGCGTTGTCCTTGGTGATGACCTCCTGTTCCTCGATGTCGAGAACCGTCTCCATCATGTTGATCTTGGAGCCGATCCTGTCCATCAGCGGGATCAGGAAGCGCAGGCCGGGATCGAGCGTGCGGGTGTAGCGGCCGAAGCGCTCCACGGTCCAGTTCTCGCCCTGCGGGACGGATTTGACCATCGTGAAGATCAGGATGATCGCGAAGGCCAGGATGGCGATTGCGGGGGCGCCGAAGGCTTCCATTGCTCGGTCCTCGATCGGTGCCGTCGCCGGCACGCAGCTGCTCTGCCCCCTCACAATGTTTGGAGCGGATTGTGCTGCAACACAAGCCGGTTGGAAAGCGCGCCGCAGCGTCGTAATGTCGCGCGGCAGGGGCCAAAGAAAGATACAGGCACACATGAGGCTCTCTCACAAGGCCGAGCCGCATTTCTCGCAACCGGTTCGGCAGATCGTGATGATGCTGATCGTCCTGGGGCTGGCGGTCGCCGGCGGCATCCTCGTCTTCCCGGCGGTGGCGCCGATCTTCCTCGCCTCGCCCTGGTTGAACGGCTTCATCGGCATCGTCTTCCTGGCCGGCGTCGCCGCCTGCTTCTGGCAGGTCTTCACGCTGATCGCCTCGGTGAGCTGGATCGAGGGCTTCGCCGCCGACCGGCCGGGCCATGAATTCACCAAGGCGCCACGGCTGCTCGCCTCGCTCGCGGCGCTGCTCTCGGAGCGCCGCGCCCGACGGGCGCTGACCTCGAGCTCCACGGGCTCGATCCTGCAATCGGTCGGGACGCGCATCGACGAGCAGCGCGATCTCACGCGCTACATCATCAACCTCCTGATCTTCCTCGGCCTGCTCGGCACCTTCTACGGGCTCGCCACCGTGGTGCCGGCGGTGGTCGACACGATCCGCTCGCTCGCCCCGCAGGAGGGGCAGAGCGCCATCGAGGTCTTCGACAACCTGATGAGCGGCCTCGAGGGCCAGCTCTCGGGCATGGGCACCGCCTTCGCCTCCTCGCTGCTCGGGCTCGCCGGGTCGCTGGTGGTGGGGCTGCTGGAGCTCTTCGGCAGCCATGCCCAGAACCGCTTCTACCGCGAGCTCGAGGAATGGCTCTCCTCGATCACCAAGATCGGCCTGCCGGGGGTGGAGGGCGAGGAGGCGCTGACGGCGGGCAACGTGCTGGCGGTGATCGGCCAGACCGCCGAGCAGATCGACGGGCTGCGCGAGGTGATGGAGGCCAGCGCCGGCCGCGCCGCCGAGACCGACGCGCGCATCGCCGAGATGGTGCGCCTGCTCGCCGAGCCCAAGGCGCCGCCGGTGGACAATGCGCTGCTCGAGCGCATCGCCGCGGCGCAGGAGCGCGTGGCCCTGCTGCTGGAATCCCGCGGCGAGGAGGAGGGCGGCCCCGACGCCGAGACCCGCGCCCGGCTGCGCTCGATCGACACCCAGGTGCTGCGCATCCTCGAGGATCTCTCCGCCGGCCGGCAGGATCTCGTCACCGAGATCCGCCAGGACATCGCCGGGCTCGCCGAGGCGCTGCGCAGCGTTCTCGCGCGCGGGAGGCTCTGACCCATGGCGCTGAGCCGCCGGGGCGCCGGGCGGTTCCCGGCCTCGATCTGGCCCGGATTCGTCGATGCGATGACGGCGCTGATCCTGGTGCTCTTCTTCGTGCTCTCGATCTTCATGATCGTGCAGTTCGTGCTGCGCGACACGATCTCGGGGCAGGGCAAGGAGCTCGACGAGCTGTCGCTCCAGGTCGCCAATCTCGCCGATGCGCTGGGGCTGGAGCGCAGCCGCGCCGATCGCGCGGCCGAGCTGGTCTCGACCCTGACCGCCGAGCGCGATGCCGCCGCCGCCGCGAGCGCCGATTTCGAGGCGCAGGTGGCGAGCCTGATTGCGCGCAACACCGACCTTTCCGGCCGGCTGGAGAGCGCGGAGGCCGCGAGCGCCGCGCAGCTGAGCGCCAACGAGGCGCTCGAACGGGCCCTCGCCCAGGCCCGCGAGGAGGTCGATGCCAATGCGGAGGCCGCCCGCCTCGCCGCAGCGCGCCGGGAGGCGCTGGAGGCGCTCGTGGCATCGCTCCGGACCGATGTCGCGGAGCTGCAGGGCAATCTGGGAGAGAGCGAATCGAGCCTCACCGAAGCCGAGGCGGCGCGGGTCGCCGAGGCCGCCGCCGCCGAGGAGCTCCGCAGGCGGCTGTCGGAGTCGGATGCGGAGCTGACCGCCATGACCCTCAGCCTCGAGGCGGAGCGCAAGAAGGCCGAGGAGACCTTGACGCTGCTCGCCGCCGCCGAGGCGGCGCGCGACGCGCTGCAGGGCGACCAGAGCGCGGCGCTTTCCGAGGCCGAGAAGCACGCGGCCGAGCTGGCGCAGGCGCGCGCGCTGCTGGCGCAGGAGCAGGAGGTCTCCGCCGAGAGCCAGCGGCAGGTGGCGCTCCTCAACCGGCAGACCGCCGAGCTGCGCAGCCAGCTCGACGAGCTCCAGGGCCTGCTCGATCTCGCCGAGGCCGGCGATGTCGCCGCCAGGGTCCAGATCGAGAAGCTCGGCGCCAATCTCAACGCGGCGCTGGCGCGCGTCGCCGCGGAGGAGCGCGCCCGTGCCGAGGCCGAGGCCGCCCGGGCCGAGCTCGAGGCCCGCGAGCGGGCGCGGCTCGAGGCGGAGACCAAGGATCTCGCCAGCTACCGTTCCGAGTTCTTCGGACGGATGCGCGCGATCCTTGGGGCGCGCGAGGGCGTGCAGGTCGTCGGCGACCGCTTCGTCTTCGACAGCGAGGTGCTCTTCCCGCCGGGCTCGGCGACGCTGAACGCCTCCGGCCGGGAGCAGATCGCGCGCGTCGCCCAGGTGATCCGCGACATTTCCGACGACGTGCCGCCGGAGATCGACTGGATCCTGCGCGTCGACGGCCATACCGACAGGGTGCCCGTGACCCCTGGCGGCCCGTTCCGCGACAATTGGGAGCTCAGCCAGGCCCGCGCGCTCTCGGTGGTGCGCTACATGATCGACACCCAGGGCATCCCCGCGAGCCGCCTCGCCGCCACCGGATTCGGCGAGTTCCAGCCCCTCGATCCCGGCGACAGCCCCGAAGCGCTGGCCCGCAACCGCCGCATCGAGCTGAAGTTCACCGAGCGGTAGGCGTCGCGGCGCTGCGACTGCCTGCTTCGTTGGGCGAACGGGGTAACCCGCGGCCCTCGCAGGTGCCAGGCCTCCCACCCGTGGTCGGGTTTTCGGAGTGCGGTCGGCCGGTGTCGATCGGGCCGGTGGGAAGGCTGCACTGCCCACGCCCTGCGGCGCGCGCCTCCGGCGACCGGACCGGCCGAGGCGCCACCGGCGCCTCGCCAATGCCGGTCCCGGGGAATGCTCCGCGGGCCGCGCGGGCGACGCGGCTTTTGCCTGTCCCATCCCGGGACCGGTGGCTTGTCAATTCCGCCGGCGGCGCATGCGCGCCTCGAAAGCCCGCAGCGCCAGCGAGAGGCCGACGGTCATCACGAGATAGAGGAAGGCGACCACGTTGTAAGTCTCGAAGAAGCGGAACGAGCCGGCCGCATAGATCTTGCCGAGCTGGGTGATGTCCGCGACCCCGAGGACCGAGACCAGGGCGCTGTCCTTGATGAGCGCGATGAAGTCGTTGCCGAGCGGCGGCAGGATGGTGCGGATCGCCTGGGGGAAGACGATCAGGCGGAAGCGCTGCCATCCCGAGAGGCCGAGCGCCTTGGCGGCCTCGATCTGGCCGGCATCGACCGACTGGATGCCGGCGCGGAAGACCTCGGCGATGAAGGCGGAATAGCCGATCGTCAGCGCGAGGATCGCCCGCCACATCAGCGAGAGATCCCGGGTCTGCATGGGCGCGAGCCCCAGCGGCTCCGCGATCGCGTTCCAGCCCGCCACCAGCGCCGGCGCGGCGACGAAGGCGATGTAGAAGAGCAGCACCAGCATCGGCACGCCGCGGATGATCTCGATATAGAACCGCGCCGTCTGGCGCAGGATCACCGAGCCCGAGAGCACGCAGACCGCGAGCAGGAGGCCGAGCGCGGCCGCGAGCACGAAGGCCGTCACCGTCACGAAGGCGGTCATGCCGATGCCCCGCGACAGGGTGGCGAGGATCCGGGCATAGACCTCGTCGGTCGCGATGTTCCAGAGGATCAGCGCGCCGATCGCCGCCGCGGCGGCCAGCCACCAGGGAAACTCGCGTTCCGTCCCGGACGAGTGGGGTGTCTCGGGTGTCATAGGCCCACCCCCTTCGATGTTGCGTGCAGGTCGAGCCGACCGCCGGGATGCGCCGCGCCGGGGTTCACATTCCGAGCTGGTATTCCAGGAACCACTTGACATCGAGCGCGTCGAGCGTGCCGTCGGCCTTCATCTCGGCGATCGCGGCATTGATCGGCGCGACGAGGTCCGAGCCCTTCGGGAATATGAAGCCGAAATCCTCGGCGGCCATCGGCTCGCCGACCAGCTTGAAGGCGTCGGGGTTCGCCTTGACGTAGCCGTAGCCCGCGGTGGCGTCGGTCAGAACGAGGTCGACGTCGCCGGTGCGGAGCGCCTGCACGCTGGCGCCGAAGGTCTCGAAGAGCTTGATGCGGGGATTGGCCTCGTCGCCGTCGAGTACCTCGTAGACCGCCGTGTAGAACTGCGTGGTGCCGGGCTGGGCGCCGACCAGCCCGTCCTCCAATGCGGCAAAACCCGCGGGGTCGTCGAAGCGGTCCTCGTCGGCGCGCACCAGCATGAACATCTCCGAGCGCATGTAGGGGTCGGAGAAGTCCACCATCTCGGCCCGGTCCTCGCGGATCGTGATGCCGTCCATGCCCATGTCGTACTGGCCCTCGGAGACGGCGGGGATCATCGCATCCCAGCTCGAGTTCTGGTAGGTGACGGTCATGTTCAGGCGCTTCGCGATCTCGGCCATGGCGTCGAATTCCCAGCCGATCGCCTTGCCCGAGCCGGGCTCGACGAACTGCAACGGCGGATAGGCGTTCTCGGTCACCACGACCACCTCCCGCCCGCCCAGGTCGGGAAGCTCGGCGGCGGCCGGGGCGGCGAGGGCGGCGGCGAGGAAGGCTGCGCGGATCAGGGTTCGCATGGAGGGCCTCGGAAGCTTCTGGATGCGGTCGCGGCGAGAATGGGCCAGGTCGGTTCGGGGGGCAAGTGGGCAGACTTTCCCGAAAGAGGCTTTCTCTCCGGCGGGGAATTGCCTAACTGGTAGCGATGAAGACAAAGCCGCTCGCATTCTCGGTGCATCTCTTCACCGCCTCCGGCGCGGCGCTGGCGCTCATGGCGCTGGTCGCGGCGACCCAGGGAAACTGGCGGCTGATGTTCGGCTGGCTCGGCATCGCGCTCATCGTCGACGGGATCGACGGGCCGCTGGCGCGGCGTGTGAACATCAAGAAGAACGCCTCGAACTGGGACGGCGTGGTGCTCGATCTGGTGATCGACTACCTGACCTATGTCTTCATCCCGGCCTATGCCCTGATCTATTCCGACCTGCTGCCCTCGCCCTGGGGCCTCGTGGCGGCCCTGCTGATCGCGCTCACCGGCGTGGTCTATTTCGCCGATGTGCGCATGAAGTCGGCGGACAATTGCTTCGTCGGCTTTCCCGCGGTCTGGCAGATGCCGCTCCTGGTCTTCCTGACCTTCTCGCCGCCGGTCTGGCTGACCTCGGCCACGATCATCGTGCTGGCGCTCGCCCAGTTCACCTGGCTCAAGTTCGTCCACCCCGTCCGCACCGAGCGCTGGCGCGCGGCGACCCTGCCGGTGACGCTGCTCTGGGTGGTCCTCGGCGGCTGGTCGGTCTGGGCCGAATTCGAGCCGCCGCTGGCGGTCAAGCTCGGGCTGCTCGCGACGAGCGTCTGGCTGCTCTTCGTGGGCATCGTGATGCAGGCCCGGCCGGTGCGGCAGACGGTCATCGCGGAATAGGCAGGCTTCGGGGATCCCGCGGGCGCGGCCTTCGGGCCGGTGCCCGTCTCCCCGTGGTGGTGCCGCCCTTCCCCGCGGATTGCCAATTGCCGGCGACGTCCGGCTTCCTCCGCGTCCTCGCTCGCGCGCCACGGCCGACCGGCGCCCGCGGCCGTTGTGCCGGGCCTGCGGGCAGGGAAAAGGCCGCGCCCCGCGCGGCCCGCACCACATGGCCCGGACCGATAAGGCGAGGCGCCGGTGGTGCCTTGCCCGGTCCGGTCGCCTGGAGGCGCGAGCCGCAGGGCGAGGGAGGGGCAGCTTCACCGTCGGTTGAGGATCGGGGCGCGTCGGCCCTGGCCGGTGCGCCTCGCGCGCCGGCCCCCGGCAGGGCCGGCGCGGCCCGATCGCCACGGGTCCATCGGGCTGGAGCCCCTTGGCCGCGGGCGGAAGGAGGGCCGACGGAGAGGGTCGTCGGTATCAGCCGGTCTTCGTCGGCCGGCCGCGCTGTCAGCCGAGCGCCTCGTCGCAGCGGGCGCAGACCTGCGCATGGCGGTGGGTTCCGACGTCGGGCAGGATGCGCCAGCAACGGGCGCATTTCTCGCCTTCCGCCGGCGCGAAGACCACGGCGACCCCTGGCACGTCGTCGAGCGTGAAAGCCCCGGCCGGCGTCTCCGCATCGCTCAGGCGGAGGTCCGAGACGATGCAGATGTCGGCAAAGGGCACGCCGGCGAGCAGGGCGCGGGTGTCGGCATCCGCGACATGGACCAGCGGTGCGGCTTCGAGGCTCGCGCCGATCCGCTTCTCGCGCCGTTCGACCTCGAGCGCACCGGTCACGACCCGCCGCGCCTGGCGGATCACCTCCCATTTCGCGGCGAGCGCCGGGTCGCGCCATGCGGCGGGGGTCGGCGGGAAGTCCATCAGATGCACCGAGCTCCGGTCGCCCGGGAAGCGCTCGAGCCAGACCTCCTCCATGGTGAAGACGAGGATCGGCGCCAGCCATGTGGTCAGGCGGCGGTGCAGCAGGTCGAGCACCGTGCGCGCGGCGAGGCGGCGCGGGCTGGCGGCCGCGTCGCAATAGAGCGCGTCCTTGCGGATGTCGAAATAGACCGAGGAGAGATCGACGGTACAGAACTGGAAGAGATGGTGGAAGACGTGCTGGAAGTCGTAGGCGGCATAGCCCGCCCGCACGATGGCGTCGAGCTCGGCCAGCCGGTGCAGGACCCAGCGCTCGAGTTCCGGCATGGCGTCGGGCTCGATGCGCTCGGCCTCGTCGAAGCCCTCCAGCGCCCCGAGCAGGAAGCGCATCGTGTTGCGAAGCCGCCGGTAGGCATCCGCCGAGCCCTTGAGGATCTCCGGCCCGATGCGCTGGTCGGCGGTGTAATCCGCCTGCGCCACCCAGAGCCGCAGGATGTCGGCGCCGTACTGCCGCACCACGTCCTCGGGCGCCACGGTATTGCCCAGGGACTTGGACATCTTCATGCCGCGCTCGTCGAGGGTGAAGCCGTGGGTCAGCACACCTTCGTAGGGCGCGCGGCCCATGGTGCCACAGGCCTGGAGCATCGAGGAATGGAACCAGCCGCGATGCTGGTCGGTGCCCTCGAGATAGAGGCTCGCCGGCCAGAGCCCGTCCGCCCGGTCGCGCAGGACGAAGGCATGCGTCGAGCCGGAATCGAACCAGACGTCGAGGATATCGGTGACCTTCTCCCATTCCGCCGGATCGTGGTCGTTGCCCAGGAAGCGCGCCGCCGCGTCCTCGCGAAACCAGGCGTCGGCGCCCTCGATGCGGAAGGTCTCGGCGATGCGGGCGTTCACCCCCGCGTCGCGCAGGATCTCGACCCCGCCGTCGGCCTGCCGCTTCACGAAGCAGGTCAGCGGCACGCCCCAGGCCCGCTGGCGCGACAGCACCCAGTCGGGCCGGACCTCGATCATCGAATGGAGGCGGTTGCGCCCGCTCTGCGGCGTCCAGGTCACCAGCCGGTCGATCGAGGTCAGCGCCCGCTCGCGGATCGTTGTGCCGAAATCGTCCATGCCGTCGTCGAGCCGCTTGTCGATGGCGACGAACCATTGCGGCGTGTTGCGGTAGATCACCGGGGCCTTGGAGCGCCAGGAATGCGGGTAGGAATGCGTCAGCCTTCCGCGGGCGATCAGGGCGCCGGCCGCGGCGAGGGCCTCGATGACCCGCGGGTTCGCGTCCTTCTCCTTGCCCTTGTGATCGAAGATCAGCGCCCCGCCGAAGAGCGGCAGGTCGGCGCGGAAGCTCGAATCCTCCAGCACGTTGAAGGTCATCGGCAGGCCGTGCTTCACTCCGAGCACGTAGTCGTCGGCGCCATGCGAGGGCGCGGTATGGACGAAGCCCGTGCCCGCCTCCTCGGTGACGTGGTCGCCCGGCAGCACCGGCACGTCGTAGTCCCATTCGCCGGCCGCGCCCGCGGCGCCGCGCAGCGGATGGGCGCAGACCAGCGCCGCCAGTTCCTCCGGCGTCACCTTGCGGAGATGCGCGAAACGCTCGACCCGCGCCTTCTCGAAGACCTCGGCCGCCAGTCGGTCGGCCAGGATGTAGCGGTCGCCCGTCTTCGCCCAGTTGTCGGGGGCCGCGTCCTCGATCTCGTAGAGCCCGTAGCTGATCTCCGGGCCGAAGGCGACCGCGCGGTTCTGCGGGATGGTCCAGGGCGTGGTGGTCCAGATGACTACCGAGGTGCCCACTAGGTCCTTCGGAGGGTTCCCGATCTGCTCCCTCAGGCTCTCGGTAGGCCCTCTGTCAATTCTAGCCTGTCCGGTCGCAAGGTCTTTGACCGGAGCGCTCCGCACGTAGGCGTTGCTTTGGCCGAGTGCTTCAACGAAGCGGTCGACATCGACCTGGACCACCGGGAACTTCACCCAGATCGTGTGGCTCTGGTGGTCGCGGTATTCCACCTCGGCCTCGGCGAGCGCGGTCTTCTCCACCGGCGACCACATCACCGGCTTGGAGCCGAGATAGAGCGAGCCGTTCATCACGAACTTCATGAATTCCTCGGCGATCACCGCCTCGGCGTCGAAGGCCATGGTGAGATAGGGATCGGCCCAGTTGCCGGTGACGCCGAGCCGCTTGAACTCCTCGCGCTGGATGTCCACCCAGGATTCCGCGAAGCGGCGGCATTCGGCGCGCAGCTCGTTTACCGGGACCTCGTCCTTGTTCCGGCCCTTGGCGCGGTACTGCTCCTCGATCTTCCATTCGATCGGCAGGCCGTGGCAGTCCCAGCCCGGCACGTAGCGGCTGTCCTTGCCCATCATCTGCTGCGAGCGCACGACGAAATCCTTGAGGATCTTGTTCAGGGCGTGGCCGATGTGGAGATGCCCGTTGGCGTAGGGCGGCCCGTCGTGGAGCACGAAGGCCTCCCGCCCCGCCGCGGTCTCGCGCAGCCGGTCGTAGACGCCGATGCGCTCCCAGCGGGCCAGCCATTCCGGTTCGCGCTGCGGCAGGCCGGCGCGCATGGGGAAGGCGGTCTTGGGCAGGAAGAGCGTGTCCTTGTAGTCGGGCAGGTCGGTCGTCGTCTCGGCGCACATCGGGCGGGCCTTCCGTCAGGTCGAATGGGATTGTCTCGTGGCGCGGGCCATCGGTCTCCGGCGGCTCCGTGAGGTCAGAGCGCCGGGGCGGTAATTCGGATGGGGATGCCGATCTGCCTGAACATGGCAGGGGGTATAGACCCCGGTCCGGCGCGCTTCAATTGGCTTTTCCCCTGCCGGGGTGTGGCGGGAGGAAGCGACGGCCGGTTGTTTTTCCGGCGGGCCGGGGCGGGGGCATGCCGGGGAGAAGGCCGCGCCCCGCGCGGCCCGCGGAGCATGCCTACGGGCCGATAAGGCGAGGCGCCGGCGGCGCGAGGTCGCCCGAGGGCGCGCGCCGCAGGGCGAGGGACGTCGGGTCTCACCGTCGGTCGGGGATCGGGCTGGGGAACCCGGCAACGGGCGGGATCACAAACAAACGGCGAGGACCGCTGGTACGATGGCGTTTACGGGTGACCGGATCGCTGCGGCCGGCCGGGAGCGTCCGGAGGCGGAGCCCGTTTCGGGCGGTGGCGTCACTCGGCGGCGGTCTGGCCGAAGAGGGTCCTCTGCGCCGCGCGGTCCGTCGTGATCTCCCGGCGCCGCTCGGCGCCGAGGGCGCGGCCGGCGCGCACGGCGGGGCGGGCCTCAAGACGGTCGAACCAGGCCTTCATATGCGGGAAGCGGTCGAGATCCTGCTCCTGCCGCTGCCAGCGGCTCGCCCAGGGCCAGATCGCCATGTCGGCGATGGAATAGGGGCCGGCGACGAAATCGCGGTCCGCGAGCCGGTGGTCCAGCACCTGGTAGAGCCGGCCGACCTCGTTGCGGTAGCGGTCCTTGGCATAGGGCAGGTCGTGGGGCGGGTCCATCGCGGGGGCGTAGCGCAGGAAGTGGTGCGCCTGCCCGGCCATGGGGCCGACATTGCCGACCTGCCAGAAGAGCCACTGGTCGACCTCGATCCGCTCGCGTTCGCTGGCGCCATAGAAACGGCCGGTCTTGCGGGCGAGATAGCTCAGGATCGCGCCGGATTCGAAGATCGCGACCGGCGCGCCGTCCGGGCCGTCGGGATCGACGATGGCGGGAATGCGGCCGTTGGGCGAGATGCGCCGGAAATCGGCGTCGAACTGCTCGCCGGCGTTGATGTCGACGAAATGCAGGCGGAAGGGCAGGTCCATCTCCAGAAGGGCGATGGAGATCTTCCAGCCGTTCGGGGTCGGCCAGTAGTAAAGCTCGATGGGGTCGCTCATGCCGTTATCGTGCCGCTGCCTGCATGCGCCGACATGGCCCTTTGCGGCGCGGTGTCAAGCGCGGCCCGGTTCCTGCCCGATCTCGATGCTGCCGGAGGGAAGCCCGAGCCGCGGGCGGAGCCGGCTCCAGCGCGGCTCCTGGCCGGCGAAGCAGGGCGCGGCGCGCAGGCTGGCGAAATCCCAGCCGGGGCGCCGCCGCAGGATCGCCTGGTAGAGGTCGAAGGCGCCGCGACGGGTGTAGAAGCTCCAGTGGCAGAGACGCGCGTCCCAGGGCGTGAGCGGGATGCCGCGCTGTCGGGCCCAGGCGGCCACGTCGGCGCGGTCGATCTGGAGGTCGAGCCAGCAGGGGCTCTGGACCCCGAGGCCGAGGCCGATCGCGCGGTCGCGCCAGCTCCGGCGCGGCGCGAAGCTCTCGAACATCGCGTCATAGACGTCGTTCGCCCGCGCCGTGACGTTGAAGACATGCGGCGGGCGCGGGCAGCGCAGCGCCTCGAGGAACTCGAGCGCGCGGGCGTCGTATTCCGCGGCGCCGAGAAGGATCACCTTGCCCGGCGCGATGTCGAGGAAGGGCAGGGCGGCGAGCGCGACCCGGGCTCCGAGCGAATGCGCCAGCAGGTCGACCACGCGCCCGGGCGCGATCGCCTGAATGCGCGCGACGAGCTCCGCGAGCTTCTCGCCATAGGCGGGCGCCCGGTCGTAGACCTCGGCGAAGCCGGTGCGTCCGCGGCGCAGGAGGCTGCCCAGATGCGAGGCTCTCGCCGGCCAGGCGAAACCGATGCAGAGGCCCGAAGCGGCGTCGGTCCGGCCGAACCCCAGGCCCGTGGGCCAGCTGCGGATCTTGCGGCTGCTGTTGTCGGCGCTGAAGGAGAAGAGCGAGCCGTGCGGGTTGGTGACGGGATGCGCGGGGTCGAACTTGTAGCCGTGGATCAGGATCAGAATCGGCGCGGCGGGGGGAAGGCTTTCGAGGCTAGCCCCGAGCGCCACCTCCAGATCACGGTCATCGTCCACGGGGACGAGCCCGCCATCCGATGCCGTTATTCCGAGGTAGGCCATTCGAACTTCCAAATCCGCTTGATTGCCATAATGTTACCGCAGGAACATTAACGGCCCGTGGCAAAAGGGTGAAAGCAGCGTGACAACGGGGCGCCGGCGGCATTGACCGATGCGGCCGGCTTGACTATGCCCGCCACGGGGCGATGGGCCGGGGGCTTGAGGGCACGATGAGCGAGGATTGGGCGCCGCGGACGCGGCTGGTGCATTCGGGCACGCGCCGCAGCCAGTACGGCGAGACCTCCGAGGCGATTTTCCTGACGCAGGGATTTGTCTATCCGTCGGCCGAGGTCGCCGAGGCGCGCTTTGTCGAGAGCGGGCCGGACGAATTCATCTATGCCCGCTACGGCAACCCGACGGTGCGGATGTTCGAGGAGCGCATCGCGGCGCTCGAAGGCGCCGAGGACGCGTTCGCGACGGCCTCGGGCATGGCGGCGGTGCATGGAGCGCTCTTCTCGGCGCTCAAGACGGGCGACCATGTGGTGGCGGCGAAGGCACTTTTCGGGAGCTGCCTCTATATCGTCGAGACATTGCTTCCGCGGTTCGGGGTCGAGGTGAGCTTCGTCGACGGCACCGACCTCGACCAGTGGCGCGCGGCGATCCGGCCGGACACCAGGCTCGTCTTCCTGGAATCGATCTCCAACCCGACGCTGGAGGTGATCGACATCGCGGCGGTGGCCGCGATCGCGCGGGAATCCGGCGCATTGACCGTGGTCGACAACGTCTTCGGCACGCCGATCTTCCAGCGCTGCTTCGATCTCGGCGCGGATGTGGTGGTCTATTCGGCCACCAAGCATATCGACGGGCAGGGACGCTGCCTCGGTGGCGTCGTGCTCGGCTCGAAGACCTTCATCCGCAAGACGCTGGAGCCCTTCCTCAAGCATACCGGCGGTGCGCTCAGCCCGTTCAGCGCCTGGGTCATGCTCAAGGGCCTGGAGACGCTCGACCTGCGCTGCCGCGCGGCGGCGGCGGCGGCGCAGCGGCTCGCCGAGGCGGTCTCGGACCATCCGGCGCTGGCGCAGGTGCTCTATCCGGGGCTCGACGCCCATCCGCAAGCGGCCCTGGCGCGGCGGCAGATGGAGACCGGCGGCACAGTGCTGTCGCTCGATCTGGCCGGCGGCAAGGCGGCGGCCTTCCGTTTCCTCAACGCGCTGCGCATCGTGCAGATCTCGAACAACCTCGGGGATGCCAAAAGCCTGGTGACCCATCCGGCCACCACCACGCATCAGCGGCTGACCCCGGAGCAGCGCCAGGCCCTCGGCATCGGCGACGGGCTGGTGCGGCTGTCGCTCGGGCTGGAGGATCCGGCGGATCTGATCGCGGACGTCAGGCAGGCGCTCGACGCCGCCTGAACGGGCGACCTTCGCAAGACTCTATTGACGCGACTGTTTTTTAGTCGATTTTCACGCTGTGGTTGTCTATAGTATTGATGGCGATGGAGATTCCATGGGGCCGTCCTTTCTTTCGGCGGACCGTGCCCCATGTAGACTTCGCGCCATGCTGTGCCTCGGGAGTGAAAGACGACGCGATGAATATGCACAACCCCAAGATCGATCCGCTCGACGATCCCGAACAGCCTGCCTTACGGCCGAGCGCGGCCGAGGCCGAAGCCGCCGCCAGGACCCTGCTGCTCTGGGCGGGCGACGAATCTGCCCGAGACAGCTCGCTCAACGTCACGGCGCTGCTGAGCCGGACGTTCGATGCCACCTATCCGGTCTTCAGCCGCTCCTATCCCGCCGATTTCGTGGCGGACAGCACCTATCGCAATGGCCTGCCCGACCTGCAGAACGGCCCGGAAAGCCTGATCCGGGGCGCCAAATCCGAGATCCAGCACGTCGGCATCTCGAATTTCCGCCTGCCGATCCGCTTCCACACCCGCGGCGGCGGCGACATCCAGCTGGAGACCTCGGTGACGGGGTCGGTCTCGCTGGAGGCGAACAAGAAGGGCATCAACATGAGCCGCATCATGCGGTCCTTCTACAAGCATGCCGAACTGGAGTTTTCCTTCGAGGTGATGGAGGGCGTGCTGACCTCCTATCTCAAGGATCTCGAGACCTATGACGCACGCATCCAGATGCGTTTCAGCTATCCGATGCTCAAGACGTCCCTGCGGTCGGGGCTGCAGGGCTATCAGTATTACAATGTCTCGCTCGAGATGGTTACCACCGACGAGGGCACGCAGCGGATCGTGCATCTCGACTATGTCTATTCGTCGACCTGCCCGTGCTCGCTCGAGCTCAGCGAGCATGCGCGGCGCACCCGGCAGCAGATCGCCACGCCGCATTCCCAGCGCTCGGTGGCGCGGGTCTCGGTGGAGCTTGTCGGCGACGAAATGCTGTGGTTCGAGGATCTGGTCGACCTCTGCAACGCCGCGATCCCGACCGAAACCCAGGTCATGGTCAAGCGGGAGGACGAGCAGGCCTTCGCCGAGCTCAACGGCGCCAATCCGATCTTCGTGGAGGATGCGGTGCGGCTGCTCTGCCAGACGCTGGAGAACGACGCCCGGATCGGGGATTTCCGCGTGGTGGCCAGCCACCAGGAATCGCTGCATTCCCATGACGCGGTCTCGATCCTGACCAAGGGCGAGACCTTCCGGCAGACGAGCTACGACCCGCGGCTCTTCGATTCGCTCTATCACATCGGCTGAGGCCGGCTCGCGGGTGGCGCGCGCGGCTTGACAGGCGCCCGCGCCACCGCCAACGATCCCGCCATGGTGGACGTCAGGCCCGTCGGGTATCTCGTCGGTTGGCTCGTGACCGCGCTGGGTCTGTCGATGGCGCTGCCGATGGTGGCGGATCTGACCGCCGGCAGCGCGAATGCACGGGTCTTCGCCACCACCGCCATCTTGGTGATCGTCTCGGGGGCGGTGCTGGCCTTCGCCTGTTCGAGCGGTGTCTCGGCGCGCATGGGCGTGCAGGAGAGCTTTCTGCTCGCGACGGGAACCTGGGCGGTCTTTCCGATCTTCGGGGCGCTGCCCTTCTGGTTCGGTGAACCGCAGGCGAGCTTCACGGACGCCTTCTTCGAGGCGATGTCGGGGCTGACCACGACCGGTGCCACGGTCTTCACGAGCCTCGACACGCTGCCGCCGGGGACGCTGCTCTGGCGAGGCATGCTGCAATGGTTCGGCGGCCTCGGCATCGTCATCGTGGCCATGGTCTTCCTCCCGACGCTCAAGGTCGGGGGCATGCAGATCTTCCGCTCCGAGGCCTTCGACACGTTGGGGAAGATCCTGCCCCGGGCCGGGGAGATCGCGCTGTCGCTGTCGCTGATCTACGCGCTGCTGACCTTTCTCTGCTTCATGGCCTATGTCTTCACGGGCATGCCGGCCTTCGATTCCGCGGTGCATGCCATGACCACGCTGGCGACCGGGGGCATGGCGAACCACGACCTTTCCTTCTCGGGCTACGGCGCGTCGGCGCATTACGTGGCGACGGCCTTCATGCTCCTGGCGGCATTGCCCTTCATCCGCTTCCTGCAGTTCTTCGCCGGCGATCCCAAGCCGATCTGGCGCGATCCGCAGATCCGGGGATTCCTGCTGGTGGTCGCCGCCTTCGTGACGCTGCTTTCGGCCTGGCTCGCGCTCGTCCGGCCCGGGCCCTTCGAGCCGGCCTTTCGCGAGGTGCTCTTCAACGTCGTCTCGATCATCACCGGCACGGGCTATTCCAGCGCGGACTACGACACCTGGGGATCCTTCGCGATGACGATGTTCTTCGTGCTCGGTCTGATAGGGGGGTGTTCGGGTTCGACCGCCTGTTCGGTCAAGATCTTCCGCTACCAGCTGATGCTCGCGTCGGTTTCGGCCGAAGTGAAGCGGCTGCACGCGCCGAACCGGGTCTTCGCCCCGCGCTACGACGGCCACCCGGTGTCGCAGCGCGTGCTCGATTCGGTGATGGCCTTCTTCATGTTCTTCTTTCTCACGCTGGCGGTCGTCGCCGTGATGCTGGTGCTGGTCGGGCTCGATCCGCTCACGGCGATCTCCGGTTCGGCCACGGCGATCGCCAATATCGGGCCCGGCCTCGGGCCGGTGATCGGGCCCGCCGGCAATTTCTCCACCCTGCCGGATGCGGCCAAATGGATCCTCGCGGCGACCATGCTGATCGGGCGGCTGGAGATCCTCTCGGTCTTCGTGCTCTTCGGCGCAGCGTTCTGGCGGGCCTGACCCGCACAGCCGGCGCTTGACAGTGCTTGCCGGGGGCGCGATGCCATGCCCGGACTCGCTGGAGTGATCTTCACGGCATGTTGGCTTTCCGACCGGTCGGATACATCGTCGGCTGGCTGGTTCTCGCGCTCGGGTTCGTGATGTTCCTGCCGCTGGCAGTGGATGTCGCCCTGGGCGACGGCAATGCGCCCGGCTTCGCGGAGGCGGCGGTCCTGACCATCGCCTTCGGGGCGGGGCTGACCCTCGCCTGCGCGCAGGCCGGCGACCTGCGGCTCGGCCTTCGACAGGCTTTCGCCCTGACCACCGTCACATGGATGGTCTATCCCGCCGTCGGCGCCCTGCCGTTCATGCTCGGCCTGCCCGGTCTCGGGCCGACGGATGCCTATTTCGAGGCGATGTCGGCGATGACGACCACGGGGGCCACGGTGATCACCGGGCTCGACGACCTGCCCCACGGCATCCTCCTCTGGCGGGGATTGCTGCAATGGATCGGTGGCATGGGGATCGTGCTGATGGCGCTGCTCCTGCTGCCGGTGCTCAACGTGGGCGGGATGCAGTTGCTCCGGGCGAGCGACTTCAACACGCTCGGCAAGATCATGCCGCGCACCAAGCAGATCGCGCTGTCGATCGGCTCGGTCTATCTCGGCCTGACGGTCGCCTGCGCCATGGGCTACGAGGCCAGCGGCATGAACGGCTTCAACGCCGCAGTTCATGCGATGACGACGCTCTCGACCGGCGGCATGGGGACCTCGGACAGCTCCTTCGCCGGCTTCAGCCCGGCGGCGCAATACGTCTCGACGGTCTTCATGCTCCTCGGCTCGCTCTCTTTCGCCCGATACGTGCAGCTCGCCCGCGGCGACGCGGGCGCGCTCTGGCACGACACCCAGATCCGGGCGTTTCTCGCGGTTTATGTCGCCTTCGTCCTGGGGATGCTTGTCGCCCGCCTCGCCGGATCCGCCCGGCTGGACGAGACCGTCGTGCGCGAGGTCGCCTTCAATGTCGCCTCGATGCTGTCGAGCACCGGCTATGCCAGTGCCGACTTCATCCTCTGGGGCAACCCTTCGGTGATGATCTTCTTCATCATCATGCTGATCGGGGGCTGCTCCGGCTCGACCGCCGGCGGCGTCAAGATTTTCCGCTACGAGCTCCTGTTCTCTGCCGTGCGCGCCGAACTGCGCCGGCTCTACCGGCCCAATATCGTCATCCTCGCGCGCTACCAGGGACGGACCGTCTCGCCGCAGGTCATGGATTCGGTCATCGCCTTCTTCATGCTCTATTTCCTGTCCCTGGGGATCATCGCGGTGGTTCTGGTGCTGCTCGGGCTCGATCCGATGAGCGCGATCACGGGCGCGGCCTCCTGCCTCGGCAATGTCGGACCGGGGCTGAGCCCCGAGATCGGCCCGGTGGCAAGCTATGTCGACGTGCCCGGGGCGGCGAAATGGGTGATGTCGGCCGCGATGATGATCGGGCGGCTCGAGATCATGGTGGTCTTCGTCCTCTTCTCGACGGCCTATTGGCGCGGCTAGACCGCCTGCCGCAGACCGGCCAGGCTGCGATCAGGAAGAGGATCGCGATTGCCGCAGGCGCGCGACCAAGTCTCGAGTGGTAGTCCTGCTCCGGTAAAATAATCCCTTTGAACTAATACTTTCGCGACCATGTAGCGGCAAGACGCCAAGTATGACGCGACATTATCGAGTTCGAATAAATCCACATGACGATTGATTTTTTGTGAATCGAGCCGTATCGTTCTTGCGGGGGTGGGACAGATCGAGAGTCTGTCCTTCTAGAATGGGAGGGGACTCCGTGAATGATGATCGACTAGCTAGTGACCTGTCCGAGCGCTCGGTTGATACTGACGATGAACTTCAGTCCGAAGAGCTCGCTCGCCGCAACTTTCTCAAGAGGGCGGGCCGTTTTGCGGCGATAACGCCTCCGGCAATCACGCTGTTGCTCGGCACAAGCCTGAGTTCTCGAGCGATCGCGGGCTCTGCCGGCGTGGAGCCGGGGAGAAGAGGCCCGAGGCGCGGCTGGCAGTGGAACAACAGGAGACGCGGCCGTTCCGGTCCCAAGCGTGGCCGCAACCCGTTCGGATTCTTCTAGGTCGGGCCAGAACTGCCGGTGCGTGGGGTATACCGCCGAGCTGCGGCATTTCTTTCGATGTCCGATGTCTGAACAGGCGCGAGTCGCTCCGTGAGACCGCGGGTGACCCATGAGGCCGATTTGCCTGGTGTTTCCGGTCTCGACGCGGAAGAGCCCGAAAGGTTCGTGACCCAGGGTCGGCTCGCTGAGATTGGCGAGCAGAACATGCTTTTCAGCTCGTCGCGTCGAGCCGTCTTTGTCCTGAACGATACGGCCGCCGCGATCTGGCGATGGCTTGAAAGTGGAATGTCGCCTTCAGCCATGGTTGCCGAATTCACCAGCTTGGGTGTTGAAGGGCAGGAGGGCCGACGGCATGTCGAAGCCGCGCTCGAAGGCTGGGAACGGCTGGGTCTTATCCGTCCGGTGCTGCGGCGGGCTGCAACGCTGAACGAAAGCCAGTTGAGACAGCGGATTGCAGTTTTCGGGCATACCTTCGAGATAATCTACCCTGCCGCGGTCACCCATGCCGCGGATGTGTTTCGGCATCTCGAGGCGGAAACCGAAGCCTCCGGACAGGTGACCTATGAGATGCTCGAACACCGTGGCCGGGTCCATTTGTACCGGGATCGCGAATTCCTGTCGTCCTGTTGCCACGAGGAAGTTCCGACGGTTCTGAAGGGAGAAATACTGACGGAGATAATGGAGCATGCCGATTATGAGCTTGCTCTGCATGGGGCATCGTTGCTGAGGGGGGACCGGATACTGCTCCTTTGCGGCGCTCCGGGGGCCGGAAAGACGACCCTTTCGCTTGCCCTGCTCGGTGCCGGCTTCGGGTTCGCTGGAGATGACGTCATGCTGCTCGATGCCGGGGGACGCGGCACGGGCCTGCCCTTTGCCCCCGCGGTCAAGGCGGGGGCATGGCCGCTCCTGAGCGAAGTCGTCCCGGGCCTCGCTTCGGCGCCGATCTATCGCCGCCCCGACCGTCGGCGCGTGCGTTACCCACTGCCGAGGGCTGTCGTGGCGCAAGACCCCAGGTCGGTCGGGTGGCTCGTGCTTCTGAGCCGAGGCGACGGCCCCGCTGCACTGGAGCCGATCGATCCGGCGAGCGCCATTCAGGGTGTCCTCGACGGCGCCTTCGCGCTTGACGGAGAGCTGACCCCGGTCGGATTCGACGCGCTGGCGCACGCCATCCGGGAGGCCGAGATCTATCGGTTGACCTATTCGCGGCTGGACGAGGCCGTTGCGCTGCTCGACGAAGCCTGCCGATGATCGGCGGGCGCAAGCCGCTGGGGGCGCTGGTCTCGGGCCTTCGCGGTCGCGTGGTCGAGGGGGCGGACTGGGGTTCGGTGATCGCCCTTGCCAATCATACCCTGCTGACGCCGACCCTGTTCGCGGCGCTCGAGGAGTCCGGGAGGATCGAGGAGCTTCCGGCCGATGCGCGTGCGTATCTCCGGTTCATCCACGACTGCAACCGGACGAGAAACATTCGTCTGCGCGCGCAGTTGGATGAGGTCGTGACGGAGCTGAACCGCTGCGGCATCGTTCCGCTACTGCTGAAGGGGGCGGTCCCGCTGTTCCTCGCCGAAAGCGGCACCATGCCGAGCCGGATGACGAGCGATCTCGATCTCGGCGTGAAACCGAGCGAGGAGCATCCGGCCGTCGCCTGCGTCGCGGACAGAGGCTACGTCGCCCTTGCCGGTGCTCGCGGCATGTCCCGGGCCGGCGATGTCGGAATCCTCGAGCTTCGGCCGGTATCATCGACCGGCCCCGATCTCCCGGAGGTGGTCGAGAGGGAGGGCCGCCGGGTGGCGATACCGCATGTCCGGGCGCGGGCGACGCATTGGATCATGCACGATCTCCTCAAGGAGGGGGACTACTGGCGCGGGCGGATCGACCTGAGGCATCTCTACGATCTTGCGCATCTTGCCGAAACCGAAGGCCTGCAGTGGGCCGGCCTGCGCGCCTCCATGCCGGATCAGCTGTCACGCGACGCGCTCGACGTTCAACTCCTTGCTCTGCAACACTTCTTCGAGGTCGACATTCCGATCGAATGCAAGCAACGCCTGAACGTGCGTCTTCGGCACTGGCGACGCGTCTTTACCGCGGAATATCCCCTCGCCGGAGGCGCATTGCGCCTGTCGGGCAGTCTGGCCTGGGGCGTCCGTCGCCTGTCCAGGCAAGAGGGACGGGACTGGCGCGACCTCCCCGATCTTTCGCGCCGGATCCTTCGGGTGCTGCTCGGAAAGGACCTCCGCTCCAAAATCTAGGTTGACGCCGGTCCGTCTCTCCTGTCTCTCGCCATGTGATTTCTAGAGGCAGATCGACCCCGCCTTCGCCGATCGACTGGCAGGCCCGGGATTCCGAGGGACGCAAGTGACGACCACGCCCAAGAGCTTTCAAGACATCATTCTTCGGCTCCAGTCCTATTGGGCCGCCCAGGGCTGCGCCATCCTGCAGCCCTATGACATGGAGGTGGGCGCCGGCACGTTTCATCCCGCGACGACGCTGCGGGCGCTGGGGCCGAGGGCCTGGGCGGCGGCCTATGTCCAGCCCTCGCGCCGGCCGACGGACGGACGCTACGGGGAGAACCCCAACCGGCTCCAGCATTATTACCAGTACCAGGTGCTGATCAAACCCTCGCCGCCCGATCTCCAGGATCTCTACCTCGGCTCGCTCGCCGCCATCGGCATCGATGCGGCGCTGCACGACATCCGCTTCGTGGAGGACGACTGGGAGAGCCCGACGCTCGGCGCCTGGGGGCTCGGGTGGGAGGTCTGGTGCGACGGCATGGAGGTGAGCCAGTTCACCTATTTCCAGCAGGTCGGCGGCCATGACTGCCGGCCGGTGTCGGGCGAGCTGACCTACGGGCTGGAGCGGCTGGCGATGTACGTGCTCGGGGTCGATCACGTCATGGACATGCCGTTCAACGATCCCGGAGCGGCGATCCCGCTCAGCTATGGCGACGTGTTCCGCGAGGCGGAGCGGGAGTATTCGCGCTGGAACTTCGAGATTGCCGACACCGACGCGCTCCTGCGGCATTTCGAGGATGCCGAAGCCGAATGCGCCCGGATCCTCGCCGCACCGGAAACCGACGGCGCGGGGCGGCGCATCGTCATGGCGCTGCCGGCCTATGACCAGTGCATCAAGGCGAGCCATCTCTTCAACCTGCTCGATGCGCGCGGGGTGATCTCGGTCACCGAGCGGCAGGCCTATATCGGGCGGGTCCGCGCGCTGGCGCGGGCCTGCGCGGACGCCTTCGTCGCCGCCGAGGCCGTGGCGGCGTGAGGCGGATCCGCGGGGCCGCGGCATGAGCGGCCGGCGGCTGATGATCGCGCTTCTCGCCTTCGTGGCGGTCTTCGCGGCCGCGCTGGTCTGGTTCCAGTTCTTCGCCTACTACAGCCGCCACCGGGGCGACGCGGACCTCGCGGTCGGCGCCGCGACGATCCGGCTGCGCGACCTCGACCAGATCGATGCGACGAGTTCGCCGCTCAAGCTCCGGGCCTGCTTCGTCGCGGACGCGGGGGCCTTCGACGATCTGCCGGCGGCAGCCGATCCGACGCCGCTCGTGGCCCCGCCTTGGTTCGGATGCTTCGACGCCGGGCAGATCACCGCCGATCTCGCTGCCGCGCGGGCCACGGCGCATCTGGCCGCAGAGGACAATCCCTCGGGCTTCGACCTGATCGTCGCAACCTATCCCGACGGCCGCGGCTACATGTGGCGCCAGCTCAACGACCGCTTCGCGGAGTGACAGGCATTCCGGCTGCCGGAGCATCGGGCATCCGGATTGTCGGATCGTCTAACATCCGACTTTGCAACGGAAACCCCGCCGGCCCAATGACCAGCCCGGGCCAGGCGCACGCGCAGGGCGCTTGTGCGGCGCTTCGGTTTCGTGATTAGAAAATAGGCATGGCCCGGCGCAGTCACAAACCCGATCTCAAGGCGATTCTCGACGACATCGCCGACCGCATGGCCAGCGAATCCGAGCGCGGCAAGGTCGCGGATTACATCCCCGAACTCGCCAAGGCGAACCTCAACCGCTTCGGCATCGCCGTGGTCCCGATCGGCGGTGCGCCGGTGGTGGCGGGCGACGCGGACGAGCCCTTCTCGGTGCAGAGCATCGTCAAGGTCTTCACGCTGACGCTGGCCCTCGAGCGGGTCGGCTCCGGCATCTGGGCGCGGGTCGGGCGCGAGCCCTCGGGCGATCCGTTCAACTCGATCGTGCAGCTCGAATACGAGCACGGCATCCCACGCAACCCCTTCATCAATCCCGGCGCGATCGTCGTCGCCGACATCATCCTCGGCAAGCGCGAGCCGCAGGCGGCCATCGAGGAATTCGTCAGCCTCTGCCGGCGCTTCGCCTGCGACGAGAGCATCGGGATCGACGCCGATGTCGCGGCCTCCGAGATCGCCACCGGCGCGCGCAACCGGGCGCTCGCGCATTTCATGGCCGCCGAGGGCAATCTGAAGAACCCGGTCGAGGACGTGCTGGAGCTCTATTTCAACCAATGCGCCGTGGCGATGTCCTGCCGCCAGCTCGCGATGTCGGCGCGATTCCTCGCCTCCGCCGGGCGGCTCGAAGGCGACGACGATCCGATCATCACCGCCGAGCGGGCGCGGCGCATCGTCGCCCTGATGGTGACCTGCGGGCTCTACGACGCCTCGGGCGAATTCGCCTTCCGCGTCGGCATCCCGGCCAAGAGCGGGGTGGGGGGCGGCATCCTCGGCGTGGTGCCGGGCCGCGCCTCGATCGCCGCCTGGTGCCCCGGGCTCGACGAGAAGGGCAATTCGCTGCTCGCCGCCCGGGCCTTCGAGGAGCTCGCCCGCGCCACCGGCTGGTCGATCTTCGGCGTGCTCTGAATTCGGCCTTGACCTCCGCGGGCCCATCCGGTTTGCCCTGAGCCCCGCCCTCCCAGCGCCGGAAGCCCGATGCCCGATCTCCTGCTCGAACTCCTATCCGAGGAAATCCCGGCGCGCATGCAGGCGCGGGCGGCGGAGGATCTGCGGCGCCTGGTCACCGAGGGCCTGGTCGAGCGCGGGCTGACCTACGCCCATGCGACGGCCTTCGTGACGCCGCGGCGGCTGGCGCTGGCGGTCGCGGGGCTCGCGGAGCGGTCGGCGGCGGTGCGCGAGGAGCGCAAGGGTCCGCGGGTGGACGCGCCCGAGAAGGCGATCGAGGGCTTTCTGCGCGCCACCGGGCTGGCGCGGGAGGACCTCGAGATCCGCGACGACAAGAAGTCGCAGGTCTGGTTCGCCGTCACCGAACGCCCGGGCCGGGCGGCGGCCGAGATCGTGGCGGAGACGGTCGAGGCGGTGGTGCGCGGCTTCCCCTGGCCGAAATCCATGCGCTGGGGCGAGGGCGGCCTGCGCTGGGTGCGCCCGCTCCACGGCATCCTCTGCCAGCTCTCCACCGAGGCTGGAGCCAAGACCGTGCCGCTAGAGATCGAGGGGATCCGCGCCGGCGACACCACCCGCGGCCACCGCTTCATGGCGCCGGAGCCCATTCGCGTCTCGGGCTTCGAGGAATACGCGGCGCGGCTCGAACGGGCGCGGGTGCTGCTCGACCCGGCGGAGCGCGCCGAGCGGATCCGCCACGACGCGACACAGCTCGCCTTCGCGCAGGGCCTGGAGGTGGTGGAGGACGAAGCACTCCTCGCCGAGATCGCCGGGCTGGTGGAATGGCCCGTGGTGCTGATGGGACGCATCGAGGAACGCTTCCTCGACCTGCCGCCGGAAGTGCTGCAGACCTCCATGAAGGCGCATCAGAAGTTCCTCTCGGTGCGAGACCCCAAGTCGGGGCGGATCGTGGGTTACGTGGTGGTGGCCAACCGCGAGACCGCCGACGACGGGGCGACGATCCTTGCGGGCAATGCGCGGGTGCTGGCGGCGCGGCTCGCGGATGCGGCCTTCTTCTGGGAGAACGACCTGCGCATGCCGCCGGAGGCGATGGCCGCGAAGCTCGACGGCGTGACCTTCCACAACCGGCTCGGTACCCAGGGCGAGCGCATCGCCCGCATCGCCGCCCTGGCGCGCGAGATCGCGCCGCTGGTCGGCGCCGACCCCGACCTCGCCGAGCGCGCGGCGCGCCTCGCCAAGGCCGATCTCGCGAGCGAGATGGTCTACGAGTTTCCCGAGCTGCAGGGCGTGATGGGACGTTATTATGCCGGGCGGGCCGGGGAAGACCCCTCCGTCGCCGCTGCGGCGCAGGAGCATTATTCGCCGCTCGGACCCTCGGATTCCGTGCCGGATGCGCCGGTCTCGGTGGCGGTGGCGCTGGCGGACAAGATCGATCTCCTGACAGGCTTTTGGTGGATCGACGAAAAGCCAACTGGTTCCAAGGACCCCTTTGCACTCCGTAGGGCTGCTCTGGGTTCAGTGAGGGTAATCCTGGACACTGGTGTCCGATTTCCTGTCCTGCCAATCCTTTCTCACGCGATGACGCATGCCTTGCACGCTGCCTACATCACAAGCCGTTCTGCGATGATTGATCCAATCAAGGATTTGGAGAGCTCAGGAGCAGTAGTCGAGGAGATTTATGAAGCTCGAACGCGTTTGGAGGGCGCGACAAAAGCTCTATCGCTGGATGATCTCCTTGGCGATTTGGGCGGTGGACAGGCAAGTGAGGTCAGAGGCAAGGTCGACAATCTCTTTTCCTTCTTCATTGATCGATTAAAGGTTCACCTCCGGAATCAAGGCATCCGCCACGACGTCATCGACGCCGCCTTCCAACTCGGCGGGCAGGACGATCTGGTGCTGCTGGTGGCGCGAGTGCGGGCCTTGCAGGAATTTCTCGGGACCGACGATGGCGCGAACCTGCTCGCCGGCTATAAGCGCGCCGTGAACATCCTGAGCCAGGAAGAGAAGAAGGACGGGGTGGAATATTCCCTCGACCCGCATCCGAGCCTCGCGGAGACCGATGCCGAGCGGGCGCTCTTCACCGCGCTCGACGCAGCCGAGGTCGCCATCGCCCCGGCGCTCGATGCCGAGGATTTCGCCGGCGCCATGACCGCGCTCGCCGGGCTGCGCGGGCCGATCGACGCCTTCTTCGACACCACCATCGTCAATGCCGAGAATGACATCGTCCGGCGCAACCGGCTCTGCCTGCTGCATCGCATCCGCACGGTGATGAACCGGGTGGCGGTCTTCTCGGCGGTGGAGGGCGGGTGACGTTTCGGTTTCCCTGGCCCGCGATCGCGGATATGTTGCACTGCAATGAAAGCGCAGGAGATCATCCGGGACCCAAATGAGGCCGTCATCGGGCTCGATGCCGGCGACGCGCTGCGTGATGCGGTCTTCGGACGGCGCGCCTGGAAGCTGGCGCAGCTGACGGCGCTGGGGCTGCCGGTGCCGGCGGGATTCGCGCTGTCCTTCGGGTGCGTGCGGGAGATCGGGGCGGGCGGCGCGATGCCGGCCCTGCCGGATCTGGGGCCGCCGGGGCGGCTCCACGCCCTGCGCTCCAGTCCCGGCGCGCGGGCCTGGAGCGGGCCCGATGCGCTGCTCGACATCGGGATCGGCGAGGCGGCGATCGGGGCGCTGACCGAGCGACTGGGCGAGGCCGCGGCGCTCGACCGCTATCGCCGCTTCATCGCGGCCTTCGCCCATGCGGTTCACGGCCTCGATCCGGAGGTCTTCGGGTCGGGCCGGGAGCCGGGCGATGCCGCCGGCCTGCGCGTCCGAATCGCGGACATGCTCGACGTCTTCGCCTCCCGCTGCGGGACGGCGTTTCCGCAGGCGCCGAAGGACCAGCTCGAAGCCGCCGCGCGGGCGCTGGCGCGGGCCTGGCAGGGCGCCACGGCCAGGATCCTGCGCGAGGCGCGGGGGGCGCCGCCCGATGCCGGGCTCGGGCTGATCGTGCAGGAGATGGCGCCGGGGACGCGCGCGGGGCCGGACGGCGAAGGGGCGATCCAGACGGTCGACAGCCGCACCGGCGCGCCGGCCTTCGAGGGGGATTTCTGGCGTTTCGAGACCGGATACGGCCGCGCGCTCGGACCGCGGACACGGCTCGCGCTGCGCGATGGGGCAGCGGAGGGCGGGGGCGGTGGCCCGACGCTCGCGGAGATCGCCCCCGATGCGCTGTCGGCGCTGGGCGACGCCTGTGCGCGCATTGCCCGGGGCCTCGGCGACGCCTACCGGATCGCCTTCGTGCTGCAGGGCGGCGCGGTGGCGATCCTCGATGCGGTTCCGGTGCGGCGCAATGCCCGCGCGGCGGTGCGGATCGCCGTCGATCTGGCCAAGGTCGGGGCGATCGACCGCGACCAGGCGCTCCTGCGCATCGAGCCGCTGAGCCTCGTCGAGCACCTGCATCCGCAGATCGATCCGGCCGCGCGGCGCGACGTCTTCGGCACCGGGCTGGGGGCGAGCCCCGGCGCGGCGACCGGGCGTCTCGTCTTCACCGCCGAGGCGGCGCAGGCCGCGGCGGCGCGGGACGAGGAGACGATCCTCGCCCGGGTCGAGACCAGCCCCGAGGACATCCGCGGCATGCATTCGGCGCGTGGCGTGCTCACCATGCGCGGCGGCATGACCAGCCATGCCGCGGTGATCGCCCGCGGCATCGGGCTGCCCTGCGTGGTGGGCGCGCGCGAGCTGAAGCTCGATGCCGCGCGGCGGAGCCTGATCGCCCCCGATGGCCGGGTTTTCCGCGAGGGGGCGCTGGTCACGCTGGACGGCACGCGCGGCGAGGTCATGGCCGGCGCGCCGGCGATGATCGCGCCGGAGCTCGGCGGGGCCTTCTCCGAGCTGCTCGACTGGGCGGATGCGGCGCGCGACCTCGGGGTGCGGGCCAATGCCGACACGCCCGGCGAGGCGCGGGCGGCGCGCGGGTTCCGGGTCGACGGCATCGGTCTCTGCCGCACCGAGCACATGTTCTTCGCCGCGGAGCGCGTCGGGGTGATGCGCGAGATGATCCTGGCGGAGACCGAGGAAGCCCGGCAGGCCGCCCTCGACCGGCTGCTTCCGATGCAGCGCGCGGATTTCGTCGAGATCTTCGAGATCATGCGCGGGCTGCCGGTGACGATCCGCCTGCTCGACCCGCCGCTGCACGAATTCCTCCCCGGGGGCCCCGAGGAGATCGCCGAATTCGCCGCCGTGACCGGGCTCGCCGCCGAGGTCGTCACGGCCCGGGCGCGCGACCTCGCCGAGATCAATCCCATGCTCGGCATGCGCGGCGTCCGCCTCGGCGTGGTGATGCCGGCGATCTATGCCATGCAGGCGCGCGCGGTCTTCGAGGCGGCGATCGCGGTCAATCGCGACGCCCGCGCACCGGTCGTGCCCGAGATCATGATCCCGCTGGTCTCGGCCAATCGCGAGGTGGAGCTGGTCAAGGCCCGGATCGACGCGGTCGCCTCGGCGGTCGAGGCCGAGCAGGACGCGCGGCTGGCCTACAAGCTCGGCGTGATGGTCGAGACCCCGCGCGCGGCGCTGCGCGCCGGCGACCTGGCGGCCTCCTCGGCGTTCCTCTCGTTCGGGACCAACGACCTGACGCAGATGACCTATGGCCTGAGCCGCGACGACGCCGGGCGGTTCATGCGCGACTACGTGAACCTCGGGCTCTTCGCCGAGGATCCGTTCCGGTCGCTCGATCTCGAAGGGGTGGGGGAGCTGATGCTGATCGCGGCGAGCCGCGGGCGGGCGCGCAACCCGGCGCTGACGCTGGGGCTCTGCGGCGAGCATGGCGGCGACCCGCCCTCGGTGCGCTTCTCCAAGCTCGCCGGATTCGACTATGTCTCCTGCTCGCCGTTCCGCGTGCCCATCGCCCGGCTCGCGGCGGCGCAGGCCAGCCTGCTGGTGCGCGCGCCTGCCGTCTCGGATGACGGCGCGTGACGGGCCTTCCCGCGGACCTTCCGGGCCTGGCGCGGGGCGGCAAGGCGGCGCTGGCGCGCGTGCTTTCGGCGCTCGAATCCGCCCCGGACCACCCGGAACTCGCGACCCTGATGGATGCGGCCTCGGCCGCCCCGCGGGGCATGGTGATCGGCATCACCGGACCGCCCGGCGTCGGCAAGTCCACGCTCCTGGGAGCCTTCATCGCGCGGCTGCGGGCGCGGGGCGAGACCGTCGCGGTCATCGCGGTCGATCCCTCGTCCCGGCGATCCGGTGGCGCCCTGCTCGGCGACCGCATCCGCATCGCGTCGGATCCGCAGGACGCGGGGCTCTTCGTGCGCTCCATGGCCGCGCGCCGGAGGCTGGGCGGCCTTTCCGACATCGCCTTCCCGGCGGCGCTGCTGATGCGCGCGCTCTATGACCGGGTCTTCGTGGAGACGGTCGGGGTCGGCCAGTCCGAGACCGAAATCGCCGATTGCGCCGATCTGGTCGTCTTCTGCGCCCAGCCGGGATCCGGCGACAGCCTGCAATACATGAAGGCGGGGATCATCGAGGAGCCCGACGTGATGCTGGTCACCAAGGGCGACATCGGCGCCATGGCGTCCCGCACCGCCGGCGACCTGCGCGCGGCCCTCACCCTCGCGGCGGGAGCCGGCGCGGCGCCCCCGGTCGAAGTCGTCTCGGCGCAATCGGGCGCCGGGATCGATGCGGCCCTCGACCGTATCGGGGAGGTCTTCGCGGCGAGGGCGGCCTCCGGGGGGCTCGCGGGGCTGCGCGGCCGCCAGGAGCGGGTCTGGGCGGAGCGCAGAATCGCCGAATCGCTCGGCCAGGCGGCCGCGGACACGCTCGGACCGCGATTATCGGGCCGCGAGGGCTCGTTCGCCGAGATTTCGCGGCTCTGCGAACGCGCCCGCGCGCTGGTTCACGAATCGCTTAAAAACATCTGAATCCCTGCGCAATTCCCGCCGGCGCGCGCCTGAGGCTTCACGCGCCGATTGGCAGGATTCCGCTTACGCCTTGGAAAAGCTGGACTTTGCTCCGCGCGACCTGACAAACGTCATTCCCGAAAACTAAATTGTGCAGTGCAGCAAGAACGCGGACGGGTGTCGTTCCGCGGATCGGGGGACTTTGCAATGACGGGATCCGGCTTCGGACCGCGCGGGCGCGGATTGGCGGCAATCGCTCTGGCTTTCATCGTGACGCTGGGGAGCCTTGTCCCCGGCGCGGCAGAGGCCGATGCCGCGAAGGCGGGCGCGGACCGGGCGGATTTCGTCCGGGCGATGAACCGGGAACGCTCGGTTCTCGCGGAATCCGGCAATGCGCGGATCTCGCAGCTGGCGCTGAGCACCCGTCCGAAGGCGCGCGCGGATGCGGACGTGACGGTGGCGAGCCGGAGCGTCGCCCCGGAGGTTGCCGATCTCGCCAAGGCCGGTTCGGCGGTGAAGCTCGATACCAAGACCATCGACCAGCTGCCGCGCGCCACGGGCGACGCCCAGTGGCAGTGCCTCGCGGTCGCGATCTACCACGAGGCCCGCGGCGAGCCGCTGGCCGGCCAGATCGGGGTGGCGGAGGTGATCCTCAATCGTGTGGACAGCCGCAACTATCCCAATACCGTCTGCGGCGTGACCAACCAGGGCGTGAGCCGCGGCCGGAGCTGCCAGTTCTCCTATGCCTGCGACGGCCGTTCCGACGCGATGGCCCAGGCCGCGCCGCGCGCCCGCGCCGAGAAGCTGGCCGCGATCATGCTGGCCGGTCGGCCGCGCACGGTGACCGATGGCGCGACGCATTTCCACGCCACCGGTGTGAATCCGAGCTGGGCGCGCAAGATGACGCGCACCGCCTCGATCGGCCATCACCGGTTCTATCGCTCGGGCACGCGGGTCGCGCAGCGCTGAGCGAGGGCCGGCGGCATCAGTCCGCAAAGTCCTGCACCAGGTAGAGATCGCCGCAGGCGGGGCCCTTCGGATCGATCCCGACGCCGCTGCCCAGCCGCTCGAATTTCGGCGAGAGCAGCGAGGCGCGATGCTTCGGCGAAGCCAGCCAGCGGCTCACCACCTGTTGCGCGAGGCTGCCGTAGGTATGCACCGGCACCGGGCGCATCGTGTCGCCGTAGAGGAAGTTGCAGCCGCTCGACTTCATCGAGATCGGCCTTCCGAGCAGCCGGTAGACCTTGTCCATCGCGATGTTTTCCGCCGCGAGCCGGTAGCTGACCGATTGCCGCGCCATGCGCTGCTTCAGCTTGGACTGGCCGCGCACGGGAAGCTCGTGGCTGTGCGTCCGGAGCCGCGCCATGTTGGCGGCGTGATCGGCCGCCGCGCGGGCCAGCGCCGGATCGGGGTTGAGCGGGGCGCGGCCATGCTGCCGGCGGGCGGCGTTCGAGTAGAAGAGCACCGCCTCGTTGAAGAGGGCCTGATCGAGCGACTTGCCCGTGATCGGCTGGCCGAACCTGCCCGGCGTCTGGCCCGCACCCGTCGCGCCGCCGCCGGCCGCGAGGATCATGAGGCCCAGGATCGCGCTCAGAATGAAAGGTCTCACCGAAACCCCCTCGCTCGTGTCGCCGCAGCCGGGCCGGATTCCGGCTGCTCCTCACGGGCGGAACTCTGGGCGGCGAGGCTTTCCGTTCGGTTAACGCGCGGGTCCGGGCGGCCGGAAAACGCAGGAAACGGTTAACGGATCAGCCGGGTTGCCGTGGGGGCGGTGCGGCGGTATCACCGCGGGAGCGACAGGGCAGGGGTGCCATGGACGAGACAGCGATGGCCTTCGAACTGCCGCATGTGCGGGCCTCGGCCAGCCATTCGGGACCGCCGCTCGACCGGATCTCGGTGCGCGACTACGTGCGCGACATCGAGATCGGCGCCTTCCGCACCGAACGGGGCGTGACGCAGCGGGTGCGCTTCAACGTCGTGCTCGAGGTCATGCACAATGCGGCGGCCGAGAGCGACGACGTCGATCAGGTGGTCTCCTACGACATGATCACCGAGGCGATCGAGGCGGCGCTCGCCGCGGACCGCCTCAACCTGCTCGAGACGCTGGCCGAGCGCGTGGCGGCGGCCTGCCTGACCGATCCGCAATCGGTGCGGGTCTTCGTGCGGGTGGAGAAGCTCGACCGCATTCCCGGCGCGCTCGGGGTCGAGATCGTGCGCGCGCGCGTTCCCAAGGCGGCGCCGCGGATCCGCCCGGTTCGGGAACTCGCCGGGTCGGCGCAGGCGGTTCGCCCGGCGGTGATCTATCTGGACCGGGCGGCCCTGGGGGGGGCCGGCGCCGCCCGCTGGCTCGATGCGATCGTGGCCTGGGACAAGCCGACCGTGCTCTGCATCGCTGCCCCCGAGCCGCAGCCCGCGACGACGGAGGCGCAGCAGATGATCGGCCTTCTGGCGATCGAGGCGGCGGCCTGGGCGCTGACCGATCGCGATCCGCGGTTCAGCGTCGTGGCCTCCCGCACCGAGCTCGACTGGTCGCTGAAGTCCGGGCACCATACGGTCTGGGCGCCGCGGCGCATGGCGACCGCCAGGGCCGGCGGCGATCGGCCGGATGCGAGCGATCCGGCGGGGCTCGCGGGATGGCTGGCCGCGGAGATCGGCGCCGATCTCCTGGTGACGGTCGGCGCGGCGGCGGCGCCGGAAGCGGGCACGGCGGCGGTGCGGCGCCTCGATCCCGAACGGCCCGAGGCGCTGGCGGATCTGGACTGAGGAGGGGACCCTGGCGGAATCCGGCAATTGCGATTTCGGCTGGAAGGCGGTCGATTTCTCGCTGCCCGACACCGAAGGCGGGCTCTGGACCCTCGAGCGCCTTCGCGGGCCGAAGGGCTTGCTGGTCGTCTTCATCTGCAACCATTGCCCCTATGTGAAGGCCCTGGTCGACCGGCTGGTGGCCGAGGCGCGGGACCTCGCGGCGATGGGCATCGGGGTCGCGGCGATCTGCTCGAACGACGCTGCGAGCCATCCGGCGGACAGCTACGGGCGCATGGGCGAATTCGCCCGCGAGCACGGGTTTCCCTTCCCCTATCTGCACGACGCGGATCAGCGCGTGGCGCGCGCCTGGGGCGCCACCTGCACGCCGGATTTCTTCGGCTTCAACGCCGATCTCGCGCTGCAATACCGCGGGCGCTTCGACGATGCCGGCCGCGAGGCCCGGCCCGGCGCCCGGCGCGAGCTTCACGAGGCCATGCGCATGATCGCCGAGACCGGCGCCGGCCCGCGGGAGCAGGCGGTATCGATCGGATGCTCGATCAAGTGGAAGGCCGCGTGAAGGGCGGGCCCGCGGCGCGGCTGATCTTCGACCTCGACGGCACGCTGATCGATTCCGCGCCCACGATCTGCGCGGCGGGCAATGCGCTGCTCGCCGAACTGGGGCGGCCGCCGCTGGAGGCCGGCACGATCATGAGCTTGGTCGGCAAGGGCGTGGGGAACCTGGTGGCCGGCATGCTGCGGGAGGGCGGCGGCGTTCCGGGCGGCGAGCTCGCGCCGCATCTCGCGCGCTATCGCGCGATCTACGAGGCCGATCCCTGCGCGGGGACCGAGCCCTATCCCGGGGTGCGCGAGACGCTCGCCGCGCTGGCCGAAGACGGGCATGGTCTGGGTGTCTGCACGCAGAAGCCCGATCCATCGGCGCTGCGCATCCTGCGCGGCCTCGGGCTGATGCCGCCGATCACGGGCTTCACCGGCGGCGAGACGCTCGACGTGCTCAAGCCCGATGCGCGGATGTTCTGGCATTGCGCCGGCCAGCTCGGCGAGGGGCCGGCGATCATGATCGGCGACAGCGAGATCGACGCGGCGACGGCGCGGGCGGCGGAGGTCCCCTTCGTCCTGCACGTTCCGGGCTACCGCAAGGCTTCGGTGGCGGAGATCGCCCCGGACGCCTGTCTCGAGGATTACGGCGCGCTGCCCGCCATCGTCGCGCGCCTCGTCAACGGCAGGAGTCCCCGATGAGCATCAACCGCTATCGCCCGCTGGCGCAGACCGGGCCCGCGCGCCCGAACGGGGCCCGCCAGCTCGCCGGTGGGCCGGTCTGGTTCACCCATGCGGCGCTGCACCGGCGGGGCGAGGTCGTGCGGATCGTGGCGGCGGAAGAGATCCCGGAGCCGGCGCTCGGGGCGCTGACCGCGCGGCGCGCCCCGATCTGCGGCCTGACCTTCGAGCGTCCGCGACTGATGGGCGTGCTCAACGTGACGCCCGACAGCTTCTCGGACGGCGGGCGCTTCCTGCGCCGCGAGGATGCGGTGGCGCGCGCCCGGGCCATGCTGGAGGCCGGCGCGGACATGATCGACATCGGCGGCGAATCGACGCGGCCGGGAGCCGACGACGTCCCCGCGGAGGTCGAGGCCGGCCGGGTGGTCCCGGTCATTGCCGCGCTGCGGGAGGCCGGCATCGAGGCGCCGATCTCCGTCGACACGCGCAAGGCCTCGGTCGCGGCGGAAGCCTTCGCGGCGGGCGCCGGCCTCTTCAACGACGTCTCGGCGCTGGGCTTCGACCCGGCGAGCCTCGGCCTCGCGGCCGCGCGCGGCTGGCCGGTCTGCCTGATGCATGCCCAGGGCGATCCGCGGACCATGCAGATCGCGCCCCACTACGACGACGTGCTGCTCGACGTCTGCGATTTCCTCGAAGCCCGCATGGCGGCGGCGGAGGCAGCGGGCATCCCGCGCGAGCGCATCCTCCTCGATCCGGGCATCGGCTTCGGCAAGACGGTCGCGCATAATCTCGCGCTGGTGCGCGGGCTCTCCATGCTGCACGGGCTCGGGGCGGCGGTGCTCTTCGGGGCGTCGCGCAAGCGCTTCATCGGCACGATCGGCGGCGCGGACCGCCCCGAGGCGCGCCTGCCGGGGTCGATCGCGGTCGCGCTCGAGGCTTTGCGCCAGGGCGTGCAGGTGATACGGGTGCACGACGTGGCGGAAACCCGGCAGGCCATGGCGCTCTGGACGGCGCTCAACGGTGACGGACGGGACTAGAGGCAGGACGATGGCGAGAAGACTCTTCGGGACCGACGGCGTGCGCGGCCGGGCGAACGACGATCCGATGACGGCGGAGACGGCGCTGCGGCTGGGCCAGGCGGCCGGGCGGCATTTCATCAAGGGCAATCACGCGCATCGCGTGGTGATCGGCAAGGATACCCGGCGCTCGGGCTACATGCTGGAGAACGCGCTGACGGCCGGCTTCACCTCCGTGGGCATGGACGTCTTCCTGGTGGGGCCGGTGCCGACGCCGGCGGTCGGGTTCCTCACCCGCTCGATGCGCGCCGATCTCGGGGTGATGATCTCGGCCTCGCACAATCCCTTCCAGGACAACGGGATCAAGTTCTTCGGACCCGACGGCTTCAAGCTGAGCGATGCGGCGGAGGAGGCGATCGAGCGGGCGCTGGAAGGCCCGCCGGATCTGGTGGAACCGGCGCGGATCGGCCGGGCGACGCGCATCGACGACGGGCGCGGCCGCTACATGGAATTCGCCAAGACCACCTTTCCCCGCGGGCGGCGGCTCGACGGGCTGCGCATCGTGGTCGATTGCGCGAACGGGGCGGCCTATCGCACGGCGCCCGACGTGCTCTGGGAGCTCGGTGCGGAGGTCGTCCGCATCGCGGTAGCGCCCAACGGCTTCAACATCAACAAGGATTGCGGCTCGACGCATACCGCCGCCGCGGTCGAGGCGGTGAAGCTTCACCGGGCCGATCTCGGCATCAGCCTCGACGGTGACGCGGACCGGGTGATGATCATCGACGAGACCGGCGAGATCGCCGACGGCGACCAGTTCATGGCGCTGATCGCCGACCGCTGGGCGGCGGAGGGGCGGCTGGCGCAGGGCACGCTGGTGGCGACGGTGATGTCGAACCTCGGGCTGGAGCGGCATCTCGAATCCCAGGGCCTCCGGCTCCTGCGCACGGCGGTGGGCGACCGCTATGTCGTGGAGGCGATGCGCGCGGGTGGCTACAACCTCGGTGGCGAGCAATCGGGTCACATCGTGATGACCGACCATGTCACGACCGGCGACGGTCTGATCGCCGCGCTGCAGTTCCTCTCGGCGATGGTCGAGACCGGGCGGAAGGCGAGCGAGCTCTCGCGGGTGTTCCAGGCCTATCCGCAGCTCCTGACCAATGTCCGCTTCCGCAAGGGCGCCGAGCCGCTCTCCGAGGCGAGCGTGCAATCGGCGATCTCGGACGGCGAGGCCCGGCTCGACGGCCGCGGCCGGCTGGTGATCCGCAAGTCGGGAACCGAGCCCCTGGTCCGCATCATGGGCGAATGCGACGATCCGGAATTGCTGCGTGTCGTGCTGGGCAACATCGAAGCCGAGGTCGCGCGCTTCGCCTGACGCCACATCCGGGTGAATCGACCGGCCGGAGGACATTCCGAACCGGCATCGGCGAGGCGCTGCTGCGCGCCGGTCCGAAGGCGCCATCCGACCTGTGTCCTGAAAACATGCGCAATAACAATCGGTTGCATGGCGTTTCATCGTGAAACGCAGGCATGCCGAGGCGCCCGAGCTCAGGCCCGCGCTCTCGGAAGGCGGATCTGGCTCGTCGCGAGGCCCGCGAGGATGAGGCCGAGCGCGGCGAGGAACTGCGTGGGCAGGCTCTCGCCCAGGACGACCCAGCCGATGATGACCGCCCAGACCGGAACCTGGTAGTTCACCAGGCTCAGGAAGGACGGGCCCGCGGTCTGGATCACATGGACGAGCATCACCGTCGCGAGCGCCGTGGGCAGGATCCCGAGATAGAGCACGCCGAGCACCGCCGCCGGCGGCGGGCTCGAGGGAATGCCTTCGCTGAGAAGGGCCACGGGCAGGATCACCACGGCGGCGATCAGGAGCCCCGCGGCCGCGAAGGAGAGCTTCGGCCCGGCGGGCGCGAGCCGGGTGATGATCGCGCCGACCGCGTAGGAGCAGCTCGCCGCGATGCAGGCGAGCCGGGCGAGACCGTCGGTGCCGGCCTTGCCCGAGAGAATCGTCGCCGGTCCGATCAGCAGCGCGACGCCCACGAAACCGATCGTGAAGCCCGCAACCTTGCGCGGGGTCATGCGCTCGCCGGGCACGAAGACATGGGCGAGCGGCAGCACCAGCAGCGGCACCACGGCCATGGTGATGCCGGCATAGCCCGAGGTGACATGGCGCTGGCCCCAGGAAAGGAGCGTGAAGGGCAGCGCGTTGGAGAAGATCGCCATGCCGGCGCAATGCAGCCAGATCCTTCGGCCCCGGTCGCTCGCCCGGGCGGGCAGGCCCTGGCCGGTGGCGAAGGCGACGCCGAGCAGGATCACCGCCGCCAGGGCGATGCGGATCGCCGCCACCCAGGCCGGGCCGAATCCGGTGAGCGCCTGGGCGACACCGAGAAACGAGCCGCCCCAGATCAGCCCGAGCAGGAACAGGAGCAGCCAGGCGGTGAGCGACGGGGATTCGGGGCGCATGATCGGGGAAATACCTTCGAAGATGCGTCGTCATATCGGGCAGCGGCGGTCAGGAGAAGCCCGGACCGGCGCGCGCGCCATAATCGCGCTTGGCACCGTCTCGCAGATCGATTATCCGGGCTCCGGGCGCGTCCCCGGACCAGGGTGAGCGGGGCGGGCTCGGCAACATCACCCTGACCATGGAGCTGGCCGATGAGCCACCCCCAAGCCGTTGGCGACGTGGTCGCCAAGCCCGAGAAACCCCAGCACAGACCCGCAAGGCCGGAATTCTCCTCCGGCCCCTGTCCCAAGCGCCCCGGATGGAGCGCGGAGGCGGTGGCGGCGCGCGCCTTCCTGGGCCGGTCGCATCGTGCCGCGGCGCCCAAGGCGCAGTTGCGCGACCTGATCGAGCGCACGGCGCGGCTGCTCGGCGTTCCGGAGGATTACCGGATCGGGATCGTGCCGGCCTCCGACACCGGCGCCTTCGAGATGGCGATGTGGTCGATGCTGGGCGCGCGCCCGGTCGACATGCTCGTCTGGGAGAGCTTCGGGCAGGGCTGGGCGACGGATGCGACCAAGCAGCTCGCGCTGGCGGATTGCCGGGTGCTTAGTGCCGACTACGGCGCGCTGCCCGATCTCGGATCCGTGCGGCCTGACGCGGATGTCTGCTTCACCTGGAACGGCACGACGAGCGGCGCGCGGGTGCCGGACGCGGACTGGATCGCCGCCGACCGCGCGGGGCTGACGTTCTGCGACGCCACCTCGGCGGCCTTCGCGCAGCGGCTGGACTGGGAGAGGCTCGACGTGACGACCTTCTCCTGGCAGAAGGCGCTGGGCGGCGAGGGTGCGCATGGCATGCTGATCCTGAGCCCGCGCGCGGTGGCGCGGCTGGAGAGCTTCGTGCCGCCGCGGCCGCTGCCGAAGATCTTCCGGCTGACCAAGGGCGGCAAGCTGATCGAGGGGATCTTTCTCGGCGAGACGATCAACACGCCCTCGATGCTCTGCGTGGCGGATTGCCTCGATGCGCTGGAATGGATGGAGGGGCTCGGCGGGCTCGAGGCCACCTGCGCCCGGGCCGACGCCAATGCCGCCGCCCTGCAGGACTGGGTGGACGGCGCCGGCTGGATCGAGAACCTCGTCGCGGATCCCCGGGCGCGGTCGAATACCTCGGTCTGTCTGCGCATCACCGACCCCGGGATCGCGTCGCGCGACGAGGCGGCGCAGCGCGACTTCGTCAAGCGGATGACGAAGCTTCTAGAATCCGAGCGCGCCGCCTATGACATCGCGAGCTATCGCGACGCGCCGCCGGGCCTGCGCATCTGGTGCGGCACCACGGTCGAGACGGCCGACGTCCGGGCGCTGACGCTCTGGCTCGACTGGGCCTTCGCCGTGACCTGCTCCGGCTGACCGCCGCGCCCGTAACACCTCCCATTGCCGCGGCCCTTGCCGCAACAGGATAGCAGACATGCCCAAGGTTCTGATTTCTGACGAATTGTCCGATGCCGCCGTGCAGATCTTCCGCGACCGCGGCGTCGAGGTGGATTTCCAGCCGAAGCTCGGCAAGGATCCCGAGCGCCTTGCCGCGATCATCGGCGATTACGACGGCCTCGCGATCCGCTCCGCCACCAAGGTCACGGGTGATCTGATCGCCCGGGCCGAGCGGCTGCGAGTGATCGGCCGCGCCGGGATCGGGGTCGACAATGTCGACATCGCCGCGGCCAGTGCGCGCGGCATCGTGGTGATGAACACGCCCTTCGGCAACTCCATCACCACCGCCGAGCACGCCATCGGGATGATGTTCGCGGTGGCCCGCCAGATCCCGGCCGCGGATGCCTCGACGCGGGCGGGAAAGTGGGAAAAGTCGCGTTTCATGGGCGTGGAGATCTCGGGCAAGACCCTGGGCCTGATCGGCGCCGGCAACATCGGTTCGGTGGTGGCGAGCCGGGCGATCGGGCTGAAGATGCGGGTGATCGCCCATGATCCCTTCCTGTCCGCCGAACGGGCGCTGGCGATGGGGGTCGAGCGGATCGAGGACCTCGACGAACTGCTGGCGCGCGCGGATTTCATCTCGCTCCATCTCCCGAAGACGGAGAAGACCGCGAACATCCTGTCGGCCGAGCGCATCGCTCGGATCAAGCCGGGGGCGCGCCTGATCAATTGCGCCCGCGGCGGGCTGGTGGACGAGGCGGCGGTGGCGGCGGCGCTCAGGGAAGGCCGGCTGGCCGCGGCGGCCTTCGACGTCTTTGCCGTGGAGCCGGCGGTGACGAACGTGCTCTTCGACGCGCCCAACGTGGTCTGCACGCCGCATCTGGGGGCCTCGACCACCGAAGCGCAGGAGAACGTCGCCCTGCATGTGGCTGAACAGATGTCCGATTATCTGGTCCATGGCGCGATTTCCAACGCGCTCAACGCGCCCTCGGTCACGGCCGAGGAGGCGCCGATCCTCAAGCCCTGGATCGCGCTGGCGGAAATGCTTGGAAGCTTCGCCGGGCAGGTGACCGAGCATGCGATCGAGGAGATCGAGATCGAATACGTGGGCGAGGTCGGGGACCTGAACCTGACGCCGCTCACCGCCGCGCTGACCGCGGGCCTGCTGCGGCCGCTGGTCGGCGAAGGCGCGGTCAACATGGTATCCGCGCCGCTGGTGGCACGGGAGCGCGGGATCCATATCGCCGAGACGCGCAAGGACGCCCAGGGCGCCTTCGGATCCTACATCCGGCTGATCGTGACGACGGAGCACCAGACCCGCTCGGTGGCCGGCACGATCTACAGCGACGGCAAGCCGCGATTCATCCAGATCAAGGGGATCGGGCTGGAAGCGGAGCCGATGCGCTACATGCTCTATACCACCAATACCGACACACCCGGCTATATCGGCGCGCTGGGAACCAAGCTCGGCGCGCTGGGGGTCAATATCGCGACCTTCGCGCTGGGACGGGCGGCCAAGAGCGGCGAGGCCATCGCGCTCCTGGGCGTGGACGAGGCGATCGGGGCGGAAACGCTGTCCGAGATCGCGGCGCTACCCCAGGTGCGCCAGGCCAAGGCTCTGGCGTTCTGACAGTAACGCCCCCGGACCGTGGGCCGGGGGGCGTGCTCCGACGATCGGAGTGGCCCCGGGCCAGACCGGCGTCCGGTCCGGGCGGGACTCAGTTCGGGTCGGGCCAGGCGAAATCCGGGCGCAGCCCCTCGTAGACCGGCCGGCCATCATGGGGCTTCGGCACGCCGGTCGCCGGGTCGTAGAAGGCATGGTAGGTCGCTGCCGGGAAACCCTCGTCGAAGCCCATCAGGTTCGGCACGATCGCCCGGATGCGATGCATCTTGTCGTCGAGCATGATCGGCGCGCCGCATTCGGCGCAGGTGCAGAGCTCGAGCGGCCCGTCGGGGTTCTTGACGTTGAACGGCTGGCGCTTGAGCCCGGCCATGTTGTCCACTTCCACGTCGGCGTATCTGAAGAACGCCACATGGGTGGTGGGCTGCCCGGTCACCGCCTTGCAGACCGAGCAGTGACAGGTGTGGTTGTCGACCGGATCGTGATCCGAATGCGTGTGGACATGGGCGCAGCCACCGTCGAGCGTGCTTGCCATTTCGGTTCCCTCCCCTTGCGCGCCTTGCGGCACCAATGATCCGGGCCGCGGCGAAACAGTCTAGGCGCAGTCCAGGGTTCCGCCAAACACTTTGTCGCGTCGGTGGCCATGGTCGCCGCACTGCCGTCGGCGAGGATCTGTGGTATAATCCGCTTCCTCCAGAGCGAGTCCGCTTCAGGTCGAGTGCCAAGGAGGAATGTCATGGCGAGTGCAACGCTCTTCATCAGCCGGGCCGAGGGTCAGCCGGGACGCTACCTTGTCGTCATTAATGGCGAGGGATTCCACAACCCGTCGGAGCGGAGGTCGCGGCCAGGGCCCGCGGCAACGATCCGGTCTTCGACGACAGTCTCTTCAGCATCGGCGTCGGCATTCCCAACCATGTGCTTCCGGACGGGAGTTTCAGCCTGTCGACGGTCGTTCCCGGAAGCAAGCTGAACGAGGACTGGGGCCAGGACGAAATCTATGCCCTGGTCGACGTCAAGGGTTTCGGAAGCTCGGTCAGGACCAATACCGTGAAGGGCCACTTCTAGGTGGTTCCGGCATCCCAGCGCGCGGCGTCGCTCCGCCGGCCGGGCGCGGCGTCCGCGTTCGGGCGTCGCCGCCGGGTTCGGCCGGTTCGTGCCGGGACCGGGCGGCGGGGGCTGTGATGCAGGCGCCGTTCCTGGGCTTCGGGGAGGGGGCGCTCGACTGGTTCCGCGGGCTCGAGGCCGAAAATTCCAAGGCCTGGTTCGAGGCCAACCGCGCGGATTGGGAGCGCGGGATCCACGATCCGCTGGAGCGGCTCCTCGAGGAACTGGCGGCGGATCTCGGCGGCAGCGTCAAGATGTTCCGGCAGAACCGGGACATCCGCTTCTCGAAGGACAAATCGCCCTACAAGACCAATACCTACGGCGTGGTGCGCGTGCCGGGCAGCGAATCCGGGCTCTATGTCTCGATCTCATCGAAGGGGCTCGGCGCGGGCTCCGGCTATTGGCGCATGGCGGCGGACCAGTTGCAGCGCTATCGCGACGCGGTGCAGGGGCCCGAGGGGGCGGAACTGGCCGAGGCGGTCGCTTCCATGCATGCGGAGGGGCTGCGGCTCTGGGGCGCGGCGCTGAAGGGCGCGCCGCGCGGCGTGGCGCGGGACCATCCGCGGATCGAGCTCTTGCGGCTGAAGGACGTGCTGGCGGGCGACGATCTCGACGCGGCGGGCACGCTGGACGGGCGGCGGCCGGTGGCCTTCGCCCGGGCGCTCTGGGACCGCTCGCGTCCGGTGATGGGCTGGATGGATGCCCATGTGGGCCCATCGCTCCTGCCGCCGGAGGCGCACCGCAGGCGCTAGCCGCCGGGCGCAACGCTTTGTCGGGAGGCGTTTTGGGTGTATCATGCGCCCCTTCAAGCATCGGATTGCAGCGGCGCGAGGTCGGCTCGACACGGGGAGAGGGTCATGGCTTATGTGGATTGGGAGATCCGGGGACCGAAGATCGGTGCCTGCAGTTGCGACTACGGCTGCCCCTGCGAATTCAACGGAAAGCCGACCGAGGGCTGGTGCCAGGGCCTGGAGGCGCACCGCATCGACAAGGGCCATTTCGGCGACGTGCGGCTCGACGGGCTGGTGGTGGGGGCGTGGTATCGCTGGCCGGGGGCCGTGCATGAAGGTGGCGGCATCGTGCAGGGGATCATCGACAAGCGGGCGGACGAGCGGCAGGTGGAGGCGCTCTTCAAGATCCTCGGCGGCGAGGAGCAGGAGCCGACCAGCGTCTTCAACATCTACGGCTCCACCATCGAGACCGAGCACGACCCGGTCTTCGCGGAGACGGTCTTCGATTGCGACATCGAGGCGCGGACCGGGCGGTTCCAGGTCGACGGGCATGATCGATCTCGCCATCGAGCCGATCCGGAATCCGGTCACCGGCAGGCCGCACCGGGCGCGGATCGTCCTGCCGGAAGGCTTCGAGTTCCGCGAGGCGGAGATGGGCAGCGCCGATTTCTCGGTCAGGAGCCTGCTCGAATACGCGCACAAGGGCCGCTACGCCTCGCTCTGGTATGCCGCCTACGGCCCGCAGGGGATCATCGCCGACGCGGTCGCCTGACGGCGATGACGGCGGATGCGGCAGCCGAGGCGCTGCTGAGGCGCGACCGGGCCGTGCTCATCGCGGGGACTCCTGGTGCTTGGGGCGCTCTCCTGGACGTGGCTCCTGCGTGGCGCCGGCATGGAGATGACCGCCTGGGAGATGTCGCGGGCGGCGCTCTTCCCGCATCTCGGCGCCGACGCGCCGATGTCGATGGAGCCCGGATCCATGCCGATGGAGCAAGGGGCCATGGACGCGGCCGGCTGGAGCGTCGGACGGGCGGCCATGATGGTCGCAATGTGGTGGGTGATGATGATCGCGATGATGCTGCCGAGCGTCGCGCCCATGGTGCTCCTGCATGCGCGCGCCGTACGCCACGGCCAGCGGCGCGGCCGCATCGCGCCGGGGCCGGTGCCGACGGTCTGGTTTCTCGCCGGCTATCTGCTGGTCTGGCTGGGCTTCTCGCTGGCGGCGGTGGCGCTGCAATGGCTGCTGGAGCGGTCCGGCGCGCTGTCGGGAACGATGCTCTGGTCGCAGAGCCGCTGGCTGAGCGCCGGGGTGCTGGCGGCGGCGGCGCTCTATCAGGTCTCGCCGCTCAAGGGCATGTGCCTCGCGCATTGCCAGGCGCCGGCCGAGTATCTCTCCACCCATTGGCGGCCGGGCGCCATCGGGGCGCTGGGCATGGGGATCGGGCACGGCGCCTATTGCGTCGGCTGCTGCTGGGCGCTGATGGCGCTGCTCTTCGTGGGTGGGGTTGATGAACCTCGTCTGGATCGCCGCGCTGGCCGCCTTCGTGCTGGCCGAAAGCTCCTCCCCGCCGGGCAGGCGGTCAGCCGGATCGCCGCGCTGGTGCTCGCGGTCTGGGCGGTCGCGACCTTTCTCGTCTGAGAGCGGAGGCGGCTGCCGGGCCCGCTGGCGCGCTACTTCTTCTTGCCCTTGATGCGGTCGAGCGATGCCGCCATGGCGCCGGAACCGGCGCCCGCCGTGGCGGTGGTCTTCGGTTTTTCCTTCTTCGGCTTCTTCGGTTCGCGGTTGCTCTTCTGCTGGCCCTTGGCCATGGCGTTCGCCTTCCCGGCCGGGGTCGCCCTGTGGCCGAATGGCCGGGGCGGCGGAGCGCGCGCCGGGATGCGGAGACCGGAGATCGGCCTCCGCGCGCGGTCTCTGACGAAGGCCTGCGCCTGTGTCCCGCACCTGTCAAGCGGCTGCGCCGGCGAAAAGGAGGTTTCGGGCGCGCGGGCCGGGCGGTATAGACGGGGCCGGAACCGGTGGGAGGCCTGCGGAAATGGGCAATGTCGCGGTGGTCGGCGCGCAGTGGGGCGACGAGGGCAAGGGCAAGATCGTCGACTGGCTGAGCGAGCGGGCCGACGTGATCGTCCGCTTTCAGGGCGGGCACAACGCCGGGCATACCCTGGTCGTCGATGGCCAGGTCTTCAAGCTGAGCCTGCTTCCGAGCGGCATCGTCCGCGGCGGCAAGCTGAGCGTGATCGGCAACGGGGTGGTGCTCGACCCCTGGGCGCTCTTGGCCGAGATCGGCAAGCTGGCGGGGCAGGGGGTCGCGATCTCCCCCGACAATCTGATGATCGCGGAGAACACGCCGCTGATCCTGCCGCTGCATCAGGATCTCGACCGGCTGCGCGAGGAGGCGGCGGGGGCGGCGAAGATCGGCACCACCGGACGCGGGATCGGTCCGGCCTACGAGGACAAGGTCGGCCGGCGCATCGTCCGGGTGGCCGATCTCGGCGATGCCGACACCCTGGAGACGCGGCTCGACCGGCTGCTCGCGCATCACGACGCGCTGCGGCGGGGTCTCGGCGCCGAGCCCATCGACCGGGTGGCGCTGCGGGATTCGCTGCTGGAAGTGGCGCCGCGGATCCTGCCCTATGCCGCGCCGGTCTGGCAGGTGCTGGCGGCGCGGCGGGCGGAGGGCAAGCGCATCCTCTTCGAGGGCGCGCAGGGGGCACTGCTCGACATCGATTTCGGAACCTACCCTTACGTCACCTCCTCGAACACGCTCGCCGGCATGGCCGCGACGGGCACCGGCATGGGGCCGGGCGCGGTCGATTTCGTGCTCGGGATCGTCAAGGCCTATACCACCCGGGTGGGCTCGGGGCCGTTTCCGGCGGAGCTCGACGACGAGACCGGCCAGCGCCTCGGCGAGCGCGGCCATGAGTTTGGCACGGTCACCGGGCGCAAGCGGCGCTGCGGCTGGTTCGATGCGGTGCTGGTGCGCCAGACCTGCACCACCAGCGGGGCGCGGGGCATCGCGCTGACCAAGCTCGACGTGCTCGACGGCTTTCCGGAGCTGAAGATCTGCGTCGCCTACGAGCTCGACGGCCGGCGCATCGACCATCTGCCCACGGCGGCCGCGCTGCAGGCGCGGGTGAAGCCGATCTGGGAGACGTTGCCGGGCTGGTCGGAGACCACCGCCGGGGCGCGGTCCTGGGCGGACCTGCCGGCGGCGGCGATCAAATACGTGCGCCGGGTCGAGGAGCTGATCGGCTGCCCGGTGGCGATGCTCTCGACCAGCCCCGAGCGCGAGGACACGATCCTCGTCACCGATCCCTTCGCCGGATGAAGGGCCTGAGCTGGCGGGCGCGGCGGCGCTGGTCGCTGGTGGTGCTGCTCGTCGGGCTGCCGCTCTACGTGACGCTGGCGGTCAACCTGGTGGAGCTTTTCGACCGGCCGGGCGTTCTGGTTGAGCTGGCGGTTTTCGTCGGCCTGGGGTTCCTCTGGATGCTGCCGCTGCGCTTCGTCTTCCGCGGGATCGGCCGGGAGGACCCGGAGGCGCCGCGGCGCTCCGGCGGAGAATGACGGGAGTTGGGGGCATGCTGAAACTCGTTCTGCCAGCGGTTCTCGCCATGGCGGGGGCGGCTTCGGCCGAGGAGATCGGCCAGGTGACGACGGCCTTCAAGATCCTCGGCGCCAATCACCGGATCGTCGTGGAGGCCTTCGACGATCCCGAGGTCGAGGGCGTGGCCTGTTTCGTGAGCCGGGCGCGAACCGGCGGCATCTCGGGCAGCCTCGGCCTCGCCGAGGACACTTCGGACGCCTCGATCAACTGCCAGCAGACCGGGCCGGTCAAGTTCCGCGACGAGCTCGAGGATGGCGAAGAGGTCTTCTCGCGGCGCGCGAGCATCATGTTCAAGCGCATCCAGGTGGTGCGCTTCTTCGACGAGACCCGCAACGCGCTGGTCTATCTCACCTATTCCGACAAGCTGATCGACGGCTCGCCGAAGAACAGCGTCTCGGCCGTGGTCATCCGCGACTGGCCGTGACGCAGATCCTCCTCCGCGCGTCGGATCCGGTCACGCTGGTCGGGGGCGGGCCGGTGGATCCGCGCCAGCTCGAGGAGGCGCTGCGGCTGGCACCGGAGGCGGTGGCCGCCGACGGCGGGGGAAACCTGGCGCTGCCGGGCGGGCGGCGGTTCCGCGCGGTGATCGGGGACATGGATTCGCTTCGCGACCCGGCCGCGCTCGCCGATGCCGGCGTCGCGCTCCATCCGATCGCCGAGCAGGATTCCACGGACCTGGAGAAATGTCTCTATTCGGTGGAGGCGCCGCTCTTCCTCGGGCTCGGCTTCCTCGGCGGGCGCCTCGACCACCAGCTCGCGGCGATGAGCGCGCTCGCGCGGCACCCCGCCCAGCAAGTGGTGCTGCTCGGCGGCGAAGACATCTGCTTTCTCTGCCCGCCCGCACTGGAGCTCGATCTCGCTGCGGGCACGAGGGTCTCGCTCTTCCCGATGGGGCCGGTCGCCGGCCTCCGCTCGGAGGGGCTGCGCTGGTCGGTTGCCGGGCTCGATTTCGCGCCCTGCGGGCGCATCGGTACGTCGAACGAGGCGCTCGGCGGGCCGATGCGGATCGCCTTCGACGCGCCCGGGATGCTGGTGATCTTGCCCAGCAGTTCGCTCGCACATGTCGCTCAGCGATTGCCGAAGCCGTGATTCAGCGCTGGGTGACCTCGACGATCTTATCAGCTCTGGACTCAGTCATGGACACGAGTACGCGGTCGCCGGGTTTATGGCCCAATTGGATGGGATCAAGTTCAAAGGGGATTGTGGAGCCGTCGGGGGTTCGGAGCAGAAGGATTCCGTTGTGCGAAACGAATGTCGCGACCACGAAGGGAGTCATGCTGGCGCCGTGCATTGCCTCGTATTCGCCTCTGAACGTTGATGCATCGGCCGGGTAGTCAATGATGATGACATTCGACGGTTCGTACCAGACCTTCACCCTGTCGCCGACGGCGAGCTGTCGGAGGTTGCGAACTCTGGAACCGGCCGTCACGGTGAAGGTTTCACGGTCGTCTTCGGCCTGCAGCGTGACCTCGCGGCTTGTCTGGTCCAAAGCGACGATGGTCGCGGGGCGGACAAGTCCATACCCCTGTGCGAAGTACCAATCCTCACTGTAATAGGCGCAGCCGGTCAGAATCAGGGCCGCAAAGGCGGCGATCGCCCATTTCGTTCGCATCGTTGTCTTGAGCTCCATAGAGCGCGCGGTATTTCCGGCCGGCCGTCAGACTAAGGCGAGGCCGGCGAGCTGTCGATTAGGTTCCACCTGCTGGGGTCAGCGCCGGCACGGGCGCTGTAAACAAGCCTCAGCTTCCGCGGGAAATGTCGTCCATTGGCTGCTGGACACAAGGCTCAGTTCGCAGCCACCTCGGCAATGCGACTGCGTCGGGCTGCGAGCGGGGCGAAATGGCGGACATGCCTCGGCGGGGCATCGCCGGGAGAAGCGAAGTCACCATTGGCGGTTACGCGCGCCCCGGCTAAGGGGCGCCCCGGTTGCTGTGGATCCTGCCCGAGGGATTGATTGGGTAGGTCACTTCGCTGCTCCGGGGCGCGGGTGAGCTCAGGTGGCAGGCACCGGCGTCACGGTGACCGCGACCGCCTCGGTCACGCTCACGAGGACGCGCGCGCCCGGGCTCAGGCTCTGCGCGAAGGTACGCAGGTCGGGGCGAACCGCGGTCTGCCGGGTGAGGCCGTCCGGCGTGCGGAAGGAGGCGATGCCGGTATTGGCATTGTAGTTGATGAGCGTGACCACCATGCTGGTCGAGGCGACGGCGGCGCCGCCGGGCATGGCGCCTTCCGGAGCGCGCGCGCCGGCGGCTGCGGCCAGAGGCTCGCCGCTGTCGGCCGGATCGGCCATCGCGACGGCCAGCGAGCGGTAATAGTCGATCTGCACGTGGTCGCCGGCGGAGACCTGGGCCAGGTTGCGCACTTCGGGTCCGGCGGTGACGGTGAAGACACTGCCTTCGACGTCGTCGCGGAGCGTCACCTGGCGGGTCGCCTGATCGACGGATTCCACGGTCGCGGAGGCGGTCACGAGCGTCTCCTCGCTCGCGCTGCGGTTCTGGCGCATCTCCGCGCAGCCCACGAGCAGCAACGCGGCCACCGCGGCGATCGCATGTGTCATTCGCATCATTGATCCTCCGGATACTGGGTTCGGCCGCGTCCGCGGCTCGGCCCCCTTAGCGGCGGGCCGGGGACTTGTCGAGGTATTGCGGGCGCCCTGGACCGGCCCGTTGGCACGAGCTCCGGGCGGCCGTCAGCAGTCCGGGACGTTGACCGCGAGGCCGCCCAGCGAGGTCTCCTTGTATTTCTCGTGCATGTCGCGGCCGGTCTGGCGCATGGTCTCGATGCAGGCGTCGAGCGAGACGAGATGGAGGCCGTCCCCGCGCAGGGCGAGGCTGGCGGCGGAGACCGCCTTGATGGCGCCGAGGCCGTTGCGCTCGATGCAGGGCGCCTGCACCAGCCCGGCGATAGGGTCGCAGGTCATGCCGAGATGGTGTTCCAGCGCGATCTCGGCGGCGTTCTCGATCTGGGAGGGCGTGCCGCCGAGCACGGCGGCGAGACCGGCGGCGGCCATCGCGGCGGCCGATCCCACCTCGCCCTGGCAGCCGACCTCCGCCCCGGAGATCGAGGCATTGGACTTGATCAGCCCGCCGACCGCCGCCGCCGTCAGCAGGAAATCGGGAATGCCCGCAGGCGAGGCGCCCGGCACGTGGTCGAGCCAGTAGCGCAGCACGCCGGGCACCACCCCGGAGGCGCCATTGGTGGGCGCGGTGACCACCTGGGTGCCTTCGGCGTTCTCCTCGTTGACCGCGATGGCATAGACCGCGATCCAGTCGTTGACGGTATGGGGCGCGGCGAGGTTGCGGCCACGCTCTGCCATCAGCCGCTCGTGGATGCTGCGGGCGCGGCGCCGCATCTTGAGCCCGCCGGGCAGGATGCCTTCGCCGGCGAGGCCGCGGTCGATGCAGGCCGCCATCACCTCCCAGATCCGCGCGAGCCCGGAATCGAGCGCCTGTGCGCCGTGGCGCACGAGCTCGTTGGCGCGCTGCATCTCCGCGATCGACCGGCCGGATGCCGCGGCCATCTCCAGCATCTCGGCGCAGGAGCCGAACGGGAAGGGTACCGCGGCCGCCTCGGTGCTGCCCGCGGGGGCCTCGAGCTCGCGCGCGGTCAGAACGAAGCCGCCGCCGACGGAATAATAGGTCTCCTCGAGATAGAGATTGCCCGCCGCGTCCCGGGCCCAGATCACCAGCCCGTTGGCGTGGCCCGGCAGCGCGGGACCGTAGTCGAAGACGAGGTCGGCGGCCGGGTCGAAGCCCATCTCGGGCAGGCCCGGCGGCGCGATGCGCCCGGTCTCCCGGATGCGCGAGAGCACCGTCGCGGCGCGGAGGGCGTCGAAGGTCTCCGGCTCGAAGCCGGCGAGGCCGAGGATCACGGCGCGGTCGGTCGCATGGCCCTTGCCGGTGAACGCGAGGCTGCCGTGCAGGCGGGCGCCGAGGCGCGCGGCCTCGCCGGCGCCGGGGATGCGGTCGGCGCCGTTTCGCAGGAGGTCGAGGAACCTTCCGGCCGCGACCATCGGTCCCATGGTGTGGCTCGACGAGGGGCCGATGCCGAGCTTGAATATGTCGAAGACGCTGAGAAACATCGCCCGCTCCCTTTTCCCCGGCATATAGGCACGCCGGGCCGCCCGCGCACGACGAAATGCGACGCCTCGCCGCGCCCGGGGCGGCGTCACGGGCCGGGCCGCCGGGAAATCGGCTTTCGGTCGAGGCGCAATCGGCCTATAACGCCACCCACCCCGCTCGGAGGCCCAATGTCCAACAGCCTTTCCCCCGCTGACATCGCCAAGCGCGCCGCGGCGGCGCGCGCGCTCGAGATGGTCGAGGACGGCATGACGCTCGGCCTCGGCACCGGGTCGACCGCGGCCTGGTTCGTGCGCCTCCTCTCGGAGCGCATGAAGTCGGAGGGGCTGGAGGTGGTGGGGGTCGCGACCTCGAGCACGACCTCCTGGCTCGCCGAGGAACTGGGTGTGCCGCTGAAGTCGCTGGAGGCGAGCGACCGGATCGACCTGGTCGTGGACGGGGCCGACGAGTTCGACGGCGACCTCAACCTGATCAAGGGCGGCGGCGCGGCGCTTCTTCAGGAGAAGATCGTCGCCAGCGCCGCCGAGCGCATGGTGGTGGTGGCCGATCCCGGCAAGCGCGTGGAGCATCTCGGCGCCTTCCCGCTGCCGGTCGAGGTGGTGCGCTTCGGCTGGCCGGTGACCAAGACGGCGGTGGAGCGCGTGCTCGCGGACATGGACGTGGACGGACGCGAGGTGACCGTGCGCATGAGCAACGGCGAGCCGCTGGTCACCGACGAGGGGCATCACATCTTCGACCTGCACCTGGGGCGCATCCGCGATCCGGCCCGGCTTTCCGTGGCGCTCAACAGCCTGCCCGGTGTCGTCGAGCACGGGCTCTTCATCGGCATGGCCGACACGGTGGTGGTCGGCTTCGAGAACGGCGCGGCGGAGGTGGTCCAGCGGCGCCTGGTGCCCGATGCCATCGAGCTGATGCGCGACGAGGACGCGTGAGGCCCGGGTGAGTTTCGACTTCGACCTCTTCGTGATCGGCGGCGGCTCCGGCGGCGTGCGCGCCGCCCGGGTGGCGGCCGAGGCCGGCGCGCGGGTCGGGCTGGCCGAGGAATACCGCTACGGCGGCACCTGCGTGATCCGCGGCTGCGTTCCCAAGAAGCTGATGGTCTATGCCGCGGCCTTCGCGGATGCCTTCGAGGACGCGCGCGGCTATGGCTGGAAGGTCGGTCCCGCCCGTTTCGAATGGTGCGACCTGATCGCGGCCAAGGATGCCGAGATCTCGCGTCTCGAGGCGGTCTATCACGACGGGCTGCGGCGGGCGGGGGTGGCGCTCTTCGGCGCGCGGGCGGTGGTGGCCGACGCGCATCGGGTGCGGCTCGCGACGGGCGCGGAGTATACCGCCAAGCACCTGCTGATCGCGACCGGCGGCCGGCCGGTGATCCCCGAGATCCCCGGCAGCGAGCTCGGGATCACCTCCAACGAGATGTTCCAGCTCGAGGCGCAGCCCGGGCGCATGATCGTCGTCGGCGGCGGTTACATCGCCTGCGAATTCGCCGGCATCATGAACGGGCTCGGCACCCATGTGACCCAGCTCTACCGGGGGGACCAGATCCTGCGCGGCTTCGACGCGGATCTGCGCGATCATCTCGCCGCGGCGATGCGGGAGCGCGGCATCGTGCTGGAGATCCAGCGCGACCTGGTGTCGATCGCGCGGGAGGCCGGGGGCCTTCGCGTCGAGCTCGACAACGGCGAGGCCCATGTGGTCGACGCGGTGCTCTTCGCCACCGGGCGCCGCCCCAATACCGCCGGGCTCGGGCTCGAGCGGCTCGGGGTCGAGCTGAAGGCCAACGGCGCCGTGGCGGTCGATGCCTGGTCGCAGAGCGGGGTGCCGTCGATCTTCGCGGTGGGCGACGTGACCCATCGCGCGGCGCTGACGCCGGTGGCGATCCGCGAGGGCGAGGCCTTCGCCCGGACGGTCTTCAAGGCGCAGCCGGTCCGGCCGGACCACCTCATGATCCCTACCGCGGTCTTCACCCGGCCCGAGCTCGCCACGGTCGGGATGACCGAGGCCGAGGCGCGGGCCGCGGGGGAGGTGGAGATCTATCGCACCCGCTTCCGGCCGATGGCAAATATTCTCGCAGGACGCCGGGAGAAGATGCTGATGAAGCTGGTGGTCGAGCCCGGCAGCCGTCGGGTCCTCGGCTGCCATATCGTCGGTCCCAGCGCGGCCGAGATGGTGCAGCTCGCCGCCGTCGCGATCCGCATGGGCGCGACCAAGGACGATTTCGATTCCACAATGGCGGTGCACCCCACCGCCGCCGAAGAGCTGGTCACGATGCGCTCCGACGCGGCGTGACATCTTGAAATCGATGGTCGCGGGAACAACTAACCTGCGAGCCTGACATAGGGAACGAGGAGCGCGAAGGCGAATGCCTTACAGCAAGAACGGCGGCCCTTGGGGCGGTGGCGGCGACAGGAACGGCGGCGACGGCGACGGCAAGGACGGCGGCGGAGGCGGCCCCTGGGGCACCGGCGGCGGTGGCAAGGGCGGGAAGGGCGGCCCCGGCGGCTCGCCGCAGGTGCCCGATATCGACGAGATCGTGCGCAAGGGCCAGGAGCAGCTGAAGATCCTCATGGGCGGGCGCAAGTCCGGCGGCGGCGGCGGTCGCGGGCCGGGAGGCGGCGGCGGGGGCCCTGGGATCGGCAAGCGCGGCCTGGGGCTGATCGCGCTCGGGCTGGTCGGCGTCTGGCTCCTGATGTCCTTCTATACGGTCAAGCCCGAGGAGCAGTCGGTGGAGCTGACCTTCGGCAAGTGCCGCGGGGAATGCGTCAAGAATCCCGGTCTCAATTTCGCGCCCTGGCCGATCGTGACCCACGAGATCCTGCCGGTTACCCGGGAGAATACCGTCGAGATCGGCTCCGGCACGGTGCGCGGCGCCAGCGAGGGGCTGATGCTGACCGGTGACGAGAACATCGTCGACATCAATTTCGAGGTGGTCTGGAACGTGAACGATCCGGCGAAGTTCCTCTTCAACCTCTCCAATCCGGAATCGACCATCGAGGCGGTGTCGGAATCGGCGATGCGCGAGGTCGTGTCGCGCTCCGAGCTCTCGCCGATCCTGAGCCGCGACCGCGGCATCATCAGCCAGGAGGTGCGGGAACTGATCCAGGCCACGCTGGACGAATACGGCTCGGGCGTGAACATCGTCCGCCTCAACTTCGACAAGGCCGACCCCCCGAGCGAGGTGATCGACGCCTTCCGCGAGGTGCAGGCTGCACGGCAGGAGCGCTCGACGCTGCAGAACCGCGCCGACGCCTATGCCAACGAGCGGCTTGCGAGCGCCCGCGGTGAATCGGCGCAGACCCTGCAGCAGGCCGAAGGCTACCGTGCCCAGGTGGTGAACGCCGCCCAGGGCGAGGCGAGCCGCTTCAAGGCGGTTCTGGCGGAATACGTCAAGGCGCCGGACGTGACGCGGCAGCGCCTCTACCTGGAGACCATGGAGGACGTGCTGGGAGACGTGCAGATGTTCCTCATGGACACGCCGAACGCCGCGGGCGGCGGCCAGAGCGTCGTGCCCTATCTGCCGCTCAACGAGCTGCGCCGCCAGCCGGAGGTGACCCAGTGATGCGCCGCTTTCCCATCCTCGTGATCCTCCTCGTCGCGATCGCCTTCCTGGTCATCAACGCGGTCTTCACCGTCGACGAGCGGCAGAAGGCGATGGTGCTGCAATTCGGCCAGGTGAAGGCGGTCAAGGAGGATCCGGGCCTCGCGGTGAAGGTGCCCTTCATCCAGAACGTGGTCTTCTACGATTCGCGCATCCAGGGCCTGGAGACCAGCGCGCTCGAGGTGACGCCGCTCGACGACCGGCGGCTGATCGTCGATGCCTTCGCCCGCTGGCGCATCGCCGACGTGGAGCAGTTCCGCCGCGCCGTCGGCGTCGGCGGCATGGCCGCGGCCGAGCAGCGGCTCGAGGCGATCCTGACGGCCAATGTGCGCGAGGCGCTGGGCTCGGTCCGGTCGGAGGCGGTGCTCTCGGCGGACCGGGTCGGGCTGATGAACCGCATCCGCGACGCCTCGATCATCGAGGCGCGCGATCTGGGCGTCGACATCATCGACGTGCGGCTCAAGCGCGCCGACCTGCCCGAGCAGAACCTGACGGCGACCTTCGAGCGCATGAAGGCCGAGCGCGAGCGCGAGGCGGCAGACGAGCGCGCCCGCGGCAACGAGGCGGCGCAGCGCCTGCGCGCCCAGGCCGACCGGACCGCGATCGAGATCGTCTCGGAGGCGGAGCGCGACGCCAACATCATCCGCGGCGAGGCCGATGCGGAGCGCAACCGCGTCCTGGCCGAGGCCTATACCGGCGACGAGGAGTTCTTCTCCTTCCTGCGCTCGATGGAGGCCTACAAGTCTTCGCTGAAAGGCGAGAACACGACGCTGATGGTGGAGCCCGACAGCACGTTCTTCGACTACCTGGGCTCGCCCTCGGGCCGGCCGGCGGCGGCGGCCGGGGCTGCGGAGAGCGGCGCGGCTGCGAATGATTGACGACCTGCTGCTCGGCCTTGGCCTGGTGGCGATCGTGGAGGGGCTGGTGCTTGCACTGGCCCCTTCGCGTCTGCGCGAGGTGCTGGAATTGATCGAGCAGCTCAGTGTCGAGAACCGGCGCCTGATCGGCCTGCTCGCGGTGACGGCGGGCGTGACGCTGGTCTGGCTCGCGAGGGCGTGAGCGATTCACGCCGCCGTGACGGCACGAAGGCGTGACTTGCGTGAACGATGCATTATACGCGACTGAAAGGGGAGACGAGGAGAGACGGCGACGGCGCATCGCAGACGCCGGAGCCGAGAGCTAGGAGCAGAGATGTTGGATAGCCTGACCGTATCCCCCGAGAGCACCGGCGCCGGCCTGCGGCGCGCGACCCGGCCCCTGACGGCAGTGGCGCTGGCCCTGGCGCTGGCGATGCCGCTGGGGATGACCTACACCGCGCCGGCCATGGCGCTTACCGGCGGCATGCCCGAGAGCTTCGCCGATCTCGCCGAACGGTTGAGCCCGGCGGTGGTCAACATCACCACCACCACGAACGTGGCCCAGGTCGACGACAGCATGCGGCCTGTCCTGCCGGAGGGCTCGCCTTTCCAGGACTTCTTCAACGACTTTCTCGATCGCCAGCCGGGGGGGCGCGGCATGCCGCACGGCCCGCGCCGGTCGAGCGCGCTGGGCTCGGGCTTCATCATCTCCGACGACGGCTATATCGTCACGAACAACCATGTCATCGAGAGCGCCGACGAGATCGAGATCGAGACCTTCGACGGCGACAAGCTGCCGGCGAAGCTGATCGGCCATGACCCGCGCACCGACATCGCGCTCCTGAAGGTCGAGAGCGAGGATCCGCTGCCCTTCGTGAGCTTCGGCGATTCCGACGCGGCGCGGGTCGGCGACTGGGTGGTGGCGATCGGCAACCCGCTGGGCCAGGGCTTCTCGGTCTCCGCCGGCATCGTCTCGGCGCGGAACCGCACGCTCCAGGGCTCCTATGACGACTTCATCCAGACCGACGCGGCGATCAACCGGGGCAATTCCGGCGGGCCGCTCTTCAACGTCGACGGCGAGGTGATCGGCGTCAATACCGCGATCCTGAGCCCCAACGGCGGCTCGATCGGCATCGGCTTCGCCATGTCCTCGGCGGTGGTGGAGCGGGTCGTGGCCCAGCTGCGCGACTTCGGCGAGACCCGGCGCGGCTGGCTCGGGGTGCGCATCCAGAACGTCGATCCGGACGTGGCCGATGCGCTCGGGCTCGAGGTCGCCGCGGGCGCGCTGGTCACCGACGTGCCCGAGGGGCCGGCGGCGACGGCGGGGATCAAGTCCGGTGACGTGATCCTGGAATTCGACGGCGAGGCGATCGAGGACACGCGCGAGCTGGTGCGCGTGGTCGCGGATACCGATGTCGGGCGCAAGGTCGACGTGGTGGTCTTCCGTGACGGCAAGGAGGAGACGCTGAACGTCGCGATCGGGCGGCTCGAGGAGCCGGTGCTGGCCTCCGCGCCCGGCGCCCCCCAGGACGACAAGCCCATGGCGCAGGAAGAGACCGTGGTGCTCGGCATGACGCTCGCGACGGTCGACGAGGCGCTGCGCCAGCAGTTCGGGCTCGACGCGGATGTCGACGGGCTGGTGGTGACCGGCATCGAGGAGGGTTCGGACGCCTTCGTGAAGGGAATGCGGGAAGGCGACCTGATCACCGAGGTCGGCCGCGAGCCGGTCGCAACGCCGCACGACATGCGCGACCAGATCGAGGCCGCCGAGGAAGCCGGGCGCAATTCGCTGCTGCTCCTGGTGCGCCGCGACGGCACGCCGCGCTTCGTGGCGCTGAGCCTGAGCAGCTGACCGCATGCTCTCCGAAGGCGGGCCGCGCCCGCCTTCGCCGAAATGACCGGACCCCCGCCGAGCTGGCCTCGGCGGGGTTTCTCCGTTCGACGGCGTTCATCCGGCCTCCGCTCGATCGATCCGGTTCGCCGACGTCGAAGCGGCTTCGGGGTGCCAGGCCGGGCGGTGTCCCGCAGCGGGACATCGTTCAAGATATTGTTATTACGAGTTTTTTCAGATGAGGTTGGGCGGTGCACCCAGCCGATCGGGTGTCGATCAGGCTGCCGGGTCCGACCGCGCTTTGCGCAACTGGGGCCGTCCGTCCCGATCCTCAGACGACAGTGCTGCGCACCTCCCTCACCCTGCGGCTTGCGCGCCGACCGGACGAGGCGCCTCTCGCCTCCCGGGAAGGTAAAGGTGGCGCGGGCTGCGCGGGGCGCGGCCTATTCCCTTTCCCGAGAGTCGGCCTCGGGCCGCAGGATCGGTCGGTCGGAAGGGCCGTTGGGATCAGACGAGGTGCCGCCGCATGATCGGCCGGGTGGGCGCGTGGCGGGCCACCTCCTCGAAGCCGGCGGCGTGGAAGGTCCCGGCGAAGCCGGTCCAGGCATAGACCGGCGGATAGCGCGGCTTCGGCGGATCCACGGGATAGCCTTCGAGGATGGTGGCGCCGCGATCGCGGGCGAAGTCGCAGGCCGCGCGCAGCAGCGCCACCGAGATCCCCTGCCGGCGGGCGGTCCGGTCGACGAGGAAACAGGCGACGCTCCAGACTGGTTGCGCATCGACCGGCCGGAGCACGCGCGATCGGGCGAGCCGCGGGAAGGCCGCGCGGCGGTCGACCTGGATCCATCCGACCGGCAGGCCGTCGCGCCGGGCGACGAGGCCCGGTCCATGGCCCGGGGCGAAGAGATCGGCCATGGCCGCGCGGTTGGGCGCCCCCATGCAGGCGTCCATCTCGGCCTTCGAGCGGCGCCAGAGCATGCACCAGCAGCCGCCGCAGCCGCCGCGCTCGCCCATGACGGCGGCGAAGCCGTCCCAGTCGGCGGGGCGGATCTCGAGCGTCATGGCGCGCACCGCGCCTCGGGGCCGCTCGGGGCGGGCGGAGGGCCGTCGGGCAGGGGCAGGGCGACGATCTCGTCGAGCAGGGCGGAGATGTCCTCGACGCGTTCGGCGACCAGATGCACCACGTCGCCGTCGCGCTGCAGCCGGCCGGTGACCTTCAGGCAGCGCCCGGCGATCACCGCGCGGCGGAAGCGTTCGAAGACCTTGGCCCAGACCACGATATTGGCCACGCCGGTCTCGTCCTCGAGCGTGAGGAAGATCACGCCCTTGGCGGTGCCGGGGCGCTGGCGGCAGATCACCAGCCCGGCGACCGCCACCCGCGCCCCGTCCGGCGGGACGTCGAGCGCGCCGGCGGCCAGGCACCGCGGCGGGCGCGGCCAGGACGGCGGCCGGCCGGAGGTCGGGCGAAGGTGCCGGAAGGGGCTTTGGTCGGTCACGGGCTCACGGCGGGCGGATGCGCGGTGCGAACGAAGATAGAACATTTTTCCGCGAAGGCAAGAATGTCGTGATTGGGGATGGCCCAGCGCGGGCGGGAGGTCTAGATAGCCGCCGCGACACGCATCGTCCGGGGGCGCTTCCAGAATGGCACGGATCACCTATATCGAGTATGACGGCACGCCGCACGAGGTCGAGGTCAGGAACGGCCTGACGGTGATGGAGGGCGCGCGGGACAACAACATCCCCGGTATCGAGGCCGATTGCGGCGGCGCCTGCGCCTGTTCCACCTGCCACGTCTATGTCGACGCCGCCTGGATCGACAAGCTGCCGCCGCGGGAGGCGATGGAGGAGGACATGCTCGACTTCGCCTGGGAGCCCGACCCCGACCTCAGCCGGCTGACCTGCCAGCTCAAGGTCTCGGACGCGCTCGACGGGCTGGTGGTGCGCATGCCCGAGAAGCAGATCTGATCCCGGCGGCCCTCGCCGCCGATCCCCGTTCCGCGCCCGATCCCCGGGTGAAGGCGCCAGCGGCGCCCCCGGCCAGTCGGCGCGGTCAGCGCCCCGCGCCGCCCAGGCGCAGCTTGCGGCCGGTCACGCCGCGATAGACGATCTCGATCGCCAGCGAGAGCGCGATCATGCCCGCGAGGATCCAGAGATGGTTGCGGGTTGCGGGGTTCTCGTCGACCTCGACGCAGAGCACCACCAGCGCGAAGCCGGTCGCCAGGGCCGCGAGCGCGGAGATCCAGGCGCGGCTGCCGGTCTGGCGCGCGAGGCGGACATTGGCGATGTTGACGCCCATGAAGATCAGCAGGAAGCCGGCGCTGCCCATGGTGGCGATCGCCTCCAGCGGCACGAGATTGGCGATCAGCAGCGCCATCGCCGCCACGATCAGCGTGCCTTCCGCATGCTCGCCGCGGATCGGGCGTTCCAGCTCGCGCGGCAACTCGCCGGTCTTGGCGACGATGTAGGTCAGCCGGCCGGTGCTGTAGAAGGTGGCGTTGATCGCCGAGGACGTGGCGGTCAGCGCCGCGACCGCGATGGCCAGGAAGCCCGCCCGCCCCAGGATCGCCTCGCCCGCGGCCGAGAGCGCCGTGTCGCGACGGGCCGCGATCGCCTCGAAGCTCAGATGCCCCAGCACCACGATCGCGATCAGCGCATAGAGCAGGATGGCGATCAGCACGCCGCCGATATAGGCGACGGGCAGCGAGCGGCGGGGGTCGGCGACATCCTTCGAGGCATTGGCGATCAGCTCGAAGCCCTCGTAGTTGAGAAAGATCAGCATGGCGCCGGCGATCAGCCCCATCGGGCTGACCGCATGCTCGGGTGATAGACGCGACCAGTCCATCGGCGTCAGGAACCCGGCGAGGAGGAACCCGCCGAGCAGCAGCATCTTCAACGCGTTGAAGAAGTTCTCCGACCGGACCACCAGCCCGGCGGCGAGCACGTTGGTGGCGAGCAGCCCGATCAGGACGCCGCTGATCAGCACGTGCTGCCAGAACCCGCGGCCGGATTCGGGCAGGAAATCCGCGCCGTAGCTGCCGAAGGCATAGGCATAGACCGCCAGCAGCACCACGTAGCTCAGGAGCAGCAGGATGTTGGCCGCCCCGGTCAGCACGCCGTCGCCGAAGCCGCGGTTGAGGAAGTCCACCGTGCCGCCCTCGCCCGGAAAGGCGAGCGTCAGCTTCAGGTAGGAATAGCTGGTCAGGAGCGCGACGACCCCGGCGATGACGAAGGCGAGCGGTGCGGCGCCCCTGGTGACCTCGATGGTCAGGCCGGTGACCGCGAAGATGCCGCCGCCGACCATGCCGCCGATGCCGATGGAGAGCGTCGAGAAGGTGCCGAGGCCCGCCGCGCCATCCGATGCCATTGCGCTCCCCCACCAACCTGCCGCAGGGGGAGCCTGCCACGAAGCCGCGGCCACTTCCATGGAATCACGTCCTTTCCGGCCCGGGTCATCTTATTGTTCGACACGAAGCACTTTGCGCTGCGAGGGCAGTTGCCTTCCGGGCGGCGGAACGGCTTGATGCCGCCACGGTGGCTTGGGGTATCGCACGATCCTCGTAAGGTCCCAGGCCGCCGACTAACCGCAATGGGGGATGCAACGCAGAATGTCGAATATACAAACTAGCAGCCTGGGCGCCGCAGACGGGCCAGGCACGACCGTGGATCCGGTCGATGAGATCCTTCCCGTCGGCCAGCTGTCCGTGCTCGGTCTGCAGCACGTCCTGGTCATGTACGCCGGCGCCGTCGCCGTGCCGCTCATCATCGGCGGCGCGCTGAAGCTGCCGAAGGACCAGGTGGCGCTGCTCATCAACGCCGACCTGCTCTGCGCGGGCATCGTCACGCTGATCCAGTCGATCGGCTTCTGGAAGTTCGGCATCCGGCTGCCGGTGATGATGGGCGTGACCTTCGCCGCGGTCGGGCCGATGCTGGCCATGGCGGCGAACCCCGATCTCGGGATCCAGGGGATCTTCGGCTCGGTGATGGCGGCCGGTGTCTTCGGCATCTTCGCGGCGACCTTCATCAGTCGCCTGCTGCCGATGTTCCCACCGGTCGTGACCGGCGTGATCATCTCGGTGATCGGCCTGTCGCTGCTTCGGGTCGCGGCCAACTGGGCGGGCGGCGGTGTCGGCAACCCGAACTTCGGGGCGCCGCTCTATCTCGGCGTCGCGTTGATCGTGCTCGCCTCGATCATCCTCATCACCAAGTTCGTGAAGGGCTTCTTCGCCAATATCTCGGTGCTGGTGGGCCTCATCATCGGCTTCCTGATCGCGCTGGCGCTGGGGCAGGTGAGCTTCGCCGGGGTCGCGGAAGCGCCCTGGGCGGCGGCGATCTATCCCTTCATGTTCGGACCGCCGAAGTTCGACGTGGTGGCGATCCTGACGATGTGCATCGTCATGGTCGTGGTGATGATCGAATCGATGGGCATGTTCCTTGCCCTCGGTGAGCTGACCCACCGGCGGATCACCCAGGAGGACCTCGCCAAGGGTCTGCGCGTCGACGGCCTCGGCACGCTGATCGGCGGCATCCTCAATACCTTCCCGCACACGTCCTTCTCCCAGAACGTCGGCCTCGTCGGCGTGACCGGGGTGCGCAGCCGCTACGTGACCATCGCCGGCGGCATCATCATGATCGCGCTCGGCCTTCTGCCGAAGCTTGCGCTGCTGGTCGCCTCGGTGCCGCAGTTCGTGCTCGGCGGCGCGGGAATCGTGATGTTCGGCATGGTTGCGGCGACCGGCATCCGCATCCTGCACGGGGTCGAGTTCCACGGCGAGAAGCGGCACAACATGTATATCGTCGCCATCGCCATCGGCATGGGTCTCGTCCCCGAGCTCTCGCCGAAGTTCTTCGACCAGATGCCGCATTTCCTCGGGCCGCTTCTGCACAGCGGCATCCTTCTGGCGGCGGTGACGGCGGTGGATTCTCAACCTCGTCTACAACGGTTGGGAAGAAGCCGACGAATCGGCGCACGCGCACTGACGCTCGAGCCGCTCAGGCTCATCCGCAAACGGCGCGGCGCCCTCGGGCGCCGCGCTTCATTTTATGGGGCGTGGATCGCCTGCGCTTCGCCCGGGCGGCGTCGGGTCACTCCGCCAGTGCGCGCCAGCCGATGTCGCGGCGGGCGAAGCCGCCGGGCCAGTCGACAGCGTCGAGCGCCGCATAGGCCAGGTCGCGCGCCGCAGCGAGGCTCTCGGCCCGGGCGGTGACGTTGAGCACGCGGCCGCCGTTCGAGACGAGGGTCGCATCCGCGCGCCGGGTGCCGGCGTGGAAGATGCGCACCCTCGGATCGTCGATCTCGGGCAGCGCGATCGCCTCGCCGCGCGCAAAGGCGCCGGGATAGCCGCGCGCGGCCATGACCACGCAGAGCGCATGATCCTCGGCGAAATTGATGCGCGCCTCGGCGAGCCGGCCCTCGGCAGCCGCGTGGCAGACGTCAAGCAGCTGCGCGCCGAGCCGCATGGCGAGCGCCTGCGCCTCGGGATCGCCGAAGCGCACGTTGTATTCCACCAGCCGCGGATTGCCGGCCTCGACCATCAGCCCGGCATAGAGCAGGCCGCGGAAGGGCGTGCCGCGGCGCACCATCTCGGCGAGCGTCGGGCGCAGGATGCGGGCCATCGCCGCCTCGGTGACCGCCGGCGTCATCACCGGCGCCGGCGAATAGGCGCCCATGCCACCGGTATTGGGGCCCTCGTCGCCGTCGAAGGCCCGCTTGTGGTCCTGGGCGGTGCCGAGCACGAGGCATTCCTCACCGTCGGCCAGCACGAAGAGGCTCGCCTCCTCGCCGGTCATGAATTCCTCGATCACCACCCGCGCCCCGGGGCCCTCGGCGAAGATCGCGTCTAGTGCCGCCTGCGCCTCGGCGGTGGTGGCGGCGACCGTCACACCCTTGCCGGCGGCGAGCCCGTCGGCCTTGACGACGATCGGCGCGCCCTCGCGTGCCACATAGGCCCGCGCCGCCTGGGGGTCGGTGAAGGTCTGGCTGGCGGCGGTCGGCGCGCCGCAGGCGGCGCATATCTCCTTGGTGAAGGCCTTCGAGGCCTCCAGCTGCGCCGCCTCGCGGCCGGGGCCGAAGGTCGTGACACCGGCGTCGCGCGCAGCAGGTCGGCGACGCCCTCGGCCAGCGGCGCCTCCGGGCCGATCATCACGAAGTCGATCGCCTTGTCGCGCACGAAGGCGAGCACCTTGCGGCCGTCGAGGATGTCGAGCGGCACGCATTCGGCCTCCTCGGCGATCCCGGCATTGCCGGGGGCGCACCAGAGCCGGTCGCATTTGGGGTTCTGCGCGAAGGCCCAGGCCAGCGCGTGCTCCCGCCCGCCGCCGCCGAGGATCAGGATGTTCATGCCGGCCGCTCCCCGTGCTGGAAAGCGGCTGATACCCACGGCGGGCCGGAGGCGCAACCCGGTGCCGTTGGGGGCGTGTGGCGGCGGCGCCGCCTGCGCAAGGCCGGCTTGGGAATGGCACTCGGTGACGCGACTTCCCCGTCCGCCCGCGTTCCGGGCGCGCCAGCGGCACCATCCCGCCCTGCGGCACCGCCGGGCAGTTCCCGCCCGCCCCGTCACGCCAAAGGCGTGCCTCCGGCACGACGCGGGCGCTTCGCACCCGCCGGGCAGGGCGCTGCCCTCATCTCGTGGCGGAACGGTCGAGGAAGAAAGAATGAGCACGAGATGCGATGGCCATGGAGAGGACAGGCCGCCGGGCTTGTCATTCGCCCTGCGCTCGGTGATTGTTCCGCGCCCCGCTTCGGCGGGCGACACAACCGGCGGTCAACGGGAGAGCATCATATGTCAAAGCCGATCGTCACCTATTTCGACTTCTCCGGCAGCCGCGGCGAAGAAGTGCGCCTGGCGCTGGTCCTGGCGGGGATGGCGTTCGAGGACAACCGCATCAGCCGGGAGACCTTCGCGCAGCTGAAGCCCGACCTGCCCTTCGCGGCGGTGCCCACGCTCGAGCTCGAGGGCCGCGGGGTCTTCGGGCAGTCCAACGCGATCCTGCGGCTCATCGGCCGCAAGCACGGCCTCTATCCGGAGGACCCCTTCGAGGCCGCCCGGCACGACGCGCTGATGGATGCGGCCGAGGATCTGCGGCACCGGATCATGCCCACGGCGCGCATCGCGGATGCCGCGGAGAGGAAGGCGGCGCGCCGGCAGCTCGCCGACGAGTACCTGCCGCAATGGGGGCGCTGCGTCGAGCGCGCGATCGGCGCAGGCCCCTTCGTGGGTGGCGAGCGGCCGGGGGTCGCCGACATCAAGCTCTTCGTCGTCGACCGGTGGATCAGCGGCGGAGTGCTGGACGATATCCCGGCGGATCTCTTCGATGCCTTCCCGAGGCTCAAGACGGTCGCCGCGGGGATCCGGAGCCATCCTGCCGTCGTCGCCTGGTACGCGACACCGGCTTAGGCGGAGGCGGCCGCCGCCGGTCGCACCGGCGCCGGCGCATGTGGAGGCTGACGGGGCGAAGCATGGACCTGATCGAGGAACCCCAGCCGGGCGGAAACGCTCCCGAATTCACCGTCTCCGAGATCTCTGGGGCGGTGAAGCGGGTCATCGAGGGCGAGTTCGGGCGGGTGCGGGTGCGCGGCGAGATCGGGCGGGTGTCGCGCCCGGCCTCGGGCCATCTCTACCTCGATCTGAAGGACGACCGCGCGGTGCTGGCGGCGGTGATCTGGAAGGGGACCGTGCGGGGGCTCGCGGTGCTGCCCGAGGAGGGCATGGAGGTGGTCTGCACAGGGCGGCTCACCACCTTTCCCGGCTCGTCGCGCTACCAGATGATCATCGAGGATCTGGCGCCCGCCGGCATCGGCGCGCTGATGGCGATGCTGGAGAAGCGCCGGGCCGCGCTCGCGGCCGAGGGCCTTTTCGACGAGAGCCGCAAGCGGCAGCTGCCGTATCTGCCGGGGGTGATCGGGGTTGTCACCTCGCCGTCGGGCGCGGTGATCCGCGACATCCTGCACCGGTTGCGCGAGCGCTTCCCGCGGCCGGTGCTGATCTGGCCGGTGACGGTGCAGGGCGAGAAATGCGCGGCCGAGGTCGCGGCGGCGATCCGGGCCTTCAACGCGCTCACGCCCGGCGGGCCGGTGCCGCGGCCGGACGTGCTGATCGTGGCGCGCGGCGGCGGCAGCCTCGAGGATCTCTGGGGCTTCAACGAGGAGATCGTGGTCCGCGCCGCCGCCGAAAGCGCCATCCCGCTGATCTCCGCGGTGGGCCACGAGACCGACACGACGCTGATCGATTTCGCTTCCGACCGCCGCGCGCCGACGCCGACCGCGGCGGCCGAAATGGCGGTCCCGGTGCGGCCTGACCTCCTGGCGGGGCTCGCGGGGCTGGAGGAGCGGCGGCGCGCGGCGCTGGGCGCGCGGCATCGCCCAGCGCGGCCAGCGGCTGCGCGACCTGGCGCGCGGCCTGCCGCGGCCCGGAGGCGCTGGTGGCCGAGCGCGCCCAGCGGCTCTCGACGGGCTGGCGCTGCGGCTGCCGCGGGCGCTGCGCGGCGTGGCGCAGGCGCGGCGGCTGCGGCTGGGGCAGGGGCAGCCGGGCGGTTCGGGCCGGGCTTGCTCGCGCTCGGCAACGCCCGCCGCCGCCGCGACCTCGACCTGCTCGCGGCAGCCCTCACGCCGGAACGCCTCCTCCGCGGGCTTGGCCAGCGCCGCGAGCGTCTCGCCGTGCCGGGCGACCGGCTGGAAAGCGCCTTCGCGCGCCGCGTACGCGACGCCCGGGCGGGGCTCGACGGCCTCGGGCGGACGCTGGCGAGCCTCGGGCCGAAATCCGTGCTGGCGCGCGGCTTCGTGCTGGTGCGCGATGCCTCGGGCGCGGTGCTCACGCGGGCGGCGGGGGCGCGCGAGGCGGCGATGCTGGAGCTCGAGTTCAGCGACGGCCGCGTCGCCACGCGCCCGATGCGCGTGCGAAGCCGCCGCAAGCGCCCGCCGGAGCAGGGCACGCTCTTCTGACCCTCTCCACAGCCGGGTCCCTCCGGGCGGGACGCAACGTGACCTTCCGCGGGTGACAGGCGCCTCGATGTGAATTTTCCGTGTCCAGGCTTGCCGGGCTGCGGATGGACCCCCAAATTGTGCGGTTGCGAAGGAAATGCTGCGCCTGCACAATGTTCCGGCGGTGGTTTCCGGCGCCCGAGCGAGCCTGACCGAAAGGGTGAACCATGGTCTACGGGCTGCCCAATATCAGCTTCATCGGCTATCCGGTGCCGGTTCCCTGCGCCGCGCATGCCGGCCTGGGGTTCCGCGAGGCCCGTCCCGCGGATGCGCCCGGCATGATCGCGCATCTGCTGGCGCTCAGCCCTGAGGATCGCCGCATGCGCTTCTGCACCGCGGTCAACGACGGCCATGTCGAGCGCCATGTGCGGTCGAGCTGGGACCGCAGCGGTCTCGTCCTTGCCGCCCATGACGGCCCGCTCTGGTCGGGGCCGTTCCACGAGCCCGGCCCGGTCCGGGCCCTGGCGGAATCTGCGGTCGAGGGCGGCGACGCCGAGCTCGGCATCAGCGTCGACGGCTCGCTGCGCCGTCGCGGCGTGGGCACCTATCTGGTCCAGACCGGCGCGCGGCTGCTCGCCCGGCGCGGCGTCAGGCGCATCCTGGCCTATACCATGAGCGCGAACACCCCGTTCCTGGTGCTGGCGCGCAAGTCCGGCGCCACGATCGAGATCGATGGCGGCGAGGCCTTCATCACCTTCGATGTCGCCGAGCTGACCCGGGGATACCTGCGCCGCCGCCTGTCCGAGCAGGTGTTCCGCGCGGTGTCCCGCCGCCGCCGCCCCGTGACGGCGCGCCTCGCCGGGCTTGATCCGGGGCGCGGAAGGGCGCATAAGCGGGGCCATGAAGACGTGCCGCAGCATCGCGATCTGCATTATCCGCTGACCCCAGTCCGCGGCGCGCTTCCCGTTCCCAAATCCGGTCCGACGTGATAGCCCGCCCGCGGCAAACCCGCGAGACGCACAGATGACCGAGATCACGCTCTACAACACCCGCACCCGCCGCAAGGACCGGTTCGTGCCGACCGACCCGGGCAGGATCGGCATGTATGTCTGCGGCCCCACGGTCTACGACCGCGCCCATATCGGCAATGCAAGGCCGGTGGTGATCTTCGACGTGCTCTTCCGGCTGCTGCGCCATGTCTATGGGCCGGGGCAGGTCACTTACGTGCGCAACATCACCGACGTCGACGACAAGATCAACGCGCGCGCGCGGCCGAGTCGGGGCGCGACATCCGCGCGATCACCGACGAGACGATCCGGTGGTATCATGAGGACATGGCCGCGCTCGGCGCGCTTTCCCCGACGCGCGAGCCCCGGGCCACCGAGTTCATCGCGCCGATGGTGGCGATGATCGAGACGCTGATCGCCCGCGGCCATGCCTATGCCGCCGAGGGGCATGTGCTCTTTTCGGTCGCGAGCTTTTCGGAATACGGCCAGCTCGCCCGCCGCTCGCTCGACGAGATGCGCGCCGGCGCCCGGGTCGAGGTGGCGCCCTACAAGCGCGACCCGATGGATTTCGTGCTCTGGAAGCCCTCCGAGGCGGGCCTGCCCGGCTGGGAAAGCCCCTGGGGCCGCGGCCGCCCCGGCTGGCATATCGAATGCTCAGCCATGGCCCACGAATTGCTCGGGCCCTCCTTCGACATCCACGGCGGCGGCATCGACCTCGTCTTTCCCCATCACGAGAACGAGGTGGCGCAGTCCCGCTGCGCGCATCCCGAAGGATCCTTCGCCAACATCTGGATGCACAACGGCTTTCTCAACGTGGAAGGCGAGAAGATGTCCAAGTCCCTGGGCAACTTCTTCACCGTGCGCGACCTGCTCGACCGCGGCATCCCCGGCGAGGTGATCCGCTTCGTGCTGCTCTCGACGCATTATCGGCAGCCGATGGACTGGACGGAGGAAAAGGTAGCGCAAGCGAAGGAGACGCTTCTCGGGTGGTACCGCCTGACGGATGGCCTCAGAAGCGGATCCCGAGTCTGACTGGTGGGTCGCTCAGGAACTTGCGGACGACCTCAACACGCCCGCCGCCATCGCCAAGCTGCACCAATTGGCGAGCAGTTCGAGCGCACGACAGCTGAAGTCTGCGATGCGCCTGATCGGACTTCCGGATGCCGAGCAAGTCGAATGGTTCCGAACCTTGAGAGTAACTCTGGCGAGCACTGCCGCGACCGGACATACGCCGCTCTATGCAAAGGAGATCGTGCCGTTTCTTCAGGCATGGGACGACCTTCGCAATGCACGGAAGTACGAGGATGCCGACCGCCTCAAGATGCAGCTGGAGGCTCTGGGACTTAGGGTTGCCGCCACCAAGTTCGGCCCCCACGCCGATGTTCCGCACGATTTCGATGCCACCAAGCTGGAGGCGCTGGAATGACCGTGCTCTGGGAGCCGTTTTCGACGACGGAGGGCGGCGCCCGGCCCGGGCGGGTGCGAAGCGCCCGCCTTGGGGGCGGGGCGGGCACTGCCCGGGCCGCCGGCCCGGGCGGTTCTGATGCGACCGGAGGAGTATCATGACCCGCGAGCGGCTCTTCCTCTACGACACCACCCTGCGCGACGGGCAGCAGACGCAGGGCGTCGATTTCTCCGCCGAGGACAAGGGACGGATCGCCGAGGCGCTGGACGGGCTCGGGATCGACTATGTCGAGGGCGGCTGGCCGGGGGCCAATCCCACCGACAGCACCTTCTTCGAGGCGGCGCCGACGCTCGGGCGGGCCACCATGACCGCCTTCGGCATGACCAAGCGCGCCGGGCGCTCGGCGGCGAACGACGAGGTGCTGGCCGGTGTCGTCAATGCCGGCACCCCGGCGGTCTGCCTCGTCGGCAAGACCCACGACTTCCACGTGGCGACCGCGCTCGGCATCACGCTCGCGGAGAACCTCGACAACATCCGCGAGAGCCTCGCGCATCTGGTGAGCCTCGGTCGGGAAGCCCTTTTCGACGCGGAGCATTTCTTCGACGGCTACCGGGCGAACCCCGGCTATGCGCTCGACTGCCTGCGCGCCGCCCGCGACGCCGGGGCGCGCTGGATCGTGCTCTGCGACACCAACGGCGGTACGCTGCCCGCCGAGGTGCGCGCCGTCACCGAGGCGGTGATCGCCGCCGGCATTCCCGGCGAGCGGCTCGGCATCCACACCCATGACGACACCGGCAATGCCGTCGCCAATACGCTCGCCGCCGTCGATGCCGGCGCGCGGCAGATCCAGGGCACGCTGAACGGTCTCGGCGAGCGCTGTGGCAACGCCAATCTTGTCAGCCTGATCCCGACGCTGATGCTCAAGGAGCCCTATGCAAGCCGCTTCGAGATCGGCGTCGACCGGGACGGGATGAAGCGGCTCACCCGCGTCAGCCGCCTGCTCGACGACATCCTCAACCGCGTGCCGAACGCCGCCGCGCCCTACGTCGGCGCCTCGGCCTTCACCCACAAGGCGGGGCTGCACGCCTCCGCGATCCTCAAGGATCCGACCACCTACGAGCATGTGGCCCCCGAGGTGGTGGGCAACGCCCGCTTCGTGCCGGTCTCCAACCAGGCCGGCCAGTCGAACCTGCGCGACCGGCTGACGAAGGCCGGGATCGAGGTGCCCGGCCCGAACGGCGCGCTCGCCGCGATCCTCGCCGAGGTCAAGGAGCGGGAGGATCGCGGCTATGCCTATGACGCGGCGGCGGCGAGCTTCGAGCTTCTCGCCCGCCGGCTGCTCGGCACCATGCCCGCCTTCTTCGAGGTCGAGCGCTACCGGGTGACGGTCGAGCGGCGGATGAACGCGAAGGGCGCCATGGTGACCGTCTCCGAAGCGGTGGTGGTGGCGCGCTTCGGCAGCGAGCGCGTCATGAGCGTCAGCGAGAGCCAGGATCCGGTGACCCATGCGGACCAGGGCCCGGTGAACGCGCTCAGCCGGGCGCTGCGCAAGGATCTCGGCCCCTACCAATCCTATATCGACGACATGAAGCTCGTGGATTTCCGCGTGCGCATCACCTCCGGCGGCACCGAGGCGGTGACCCGCGTGCTCATCGACAGCGAGGACGGGCAGGGGCGGCGCTGGTCGACGGTCGGGGTCTCGGCCAATGTGGTCGATGCGAGCTTCCAGGCACTCCAGGACGCGATCCTCTGGAAGCTCGTGCGCGACGGCGCGCCGGTGGCGTGATGGACCCGGTCTTCCGGGAGCTGCATTCCGGGCTCGATCGCGAGGCGCCGGGCGACGAGGCCACCACCCGCGCCGCGCTGCGGCTGACCGGGTTGTCCGGGCCGGTCGACATTCTCGATCTCGGCTGCGGGCCCGGGGCCTCGGCGCTGACCCTGCTCGCGGCGCTGCCCGAGGCGCGGGTGACCGGGCTCGACCTGCACGCCCCCTTCCTCGAGACCGCGGGCCGCCGCGCCGCCGAGGCCGGGTTCGGTGACCGCTTCACCGCTGTCGAGGCCGACATGGCAGCGCCGCCGTTTCCGCTCGCCTCGTTCGACCTCGTCTGGAGCGAGGGCGCGGCCTATTCCATCGGCCTCGAGGCCGCGCTCGCCGCCTGGAAACCGCTGCTGCGGCCCGGCGGCCGTCTCGCCTTCAGCGACGCGGTCTGGCTGACCGACAGACCCGACCCGCGCGCCGCCGCGATCTGGGCGGAATATCCCGCCATGACCGATGCCGCCGGGGTCTGGTCCAGGATCGAAGCCGCGGGCTTTGCGCGGCTCGGCGACCTGGTGCTTTCCGACGCGGCCTGGGACGATTACTACCGCCCGCTTGCCGCCCGCCTGGCGGCGTTGGAGGGAAGGCACGGCGCCGGCCATCCGGCACTGCGCGAGGCCCGCGAGGAGATCGCGGTGCGCCGCGCCCACTCCGGCGAATACGCCTACATGTTCTTCGTGGCGGCAAGGTGACGGCGCAGGCCTGCGCCGATCTCGTCCGGCGCGGGGATCCCGACCGCTGGCGCACGGCGATGACGGCGCCGCCGGAGCGCCGCGCCGGGCTGATGGCGCTCTATGCCTTCAACCTCGAGATCGCCCGCGCCCCCTGGCTGGCCTCCGAGCCGATGCTCGCCGAGATCCGCCTGCAATGGTGGCAGGATGCGGTGGCCGAGATCTATGCGGGGACAAGGCCGCGCCGGCACGAGGTGGTGGAACCGCTCGCCGAGGTCATCCGCGCCGGCGATCTGCCGCGGGGGCTCTTCGAGGAGACCATCGCGGCGCGGCTCTTCGATGCCGGATCCGCACCCCACGCCGACCGGCAGGCGCTCCTGCGGCAGCTCGACCGGACCGCGGGGCATCTCATGGTGCTGGCCGCGCTGCATCTCGGGGCGCCGGAGGCGGCGCTGGACGTGGTGCGCCGCTTCGCCCTCGGCACCGGCATCGCCGCGCTGCTGCGCGCCCTGCCGGAGCTGCGGGCGCGGGGGCATGCGACCCTGCCGGCGACGGTCCCGATCGAGGCGCTCGCCGCCGAGGGGCTGCAGGCGCTGGCCGAGGCCCGCGCCGCGCGGCACCTCGTGCCGCGGGCGGTCCTGCCGGCGCTGTTGCCCGGCTGGCTCGCCGGTCTGCGCCTCGGCCGCGCGGCCGCCGACCCCGAAGCGGTCTGGCGCGGCGAGCTCGAGGTCGCACCCATCCGCGCCCGCGCGGCGCTCCTGCGGGCGGCGGCGACCGGACGCTGGTAGGGCCGCGCGGCTCCCTTGGCCGCGGATCCCCGCGGAGGAGGCATCCCCGCTTTACCGGAGGCCGCGCGACCGGCATGCTGGCGGGCGGCATCCGACAGGGAGCGATCCCATGGTGAACGTGCACATCCATCGGTTCGCCGCCGACGGCGCGCCGGACGATCCCGAGACCGTCCGCTTCTTCCATGCGCAATGGACGATCTACCAGAAGCTCGTCGATGCGAATGTCCTGCGGCATCGCGAGATCGCGCAGCTCATCCACGAGGCGCTGAACGCGCGTTTCATGGGCGCCTTCACCTTCCTCGACATCGCCTGCGGCGATGCGAGCCTCGCGAAGCGCGCCCTGGAGGGTACCCGTGTCGCCCGCTACCACGGCGTCGACCTGGCCATGCCCGCGATCGAATTCGCGGCGGCGAATCTCGACGGGGTGCCCTACGAGGTGGATCTGGACTACCGCGACTATGCCGCGGATCTGGCCGAACGCGCGCTCCGTGCCGATGCCGTCTGGTGCGGCCTTTCGATGCATCACCTCGACACCGACGCCAAGCTGCGGGTGATGCGCGAGATCCGCGCCCTGATCGCACCGGGCGGGCTCTTCATGCTCTACGAGCCGACACTGGCCGACGGCGAGACGCGCGCGGATTACATGCGGCGCATAAGGCCCTATGTCCTCTCCGAATGGGTGATGCTGTCCGGCGAGGAACTCGCGCAGATCCTCGAGCATATCGAGACCTGCGACCTTCCCGAGACGTCCGAAAGCTGGATTTCGCTCGGCCGCTCCGCGGGTTTCTCGCAAGGTCGGGAGGTCTATGCCGTCCCGGGCGGCTTCTTCCGGGTATACCGCTTCCTTCCCTGACCGGCTGCATTCCAGACCAGCGGCGGCATCTTCCCAACGGCCATTCCGCCTGACCGACGCTGCAACCGAGACCGCCTCTCGGGCCTGGGAAAAGGCCGCACCCCGCGCGGCCCGCGAAGCATGCCCCCGGACCGAAGAGGCGAGGCGCCGGTGGCGCGTCGCCCGGTCCGGTCGCCCGAAGGCGCAAACCACAGGGTGAGGGAGGTGCGGCCTACCCGCCGATCGCCACGGGTCGACCGGGTCGGGGCCCTTGGCCCGCATGGGACGAGAGGCGACGGCGAATGGCGCGGCCATCGCCGTCACCTCACACGCGGCCGCGCCGCGAAAGCGGTTTGGCGCTCCAAGCCCGGGGCCGGCATCACTTCACCGCGCCGGCCGCCATGCCCTTGATGATGTAGCGTTCGAGAACGATGCCGATGATCACCAGCGGCAGGATCGCCGCGGTGGAAAGCGCGGCCATGGACCACCAGTTGATGCCCTGGCTGCCGGTCTGGCTCGCCACCATCACCGGCAGGGTATTGGCGGAGGTGGAGGTCAGCAGCGCGGCGAAGAAATATTCGTTCCAGCACAGCACCAGGCTGAGGATGAAGGCCGCGACCATGCCGGGCAGGGCGATGGGCAGGACGATCTGGAAGAACGCCCCCCAGATCGAGAGCCCGTCGACCAGCGCCGCCTCCTCGAGCTCCACCGGGATGCCGTGGAACTGGTCGCGCATGATCCAGATGACGATCGGCAGCACGGTCAGCGTGTAGATCAGGATGATGCCCAGGCGGCTGTCGAGCAGGGCAAGCTCCTTGTAGAGCACCAGGAAGGGCAGGGCGAGCACCACCGGCGGCAGGATCAGCTGGCTGAGGAAGAAGAAGGAGATGTCCTTGTTGCGCATGAAGCCGAAGCTGTAGCTGAAGCGGCTGAGCCCGTAGGCCGCCAGCGAGCCCAGCACCACGGCGAGCGCCGAGGCGCTGGTCGCGACGATGACGCTGTTCCAGAACCGCTTGAGGAATTCCGCGCGCGGGGTGGAGATCTCGCCGATCGTGTCCGGCGAGAGCCCGAGCGAGCGCCAGCCCCGCCAGTCCGGCTGGAAATCGACGAAGGGGATCAGATGGCCCTGCGTGACGTCGGGCGCGGTCTTGAACGAGGTGGTGACCGTCCAGAAGATCGGAAAGAGGCAGATGACCGACCAGAGGATCAGCGCCGCATAGATCGCGGTGCGCGAGGCCCAGGCGCCGCGGCTCCCCGGCACGGTTTCCTCCGCGCTCATTGACTTACCCCGTGCGACCTGGCGAGCAGGCGGTTGAAGAGGCTCAGGAGCGCCGTCACCGAGATAACGATCAGCACCAGATAGACCATGGCGAGCAGCGTGCCGTAGCCGACGTTCGAGCGGTCGCGGTATTCGCGGAAGATGAAGCTCGTCACCGAATCCGTGGCGCCGCCCGGGCCGCCGGAGGTCACGGTGATGATGATGTCGGCGAGCTTGAGCTTGAAGATGATGCGGATGACGATAACCGTGACGCTGACGGGCAGCATCAGCGGAAAGATCACCTCCCGGAAGGATTGCCAGCGCGTGGCGCCGTCGACGCGGACGGCCTCGAGCACCTCGCGGGGCAGGGACTGGAGCCCGGCCAGCAGCATGATCATCATGAAGGGGATGAAGGTCCAGGCGTCCATCACCATGATGGTGGCCCGCGCGATCTCGGGCGTGCCGAAGAAGGAGGGGCTGTCCCAGCCGAGCCAGCGCGCGAAGCTCGCGACGGGGCCGAAGCGAATCTCGAGCATGGATTTGCCGACCATCCAGCTCACCGCCACCGGCGAGAGCATGAGCGGCATCAGGAACACCACCCGCCAGAACTTGCGCGCGCGGATGTCGGCATTGAGCAGCATCGCGAGGCCGAAGGCGATGGCGTATTCCACCAGGATCGCGAGCACATACCAGAGCATGTTCCTGAGCGCGTTCCAGTAGAACGGATCGGTCCACATCTGGCGCAGATTGTCGAGCCCGTTGAACCGCCGCCCCGTGGCGCCGCTGAGGTTCCAGTCGGAGAAGGCGATCCAGAGACCGAAGAGCAGCGGGAAGATCACCATCGCGACGGTGAAGAGCACCGCCGGAAGCACGAAGAGCACCCGCTTGCCCTGTTCGCCGCGCATCAGGACCTGCGCGATCCCGAGCGCGATGCCCCAGGCGACATAGGCATAGACCACCGGCCGCCAGGTCGCGAAGCCGGGGGCGAGCATGCCCGCGGCGTGGAGGGCCTGGAGGAGGAAGGTCCCGACCAGCACCGCACTCGCCAGCCAGATCAGGATCCGCCCCGCGCGGACCCGCCCGGCAGGAAGATCGTCGGGCGAGACGGTGTGGAGGCGGTCGGCATCGACGGCGGTCATCGCGGCAGCCTAGCCGCGGGCAGGGGCCAAGTTAACTCGATTCTTCGCCGGCCGTTTCGCGGTCACGAACTCTGAGGATCGCGGTGGAGGCGACGATTGCAATGGCCTCGCTTGGACCACAAATTGAAGCCGCGGGACGGCCGGCGGCACCGCCAAGGCGTCGCTCTCCGCGGAGGGTGGGGACATGGACGCGGATTTCTGGCATCGGCGCTGGGAGAGCAACGAGATCGGCTTTCACCAGGGCAAGGCCAATGCGCTTCTGGTGCGGCATTTCGCGGCGCTCGCGCTGCCCGAGCAGGCGCGCGTCTTCGTGCCGCTCTGCGGCAAGACGCGCGACATCGCCTGGCTCCTGTCCCAAGGGTATCGCGTCATCGGCGCGGAGCTGAGCCGGCTCGCGGTCGAGCAACTCTTCGAGGAGCTCGGGGTTGAACCCGAGACATCGCCTTCCGGGCCGCTCCTGCGCTTCGCCGCCGGCGCGGTCGAGGTCTTCGTGGGCGACGTCTTCGATCTCACCGCCGAGATGCTCGGCGCCGTGGACGCGGTCTATGACCGCGCGGCCCTGGTCGCCCTGCCCGCCGGGCTGCGCGAGCGATATGCCACCCATGTCGCCGCGATCACCCGATCCGCACCGCAGTTTCTGATCTGCATGGAATACGACCAGTCCGTGCGGCAAGGCCCGCCCTTCTCGATCGACGGCGCGGAGGTGAGGCGCGTGCACGGCGCGCGCTACCAGGTGACGGAACTGGCCCGCACCGATCTGGAGGGCGGGCTGAAAGCGGCGGGCCCGGTGCAGGAGACCGTCTGGCTGCTGCGGTGATGCTCGACGGTAGCGTAGCGCCCTGGTCGGGCCGCGCCCGGACTTGACCCGGGTGGCTGCACCGATAGGTTGAGGGGCGGGCTTCCCGCGAGGCCATCCGGAAGGCCATCATGGCGCAAGCCACCGATCCCGACGCGCGGCGTTCCGCGCCGGCGTCCGCCGCCGGCCAAGCGCCGGTGATGACCGAGCGGCGGGTGGCGCTGATCGGCGGGCTGATGGTGGCGATCGGGCCGATCTCCATGGCGCTCTACACGCCCGCGATGACCGAGATCATGCGCGCCTTCGGCACCACCGAGGCCGCGGTGAAGATGACGCTGACGCTCTATTTCGGCGGCTTCGCCTGCGCGCAACTGATCGCGGGGCCGCTCTCGGACGCGCTGGGGCGGCGTCCGGTGACCTTCGCCTTCATGGGCGTCTATTGCCTGGCGAGCCTTGCGGCGCTGGCCGCGCCTTCGGTCGAGGCGCTGATGGTGGCGCGCTTCCTGCAGGGCATCGGCGCCTCGGCGGGGGTGGCGATCAGCCGCGCCATCGTTCGCGACCTCTTCACCGGGGAGCGGTCGTCGCGGATCATGAACCTGGTCGGCATCATCCTTGCCCTCGGCCCGGCGCTGGCGCCGACCATCGGAGGGCTCCTGCTGATCGCGGCGGGATGGCGGTCGATCTTCGTCGCCATGGCGGTGTTCGGCGCCGTTGTCGTCGCGGTCACCGGGCTGGCGATGCGCGAGACGGTGCCGGCGGATCGCGCGCGACTGCGTTTCGCCGCGCTCTGGGCATCCTATCGCGAGCTGCTCGGCAGCCGGCATTTCCTCGCCTGCTCGGGCGTGGTGGCCGGGTCGATCGGCGCGCTCTACGCCCAGGCGACCTTCCTGCCCTTCATCCTCATGCAGCGGGTCGGCCTCAGCCCCGCGGAATTCGGCCTCAGCATGCTCTTCCAGTCGGGCAGCTTCTTCGCCGGCTCGCTGCTGGTCCGCGCGCTGATGCGCCGCGTGAGCGCCTATGGCCTCGTCGCGCCGGGGCTGGGGTTGATCGCGCTCGGCAGTCTCGGGGTGCTGACGCTGCTGGTCCGGCCGCCCTCGCTGCTGCATGTGATGCTGCCGGTGGCAGTCTATGCCGCGGGCATCGCCTTCGTGATGCCGGCGATGACCACGGCGGCGCTGGCGCCCTTTCCGCGCATCGCCGGGGCGGCGGCGGCGCTGATGGGGTTCCTGCAGATGGGCGCGGGGCTGGTGATGGGCTCGCTCGGGGCGCTGATGGGCGATCCGCTGCTCGCCATGGGCACGCTCATCCCGCTCATGGGCGCGTTCGCCTGCCTCGCCTATGTCGATTATCGCCGCCACCCGCAGCGCGCCGGGCCCGAGCCGCGCCGCGACGCGATCGCGGGCCTGCCGGTGGGCCGCACGCTGCTGCCGGAGGAGCCGCCCGGCCCGCGCTGAAGGCGGCCGCGCTCAGAGCCGGATGTCGTAGGTCACCCAGCGGGTGCGGTCGGCCAGGCGGTCGTAGACGGCGCGGGCGCGGGCATTGTCCTCGGCGGTGATCCAGCGGATCACGCTCCAGCCGCGCGCGATGCCCTCGGCCCGGATCGAGGCGATCAGCGCCTCGGCGGCGCCGTGGCCGCGGGCCTCGGGCGCGACGAAGAGATCGTCGAGAAAGCCGCCGGTGCTCGCCGCGAGCGGCCGGGCGAAGGGGCGGAAATGCGCGAGCCCGACCAGATCGCCCTCGGCATCCACCGCGACGCGGCCCTCGACCTCATGCGCCGGATCCATCAGCCAGGACCAGACCGTCGCGCGCATCGCCGCGGTCTGGGTGACCCGGTAGAAGTCGGCATAGCCCTGGTAGAGCCGCTCCCATTCGGGACGGTCCGTGGCGCGGGGCGCGCGGATCCGAAGCGTCATGACAGCCTCCGGGTTGCGGGACCGCCATCGGTATCATGGTGGCAGGGGCGCGGTCGAGCCCGGCGGGAACAGGCCGGGCGGCCGGGGCCGGCCCGGAGGGGCGGGGACCGGTCCGGGGCGGGATGTGCGCGCGCGCACATTGAGCTATCCTGCTGATATCATGCGGGAAACGCGCGCACGTTTACCGGATGTCAACACCGGAACGCATGCTCTCTCGAGCGGGAGATTTCCACCATATCGCCCGTGCGGAAGCACCGGCAGATTGGGCTGGGGTCGCGGCAGGAGATTGGCGTTTGCCGTGTGCCGGCCCGAACCCGGGGCTCTCCGCCCAGAATGGCCGGGCCACCCGCTGACGGGCGGCCCCTGCAGTGGACTCACGTGAGGCCGAGCGAGGCCTTGTAGAGCGCGATCTGGCTCTCGCGGCCGATCTGGTCGGTGATCTTCTCCCAGGCGGCGGCGATGTTGTCGGCCCCTTCCTGCGCGGTGAACTGGCCGGCATAGACCTTGGCCAGCTCGTCCTCGGCGATCGAATAATACTGGAAGATGCCGGGGATGCGCGGCTCGATCGCGGCATTGGGGTGGTTGTAGCTGTCCAGATTCGAGCCGAGATAATCCTCGATGAAGGCGCGGTCGTAGCCCGCCGCTTCCCATTCGTCGTAGTTGAACTGCGAGTTGCGGTAGGGCTGGAAGCCGGAAGGATAGGCGGCCATCCAGAGCGCGATGTCCTTGCCGCCGAGATGTGCGGCGGCCGACCAGGCGGCCTTCTTCTTCTTCTCGTCGCCGTCGACCCGGGCCATGACATAGATGCCCCAGCCGATATAGGCCATGTTCGGCGCGTAGTTGGGGCCGTCCGGCAATTCCTCCCATTCGCCGGTCTTGGTGTTGTAGACCTCCTCGGCGCCGGGCAGGATCGAAAAGCCGATGACGTCCCCGACCACCGATGTGTCGAGGGTTCGCGCATTCGAGCCGACGTCCCCCCACCAGGTGCACATCGAACCGGTGCCGGCGAGGAACTGCTGCCAGGCGACGCCGCCGGGATCGGTGTTGATCTGGTCGACCGGGAGCGTGTCGATGGTATCGAGCACGTCCTGGATCGCGCGCACGAAGGCCGGGTTGTTGACCCGCGGCTTCATCGTGTCGGGATCGAAGAGCCAGGCCGGGTCGCCCGGGTACTTGGCGTAGCCGGTGGCGCGGTCTTCGAGGAAGTAGAAGCCGAAGCCGCCCCAGCCCTTCAGCGGGTCCAGGAAGCCGTTCATCGGGTTGCCGAAGGTGGGGTCGGTCTTGTCCTTGAGGAACTTCGACGCCTCCTGCACCTGCGACCAGGTGGTCGGCACCCCCCATTCGCCGTCCTTGCCTTCCGCCTTCCACGCCTCGGCGAGCGCCGGATCGGAGAAGATGTCCGTGCGGTAGCTGAAGGTGTGGCAGTCGCCGTCGATGGAGATGCGGTAGGTCTTGCCGTCCCAGGTGCCGACCGGCGCCTTGAGGTAGTTGACGTAATCGTCCATGTCGATCAGGTCGCGCACCCAGTCCGGCATCTCGGACGTGAGGCCCTTGGCGCAGACGTCGCCCTCGAAGGGCGCGCCCATCTCGATGATGTCGAAATCGATCGTGCCGGTGGCGATCGCCTGCTGCAGGCGGGCGTTGAAATCGGCCTGGGCGAGGTCGATCCAGTTGATGGTGGCGCCGGTATAGGTCTCCCAGGACTTGAGGAAACCGCGGAACAGGAAATTGTGCTGGTTCTGGTTGTTGAGCCCCATGAAGGTCAGCTCGACGCCGGCGAATTCGCCCTCGGCCACGGTCTCCCTGGTCCCGCCGAGGCACATCTCGCCGACCTTCTGCCAGTCGGCGTCGGTGGGTGAGCCCATGCCCACGCCCGGGATCTGCAGGATCTCGGCGCGCAGGTTGCCCTGCGCCCGCGCGGGCGCGCCCGCCAGCGTCAGCGCCCCGCCGGAGGCGAACGCCAGCGCGGCGGTGCTGGCCGCGCCCTTGATCAGCGCCCGGCGGCTCGCCTGGAGCGCCGTCAGGCGTTCGTAATCTTCGACTTTCATGGATCTCCTCCCCTGGATCGGTCGCTTTCGGCCCCTTCGCGGGCGGGTCCGGATGCTGCAGGCCGCGCCTGCCGGATTCCGGCCTTCTTTCCAAGCATTTGCCACTATGGACCAAGCGCGGCCCCTGTCAACCGGATCGCACCTCCGCGGCGGGGCTACCGCATTTGGCAATGCGGTCCTGCAAGGTCGAGTTCCGCCCGAGCCTAGCGTCACCATCCCGCCCGGCGGGCACCGCCGGGCGGGATGGCGGTGCCAGGCGCGCCCGGAACTCGGCCTGCCGGGCTCGCGTCGCCAGATGCAATGCTCCTGACCCGGGCGCAGACCGGTGGCCGGACGCGCGGCGGCGGCGCGAGGAAGCGGCCGCCGTTGGCTCACGAAGCGGGTGCCCCCGAATCCGCGGCGGGGTGGACGGAAGCGCCGGGACAAGGGTTGCGATTTCCCTAACGAAATCAGATATGCAACTGATTTTACATGGAAAACAAGCCGGTTTCAGCGTGAAACGCCGGCCGGGAACGACGGCATTGTCGGCGGCCGCCCCGTCAACCAAGATGGCTCAAGCCCGTGCGCCGCCGTCGATTCGGGCAGCAAGGGTCGCCGGCCGGCCGCATGGGGAGGGAAATGGCGAGGGTCACGGTCAGCGGGCTCCGGAAATCCTACGGCGCGACCGAGGTGATCCATGGCGTCGACGTGGAGATCGCCGACGGCGAATTCGCGGTGCTGGTCGGGCCCTCGGGCTGCGGCAAGTCGACGCTCCTGCGCATGGTCGCGGGGCTCGAGGGGGTGACCGCCGGCACGATCCGGATCGGCGAGCGGGTGGTCAACGGGCTGGCGCCGGGCGAGCGCGACATCGCGATGGTCTTCCAGTCCTATGCGCTCTATCCGCACAAGACCGTGCGCGCCAACATGGGCTTCGCGCTCAAGCTGCGCGGCACGGATCGCGCGGAGATCGCGGAGCGGGTCGACCGGGCGGCGGAGATCCTCGGGCTCACGCCCTATCTCGACCGCTATCCGCGCCAGCTCTCCGGCGGCCAGCGGCAGCGCGTCGCCATGGGGCGGGCGATCGTGCGCGACCCGCAGGTCTTCCTCTTCGACGAGCCGCTCAGCAATCTCGACGCCAAGCTCCGGGTGGCGATGCGCGCCGAGATCAAGGAACTGCACCAGCGGCTGCGCACCACCACGATCTTCGTGACCCACGACCAGATCGAGGCGATGACCATGGCCGACACGATCGTGGTCATGCAGGCGGGCCGGATCGAGCAGATCGGCGCGCCGCTCGAGCTCTACGAGCGGCCGCGCAACCGCTTCGTCGCCGAATTCATCGGCTCGCCGGCGATGAACCTGCTGCCGGGGGTGCTCGGGCCCGAAGGCGTCGCGGTCGAGGGCGAGACGCTGCCGCTCGCCGCGGCGGGCGCGGCGGCGCCGGGGGCCGAGGTCGTCTACGGCATCCGGCCGGAGCATCTGGAACTGGCGGAGACCGGATTTCCGGCGACGGTGCGGGTGGTTGAGCCGACCGGCTCGGAAACGCTCACCTATCTTCGCTTCGGCGCGCGCGAGATCGTTGCGGTCTTCCGCGACCACCATGCCCTGCGTCCGGGCGACAGGGTGCATCTGCGGCCGCGGCCGGAGCGGGTGCATCTCTTCGATCCCGGCTCCGGGCTCAGGCTTTGACGGGGAGAGCGATGCGCGAGCGAACGATACTCTGCTACGGCGACAGCAACACCCACGGCACCATGCCGATGGAGACGCTCGACGTGATGGGACGGTTCGGGCGGGCGGAACGCTGGCCGGGGGTGCTGGCCGCCGGGCTCGGTGCCGGATTCCACGTGATCGAGGAGGGGCTGCCGGGCCGCACCACCGTGCATCCCGATCCGGTGTCGGGGGTGCACAAGAACGGGCTCGCGGTGCTGCCGGCGGTGCTGGAGAGCCACGCGCCCGTCGATCTGGTGGTGCTGATGCTCGGCACCAACGACCTCAAGCACCGCTTCCAGGCGCCGCCGGTGGAGATCGCGGAATCGGCCGCACAGCTGGTGCTGGCGATCCGCCACAGCGAGGCCGGGCCCGAGGAGCGCGCGCCGGAGGTGCTGCTGGTCTGCCCGCCGCCGGTGCTGGAGGCGGGGTGCCTCGAGGAGATCTTCGAGGGCGGGGCGGCGAAATCGCATCGGCTCGCGGGCTATTACGCCGCGATGGCGGAACGGCTCGGGGTGCGGTTCCTCGACGCCGGCAGGGTCATCGTCTCGAGCCCGCTCGACGGGGTGCATTTCGACGCGGCCCAGCACGCGCGGCTCGGATCGGCCGTCGCGCAGGCGATCCGCGACTGAAGCGGCAAGGGAGGACGCCATGCTCAAGGGAATCGACCCGCTCCTGAACGCCGAGGTGCTGCAGGCGCTGCGCGCCATGGGCCACGGCGACGATCTGGTGATCGCGGACACCAATTTCCCGGCCCAGTCGGTGGCCGATCATACGGGTCTCGGCATGCTGCTGCGCATTGACGCGCCGGCGCCGCGGGTGGTCCGGGCGGTGCTCTCGCTCTATCCGCTCGACGGCTTCGTCGAGGATGCCGCCGCGCGCATGGAGGTCGTCGGCCAGCCCGAGGAGATCCCGGCCGTGCAGCGCGAGGTCCAGGCCGAGATCGATGCCGCCGAAGGCAGGCCCTGGCCGATGCTCCCGATCGAGCGCTATGCCTTCTACGAGCGGGCGAAGGCGGCCTATGCCGTGATCCAGACCGGCGAGCGGCGCTTCTACGGCTGCTTCGCCTTCCGCAAGGGCGTGATTCCACCGGAGGCCTAGAGATGGACCGAGCCAACCGCATCATCATCCTCGGGGTCTTCGTGGCCGATACCGCCTATCGCGCCGACCGGGCGCCGCGCATGGGCGAGACGATCCTGGGGCGTTCCTTCGCGCTCGGACCGGGCGGCAAGGGGTCGAACCAGGCGGTGGCGGCGGCCCGCCTGGGCGCGGAGGTGGGTTTCATCACCCGGCTCGGAGACGATGCCTTCGCGGAGATCGCCGAGCGGACCTGGGCCGCGGCGGGGGTGCGGCCGCTGGTGACCCGGGATGCCGATAGCTACACCGGGGCGGCCTATATCTTCATCGAGGAGGGGAGCGGGGACAACGCGATCATCATCTGCCCCGGCGCCGCGGCGCGGATCGCCCCGGCCGACATCGACGCGCGGCGGGCGGAGATCGAGGCCGCCGCGGTCTTCGTCACCCAGCTCGAACAGCCCCTGGCCGCGGCGGCGCGCGGCTTGCTGGTGGCGCGCGGCGCGGGGGTGACGACGATCCTCAACCCGGCGCCGGGCCAGCCGCTCCCCGACGAGATCCTCGCGCTCTGCGACTATGTCACGCCGAACGAGACCGAGGCCGAGACGCTGACCGGGGTGCCCGTGGGCGACATCGAGGGCGCGCGCGCCGCGGCGGCGGCGCTGGTCGCGCGCGGGGCCGGGGCCGCGGTGATCACCCTCGGGGCCAAGGGCGCGCTCTATCACGGGCCGGACCGGACGGAGCTGGTGCCCGCGACCTCCGCCGGACCGGTGGTGGAGACGACCGGGGCGGGGGATGCCTTCAACGGCGGGTTCGCCACCGGCCTCGCGCGCGGCATGGATCCGGTGGAGGCGATGCGCTTCGGCTGCGCCGTGGCGGCGATCTCGGTGACGCGGCCGGGCACGGCCCCCTCCATGCCGGATCTGGCCGAGGTCGAGGCGCTGCTGGCGCGGGGCTAGCCGGGTTTCCGCTTTCCGGCCGGGCCGCGCCGGGCGTGGCGCCGACGGCGGTCGGAATCCGGAATTCCGCCGTCGCGCTTGTCACTGGCAGCACCGCCCTCCATTACGGTGTCGAAGCGGTGCGCGCGGCGTTCGAGCGGCGCACCGGGACCGGAGTCGAAGACATGGGGCAGCGCTGCGGGCGCGCCGAGCCTGGGGGAAGAATGCAGCCTGCCGCCGAAAGCTTCGCGCCGTCCCGCCACCGGTCCGAGATCCGCCGAGCGGCCGGGAGCGCCGGGCCGTTCGGCGGCCGAGGCCGGGCTTCACTCGCGCGGGCGGGGCAGGGGGCGGCGCGATGATCCGGGCCTTCGTGGCCTTGCAGCCGCCGGAGGCGGTGGTCGGGGCGCTGGTGGCGGCGCAGGCCGGCCTGCCGGAGGGGCGGCCGGTGGCGCGGGAGAATTTGCATCTGACGGTTGCCTTTCTCGGCGAGCATGCGGGGCCGGTGATCGAGGACGTCCACTACGCGCTCTCCGCGATCCGGCTGCCCCGGTTCGATCTTTCCCTGCGCGGGCTCGACCTGCCGGGCGGCGATCGGGCGAAGGTGCTGGCCGCCGGGGTCGATCCGGAGCCGAAGCTGCGGCTCCTGCGCGACAAGGTGCTGCAGGCGGCCCGCGGCGCCGGGATCGACTTCCCGCGCGAGCGATACCTGCCGCATGTAACGCTCGCGCGCTTCAACGCCGGGCTGCGCGGCGAGGCGGCCGAGCGGATGCGCGCCTTCGTCCTCGACGGCGCGGGCTTCCGGACCGAGCCCTTCGAGGTGGCGGGATTCGCGCTCTGGCGCTCGCATCTGGGACGGTCCGGGCCGATCTACGAGGCGCTGGCCGAATATCCGCTCGCGGGCGGGAGAGCCGAGGGAGAAGGCCCATGAACTGGAACGTGCTGGCGGCGCTCGCGGTCGTGAGCGTCGGCGGGGTGGCGGTCGCGGTGCAGGCGCCGGTCAATTCGGCGCTGAGCCGGGCGATCGGGAACAACCTCTTCGCCGCGACGATCTCCTTCGGCGTGGGCTTCGTGCTGCTGCTGGCGCTCTCGACGGCGCGCGGGGCCGTGCCCACGCTCGGCGATCTGCGCGCCGCCCCCTGGTGGGCCTGGCTCGGCGGCGTTCTCGGCGCCCTCTATGTCTGGTCGGCGATCTACAGCGTGCCGAAGCTCGGGGTGGTGACGATGATCGCGACCCTGATCCTCGGCCAGCTGGTGGGGGCCATCGTGCTCGACGCCATCGGCGCCTTCGGCCTGCCGGTCAAGGAGATCGGCTGGCAGCGCATCCTGGCGATCGTGATGGTTGCGGGCGGGGTGATCCTGTCGCGGCTGTGACGCGCGTGCCGCGTCAGGTCGGCGGCCTTCGCCGTCGCCCCTCATCCCGCCCGTGGTCGGGTGTCCCCAGCCCGATCGACCCATGTCGATCGGCGGAAAGGCTGCACCTCCCTCGCCCTGCGTCACGGCACCGGGCGACCGGACCGGGCGACGCGCCATCGGCGCCTCGCCTTTTCGGTCCGGGGGGAAGGCGGTGCGGGCCGCGCGGGGCGCGGCCTTCCTTCTGTCCCGAGGCTCGGCCTCGGGCTGCGGTGTCGGTCGGGCGGCGGGGCCGTTGGAACGAACGGCCGCCCCTGCGCGAACACGAGATTCAATCGATGCAGTGAGAGCCAATGAACCCCGGCCCGCCGGGGACATGCATCTGGAGGGGAAGGCCCTGCCGGCAGGCGCCGCGGCTCAGGCGCGTTCCACGTATTCCATGGTCTCGGTCGAGACGATCACCGCCTCGCCCTCGCCGACGAAGGGCGGCACCATGATGCGCAGGCCGTTGTCGAGGATCGCCGGCTTGAAGCTGTTGGCGGCGGTCTGGCCCTTCACCGCGGGCTCGGTCTCGACGATGGTGCAGGTGACCTTGTCGGGCAGCATCGCGTTGAGCGCCTCGTCCTCGTAATACTCGACCTGGATCGTCATGCCGTCCTGCAGGAACGGCCGGCGCTCGCCGAAGATGTCGGCGGGGATCGTCACCTGATCGAAGGTGTCGGCATCCATGAAATGCAGCAGCCCGTCGGATTCGTAGAGGAACTGCTGATCCTTCTGGTCCAGCCGCACCCGCTCGACCTTGTCGGCGGAGCGAAACCGCTCGTTGAGCTTGCGGCCGTCGCGGAGGTTCTTCATCTCCACCTGGGCGAAGGCGCCGCCCTTGCCGGGCTTGACGTGGCCGACCTTCACCGCGACCCAGAGCCCGCCGTCGTGGTCGAGGATATAGCCGGGGCGGATCTCGTTGCCATTGATCTTCGGCATGGGATTTGTCCAATCCATTCATCTGTTTGAAAGTCACGCGTGCTATAGAACTATGCTCGAGCGCTGGCAACTGTCGGCGTCGGCGCCGGTTCCTCCGCGGATCGCGCCTCGTGCAGACGATCCGGTCCGCCGGAAGGCCCGGCGGCGGGCCCCGCGGCCCGGCATCCGGGAAGTGTATCATGTCATCGAGTTCCGGGCTTCCGCCCGCCCCGCTCGCGCGCAATCTCGCCGCGCGCGGCTTTTCCAGTCTCACATCCGTGCAGTCCGCCGTGCTGGAGGCGATGCCGCAGCCGGGCGACCTGCTCGTCTGCGCGCCGACCGGCTCGGGCAAGACCCTGGCCTTCGGCATCGCCATCGCCGCGCGCCTGCTCGGTCACGCGGGCGAGGTCGTTCCGGGCGAGGCCCCGCGCGCGCTCGTTGTGGTGCCGACGCGCGACCTCGCTGCACAAGTCCACCGCGAGTTCCTCTGGCTCTTCGCGGGCACCGGGGCGCGGATCGCCTGCTGCACCGGCGGCACCGAGCTGCAGGCCGAGCGGGCGATGCTGGCGGCAGGGGCGGATATGGTGGTGGGGACACCGGGGCGGCTGCGCGACCATGTGGAGGCCGGCGCGCTGCGGCTCGGAGAGGTGGGCCTCCTTGTGCTCGACGAGGCCGACGACCTGCTGACGAAGGGTTTTCGCCCCGACCTCGACCGCATCCTGGCCGCGCTGCCGCGGGAGCGGCGGCTGCTCCTCTTCTCCGCGACGATGCCGCCGCGGGCCGAGGAACTGGCGCGGCGCCTTTGCGCTGGCGCGCGCATGGTGGCGGTGCACGACGCGGACGGAGCCCCGGGCGGGGTGGCGCTCCAGGGCGTGACGGTGCCGCCCGGGTCGGAGCGGGCGGTGATCGCGCGCCTCCTGCGCTATCATGCGGCGGGGGCGGCGCTGGTCTTCTGCCCGCGCCGCGCGGCGGTGACCGAGCTCGCCGACTGGCTCGCGGGCCGCGGGTTCCGGATTGTCAGCCTCTCGGGCGCGCTGTCGCGCGCCGAGCGCGAGGCGGCCCTCGCCGGGCTGCGCGCGGGCAGCGTGCCCGTCTGCGTCGCGACCGATCTCGCCGCCCGCGGCCTCGACCTGCCGAATGTCGATCTGGTGATCCATGCCGGCATGCCGCAATCCCCCGAGGCGCTGCTGCACCGCTGCGGCCGGACCGGCCGGGCCGGGCGCAGCGGGCTCGCGATCCTCGTGGTCGGCGCGGCGGAGCGTGCGAAGGCGGAGCGCTTCGCGCGTCGCGCGGGGCTCGCCCTGGAGTGGAGGGACGCGCCCGACGAGGCCGCGCTGCTCGCGCGCGACCACGAACGCATGCTGAAGGACCCGGCGCTCGGCCCGGCAGGGCCCGCCGATCATGCGGGCATCATCGCCCGGCTCATCGCGGCGCATTCGCCCGAGGCGCTGGCCCGGGCCTATGCCAGGCTCTGGCGCGCGTTGCGCCCCGTCCTGCCGATCTGAGGTTTCACCCTCTGCGCCCCTTGCGCCGCTCCCCGCGACGGGCTTTGCTCGGTCAAACGAGCAACGGAAGGCGCATGGGGTATTCGGCCTGGCAGATCCTTCGGAACGCGCTGGCGGGCGACCGGCACTGGCGCCCGGTCTGGCGCGACCCGACGCCGAAGCCCGCCTATGACGTGATTGTCATCGGCGGCGGCGGGCACGGGCTCGCCACCGCCTATTACCTCGCGAAGAATCACGGGATCCGCGATGTCGCCGTGCTGGAACGCGGCTGGCTCGGCAGCGGCAATATCGGCCGCAACACGACGATCGTGCGGGCAAACTATCTGCTCCCGGGGAATTCGGAATTCTACTCGCATTCGCTGAAGCTCTGGGAGGGGCTGGAGCGCGAGCTGAACTACAACGTGATGATGTCGCAGCGCGGCATCCTGAACCTCTGCCATTCCGACCCGCAGTTCGACGCCTTCGCCCGGCGCGGCAACGCCATGCGCTTCCAGGGCGACGATGCGGAGCTGCTGACCCGCGACGAGGTCCGGGCCCATGCGCCCTTCCTCAATTTCGACGACGCGCGCTTTCCGATCCGGGGCGGCCTGCTGCACCGGCGCGGCGGCACCGCGCGCCACGACGCCGTCGCCTGGGGTTTCGCGCGGGGCGCGGATGCGCGCGGGGTGGATCTGATCCAGAACTGTGAGGTCACCGGCTTCCGCATCGAGGGCGGCCGGGTCCGCGGCGTGGAGACCTCGCGCGGCTACATCGCCGCGAGGAAGGTCGGGATGGCGGTGGCCGGCCGGTCGAGCCAGGTCGGCGCCATGGCCGGGCTGCGGCTGCCGATCGAGAGCCATGTGCTGCAGGCCTTCGTGACCGAGGGGCTGAAGCCGGTGCTCCCGGGCGTCATCTCCTTCGGCATGGGCCATTTCTACATCAGCCAGTCGGACAAGGGCGGGCTGGTCTTCGGCGGCGACCTCGACTTCTACAATTCCTATGCCGCGCGGGGAAACCTGCCCATGGTCGAGCATGTGATGGAGGCCGGCATGGCGCTGATGCCGATGATCGGCCGGGCGCGGGTCCTGCGCAACTGGGGCGGGATCATGGACATGACCTCGGACGGCTCGCCGATCATCGACCGCACGCCGGTCGACGGGCTCTTCTTCAACGGCGGCTGGTGCTACGGCGGCTTCAAGGCCACGCCGGCCTCGGGCTGGTGCTTCGCGCATCTGATCGCGACCGGCACGCCGCATCCGGCGGCCGCGCGCCTGCGCCTGGACCGCTTCGCCAGCGGGCGGGTGCTGGACGAGGAGGGGACCGGTGCCCAGCACAACCTCCACTGATCATTCGGTCGCCACCCCGACCGCCGCGCCGGCGCCGGCGCCGAGCAGCGGCGCGCCGGCGACGAGGCCGGCCCCGCCGCCGATCAGGGCGCCCGTGGCGGCGCGTTTCTCCGTGGTTTCGCCGCAGGCCGCGACGAAAAGAAGGATTGCCGCGAGCGCGGCGAAGGCGAGCTTGCTCATGATGACGCTCCCTTGCTTTTCGAACTGCCCCGGGACAACGCGCGAGCAGGGCGTTTGGCTCCCCCGCAATGCTGGGTGCGCGGAAAGGCTCCACCCATGCGCCTGATCTGCCCGCTCTGCGGCGAACGCGACCTGCGCGAATTCGTCTATCGCGGCGCGGCGGTGCTGCTCCAGCGCCCCGCGCCGGAGGCGGGTGCGGCGGCCTTCCTCGACTATCTCGTGACGCGCGACAATCCGGCGGGGCCGAATGCGGAGCTCTGGCAGCACGAGGGCGGCTGCCGCGCCTGGCTGCGGGTGGTGCGCGACACCCGCGACCATGACGTGCTCGAGGTCGCGCTCGCGCCCGGGCTCGCGCGATGAGCCGGCTGGCCAGCGGCGGGCAGATCGACCGCAGCCGCGATCTCGACGTGCTCTTCGACGGGCGCCAGCTGGTGGCGCATCCCGGCGACACCCTTGCCTCGGCGCTTCTCGCCAACGGCATCCGGCTGGTCGGCCGCAGCTTCAAGTACCACCGGCCGCGCGGCATCCTCGCCGCCGGCTCCGAGGAGCCGAACGCGCTGGTGACCATCGGCCATCATGCCGCGCGGATCCCCAACGTGCGCGCGACCATGCAGGAGGCGCATGACGGGCTGGTGGCCTTCAGCCAGAACCGCTGGCCCACGCTCGGCCTCGACCTGATGGCGGTGAACGATCTCGCTTCGCCCTTCCTCGGGGCGGGCTTCTACTACAAGACCTTCATGTGGCCCGCGGCCTTCTGGGAGCGGCTCTACGAGCCGCTGATCCGGCGCGCAGCCGGCCTGGGGCGGCTCGACACGGCGCCGGACCGCGACCTGCACGAGAAGGCCTTCGCCTTCTGCGACCTGCTGGTGATCGGCGCCGGGCCGGCGGGGCTGATGGCGGCGCTGACCGCCGGGCGGGCGGGGGCGCGGGTGATCCTCGCCGACGAGGATTTCCGCCTGGGCGGGCGGCTCAACGCCGAGCGGCTGGAGGTCGGCGGCCAGCCCGGCGCGGCCTGGGCGGCGGCGGCGGTTGCGGAGCTGGCGGCGATGCCGAACCTGCGCCTGATGCCGCGCACCACCGTGACCGGCGCCTATGACGGCGGCACCTATGGCGCGCTCGAGCGCGTATCAGAGCATGTCGGCCTGCCGCCCGAGCATGCGCCGCGCAACGCCTTCTGGCGGATCGTCGCGCGAAGGGCCGTGCTCGCCTCCGGCGCCATCGAGCGGCCCCTGGCCTTTCCCGACAACGACCGGCCCGGCATCATGCTGGCCGGCGCGCTGCGCGCCTATCTCAACCGCTGGTCGGTGGCGCCGGGCCGCCGGGCCGTGGTCTTCACCGACAACGACGACGGCTGGCGCACCGCGCGCGACCTGGCCGATGCCGGGGTGGAGGTCGCGGCGCTGGTCGACAGCCGCGAGGACGTGGCGCTGCCCGAGGGCCCGTGGCGCGGCCATGCCGGGGCGGCGATCACCGGCACCCGCGGAAGGCGCGGGCTGAAGGCCGTGCGGCTGCGCGACCGGGCGGGGGAAAGCTGGATCGAGGCGGATTGCCTCGCGGTCTCGGGCGGCTGGAACCCCGCGCTGCACCTGAGCTGCCACATGAACGGACGGCCCGATTGGGACGCGGCGATCGCCGCCTTCGTGCCGGCGGCGGGCGCGGTGCCGGGGCTGGCTGCGGCCGGTGCGGCGGCGGGCGCCTTCTCCACCCGCGCGGCCCTCTCCGGCGGCGTGGCGGCGGCCGCGGCGGCGCTCGCCGATCTCGGCATGGCGGCGCCACCTGTGGAGATCCCGGAGGCCGAGGATGCCCCGACCCGCATCGTGCCGCTCTGGCGGGTGCGGGGGGCGAAGGGCCGCGCCTGGCTCGATTTCCAGAACGACGTCACCGTCAAGGACGTGGCGCTGGCGGCGCGGGAGAATTTCGCCTCCGTAGAGCACATGAAGCGCTACACCACGCTCGGCATGGCGACCGACCAGGGCAAGACCTCCGGCGTGGCAGGGCTCGCGGTGCTGGCCGAGCTGACCGGGCGCGGCATCGCCGCAACCGGCACCACGACCTTCCGCCCGCCCTATACGCCGGTGCCGATCGCCGCACTCGGCGCCGGGGGCGCGGGGCAGGGGCTGGCGCCCCAGCGCTTCCTGCCCGCGCATGACGCCATCGCCGAGGCCGGCGCCGCCTTCGTCGAGGCGGGGCTCTGGTACCGCCCGAGCCATTATCCCGCTCCGGGCGAGTCCGGCTGGCGCCCGGCCTGCGACCGCGAGGCGGGCTTCGTGCGGAACGCTGTCGGGATCTGCGACGTGACCACGCTCGGCAAGATCGACGTCCAGGGCCCGGATGCCGCCGAATTCCTCGACCGGGTCTATGCCAATACCATCTCGACGCTTGCCACCGGCCGGGTTCGCTACGGGCTGATGCTGCGCGAGGACGGCTTCGTCATGGATGACGGCACCGCCGCGCGGCTGGGCGAGATGCATTTCCTGCTCACCACCACCACGGCCGCGGCGGGACAGGTGATGGCGCATCTGGAATTCTGCGCGCAATGCCTCTGGCCGGAGCTCGATGTCGCGGTCCTCTCCGTCACCGAGCACTGGGCGCAGGTAGCCGTCGCCGGGCCGCGGTCGCGCGATCTCGTCAACGACATTCTCGCGCGCCCGGTGTCGGACGCCGATTTCCCTTTCATGGCCTGCGGCGAGGCGGCGGTGGCGGGCGTGGCGGGGCGGCTCTTCCGCATTTCCTTCTCCGGCGAGCATGCCTACGAGATCGCGGTGCCGGCGGGCCATGGCGCGGCGCTCTACGAGCGTCTCGTCGCCGGTGCCGCGGCGCGCGGTGGCGGCGCCTACGGGCTCGAGGCGCTCAACGTGCTGCGCATCGAGAAGGGCCTGCTCACGCATGCCGAGCTGCACGGGCGCACCACCGCCGAGGATCTCGGGCTCGGGCGGATGATCGCGACGGCCAAGGATTGCATCGGCAAGGTCAACGCCGCCCGTCCCGCCCTGAAGGGGGCGGGGCGCGAGCAGCTCGTGGGCCTCGCGCCGCTCGACCCGGCGGGGCGGCTGCTGGCCGGGGCGCATCTCGTGGCACTGGGGGCCGATCCCCTGGCGGAAAACGACCTCGGCTACCTCACCTCCGCCTGCCACTCGCCGACCCTCGGCCATGACATCGCGCTCGGCTTCCTGCGCGACGGGCGGGCGCGGAGAGGCGCGGTGCTGCGCGCGGTCTGCCGGCTGCGCGACCGCGACACCGCCTGCCGCGTGGTGCCCTTGCCCTTCGTCGATCCCGAGGGAGGACGGCTGCGTGGATGAGCTCGCCATTCGCTCGCCCTTCGAAGGGCTCGACCTGCCCTTGGCGATCGGCGACGCGCGGCTCGCCGAGCTGCCCCGGGCGCCCATCCGCGTCATCGCGCCCTACCGCGGCCGCGAGGCGGCGGTCTCCGAGGCGCTGCGGGCCGCGCTCGGGTCGGGGCTGCCGCAGATCGGCCGCACGGTCCCGCTCGACGGGGGGCGGCTGATCTGGGCCGGGGCCGGGCAATGGATGCTCACCGGCCCGGCCGCCGCGGCGGCGGTGTCGGCGCTGGCGGGGCTCGCGGCGGTGACCGACCAGAGCGACGGCTGGGCCGCGATGTGGCTCGAGGGGCGCGACGCGCGGGCGGTGCTGGCGCGGCTCCTCCGCTCGATCTCGATGCCGCGTCCTTCCCCGAGGGCGCCGCAGCGCGCAGCCTCCTGCGCCATGTCGCCTGCCTGCTGGTCGCCGCCGGGGAGGGCTGGGAGATCCGCGTCCCGCGCTCCTTCGCCCGGACGGCGGCGCAGGACATCACGGACGCGATGCAAAGCCTCGCCGGCCGCCGGGCGCTGGAGGCCGGCGGGCGCGGCGAACCTGCATGAGCCCGCCGGGACCGGAAAGCGCCGCGGCGATGCGCTCCGCGCTTGCGGGACGGCGCCCGGCCCGCTATGAGCGCGCTGGTCAGCCCCAGTAGCTCAGTCGGTAGAGCAACTGTTTCGTAAATAGTAGGTCGGCGGTTCGAGTCCGTCCTGGGGCACCACGACCATTGCTTAAACTATTGATAATACAAATAATTACCGGGTGGCTGATGTCCCGCCCACCTTTGTGTTCACCTAGTCCTCTGTAACCGTAATTCGTATCATTAACTTGATGTATATCGGGAGATGATGCGATGGTGGGGCGTTTGGCAGACGAGGTCGTTCTGAGTGAGGAGGAACGGGCCTTCCTCGAAGCACAGGTTCGGCGACACAAGGCGGCGCGGTCGCTCTCGGACCGGTGCAGGATGATCTTGCTCTGCGCGGAAGGGCTTCAAAGCAAGGAGGCTGGTGCGCGGCTCGGTGTGCATGAGCACACTGTTGGCAAATGGCGCAGGCGGTTTGTGAAGGAGCGGATCGAGGGTTTGACCGACGAATACCGGCCCGGTCGGCTACGCACCGTATCGGACGATCAGGTTGCGCGGTAATCGAACGCACACCGAACAGCGCGCCGAAGGATGCCACCATTGGTCGATCCGATCGATGGTTGCAGCAACGCGCCTGTCGCATACGACAATCCGGCGCATCTGGGCCGCCTTCGGCCTTCAGCCGCATCGGAGCGAGACGTTCAAACTCTCGACCGATCCGCTGTTCGTCGACAAGGTGCAGGACATCGTCGGCCTTTACATGTGCGCCGCCGAACCGGGCTATCGTGCGTGTGTAGATGAAAAATCGCAGATCCAGGCGCTGGACCGCGAACAGCCGGTGCTGCTGATGGCGTCGGTGTCGCCGAACGCAGAACCCACACATACATTCGACACGGCACGACGTCGCTGTTTGCCGCGCTCGATATCGCCACGGGGCAGTGATCGGAAATGCTACAAACGGCATCGGGCGACCGGGTTCCTCGACTTCCTCAAGAAGATCGACGTTGCCATGCCGGACGGGCCGGAGGTGCATCTGGTGATGGACAACTATGCCACGCACAAAAACGCCGCGCGTCAAGGCGCGGCTGGCGCGCCGCCCGCACTGGCACGTGCATTTCACGCCCACGTCGGCAAGCTGGATCAACCAAGTGGAGCGTTGGTTCGCTGAGTTGACACGCAGCAACTCGCAACGGGTGTCCACCGGTCCACCGCCGAGCTAGAGGCCGACATTGCCGCCTTCATTGAGGCGCATAACGAGAAGCCCAAGCCATACCGATGGGTCAAATCAGCTGATGAGATCCTCGCATCCGTCAAGCGGTTCTGCCAGCGGACACAGCGAAACACATGTGCCGAACTTTAGATTCGGGTGACTGGCCGTGCAGTCCCGGCATCTGGTGGATCGGGCCGGCAATGGATCGGCTCTGAGAGACCTCTTGCTGTGACCCCCGCCTTTCATCCGGCCGAAGCTGGAGTCCCGCGGTCAAACTGGCGCGCTTGCGCCGACAGAGCAATGGGCGATCGGTGGAGCGCTTCCGTCACGCGGAGCCGATCGCCCATTGCGGCGAGCTTGGCGGCGTAGGCGGCCGGCGTCATGTAGCCGATCGCCGAGTGGGGCCGCGCGGTGTTGAACTCCTCGACCCAGCGGGCGACGGCGGCGCGGGCGTGGTTCATCGAGAAGAACAGGTGCGCGTTGAGACACGCGTCGCGCATCCTCCCCTGGAAGCTCTCGGCGAAGGCGTTCTCGGTCGGCTTGCCCGGCGTGATGTAGCGCCAATCGACCTTGGTTGCCTGGATGAAGGCCAGGACTGCCGAGGAGGTGAACTCGGTGCCGTTGTCGCTGACGATGACGTCCGGGCGCCCGCGCCGCGCGATCAGGGCGCCCATCTCGCGCACCACCCGCTTGCCGGTGAGCGAGGTGTCCGGGACGGCGGCGAGGCATTCCTTGGTCACATCATCGATGACCGTCAGCACCCGGAACCGGCGCCCGCAGGCCAGCTGGTCGTGCACGAAGTCGGTCGACCAGCGGCAGTTCGGCCCTTCCGGCCTCGGGATCGGCGTGCGCGCCACCGCGATCCGGCGGCGCGATCGGCGCCGGCGGACCGCCAGCCCTTTCTCGCGGTAGAGCCGCTGGGTCTTCTTGCGGTTCAGGGTATGGCCCTCGCCGCGAAGCAGGACATGCAGCCGGCGATAGCCGAATCTCCGGCGCAGATCCGCCAGCTCCCGCAGCCGCGCGCGCACCCCGGCATCGTCGGGACGTTGGCTGCAATAGCGGACCGTGCTCCGGTCCGCGGCGATGATGGTGCACGCCCGCCGCTCGCTCACCTCGAGGCTCGTCCTCAGATGCGCGACCGCGTCCCGCCTGGCGGCGGGCGTCGCCATTTTTTTTGCCAGTAGCTCTTTCAGCCCGGTGTTGTCGAGCATCGCGTCGGCGTAGAGCCGCTTCAGCCTTGCGTTCTCCGCATCGAGCGTCTTCAGCCGCTTCGCGTCCGACACCTCCATCCCGCCGAACTTGGCCTTCCAAGCGTAGAATGTCGCCGACGATATCCCGTGCTTGCGGCAGAGCTCGGCGACCGACGCCCCCGCCTCATGCTCGCGCAGCACCCCGATGATCTGCTCTTCGGCAAACCTGCTTCGCTTCATCTCCGGTTCCTCTCCTGTGGTCAGGATTCCAGCAGCCCGTGGAGGAGAAACAAGGGCTCACGTCAGCGCGGGGCCACCATGAGGCCGTTCGCAGCCGGGGCGGCGAGCCCCGGCCGTCTCGTCGGGTGAGGACGTCGAGCCTCCGCAGATTGAGGGCGAGGCAGAGCAGGTCGAGGTGGGCGGCGTTGCTCGCGAGGCCGCGGTAGCGGACCCGAACCCAGCCGTAGCGGCGCTTCAGCGTGCCGTAGGTCCGCTCGATGCCGGCGCGGATCGGCACGAGCGACCGGTTGCGGGCGACTTCGTCCGGGGTCAGGGGGCGATGCCGGAGAGTGTCCGGTTTTCTGTGTAAGCGCCCGCCGGTGCATGCTGAGAAGAAAGGATGGCGTGGGCCATGGGGAAGACAATCAACGACGAGATTTTGGACGAGCTGCTGAAGGGCTGCGAGCGGCCTGAAGACCTGCTCGGTGGCGGCGGGCTGCTGAGGGAGCTCAAGAAGGCGCTGATGCAGCGGATGCTGGGTGCCGAACTGAGCGATCATCCTGGCTACGGGCATGGGTCAAAGCGCCGCCCGTTCAGACGGGCCGCCGCAACGGTGCCAGCCGCAAGACGGTGAAGGGCGAGGACGGCGCCTTCGAGATCGAGGTGCCGCGGGACCGCGATGGGAGCTTCGAGCCGAAGCTGATCGCCAAGGGCCAGACGCGGATCGACGATCTCGATGATAAGATCATCGCGATGTACGCCCGTGGGATGAGCATGCGCGACATCCGCGGCCACCGGGAAGAGCTCTGCGGGCTGGAGGTGTCCCCCGACCTGATCTTCCCGCGTCACCGGCGCCGTGCTGGACGAGGTCAGGGAATGGCGCTCCCGGGCACTGGATGCCGTCTACCCCATCGTCATCTTCGATGCCTTGCGGGTGAAGATCAGGGACAAGGACAGCCGGATCGTGAAGAACGAGGCGGTGTACCTCGCCCTCAAGGGTCACCGGCGACGGGCAGCGCGGTCCTGGGCGCCTGTGGATCGCCGCGAACGAAGGGGCCAGGTTCTGGCTGGCGGTGATGACCGAGCTGCGCAATCGCGGCGTGCAGGACATCCTGATCGCCGTCGTCGACGGGCTGAAGGGCCTTCCAGAGGCGATCAACCCGGCCTTCCCGGAAACGACCGTCCAGACCTGCATCGTCCATCTGGTGCGCCATTCGCTGAACTTCTGTTCCTGGAAGGACCGCAAGGCGGTCGCCGCCAGGCTCCGCGAGGTCTACGGCGCCGAGACGGCCGAGGCCGCCCGGGACGCCCTCGAGGCCTTCGACGAAGCTTGGGGCAATCAATGTCCCTCGATCGCCCAGGCCTGGCGCCGGGCCTGGCAGGAGGTGATCCCGTTCTTCGCCTTCAGCCCGGAAATCCGCCGGGTGATCCACACGACGAACGCCGTGGAAAGCCTCAACCGCGTGATCCGGAAATCGATCAAGGCGCGCGGTTCGTTCCCGTCCGAGGATGCCGCCGAGAAGCTGATCTACCTCGCGATCCGGGGGCACGGGAAAACTTCGAGAACCGTCAGAGGATGGCTGACAGCGGTAAACCAGTTCGCCATAACGTTTGAGGATCGCTTCTCGCCGCTGGGTGGTTGAGGGCGGTCAGATTGGAACCGGACCGGCGGCGAATACACAGAGTTCCTGACACTCCGATCGGCAGCCGCTCGCCCTTCGGCGCCCATCCTCGGAGCGGGGCCATGTTCGTCTTCACCCAGGTCTCATCGATGAAGACCAACCGCGTCGGGTCGATCCGGCCCTGATGTCGCCGCCACCTCTCGCGGCGGCGCTTCACATCGGGGCGTTCGCGCTCATCGGCGACCAGCGTCCTTTTTTGAAACTGAACCCGCAGCCGCGCAGAAACCGCCAAACCGTGTCATGGCTGACCGTCACGCCGCGCTCTGCCAGAAGCTGCTGCAGACCGCTCAGCGTTACATGCGGGCAGGTCCGGACCTGTTCCAAAAGCCAGTCCCGGTGCGGCGCGAGGATCGGACGGCGATACCCACCCATCTGCGCCGGACTGACCGACCCGGTCCGCCGCACCCGGTTCGTCCACTTCACCACGCTCGACGGCGCGACACCAAACCGGGCGGCAACACTGCGGCAGCTCTCACCCGACTGCATCGCCGCGACCACGCGCTCTCTGAGGTCATTCGAATAGGCTTTCGTCATCCATGCTGGCCTCCCCACCAGTATGGAATCTGAATCACGATCGACCCCGGATGGGAATCCCCTCTCGATTCAGAGAAAAACTGACCCGATCTAGGGAATGCGCAAACTACTTCGCAGCCGCCGGGTACGATGCAGACTGATCGGATTCCGCTCTAGTGAGCGGACAGACTTGCCGCGACAGACCTACCGGTCTTGTAGAGTGACGAGGATCTGAAGCGGACCCGAGCCTGCATGCGTTGCTGCCTCCTTCGGATTTTCGGCAAAACGCGGCCAGGCCTAGAATGGGAGGCTGACTTGAAGGCTCAGACCCAAGGACTGCGTCGAGGCGGCCACGCGGCCGAAGCCTGCGGCATCCAGATTCCAACCGGATCTTGTTGACATCCGGATGCCGCCTTCGACATCGGCAATCAAATTGTCGAGGTCGCTGTGAGCCTCGAAAGGGTCGCCGGCCCCGCTTGCACCGACAAATGATGCGGTCACCGACGGGTCGTCGTTCTTCAGGAAACCGGTGATGCCCAGCGAGCCGAAAGCCTCAAGGTGCCTGTTTCCCTTCATTTCAATCTCGTTACGTAGTTCCAGCGACGGCCGAAAATAGACAAAGGTCTGATCGTCCGCTTCCACTTCGAGTTCGGCACCGGTGGACGAGGGTTCGCTGAAGCTCGTTGAGAGGTAGTGAACAACGCCTAGGGTCACCTGCGGTTTGACTTGCGCGCCATTCGACGTGACAAACCGGTGGGAGGCGAAGGCGCCACCTTCCAGAAATGGCGTGGTCTGGTTCGACGTTGTGGACACTCCGAACGGGAGGTCCCGTTGAACATCGAACCAGCCAGACCCACCGCCGGCATAGACGCCGAACGAAGTCGCCCCGAACGAGCGAGCGGCATACACCACAGCCTGGACCGCATCGCCGTCACTATTGGCGGCATCGTTTCTCAGGCTGTGGTGCATGTACTGAAATGCACCGCCGACGACGATGTCCGAATTCGGCGTCGCATCAATTCCGCCGGCCACGCCGGCGCTGCTATCGGTGAACCCGCCGGAACGCGATGATTCCTCGATTTCCAGATAGCGGCCTATACCTTCGAGCCAGGCGCAGGAGCTCCGTCCCTCCGAATCGAATACGCGTCCGACCGAATGGCAGCGGCCGAGCGAGTTATGAAAGTCGAGCGTACCGAGGAGCGTCGCCGTGCGGTTGTCGGCGTAGACGGCGCCACTGTATTGGTAGAGTGCATCCGAATAGTCGTTCACCGTTTCGAGGTCGACGAGAGGTGCAAGGATCTGGGGCAGTTCCTCAAGCTCGTACAGATCCTGGAGGTATTCGGCGACTTCCTGTTCCGTGTCATTCAGTTCATTGATGAAACGATCGGAAGCGAAGTCGATGTCGAAGCTGATAGATATCGAGCGATCCCCACGCCGCGCGCGGTAGCCGGCGACCGCGCTCTGCGTGACATCGATCATGCCGTCGGTCAGCGATATCCCTTGTTCTGCCTCCAGAACCTCGATGGCGCGTCTTCCCAGGCCGGCCTCGCCGAGGTCTCCAAGGGAGATCTCGAAACCGCCCGCGATGTCAGCTGCCCCGGATAGAGAGATCCTGTCACTCGAGGCACTTGTCGTTCGGGTCCCCGGCTCCAGGTCGACGGCCATCACACCGGTCCCAGTCTGGCGCAGGTCGCCGGTGACCTGTGTGGTGCCGACCTCTCCGCTGCCGAAAATCTCCCACCGCCCGGAATTGACGAGCAGGCCCCGGTTGGTCAGGTCGTAGGACCCGCCCGATTCCAGGACTCCGGTGCGTCGATTGCGGACGGTCGCGCGCGTACCATTGAAGTGCAGGTCTCCGGTCAGGGTGCCCGCGTTGTTGATCGTCGTGTGCGTAGCATCGCTGCGGACGGCATCGCCGCCGATGCCGTCCGCGGTACCGATGCTGCCGTTGTTGACTATGGCGGCTCTGTCAGCGTTGGTGACCACAACGCCCGCCGAAGCCGGTTCGCTTACGGCCACGGCGGGGAGCGCCAACGAGGCAGATCCGGAACGAGTTGCGCCGAGGCTTCCTTTCTGTGTGCCGCCGCTGATGGTGCCGTCATTATCTATCTTGGTCGAACCGCTTCCGTTGCCGCCGGGGCTGTCCAGCCACACACCGTAGGCGCCCGCTCCGGACGCCTTCACCTCGGCGCCACTCGCAATGGTGATCTCGACCGTCTGGCCCGAATAGTCCTTGCCGCTGGCGCTCTGGGCGAAGACGCCGTGCGCCCCCGCGCCCGAGGTGGTGACGCTCCCGCCGACGGTCACGGTCACGTCGCCGGCCTTTCCCTTGCCACCATTGCTGCCGAGCGAGACCGGTGTTGATGACGTCGCGGTTCCGATGACCCCGCCGCCACCGCCGACCGACTGAGCGAACACGCCCACCGAACTCTGACCGCGCGTCGCGATATTGCCGTCGATCGAAACCGCGACCACCCCGCCATCGCCGGTGGTATCACGCAACGTGCTGTTGCTGTCTGCTAGGTCAGTACCGACTATCGCACCGTCGAAGTTGGTGACCCGCCGTGTCCTCCGCCGCCGCCGACCGACTGTGCGAACACGCCGAATGCGGCTACCGTATCGCTCTGGCTCGCTTCCAGCGTTTGAACCATCGCCCCGCTGTCAATCGCCACGGTGACGTCGCCGCCATCGCCGTCGCCATCGCCGAAACCGCCGACAAACAGGTCCGCATCAATTGTGGAGACGGCTCCAACCAGCCCCCGACCGCCACCGGCGCCGACCGACTGGGCATAGATGCCTGCCGCGCCGAACCCGCTGGTCCCGATCGTTCCGGCAGTGTGCGAAACCGTGACATTGCCGCCCTCGGCGCCCGCATCATCGGTTCCACCAACATCGTCTCCGCCGATGCCGAACGAGTACTCGAGGCTCCCCGCCGATGCCGAAGCGTATCCGCCGTCGAATGCTATGCCGCCCCCGCCGCCGATCGCCTGGGCGAGGATCGCCACGGAACCGTCCGCGCCGGTCGTGATGTCGGCGGAGTTCGTCACCGTTACGGCGCCCGCCGGGTTGGAATTGTCCGTCCTGACGTGCTTCCCGCCGACACGATTGGCGTCGGCGTTCGAGGATGCGATATCGAGAAGTCCGTCGCTGCAGTCACAGCCGGCCTCGATGGCGAACATCGAACTGGCGAAACCGCCGCCACCGGAAATGCTCTGGGCGAGGATCCCGTGCGATCCTTCCCCGTCAGTCGCGAGTTCGGAAGTATTGCGGATCGAAACTTCGGACGCCCTGGATTGATTGCTGTCGCTGAACCCCCCGAGTGTTGCCGAATAGGTTACCTCTGTCCCGCTGGCCTCGAGGCTGTTGCTCATCCCGACACCCACGATTCCGCCGCCGCGCCCGATGGACTGCGCCACAAGGGCGTGGGAGTCGAAACCGTGTGTCGTCACGGCCGCCGTATTGTCGAGAACGACTTCGCCGCCGTCGCCGGGGATCCCGGCCGCACCGGCCGCCATCGAAACACCGACCGACTTGCCCTTGTAGCTCAATCCGCCGCCATGGCTTGCAAGCCCGCCGCCTCCACCGATCGACTGTGCCAGGATGCCAAAGGACTGATAGACCTGTCCGGACGATGCGTTCGTTCCCGTCTCAATGGGCGAGATGTTGATCAGGGCCACGGTGCTTCCGCTGCCGCCGTCCCCGCCGGTGGCCCCGACGGACAGGGTGAGGTTCTCGGCGCTGGAGCCATCCGCCACGGTTCCGACCAGGTCGTTGCCGGCCATGCCGCCGCCGCCGCCGATCGACTGCGCCACGATCCCTGCGGATTGTGTCCCCGCAGTGGTTATCTCTAGGCCGACAGTCGTCGTGGTGAACTGGTTGAGGTAGACGATCCCGCCAGCGCCGCCGTCACCGCCTGCACCTCCGAGCAAGATGGCCACATCGTCACCCCCGGCATCGGCGAACGAGCCATTGACGCTGGCTCCGCCATTGCCACCGCCGCCGCCGATGGACTGGAATACGGCCCCGTGGCTGAAGTCGCCCGTGGTTGTGATCGCACCGCTCAACGTGGTGTCCTGCGAGGAGCCGTCACTGGTATCCTGCGGATTGACGGTGCCACCGTTGCCGCCCGAGCCGCCCGAGCCGCCGAGTGCAATGTCGAGGCCCTTGGCGCTCTTCACATCGCCGTCGATTGCGAAGCCGCCGTTGCCGCCGCCACCGCCGATCGACTGGGCCAGAATGCCGTAGGCATGGTCGCCGGCGACGGAAATCGAGCCCTTGTTGCGGATGAAGAGGTTCCCGCCGTCGCCGCCGCTGCTGCCGCTCCCGCCAATTGCGAGGACCGAGGTCTGGGACTTTTCGCTGGTGGAAACATCGCCCTCGATTCCATAGCCGCCATCGCCGCCGCCGCCGCCGATCGACTGGGCGAGGACACCGTGGGCGGCATTGTTGACGCTGCCCCCGGTCGCCATTGTGGCGATGCTGCCCGCCGGCTTGACGAGAGCATGAACCTCGTTTGCATCGCCGGCCGCACCGCCGGCACCACCGAGGGCGAGGCTGTAGAGCGAGCCGTTGTCACCGTCATCGGAACTGGCCGAAAGGTTGCCATTGATACCGATCCCGCCGTTGCCGCCTCCGCCGCCGATCGATTGCGCCACGATCCCGCGGGCGCCGGCACCGTGCGTCTCGACCGCGCCCGATAGCGTTACCGTTACCTCGTTGGCGTCGCCCCCCGTGCCTGCCCGCCCGCCGATCGTCGCGGCCAGCCCAACGGAAGCGTCCGTGTCCACGTTGCCCGCGAGACCCATGGCGCCGTTGCCTCCGCCGCCCCCGATCGACTGGGCGAGGATTCCGTGCGAGGTATCGAGATTGGTCGTGATGCTCGCGTTCTCGACCGTCACGGAGACGATACGTCCCGTGGCGCCATCGCCGCCCGCACCGCCCACCGTGAACGTGCCGCCCTTGGAAGCATTGATGTCGCCCTTCATTCCGAGCCCGCCACGGCCACCGCCACCGCCGGACGACAGGGCGAAGATCCCGTGTCCCTGATCGGCGATGTCACTCGAGTCCTGGGGCGCGGTCGTGCCTGCCCCGGTCGTGATGGAGCCGCCGGTAAGGCTTACGGTGACGTTCTGGGCCGGCGAGCCATCGCCTCCCACGCCTCCGACGTTGAGTGACATCTTCGAGGCGTTGGTTTTCGAGCCTGACGCGGAATCCTGAACCACCTCGTAGGCGACATTCGATCCGCCGCTGCCGCCGCCGCCGCCGATCGACTGCGCGACGATGCCGCCGGCGTTGCTCCCCATAGTCGCGATGGCGCCGGCCGAATGGCTCACCGTCACCGCGCCGCCCGCCGCACCGCTTCCGCCACCGCCGCCGATCGCGACGGAGTAGGTATTCGATTCGGTATCGCTGCTGGACGCATACTGGGCATTGTAGGTAGCGCCGCCCGCGCCACCGTTGCCGCCGATCGACTGGGCCAGAATGGCGTCGGAATTGTCGTTGCGGGTTGTGATGGCGGCGCCGTTCTGGACCGTGACCCCGGCTGCTGCCTCTGTGCCACCGCCAGTGCCGCCGATGACCAGTTCGACCGACTTTTGCCCCGTGTTGTTCTGCGCCGCCATTGCGAGGCCACCATAGCCGCCGTCGCCACTGACCGATTGCGCCAGGATGCCGTACTCCTGGTGCAGCGACCCCGAAGTGCCGTCACCCGTCGAGATGGTCCCGCTGTTCGTCACCGTAACCGCCGCGGAACTGCCACCCTTGCCGCCCGCGCCCCCAACCGCGACCGCGGCACTCTTGTCGTCCTCCGAATTGGAGAAGCTTGCCGTCACCGCAAGGCCACCGTGGCCGCCGGCCCCGCCGATTGACTGCCCAACGATGCCCTTCGACTGATCGCCCGTCACGCCGACCGCACCGGTGTTCGTGACAGAGACGGGGGCAGACTTGCCACCATCACCTCCCGCCGCGCCGACCGTCACATTTGCGTCCACCGAGCCCGAATTGGCGGCGGAGGCCGTGAACGCCGAACCACCGTAGCCGCCGCCACCACCGCTCGACTGGGCAAGGATGCCGTGGGAGTCGATCCCGCTCGTTGCTATGGTGCCGCCGCTGATGACGTTCACGAGACCGCTCGTGCCGCCGCCGCCGCCGTCGCCACCGACGCTGACCCCGAGTGTCGTGCTGTCCGACGTCGTGAGGGCGGCCGTGACCGACAGCCCGCCATGCCCGCCGCCTCCCGCCATCGACTGCGCCAGAATTCCATGCGAGGAATTGCCCGACGTTGCGATCGAACCACTCGTGTAGTTGACGGTCGCCTCCTCTCCGTCACCGCCATCGCCGCCGGACCCTCCGACTGCGACATTCAGTGTCGCCGTGTCGGAGGCACTGATGCTGCCGGTCACGCTCGCCCCGCCATTGCCGCCTCCCCCGCCAATGGATTGCGCCATCAGGCCAGGCGAACGGTCGCCCTGCGTCGTTACGTTCCCGGTTGCATCCAGGAACACAACCTCGGCCCCGCCGCCGCCTCCGGCACTTCCGCCGACCGACACGCCGATGCCGGCGCCAGCGTCGTCCGCCGGTATGGTCAGCGTGCCCGCAATGGCGAGCCCTCCATTGCCGCCACCACCCCCGACCGACATGGCCGCCACACCCGCCGCGTCAGTGCCTGCGGTCGTGATCGACCCAAATGCCGTAGCGATGTCGACCGTTCCTCCTGATCCTCCATCCGAGCCGCTGCCGCCGATCGCAAAGGCGCCGGAAAGGCCGATCGACGCAGACCCGGCTACCGAGAAACCGCCGTTGCCGCCACCGCCACCGACCGAGTGGGCGAAGATGCCCTTGGCGTTGTCGCCCTTCGTGACGATCGTCGTCGGTGTCGTTGCATCGGGCGCGCTGCCGGGATCGCAGGCGGCGAACGGACTGCTGCTTGTCTGATCGAGACAGACGGTGACGTCTCCGCCATTCCCTCCGCCGCCACCCTTTCCGCCGACTGCGATCGCGCTGAGGCCCTCGACCGCGCCCGAGATCGCGAAGCCGCCACGGCCACCGCCGCCGCCAACGCTCTGCACATGGAGACCGTCGGAATTGTCGCCATAGGTCTCGATCCCGGCGAACCGGTGCTGGACGAGAACGGTGTCGCCGTTGCCGCCATCGCCGCCCTGGCCACCCACCGAATGTGAGAAACCGACACCTCCGCTGACGGCGCCACCGCCTTGGCCACCGCCGCCGCCGATGGACTGCGCCTCGATGGCCGCGGAATGATCGCGGAAGGTATTGATTTCTCCGGAGTTCACCACCTCCACGTCGCCGCCCATGCCGCCGTCGCCGCCCTTGCCGCCGGTCGCATTGAACGCCCCATGCGCCGTATGGCCCTTACCTCCGCCGCCGCCGACCGATTGCGCGAATATGCCGATCGAGCACCCGCCGCCGCATGTGTCGGACGAATCCTCCGTGACCGGTGCCGTGCCGCCGGCATTGATCGTCCCGGTATTGACCACGGTCACGGTACCGCCGTCGGCACCGTCCTTGCTGGGTTTCGAGCCGAGACCGGAACCCGCCGTGCTCGACGATCCGACGCCACCGGCTCCGCCGAGAGACTGGGCGAGGATAGCATCGGCGCCGGCACCGTTCGTGGTAACCTCGCCGTTGTTCGTTACATCGACGGTGCCGCCTGCTCCACCAACCGTTTCAGAGTTTCCGGAGAAGAAGCTGTCGAACTGGTCGCCGAGGGCACCGCCACCGCCACCGATCGACTGTAGTGCTATACCTGCCGCCTCCGAGCCCGAGGTCGTTATCGTTGCCGCGCTGGTGACCGAGACAGTGTTGCTGTCGCCGTTACTCGCGCCTTCGACCACGCCGAAATCCACGGACGGTGACGAATAGGTACCACCTGACCCGTCGTGCCCGCCAACCGACTGGGCCACAATGCCGAGAGCCTGCGACCCCGTGGTCGTGATGTTGCCGGACACATCCAGGGTCACCTCGCCGCCTGCGCCGGCTCCGGACGAGGAACCAGACGCCGGAGAGCCGCCGAGGCTGTAGGCGGCGATGCCATGTGCCTGCGATCCCGTTGTCGAGATGGTCCAGCTGTCCGCAATGCTGATCTTTCCGCCGTTCCCCGGCACCCCTGCATCGCCACCGGCTTCGACGCCCTGGGCGCCGCGCGAAACCGCCTGGAAGGCAATGGCCATATCCCCGTCGGTCGAGATGGTCACTTCGGATCCGCTGGCCTTGTCGATGTTGCCGCCGGCGCCGCCTGCGCCGGGGCTATGTCCGCTGCCGCCGGCCGTTCCCCCGGAACTCAGAAGATAGAATCCCGGAATGTTGACGGTATCGATCGCCCACGTGTCTTCGCTGGTATCCGCAAAGCTGATCCGCCCGCCGTCACCACCGGCACCCGTCGTGCCGCCGTGGCCGGTCAGTTCGTTGCCTGCACCCCCATCACCACCTGTGCCACCGATCGAACTTACGATGACTGCGCCGCGCGGATCGGTGCCCAGCTCGTCGGACGCGACATCGAGCGTCAACGTTTCGTCCGCCCCCAGCGTGATGGCCCCGCCATTGCCACCCGCTCCGCCCGTTCCGCCGTCTTCTTCCGCGGATGTACCTCCGGTTCCGCCGTCGCCACCGGTGCTGGTGACGCCAAGGCCGAGCCAGATGCTGCCCTCAGTTGTCGAACTATACATTCCGCCGGCCGAAACCGTCACCGCGCCGCCGTCGCCGCCGGATCCGCCGACGAGCCCGTCGCCCGAGACTTCCGACGGTGTGTTTCCGTTGCCTGCCGCGGTAGCGACCTCGGCGCCGTTCACCGAAGCACCGGAGGGGGCCTGGCCTTCGATGTCGATGGACCCGTCAAAGATCAGCGAACGTCCTGCCGAGCCGGGTAGGCTGGAGCCGGCTGAAGCGTCCTGACTGGTGCTCTCGAACAGGATTCCGAGCTGATCTTCCTTGACCAACACAGAGTACGTATCGGACGTCACCGACAGCGTCAGTGGCCCCTCAGCTTCGGCATCGGCGGGATAGTCCACGTTGACCGTTCCGACAGCGTCGAGCGTACTATCGCCTGGTCCGATGTCCGCGGTCAGGTTCTCGATGAGGAGCGTGTCGGCGCTGGATGGAACGTCGCCGCCCGGAAGGGAAAGGGTGGTATTCTCGAAATCACCGCTGCATGTGTAGGTTGAAGATCCAGGCTCTGAGGCGACACACTGAGCCAAGGCCCTTCCATGACCGAGCGCCAACAAGACGCCCGAGACCACGGCGAATGCCACATCGGACCGCATCGGTGGCCACCCCCGTTCCGAGCGGGATAGTCATGCGACTCCGTTGTGCTGTCAACGAGCGGCTAACCCCTTCACCGGAGTATCTGGGACTTTCTGTCTTTCGTGTCCGTCGTCAGACTTTCGGGACATCTAAGCTGATCGAGCATTGAGGGCTCTGGCTCATCTGTTTCAGGTTAGGCCGCTCGGCCGTGATGGCTCAAGCGGCGGTTTTGAATGGTGGTTGTTTCTTAATCTTTTCCCGGGCCTCGAGGGATGGCCTGACCGCGGCCGAGGTAGACATCGGCGGGGTCAGGGTTGCCGAGGCTCTCGTGGTAGCGGCAGTGGTTGTAGTGCTCGACGAAGGCTGCGACGGCGGCCTCGAGCTGGCCCGGCAGGAAGTAGTTCTCGAGCAGAACGCGGTTCTTCAGCGTCTGGTGCCAGCGCTCGATCTTGCCTTGGGTCTGGGGTGTGGTTCGGCGCGCCGCGGATATGGGCGATACCCTTGTCCGCGAGCCAGTCCGGCGAGATCGCCCGCGACGTAGGACGAGCCGTTGTCGCTGAGCAACCGGGGACGATGGACGACGTTGGCGGTGTCGCAGCCCGGAGGCCGCCAGGGCAAGCTCCAGCGTATCGGTGACGTCACCGGCGCGCATGCTGGTGCAGAGCTTCCAGGCGACGATGAAGCGGGAATAGTCGTCGAGGATCGTCGAGAGGTAGAACCAGCCCCAGCCGGCGACCTTGAGATAGGTGAAGTCAGTCTGCCAGAGCTGGTTTCGGTGCCGTCGTCTGTTCCAGTGAACGCCTCTGCCGCCTTTGCCACGACGAAGGCAGGGGCTGGTGATCAGGTCGTGCGCCTTGAGCGGGCGATAGACCGAAGCCTCTGAGACGAAATACTTCTCTTCGTCGGTGAAGCGGATGGCCAGCTCCCGCGCCGACAGCTCCGGCGCCTCGAGCGCGAGGGCGAATGCGCTCCCCGCACCGGCTCGGGGATGCGGTTCCACACCGGCCGGGCCTGGGCGACCGGTCCTCAAAGCCTTCCGGCCCATGCTCACGGTAGCGTGGTCGTACCAGCGGTAGAAGGTCGCGGACGGCGCTTTTCGATCCGCGCCAGGGGTCCGGCGCACCGGCAGGTGCGATCCTTCGACCAGCCGGATGATCTCGAGGCTTCTCGGCGGCGACATACCTCATGCGCGGTCGCCCCAGCCCCGGTCATGCTTTTTTGAGCAGACGGTTCTCCAGCGTGAGATCAGCCACCGCCTCCTTCAGCGCCGCCGCCTCGGCGCGCAGCTTCTCCTTCACCTCAGGACTCGTCGCCTGACGTGCCGTGTCGCCCGCAAGGCGTCGCTTGCCGGCCTCGAGGAACTCCTTCGACCAGCTGTAGTACAGGCTCTGCGCGATCCCTTCTCGGCGACAGTGCTCCGCGATGCTGTCCTCGCCGCGCAACCCGGCGAGGACGATCCTGATCTTTCCTCCGCCGAATGCTGCTTCCGCGTCGCTCGACGGATCTCTTTCACCACCTTCTCGGCGGCCGCTCTGCTGCGTTCCGGGTTTCTGGCTCATCTCCACTCCTTGGAACACGGTGATCGTGAAGCCGCATCCGGGCGCAATCCTGCCGCTGGCGCTGACCGTCGCGGTGCTCCGCGACCTGCTGGCCGAGCAGGGGCTGCCGCGCGACGTGGTGCTGCTGGCGGCCGATTCGGCCGAGGCGCCGGTCACGAAGGACCTGGTGGCGGATCCGGCGGTCGCGATCGTCGACTACACCGGCTCGAACGCCTTCGGCGCCTGGGTGCGGGCGAATGCGGGCGCGGCGCAGGTCTATACGGAGGAGGCGGGGGTCAACTCGATCGTCGTGGCCGCGACCGACGTCTTCGGGCCGATGTGCGCGAACATCGCTTTCTCGCTGGCGCTCTACTCGGGGCAGATGTGCACCGCGCCGCAGGACATCTTCGTGCCGAGGGGCGGCATCGAGACCGACGAGGGGCACAAGGGTTTCGGCGAGGTCGCCGCCGGCATCGCGGCGGCGGTCGACGCGCTTCTGGCCGATCCGGCCCGGGCCGCGGGTGTGGCCGGCGCCATCGCCAACCCGGCGACGCTCGAGCGGATCGCCGCGGCGCGCGGGCTGGGCCGGGTGGTGCGCGACAGCGCGCCGCTGGCGGAGGGCCGCAGCGCGACCCCGCTGATCGTCGCGGTCGAGGCCGCCGACGAGGCCGCCTATGGCGAGGAGCGGTTCGGACCGATCGCCTTCGTCGTGGCGGTGGACGACGCCGAGGACGGCATCGCCCGGGCCGCGGCCCTGGCCCGGCGCAAGGGCGCGATCACGGCCGCGCTCTACGACACCGACGAGGCGCGGATCCTGCGAGCGGCGGATGCGTTCGCGAGGGCGGGCGTCAACCTGTCAGTCAATCTGACCGGCAACATCTTCGTCAACCAGTCCGCCGCCTTCAGCGACTTCCACGTCACCGGCCTCAACCCGGCCGGCAACGCCAGCCTGACCGACGCCGCCTTCGTCGCCGGCCGCTTCGTGCGGGCGATGTGGCGCCGGCCGGTCGCCGCCTGAACCTGAAGACTGCCGACACACCCAAGGGGAGGAAACCCATGAAGACCCTGACTGCCTTCGCTACCCTCGCCGCACTCGGACTCACCACCGCCGCGCAGGCCGACATCAGGATCGGCGCCACCGTGTCCGAAACCGGCCCAGCCGCCTTCCTCGGCGACCCGGAGGCGAAGACCCTCAAGATGATGGTCGAGAAGCTCAACGCCGCCGGCGGGATCAATGGCGAGATGATCGCGCTGACGCTCTACGACGACGGCGGCGACCCGAACAAGGCGCGCACCTTCGCCACCCGCCTGGTCGAGGACGACGAGGTGCAGGCGATCATCGGCGGCACCACCACCGGCACCACCATGTCGATCGTCCCGGTCGTCGAGGACGCCGAGATCCCGTTCATCTCGCTCGCCGGCGCCATCGAGATCATCGACCCGGTCAAGGAATGGGTGTTCAAGACCCCGCACACCGACCGCATGGCCTGCCAGAAGATCTTCGAGGACATGAAGGCCCAAGGCATCACCAAGATCGGCATGATCTCCGGCACCGGCGGCTTCGGCGCCTCCATGCGCGAGCAGTGCCTCGAGGTGGTCGGGGACTACGGCATCGAGGTGCTCGCCGACGAGAGCTACGGCCCGACCGACGCCGACATGACGCCGCAGCTCACCAACATCAAGAATACTGCCGGCATAGAGGCGGTGCTCAACGCCGACTTCGGCCAGGGCCCGTCGGTCGTGACCCGCAACTACCAGCAGCTTGCCGTCGGCCTGCCGCTCTACCAGAGCCACGGCGTCGCCTCGAAGGGCTTCATCGACCTCGCCGGGGCGGAGGCGACCGAGGGCGTGCGGCTGCCCGGCACCGCGCTCTTGGTCGGCGACCTCCTCGCCGGGGACGATCCGCAGAAGCCGGTCGTCCAGGCCTATATCGACGAGTACCAGGCGGCCTATGGCGAGGCACCCTCGACCTTCGGCGGCTACGCCCACGACGCCTTCGCGATCCTCGCCGACGCGCTCGCCCGCGCCGGCTCGACCGACCCCGAGGACATCCGCGACGCCATAGAGCAGACCTCGGGCCTCGCCGGCACCACCGGCGTCGTCACCATGACGCCCGAGGATCACCTCGGCTTCGACCTCTCGGCTTTCCAGATGCTCGAGATCCAGAACGGCAACTGGACCCTGGTCCAGTAGTTCCGCCCGGCGCCCGGGCCAGATCTTCCGGGCGCCCCCATCCCCTCGCTGGAGCTCGACGCCGATGGCCGAACTCATGCAATTCATATTGTCCGGCGTGACCGTCGGCGCGGTCTACGCGCTGGTCGCGCTGGGCTTCACCATCATCTACAACGCCTCGGACGTCGTGAACTTCGCCCAGGGCGAGTTCGTGATGCTCGGAGGCATGATAACGGTCTTCGCCAGCATGGCGGGCCTGCCGCTGCCGCTCGCGGCGCTGATCGCCATCGCCGGGACCGCCGTCGTCGGCGTCCTGCTCAACAAGCTCGCGATCGAGCCCGCCCGCGGCGCGCCGGTCGTCTCGCTGATCATCATCACTATCGGCGCCTCGATCTTCATCCGCGGCGTGGCGCAGCTCGTCTTCGACAAGCAGCTGCACCGCTTCCCCGCCTTCTCCGGCGACACGCCGATCCAGATCATGGGCGCGACCATCCTGCCGCAGTCGCTCTGGGTACTGGCGGGCGCGATCGCCGTCTTCGCCGGCCTCTGGGCCTTCTTCACAAAGACCCTGACCGGTCGCGCCGTCCTCGCCACCTCCAACAACCGCCTCGCGGCGCAGCTCGTCGGGATCAACACCAACTGGGTGATGACGCTGTCGTTCGCGCTCTCCGCCGCCATCGGCGCGCTGGCGGGCGTGCTGGTCACGCCGATCACCAACACGAGCTACGACGTCGGCATCGCGCTGGCGCTCAAGGGCTTCGCCGCCGCCATGCTCGGCGGCATGGGCAGCCCGATCGGCGCCCTGGTCGGCGGCATCCTCCTCGGCCTGATCGAGGCACTGACCGCCGGCTACATCTCGTCGGTCTACAAGGACGCCGCCGCCTTCGTCGTCATCCTGATCGTGCTCTTCGCGATGCCGCAGGGCATCTTCGGCCGCAAGTCGACGGATCGGGTGTGACCATGCGCGCGAAACACGTCACGCTCCTTGTCCTCGCGGCGATCGTCATCGCCTCGCCCTTCTTCTTCCCGTCGAACTACTACTACCGGGTCGGCTCGCTCATCTTCGTCAACGGGCTCGCGGTCACCGGCATCGTGATCCTGACCGGATACGCCGGCCAGATCAGCCTCGGCCATGCCGGCTTCGCGGGGATCGGCGCCTATGCCTGCGCGCTGGCGCCGATCCACCTGGGCCTGCATCCCGGTCTCGCCGCCATCCTCGGCGCGGTGGTCTCCGGTGCCATCGCCTGGCTGATCGGGCGGCCGGTGCTGCGGCTCAAGGGCTATTACCTCGCGGTCGCCACCCTTGGGCTTGGCATCCTCGTCTCGATGATCCTGGCCAACGAGGCCTGGCTGACCCGCGGCCCCGACGGCATCGAGGTGCCCGACCTCGGCCTGAACGACGCGCTGGAGGCGATCGGCATCGACCTCTCCAACCCGCAGTTCTGGTACTTCTTCTCCGGCCTCGTGCTCGTGCTCGGCGCCTGGGTCGCCCTCAACCTGCACAACAGCCCCACCGGCCGCGCGCTGCGCGCGCTGCATGGGTCGGAGATCGCCGCCCGCACCGTCGGCATCGACGTCGCCCGGCTCAAGCTCCAGGCGTTTGTGATCTCGGCGGTCTACGCCTCGCTCTCGGGCTCGCTGCTCGCCCTGCAGAACAAGTTCGTCACCCCCGATGTCGCGGGCTTCATGCATTCGATCGAGATGGTGACCATGGCGGTGCTCGGCGGCGCGGCCTCGGTGCTGGGCGCCTTCTTCGGCGCGGCGATCCTGACCACGCTGCCCCAGGTGCTGACCGTCTTCCAGGAGTACGAGCAGATCATGCTCGGCCTGGTGATGATGCTCTGCATGATCTTCATGCGCGACGGGCTGCTTCCCAGCATCCTGCGCGCGCTCCGCGGGAGGGACAAGTGAGCACGCTTCTCGAAGTCCAGGGGCTCGGCATCACCTTCGGCGGCCTGCGCGCCGTCAACGACGTGAGCTTCTGCGTCAGCCCCGGCGAGATCGTTTCGGTGATCGGTCCGAACGGCGCCGGCAAGACCACGCTCTTCAACATGATCTCGGGGGTCTACCGCCCGGGCGCGGGAAGCGTGAAGCTCGACGGCGAGGACGTGACCGGCCTCGACCCCTATCTCCTCGCCCGCCGCGGCCTTTCGCGCACCTTCCAGAACCTGCAGATCTTCCAGACGATGACGGTGCTCGAGAACGCGATCGCCGGCTTCCACCTGCAGGAGAAGGGGCCGCTCCTCGCCGATCTCCTGAACCTTCCTTCGACCCGCCGCCGCGCCAGGGCGGCCGCCGAGGGGGCCCGTGCGCTCCTCGATCGCGTCCGCCTCGGCAACGCCGCCGAAAAGGAGGCGAGCTCGCTCTCCTACGGGGCGCTGAAGCGGCTCGAGATCGCCCGCGCGCTGGCGCTGAAGCCGCGGGTCCTTCTGCTCGACGAGCCCGCCGCCGGCTGCAACGCCGTCGAGACCGAGGAGATCGACCACCTGATCGCCGAGGTCGCCGCCTCCGGCGTCGCCATCCTGCTGGTGGAGCACGACATGAAGATGGTCATGCGGATCTCGAACCACATCGTCGTCCTCGACCACGGCGAGAAGATCGCCGAGGGCAAGCCCGAGGAAGTCAGCCGCAACCCCAAGGTCATCGAGGCCTATCTCGGAACGGAGGCCGCCCATGCTTAGCGTCCAAGGCCTGCGTTCCCGCTACGGCCGCATCGAGGTGCTGCACGGCATCGACCTCGCGGTGAACTCGGGCGAGATCGTCACCGTCGTCGGCGCCAACGGCGCCGGCAAGACCACGCTCCTGCGCTGCCTCTCCGGCGTCCAGCCGGTGACCGGCGGCGCGATAACCTTCCGCGGCGAGAATTTCACCACGGTCCCGGCGTACAAGCGCCTCGGATACGGCCTCGCCCAGTCGCCCGAGGGCCGGCAGATCTTCACCAACCTGACCGTGGAGGAGAACCTCCGCCTCGGCGCCTTCCTCTATACCGACGACCGGGTGGCGAAGGACATGGCCAACGCCTTCGCCATGTTCCCGATCCTGAAGGAGAAGCGCAACCTCACCGCCGGCGGCCTCTCCGGTGGCCAGCAGCAGATGCTCGCCATCGCCCGCGCCCTGATGGGCCGCCCCTCCTGCCTCCTGCTCGACGAGCCCTCGATGGGACTCGCACCGATCATCGTCGCGCAGATCTTCGACGTGGTGAAATCGATGAAGGCGCTCGACGTCACGGTCCTGCTCGTCGAGCAGAACGCCTATGGCGCGCTCAAGATCGCCGACCGCGGCTACGTGCTGGAGACCGGGCGCGTCACCATGAGCGGCACCGCGGCCGAGCTCATCGCCGACCCGCGCATCCGCGAAGCCTATCTGGGGATCTGACATGTCGATCACGCTCGAAGCCGCCCCGCTCGCCATCGCCCGCGAAGGCCGGATCGCCGTCGTCACCGTCGACAATCCGCCGGTGAACGCCCTTTCGCATGCCCTCCGCCAGGCGCTCTGGGACGCGGCGGAGGCGCTGGACGCCGACCCCGCGATCGACGCCGTCGTGCTGACTTGCTCGGGGCGCACCTTCATCGCCGGCGCCGATGTCACCGAGTTCGGCAAGCCTCCGCAGCCCCCGCACCTCCCCGACCTCGTCGCCCGCATCGAGGCGGCGAAGAAACCCTGGACCGCGGCCATCCATGGCTCCGCCCTCGGCGGCGGTTTCGAGGTCGCCCTCGCCTGCCGATTCCGCGTCGCGCTCGCCTCGGCCGCCGTCGGCCTTCCCGAGGTCACCCTCGGCATCGTCCCCGGCGCCGGCGGCACCGTGCGCCTGCCGCGCCTCGTGCCGCCCGCCGTCGCCGTCGAGATCGCCACGACCGGCAAGCCGGTGAAGGCGCCGCGGGCGCTCGCGCTCGGCCTGATCGATCGGTTGGTCGACGGCGATCTGCGCGCCGGTGCGATCGCCTTCGCCGCCGCCATGCCGGCACTCCCGCCGTCCCTCCGCGACCGCGCACCGCTCCCCGCCGAATCGGGCTTCTGGGAGGAGGCCGCGAAGTCGGTCGGGAAGGCCAGCCGCGGCGAGACCGCTCCACTTCGCGCCCTCGCCTGCCTCCGCAAGGCGACCGAGGCCTCCTTCGAGGAGGCGACGGCCTTCGAGCGCGAGACCTTCCTCGAGCTCCGCTCCTCTCCCGAAGCCGCCGCCCTCCGCCACGTCTTCTTCGCCGAGCGCGCCGCCCTGCGTCCCGCCTCCATCCGGGGCGTTGAGCCGCGGCCGGTCCGCACCGCCGCGGTCGTCGGCGGCGGCACCATGGGGGCCGGCATCGCCGCCGCCCTCCGCGACGCCGCCATCCCGGTCATCCTCGTCGAGCGCGACTCCGATGCCCTCGCCCGCGGAATCGGCAATGTCGGCGCGATCTTCGACGGCGCGGTGAAGCGCGGGCGCATCGGCGAGTCCGAGGCCGCCGCCCGCAAGGCGGGCCTGAGCGGCACGACGGACTACGCGAGGCTCGCTGACACCGACCTCGTCATCGAGGCCGTCTTCGAGGAGCTTTCGGTCAAGCGCGCGGTCTTCGAGGCGCTCGGCCGTGCCTGCCGCGCGGACGCGATCCTCGCGACCAACACCTCCTACCTCGACCCCCGTGCCGTCGCCGAAGGCCTGCCCGACCCGAGCCGCTTCATCGGCCTGCACTTCTTCAGCCCGGCCAACGTGATGAAGCTCCTCGAGGTCGTTCCGACCCCCGAAACCGCGCCCGAGACGCTCGCCACCGGCTTTGCCCTCGCCGCCAGACTCCGTAAGGTTCCGGTGCAGGCCGGCATCTGCGACGGCTTCATCGGCAACCGCATCCTCAAGCGCTACCGCGCCGCCGCCGAGGACCTCGTCCGCAGCGGCGCCGACATCGCCGACATCGACGCCGCGATGCGCAACTACGGCTTCGCGATGGGTCCCTTCGAGGCCCAGGATCTCGGGGGTCTCGACATCGCCTTTCTCCAGCGCGAGGGCGCCCGCGCCCGCGGCGAGAACGTCCCTGAAGCACTCGGCGATATCCTCGTCCGGGCTGGCCGCCGCGGCCAGAAGACCGGCTGCGGCTGGTACGACTACGCCCCCGGCGACCGCCGGCCGCGGCCTTCCGCCGCCGTCTCGGCGCTTCTCGCACCAGCGATTCGTGGCGGAGAGCTTCCTCGCGACATCGCCGCGCATCTCGTTGGCCTGATGGGCACGGAGGGCGCGGTGATACTCGACGAAGGCATCGCCGCACGCCCCGAAGACATCGACCTCGTCGAGATCCACGGCTACGGCTTTCCGCGGCGACGGGGCGGCCCGATGTTTCAGCGCGACTTCGGCCCGTAAGCAGGTCTTCGACCGGCACGCCGGATGGTTCGTTCCGCGCGTGGGTCTCCACGCCGATTGCCTCGGCTCGGCAACTCATGATTGATCGGATAATCGCTCCGATCACATCGCATCTCGCTGAGCGGCGACCTGGAAGCGACGAAGCGAGATGGATCATTTGGTCCCTATGCCCATGCACGCGAGTCCCTCCCAAACGGGACCCGGTTGAACGGAACGGACGAGCACCGACCCGAACCGACGCTTGCGAGGCGACCCGCCCTACGCCCCTCCGGAGCGGGCACTTGACCCCTGTTGAAAAATGCCATTAGTAACAACTTGTTACACAATGTCCCACTGCGGGACACCCCCGACCGGCGCGCCCGACACTGCATGACCGGCCTTATCGCCCGGGAGGCGGTCGACTTCTGAAGCCGCCGGGCGGGCGGGGAGCCGAAGGATATTCGCCACGGTCCTTCGGATGTTCTTTCGATGGGGAAAAGGTCTAGGATAACTCGGCTTGATGGCACCGAACCGGTCGCTAAGATCCTGCCCCGACAAACTGCGAAAGCGAACAATGCACCGGCGACTCATCCCGCATTTCTCTGCGTTCAGCCTCCTTCTCGGCGTCCTGTTCCTTGCGGCGTCGTTCACTCCGTCGCTCATTCCACGCACCTCGATGATGCAGGGGGTTCTCGGCGGGGTCGTGATGGCGCTCGGCTACCTCGCCGGGCGGATTCTCGAACTGCTCTGGAACGCAGCGGACATGCCCGTCCTGCACGGGGGCCCGCGTCGCGTCGGCTTCCGGCTCCTTTGGGCGATGGCGCTCGCGCTCCTGGCGTGGTCGCTCTGGTACGGGCAGACCTGGCAGAACGACCTGCGGCAACGGATGCGAGTCGAACCGGTGCAGGACGCGCATATCCTCCAGGTGCTTCTCATCACCGCGGTCGCCTTCGCAGTCCTTTTCCTGGTCGGCCACATCGTGGCACTGTTCTCGTCCTTCGTGCGGCACCGGCTCTACCGGATCATGCCGGAACGACGCGCCAATGTGCTGGGGTTTCTCGTCGTGGCCCTCGTCCTCTTCGTCGTGACGCGCGACGGGCTGCTCGACAATGTAATCAACTTCCTCGACACGACGTTCGAGACGGCCCAGGATCTTTTCGCCAGCGCGCCGCCGGGACCGACCGAGGCTCGGTTCGTGGGCAGCCCGGATTCGCTCGTCGACTGGGAGGCGATGGGACAGCCGGGGCGAAACTTCATCACCAGCGGTCCCGACGCGGAGGCCATTGCCGCCTTCACGGGCCGGCCGGCCCTCGACCCCATCCGGGTCTATGTCGGGCGCGCCAATGCCGATACGCCGCAGGAACGCGCCGAGCTGGCGCTTGACGAACTCAAGCGCCTCGGCGCCTTCGACCGCAAGGTCCTGATCGTCACCAGCCCGACGGGAACCGGCTGGATGGACCCCGGCTCGCACGACCCGGTCGAGTACATGCACGACGGCGATATCGCGACCGTGGCGGTCCAGTATTCCTACATGCAGTCGCCCTTCGCCCTGATGTTCGAGACGCGGACCGGCCTCGACCAGGCGACGGCCACGCTCGCGGTGATCCACGACTACTGGAAGACGCTGCCCGAGGACGATCGTCCCCGCTTCTACGTCCACGGCCTGAGCCTCGGCGCCTGGTCGTCGATGTACGCCACGAACCTCTTCCGCCTCGTCGACGATCCGATCGACGGCGCCTTCTGGGCCGGCCCGCCGTTCCCGTCGGATTTCTGGAACCGCGTCCAGAACGCCCGGAACCCGGGCTCGCCGTGGATCAAGCCGAGGATCGGCAGAGGCTCGTTCATCCGCTATGCCTCGCGGGCGGATGACGGCAGCGCCGGCGCCGCGCCCTGGGGCGACATGCGGATCATGTTCCTCCAATATCCAAGCGACGCGATCGTGTTCTTCGAGCCCTTGTCGCTTTTCCGCAAGCCGGTCTGGATGAGCGAGCCGCCCGGCGACGGCGTATCGCCCTACCTGCGCTTCGTTCCGGTGGTCACGCAATTCCAGCTGGCGCTCGACATGGCCGTCTCGACGCTGGTTCCGCCCGGATACGGGCACTCCTACTACTCGCAGGACTACATCGGTCCCTGGGTCGAGGTCACCGCACCGGAGAACTGGACCCCCGAGGACACCGAGCGGCTGAAGAAGCACTGCGACAACGGTTTCCAGGCCGGATGTTCCAACGAGTAAGGCCGAGCCACCGCTCAACGGTTTCCGCGACAAGTTCGTAAGCTACGCCGACCGCGTGGTGGTCTGGAGCTCGAGGCACGCATTGGCCGCGGGCCACCCTGCCGAAGTATATCTCCGTCTGGCCGTCCGATCCGACGCGGCCGAAGATGAAGACTTGCTCGCCCTTGCAGTGACGCTTCCGCTCTTGCCGGTGCGACCACGAGGGCACCGATCACCTAGTAGTTGCGATGCCAGGTCTGTGTCACCGCGGGCGATGAGATTGCGTATGCGGGTGCTCGAGATGATTTCACCGGCTTCGCAACGAACCGAGTCGGCAACAGAAACGTGAAAGTGCCGGCGAAGCATGGTCACGTCCCCGGCGCGCCCGGCGCCGAAGCGGAAGTCCGCTCCGACCCGGACCTCGGCGGGGTGCAATGCCGAAAGTTCGTCAAGAAAGGACGCCGCGGGGCGCGACGCGTAGGCACGGTCGAAACCGGCCACGACCGCATGATGGACGCCGAGGCCGGCCATGCGGCGGAGCTTCTCCTCGATCGGGGTGAGGACTCTGGCGCCGGCGAAAACGGCCTTGGGTGGTGGATCGAAGGTATAGACGACCGCGGGAACCCCGAGCGCCCGCGCCGTCGCGACCGCCTGGCGGATGACCGACTGGTGGCCGCGGTGCACCCCATCGAAGGCGCCGATGGCGACGACGGAGGCGTCGAGTCGCAGGCCGCCCTCGCCGTGGAGGCGCATCGGGCCGATGCTCCCTTGCGAGCCACGAACATGGATCATGGCTCGGCCCGGACGATCTCGCCGCGCTCGAGCAGCAGCGTATCGCTCGCGATCGCGTCGAGCAGCTTCGGCGTCGATTCGGTCACCAGGATCGCGATGTCGCGCTTCTGCTCGTGGCAGCGCTGCAGCGTGCGCGCGTAGTCGAGCGCGAGCGCCGGGGCGAGGCCCTGGAACGGCTCGTCGAGCATCAGCACCTTGTCGGCGATCATCAGTGCCCTGCCGAGCGCGACGATCTTGCCTTGGCCGCCGGAGACGCCGCCCGCGGGCCGTGCACGAAGCGTGCCGAGCTGCGGCAGCAGGTCGTAGACCTCGTCGAGCCGCTGCTTGAGCTCGGGCGCCGGCATCTTCCGTGCGAGGCCGGGAACGAGAATGTTCTCCTCCACGGAAAGGTCCGGGATCAGCCGGCGATCCTCGGGCGCGTAGCCGAGGCCGATGCCGGCCCGGGCGTTGCCGGGCAGGCCGCCGAGCTCGGTGCCGTCGACCTCGACCCGTCCCCCCTTCCAGGGCAGGAGCCCCATGATCGCGCGGAGCGTCGTGGTCTTGCCGGCGCCGTTGCGGCCGACCAGCACCGTCACCGCGCCCGCGGTCAGCGTGAAGCTGACTCGGCGCAACACGTCGACGCCGGCGATCTCGACGTCCAGATTCTCGACCTTGAGCATCAGGCGACCCCCACGACGCTTTCGAGGACCCGCGGGTCCTGCATGACCTCGGCAGGGCGGCCCTCGGCCATGACGTGCCCCGCGTTCCAGACAACGACCCGGTCGGCGTAGCGTTCGACCACGTCCATGTCGTGCTCGACGAAGAGCGCCGAGAGCTTTCGGCTGCGCATCGCCTTCATCAGCGTCTCCATGATCTGGAAGCGCTCGATCGAGGACACGCCCGAGGTCGGCTCGTCGAGGACGAGGAGCCGCGGATCGAGCGCGAAGGCGAGCGTGATGTCGGCGAGCTTGCGCAGGCCCTCGGGCAAAGTGCCGGTCAAGGTGTCGGCGTGGGCGGCGAGCCCGAGGAGCTCGAGGATCTCCATCGCCTCGGCGCGGTATTCCGGGCGGTCGAGCGGGCTCAGGGCCTGCCAGATCCCGTGGCGCGCGGCGATCGACAGCATCAGGTTGTCGATCAGGCTGTGGTCGGTGAAGAGCTGCGGGATCTGGAAGGCGCGGGCGATGCCCTGCCGGGCGATGCTTCGCGGCGGGAGCTGGGTGATGTCGCGTCCGGCGAGGAAGACCTGGCCCCTGCTGGGCTTCAGGTAGCCGGTGCAGATGTTGAGGAAGGTGGTCTTCCCCGAGCCGTTCGGGCCGATGATGGCGACGAACTCGCCTTCATGGACCGTCAGGTTGACTCCGTCGGCGGCCTTGACGCCACCGAAGGAGATCTCGAGCCCGCTCGCCTGCAGGAGCGGCGCGGCGGAGGTTGCTTGGCTGCTCACAGATCGGTCCCCCCGGTCTTGCCGCGGCGCCCTTCGATAAGGCCGAAGAGCCCCCGCGGGAGGAAGAAGATGACGCAGATCAGGGCCACGCCGATGATGAGGTTCCAGGCCTCGGCGGCGACGCCGACGGCGACGACATGCACCAGTTCGAGGAAGATCGAGCCGATGAAGGGTCCGGCGACGCCGCCGACGCCGCCGAGGACGGCGGTGAGCACGAGATGGCCGGATTCGGTCCAGAAGGCGAATTCGGGCAGGACATGGCCGATCGCCATCGCGGAAAGCGCGCCGCCGAGACCGGCCAAGCCGGCGGAGATGCCGTAGGCGGTCAGAAGCGTCGACCAGGCGGAGACGCCGAGGTATTCGAGGCGGACCTCGTTGGTGTGGACCGCGGCCAGCGCGTGGCCGAGCGGGCTCTTCAGGTAGCGGTGGCCGAGCCAGCCGAGGACGAGCATCAGCCCGAGCGTTGCATAGAGCAGGAAGGTGTCGAAGGCGGCCTTCTCCGGTACCCAGGCGAAGACGGTCGGGACCCCGACCCTGAGCCCGTCGGTGCCGCCGGTGACGCCGTAGAGCTTGGAACAGAGCGCGTAGATCACCATCGAGACCGCGAGGTTCAGCATGGCGAAAAAGATCGCGCGGTAGCGGACGAGGAAGGCGCCGAAGGCGAGCCCGGCGAGGGTGGCGACGATGATCGATGCCGCGACGAGGATCGCGAAGTCGGTGATCCCGGTCTTCTGCATCAGGAACGCGGTCGTATAGGCACCGATCGCGAAATACATTGCGTGCCCGAGCGAGATCAGACCCGCCCGCAGCAGCAGCGCAACGCCGAGCGCGGCGAAACCCTTGGCGACGGCGAGCGTCACTACGAAGGTCATGAAGGGGACGGCGAGCGGCAGGGCCGCCAGCAGGGCGACGCCGGCCGCGAGGCCGATCAGGGGTTTCGGCATCGTCAGATCCTCCGGACCGCGGCCTTGCCGAACAGGCCGTAGGGCCGGACCAGCAGGACGACGAGCATGACAAGATAGGGGGCGACGGCATCGAGTTCGGGGGCGAAGTAGATCGCGAGCACGCGGGCGGCGGCGACGATCACCGCGGCGAGCGCCGCGCCCTCGACCTGCCCGAGGCCGCCGATCGCGGCGACGGCGAAGGCTAGCACCATCGTCTCGGCGCCGAGTCCCGGCGCAACGCCGGTTGTCGGGGTGGCCAGCGCGCCGCCGAGCGCGGCGAGGAAGACCCCGAGCGTGAAGGCGAGGGTGAACATCCGGCCGGTGTCGATCCCCATCGCCTCGGAGACCTCGCGGTCGGCGACGACCACATGCAGCAGCCGGCCGGTGCGGGTGTGGCGGATGAAGATTCGGAGACCCACCAGCGTGAGCGCGGCGAGCGCGATCAGGAGGATCTGATAGTTGAGGTAGACGACGCCGCCGATCTCGGTGATGCCGAGCAGCGCCATTGGCGTGTCTTCGTAGAGCGAGTTCACGCCGAAGACCATCCGCTGCAAATCCTCGAGAATGAGGAACAGGCCGAAGGTCATCAGGATCTGCACCGCCTCGCCTCGGCCGTAAGTCCAGCGGACCAGCGTCTTCTCGACCAGCGGGCCGAAGAGCGCGGCGACCGCGGCGGCGGAGAGGATCAGCGAGGGATAGGTCAGCCAGGGATTGAGGCCGGCCCCGACGATGAAGAGGCCGGCGCTGGCGGCGACATAGGCGCCGATGGAATAGAAGCTGCCATGGGCGACGTTGAGGATGCGCAGCACGCTGAAGGTGAGCGTGAGCCCGAAGGCCACGAAGAAGATCAGCGCCGCGTTGGCGAGAGCATCCATCAACAGGGGGGCGACGGTCTGGAGCATGGCCATCCCTCGGAGTTGCGGGTTGCGGGAAGGTCCGGCGCCGCAGGGGCGGCGCCGGCGCGGCGTCACTGGTAGGAGCCGGGCTTCGGCTGGCCCTCGAGGAAGGCCGGCGTCAGCGTTTCGATCCAGGCGATCGGGTCTTCGCCGGCCGGCGGCAGCAGCGCGGCACCGTCGAAGCGCGCCATGTCGGCGATCGACGGCAGGTCGCCCTCGCTCCCCACGGTGCCGATCACCTGGTCGACGACGCCGTCGTTGTCCTCGCGCAGGGTCACGTCGCCGGTCATGGTCTCGACGGTCAGGCCCTTGAGCGCCTCGGCCACCTGCTCCTGGCTCGGCCATTCGCCGCCATTCGCTTCGATCGCCTTCTCGTAGGCCGCCTTCAGCACCAGGATGCTGTTCGCCATCTTCATGGTCGGAAAGACCGGATAGCTGCCGTACTTCTCCTCGTAGGCCTCGGCGAAGGCCTCGGCCTTGCCGATCCGCTGCGCATCGGGAGAGCGCCACCAGCCGTCGCCGAGCACGCCGACAATGGTACCCTCGGGCAAGTCGGTCGACTGCAGCACCGTCTCGCCGAGGGCGAGGACGACGGTGCTCTGGCGGAACAAGCCGCGCGGGGTGGCCTGCCGGACGAAGTTCTCGAGGTCGCCGCCCCAGAGATTGGAGAAGATGACGTCGGGACGCGACGCCGAGAGGCGCGAGATCTCGGTCTGGTAGGTCGCCGCGCCGAGCTTCGGGAAGAGCTCCGCGACGATCTCCACGTCCGGCTTCAGCGCCGCCAGCGCGGCCTTCACGATCGATGCCGCGTCATGGCCGAACGCATAGTCGGGGTTGATGATCGCCACCCGCTGCACATCCGGGTGCTGCTCGAGGAAATAGACGACATAGGCGACGAACTCGGCGACCGTATTGCCGTTCGGTCGGAAGTAGTAGCTCGAAGCGTCCTTCAGGAAGAGCTGATGCGTATCGCAGTTCCAGGCGATCGTCGGCATCTGGAGCTGGGTGGCGAGCGGCGAGAGTGCGAGGCAGTTGCCCGACGAGAGCGCCGCGATCATCGCCTCGACCGAATCGCTCTCAGCGAGCCGGCGGTATTCGGAGATCACGCCCTCCGCGCCCTGCGCCTCGTCGACGAAGGTCGCCGCGACCGGCACGCCGCCGATCCCTCCCTCGGCATTGATCTGCTCGATGATGAGCTCCGCCCCCTGCTTGCCGGGCAGCCCGTAGGCCGCGGCCGGACCGGAGAGGAAGGTGAAGACACCGAGGCCGAGGGAGGCCGGCTTGTCGGCCGCGTGGGCGGAGGGCGCCGCGGCGAGCGCGGTCGCGAGCAGGAGGGAGCGAAGTGTCGGCAGTCGCATGATGAGATCCCCGTTGGTGTGGCAAGATGAATATGCTTGTAAAATATCACAAGCATATTTATATCGAACTGGTCAAGCCCCATTTGCGGGCTTGACGGCGCCCGGCGGTCCGATGCGACTCCGGGCGGCTCCCTGAACACCGCCCTGTCAAACGGAGGCACCTGGAATGAAGATCGAACTCCGGCTCGCAAGCGCCGATTGCACCGACGCAATTTCGCTTGAGGTCAGCAACCTCGTCATTGCGGGCTGGGCCGCACGCGATGCCGAGGCGCAGGAGCACCACATCCGCGAGCTCGAGGAACTCGGCGTCAAACGGCCGGCCTCGACTCCGACCTACTACCGGGTTTCCGCCCATCGACTCACCACCGAGCCGGCGATCGAGTGCAGCGGCACGGCCTCGAGCGGCGAGGCCGAGACGGTGATCTTCGCCCAAGATGGCCGGCTCTATGTAGGGCTCGGCTCCGACCATACCGACCGCGAAGTCGAAGCTTACGGCATCACCGTTTCCAAGCAGATGTGCGACAAGCCTATCGCGGCGGAGGTCTGGCCCTTCGAAGAGGTCGCGCCGCACTGGGACAGCCTGGTCCTGCGCAGCTGGCTCACCCGCGACGGCGAGCGGACCCTCTATCAGGAAGGAACCGTCGCCAACCTGCTCCGCCCCGCCGACGTGATCTCCCGCCTCACCGGTGGGCCAGAGCTGCCGGACGGGACGGCACTCTTCGGTGGCACGACGCCGGCCATCGGCGGCATCCGCCCGGGCGAGCGCTTCGAATGCGAGCTCGAGGACCCGGTGCTTTCCCGCCGGCTCCGCTTGGCCTATGAGGTGGTGACGCTGCCCGTGGTGGGCTGAATTATGAGCGGATCTGGCGTATCGATGGCGATGGACACGAGCACGACTCCGGAGCCGGCGCCGGCGCGGGGAGGCCGCAGGGTCTCCCTGCGCGACCAGGCCTACGAGGCGATCAAGCAGCGCATCGTACGCTGCGACCTTCGGCCTGGCGAGGTCATAACGGTCGTCGATCTGGCCGAGCAGCTTCGCCTCGGCCGGACGCCGATTCTGCAGGCCATCGATCGCCTGACCGTCGACGGGCTGGTCTCGGTGATGCCGCGCAAGGGCATCGTCGTCGCGCCCGTGAGCCTCGACGAACTGGTCGAGATCGTCGAGGTCCGGCTCCTGAACGAAGGCCAGGCGGCGCGCTGGGCCGCCGACCGCGCCTCGCCCGGGGACGTCGGCAGGCTCGACGCCAACCTCGATGCCACCTGGAAGGCGGCACGGAGCAATGACGTCGATGCGATGATCGGCCTCGACCGCGAGTTCCATCGCCTGCTCAGCGCGGCCGCCGGCAACGCCATCCTGGCCGAGTTCCTGGCCAATCTTCACGATCGGTCGCTGCGCTTCTGGTTCATTTCCCTGCGCTCGCCGGACCACAACATCCGCGTCTGCGAACAGCATGCCGCAATCGTCGAGGGCGTGCGGAAGCATGACCCTGAGCAGGCGGAAGCGGCGATGCGCGCTCATATCACTGCCTTCCGACAGAACCTCACGGGACAGGTCTCGCGCAACTGACTGCGGGTCCGGCGACCGGTGCGACGCACCGGCGTCAGTCGCCGAAGACCTGTTCGCCCTCGAAGTAGGTCTGCAGCACCCTGGCCTCGCCGACCGAGGTCGCCGGAAGCTCGAAGAGGTTCCTGTCCAGCACCACCAGATCGGCTTTCTTCCCGGGCTCGATCGAGCCGCGGTCGCGCTCGTCGAAGATCATGTAGGCGCCGTTGATCGTGTAGCTCGCGATCATCTCCTCGAGGCTCGCCCTTTCCTCGGGCTGCGGAATCCCCGCGAGCTCCGCCTCCGTCGCGGTGTCGGGGTCGAGCCGCGTCATTCCGACCTCGAGCCCGGTCAGCGGGTACATGTCGCGCTCGAAGGTGTCCGTCGAAGGGAAGTCGCTCGACGACACCACGACGACGCCTGCATCCTCGAGGCTCTGGAACCGCTGCTGGTTCTTTTTCGCATCGCCGGTCGTGCCGTCGTACCAGGGCTTGCCGAACCAGGCCGCCTGCGGCACCGCGAGCACGCCCATGTCCCGGAAGCGCGCGACGTCCTCAGGCTTGACCCAGTCGAGATGGGTGATGGCATGCCGCGAGTCCCGCCGACCGTTCGCGTCGAGCGCCTTCTCGAAGGCGTCGAGGACATTGCCGGACGGAAAGAAGGTCGGGTTGCCGATCGCATGGACGTAGACCCGGAAGCCTTCCTTGTCCAAGGCGGTGACGGTCTGCTCCAGGTCCGACTGGTCCCAGACCAGCTTCTCCTCGCCGATCCCATCGGAGAAGATCTTCACGGAATCGACCTTGTAGGACTCGCCCTGGTACGCGTCGCGAAGCGCCTTCAGGTGGCCGATCTGCTCGGTCCCCTCGTTCTCGTCAGCCCAGAGCGCCAGATCGTACCGCACCGTCAGGCGACCGGAATTGTCGAGCGCCTCGAGCGCCTGCAGCAGCGTCTCGGTCGGATAGTGCACGGGCACGAAGGCGGAGGTGATGCCGTAGCGCGCGGCCAGCTCCTGCCAGGTGAGGATGGTTTCTTGATACTCTTCCGCCGTGAAGTCCGGCTGCGGCAGGGCGTTGATGACGAGGTTCTGCGCCGCGAACTCCCGCAGGACACCGTTCGGCTCGCCCGTCTTCGGGTCGCGCTCGATCGTGCCGCCTGTCGGGTCGGCGGTGCTCGCATCGATGCCGGCGAGTGCGAGCGCCGCGGAGTTGACCCAGAAGTTGTGATGGCTGTTGTCGATGATGACGACGGGAATGTCCGGCGCCGCCGCGTCGAGCAGGTCCTTCGGGGCCACGCCCGCCGCCGCGGCGTCCTTCTCGATATCGTCCCAGCCGACACCGCGCAGCTGCCTGAGGTCGGGATCGGCCGTCACGCGATCCCGGATCGCGGCCTGACGTGCCTCGACCGTCGCGAACGGGTTCAGGCTCAGCCAGAACAGGCTTTCGGCCATGAGGTAGGCGTGGTTGTGGCCGTCGACGAAGCCCGGCAGCACCATCTTGCCCTCTAGGTCGACCACCTTCGTCCCGCTGCCCGCGAAGGCATCGCTGCCGGCGTCGTCGCCGACGTAGACGATCCTGCCGTCGCGAACCACGACCGCCTGCGCCCACGAGCGCGCGGCGTCGACAGTGTAGATGGCGCCGTTCTTCAGGATGAGACCCGCGGGCCCGCCCGGCTCCGGGCTCGCCTGCGCCCAGACATGGGATGCTGCGCCAGCAGCCAGCAGGGCTGCCGTGGACAAGCGAAGGACGTTCATGTTGGTACTCCTGTTGGTAGGGATCGGTCTACCGGCGGCTCTCAGGCAGCCAGCGCCTTTTCGACACCGCGAGCGAGGGACAGGAGGCGGCGGTCGCCCATGCTCTTACCCATCAGCATCAGCCCGACCGGCAGCCCGTCGACGGGCAGCGGCAGCGAGATCGCACAGCGGTCAAGGAAGTTCGCAACCGTGGGATTGCGCAGCGCCAACAAGTTGATCCGGCCGAAGAGCGCCTCGTCCCTCTCGAGCGCGGCAGTCTCCGGCGCGGTGATCGGTACCGTCGGCATCAGCACCGCGTCGAAGGGCTCGGTGACGGCCGCCGCGCGGGCGATCATCGCCTGCCGTTCGGCGAGCAACGTCTGATACTCGTCCGCGCCCTGGGCTTCCGCCTTGCGGATGCGGACCGCGACCCGCGGGTCGTATTCCGCCTCGCGCGTGGCGAGCCATTCCCGGTGCAGCACCAGCGCCTCGGCCGCGATGACGCCGCCGCGGGCGTTGAGCTCCGGCAGCTTCCCGAGATCGGGCAGCGTGATCGGGACAAGCACCGCGCCGGCGGCTTCCAGCCGGCGGAGCGCGCCCCCGAAGGCGGCGGCGACCTCGGGCGCGACGTCGTCGGTGACGTAATTGTCGAGGACGGCGAGCCGTCGCCCGGCCAGATCCGCCGCGCTCGGGGTCGAGACCGGCTCGCCGGCGAGGGCCGCATCGACCAGCGCGCAGCATTCGACCGTGCGGGCGATCGGCCCGATCGAGTCGAGGGATTTCGAGAGCGGGAACGTTCCGTCCTGCGGCACCCGCCGCGCCGTCGGCTTGAAGCCGGTCAGGCCACAGAAGGCCGCCGGGATCCGGCACGAACCGCCGGTGTCGGTGCCGAGCCCGGCCGCGGCCATGCCGTCGGCAACCGAGACCGCGGCGCCCGACGACGATCCGCCGGGGATCCGCCTGCGGTCCGCCGGGTTGCCCGGTGTGCCATAGTGCGGATTGAGCCCCAGCCCGGAATAGGCGAACTCGGTCATGTTGGTGATGCCGACCACCACCATCCCGGCCTCGCGCAGCCGGCGGACCGCCTCGGCGTCGGCCCGAGCCGGCGCCACGGTGCGCAGGAGCGCAGAGCCCGCGGTCGTGACCTGACCCGCGACGTCGAACAGCGCCTTGACCGACACCGGAATGCCGGCAAGCGGCGAGGCGACGCGCCCCGCCGCTCGGTCGCGATCGGCCCGCTCGGCCGCCGCGAGGCTGCCCTGCCGGTCGATCCAGGTAAAGGCGCGCGCGCCTTCACCTGCCGGATCGCAGGCCCGCTCGAGGCAGGCCTCCGTGAGCGCGACGCTGGTCAGCCTGCCCTTGGCCAGCTGGCGGGACAGAACGGCGATCGGTTCCATCACTTGTCCTGGTCGTAGTAGTGGATCTCGAGCAGGACGCAGCCGCCCTCCGACTTGAACGGGCCGTGGTAGGCGCCGGGCGGCCGGCAGGCGTAGGTGTTCGGGGCGAAGGCTTCGCCCCCCTCGCCCTGCTCGTCGTTGCCGACGATCAGGTCGCCCGACACGAGATAGACCTCCTCCCAATAGTCATGGACGAAGGGCTTCGTCGTGTAGACGCCGGGCCCGAAGCGCAGCAACCGGGTGCGGTTGCCGACCTTGCCGGTCTCGTCGAGCTTGCCCGCGAGAATCTTCTGCTGGATCCCCGCCGGATAGCCCGGCGGGGTCTGCCAGCCGTCGACCCCCATGTCGACGGCGTGGAATTCCTTGTGCTCCTTGTCGATCGCCATGGCGCTCACTCCGCCGCGACCTGGACCTTCGACAGTTCCTCGTCGAGCGAGTAGCTGTCGAGCATCCGGTCCACGAGGCCGGTCGCGCCGTCCCAGTCGAAGGTGCGGAACGAGTGGTTCTTGGTCACGAAGGTCGCGCCGGCATAGAACATCTCGTACTGGGTGTGGCGCGAGGCGAATTCCGAACCGATCGCGTCCCAGGCGAGACGGAAGAACTTCACCCGGCCCTCGGAGTTCGTCGTCGGCGATTGCTGGGTCTTGCCGATCAGCCCGCGGAGCTCGGGGTTGCCGAAATCCTCGAGCGACGAGGGCAACATGATCAGACCGCCCCCCGCAAGCTCGCGCAGCGCGCCGATGAAGCTGTTGTAGTTCTGCTGCGTCAGAACCTGCGCGGAATAGAGCAGCGAGCCGTCGGGCACGTAGTAGCCGTTGACGATCCTGCCCTTCGCTTCCAGCGCATGGACGAAGGCCTCGACCAGGGTGCATTGCGCGGCAAGCTGCCCCAGCGTCTCGCGCACCTGCGGGAAGGCGATGATCCCGTTAGTCTCGGCGATCTTGCGCGCGATCCCCATCAGGAAGCGCATCTTCACCGACAACCGGATCATGGCCTGGTAGTTCTGGTAGACATGCGCCGGGGTGGCGTGGAACTGGCCGGCGGTGAGCTTAATGTCCTGGTTCACGAACACCCGGTCCCACGGCACCTTGACGTCGTCGAAGTAGAGCACCGCGTCGTTCTCGTCGAAGCGCGACGCCAGCGGGTAGTCGAAGACGTTGCCCGCATGCTCCTCGTAGGACCGGCGCGACAGGATCTTCAGGCCCTTGGCGTTCATGGGGATGGCGAAGGAGATCGCGTAGCGCTCCTCGCCCTCGCGCAGCGGCTGGATGCAAGTGACGAAGACTTCGTTGGCCACGATGCCGCCGGTCGCCAGCATCTTGGCGCCGCGCACGGTGATGCCCTCGGCATCCTGGTCCACGACGCCGGCTGAAAGAAACGGATCGGCCTGCTCGTTCGCGGCCTTGGAGCGGTCGGCCTGCGGGTTGATGATGACGTAGGTGAGATAGAGCTCGTTGTCGCGGACATGGTGGTAGTAGTCCGCCAGCGCCTTGGCCCGGGCCGGATCGGCCGCCTCGAAGAGAGGCAGGCCCATGTACATGCCCGAGATGCAGGAGGCGACATGGTCGGGCGCGCGGCCGAGGAAGCCGCCGTGCAGCTCGGTCCAGGCCTCGAGCGCCCGGCGCCGCTCGACCAGGTCGGCATAGCTCTTCGGAAGTTGCCAGATGCGGTTCGCCCGCTCGCCGTTGCCGGTGTCGAAGGTCATCAGTTCGACGTTCTCGGGCCGCGACTGGAAATCGTACATCTTCGCCACGGACTGCACGGTACGGCGGAAGGACGGGTGCACCGTCACGTCGCCGGCCTCGGCACCGTTGATATAGACGGTGCGGCCGTCCTTGAGGGACGCGGTATGCTGGTCTCCGGTCTTGAGCATGTTTCTCTCCCGTTGGGGTTGCTTCAGTAGTGTATGTCGAGCGGCCAGAGGGGCGGGGCTTCCTCGCCGGGATGCAGCTTCGCGTAGCGGCCCTTCGAGAAGACGAGCGGCATCCGCTCCGGCTTGGCCGTGAAGCGACGGATCGCCGCGATGAAGAGGATATGGTCGCCCGCCTCGTGCCGGGCGTGGGCGTCGCATTCGAAGACCGCCGCCGCGCCGTGCAGCACCGGCGCGCCGCCGTGACCAACCGTATAGTCGATGCCCTCCCACTTCGCGCCGGGCCGGGCGAAGCGGTTGGAAACCGCCTGCTGGGACTCTGCGAGGACGTGGATGGCGTAGGCCTTCGCCTCCTGCCACACCGGAAGGCCCCGCGCCCGACGGTCGATCGAAAAGAGGACCAATGCCGGGTCGAGAGAGAGCGAGTTGAACGAGCTCATCGTCATGCCGAGAAGCTCGTCCCCCGAGCGTGCGGTGACGATGCAGACGCCGGTCGGGAACTGCCCGAGCGTCCGGCGCAGGGCCATGGGATCGAGGTCGGTCATCAGCTGCTCCGATCGCTGTCGAGGAGGTAGTCGGCGAGGACGACGGCGCGCTCGGCGCTGCGCCGGAGGTCGCTTGCCATGCGCACGAGCCTGTCCATGTCCTCGGCCGCGAGCGGCTCGAAGATCGCGTCGTTGATCTCGCGCTGCATCGGCGCCAACATGAGCAGGAGCTTCCGCCCCTGATCCGTCAGCGTCAGGTTGACCCGGCGCAGGTCGTCGGGGTTCGTGGCCTTGGCGACAATGCCGAGCCTGACGAGCTTCTTCGTCTCGGTGGTCACGAAGGGTGCGGAAAGCCCGAGATGTTCGGCGAGATCCTTTACGCCTACGCCACCCTTGCCCTGCAGCTGCCGGATCGAGACGACGAGCGTGTACTGGATGCCCGACAGGCCGAGGAAGGCACCGAAGCGGCCGCGCACCGCCTCCAGGCTCGCCGAGAAGGCAAGCAGATCGTGCAGCATCGACCGAAAGGTGGCATCTGTCCCCTCCTTGAGGAGCTCGGGCCGGGACACCGTCAGTTCGCTATGAAGATCGCCCTTGGTCATTTCTGATACGCCTGTGATATATCCATATAGTTAGCAAAACTAACTATCTTAGTAAAGCAAAATCCCGCCTGGCCAAGCCATTGAAAAGCCTCGGCTTCGGTTCACAGGCGAAGGACGGTTTGGCAACGAGCCCGAATCACTACCGACAAGCCAGTCGATCCCGTCGAGCAGGTGCCCGAGCTGTGGTGCCGACATCGCCACTACTGAGACGATCCGCGGCGCCGCCCCGTCTGGACGGTCTAGAGCTGCAATACCCGAGATCATTCCCTTCTGGCGCCCAAAAGGATGGGTAGCAGTATCACCCACGCGCTAAGCAAGCGGCTCCCACCGGAGGAGTACATCTGATCGTAGTCCCGACTTCACTGCCGGCTGGCGACCATAGGGTCTCAACAAGACTCACTGCTGGCGCAAATACCCCACGCACGAAATCTACGTGTCTCGAAGATTTGCAGACCAGAGACCGCTCGACCGCCGTTTCCATTCCTCTACCAAGCTCACGACACGGACAGCTTTCCGCCAGTTCCAGCAGCCAGAGTTTCTCGCTTTTTAGGAATTTGGCCGCAGGGCTGCCCACTTCGAATCCGCCTCACGGACTGCTACCGGTTCTCTATCGGCAGGTTCTCTCCGGACCCGTTCACTACTGGCCGTTTTGTGATCAGGTTAAAGACATTGATCAAAGGCGGCTTTCTCATCGCACGCTGCTCCGCTTTTCGCATTGAATGCTGGTTTGCAGCGACGACCGAGATCCAACCGCGTGCGCGTGGATATACTGCGTTCGGGCGCGAAGGCGATAGACGCCAAACCTCAGCTCCCGTTTTGGATTGACGTCAAAAGCGGTCGTCCGGAAGGTCGAGAAACGCCGCATTTTGTGCGGGAACTGCCGGTCATTCGGCGCAGCGCGGAAGAACGATCCACGGCCTTGGGTGACGCAACCCCTGCAGAGCGGTAGTCTCAGGACAACGGCAGAGCTTTCACCGAGCCCCGTGTCATGCGTGCGCGGGTAACGGGCATTCACGAAGGGAGTTTGTGATGCGGTCGATAGCCGGCAGTGCGGCACTTCTTCTGGGGACGATGCTGGCGTCTGGGACCGCCGCGGCACAGGAGATCGCGGACACGATCTACTCGGGCGGGCCGATCCTGACCGTCAACGACGCCCAGCCCACCGCCGAGGCGGTAGCGGTGAAGGATGGGACGATCCTTGCCGTCGGCACCTTGGACGACGTGTCCGCGCATCGGGGTGACGGCACGGAGATGTTCGAACTCGACGGCCGCACCATGGTGCCGGGGTTTGTGGACAGCCACGGCCACGTGGTGCTGGGCGGCATCCAGGCGCTGTCGGCCAATATGCTGGCGCCACCCGACGGCGAGGTGGCCGACATTCCCAGCCTGCAGCAGGGTCTGCGCAGCTGGGTCGAGGCGAACCGCGAGACGGTCGAGGCGGTCAACCTGATCATCGGCTTCGGCTACGACAATGCGCAGATGGCAGAGTTGCGGCATCCGACGCGCGCGGAGCTCGACGAGGTCTCGGCCGAGATTCCGATCCTGGTCATCCACCAGTCGGGGCATCTCGGCGTGGCGAACTCGAAGGCGCTGGAAGTTGCCGGGATCACCGACGACTCCGAAAACCCACCGGGTGGGGTAATCCGCCGCGGCGAGGACGGCCGGCCCAACGGGGTGCTCGAGGAATACGCCTTCTTCGGCACGTTGGTGCCGCTGCTGAGCCAGCTGGGACCGGAAGGATTCCAGGCATTTGCCAAGGCCGGGGCCGAGATGTGGGCGCGCTTTGGCTATACCACGGCGCAGGAAGGCCGGTCGAGCGCCGGGAATGTCGCGGCGCTGAAGGCGGTGGATGCGGCAGGCGAGCTGCCGATCGATGTGGTGGCCTTTCCCGACGTTCTGGAGGCGCGTGACTTCATCGAAGAGAACGTCTCCCGGGACTATGACGGCCACGTCCGCGTGGGCGGCTGCAAGCTCACCATCGACGGTTCGCCGCAGGGCTTCACCGCCTTGCGCGACCGGCCCTATTACGATCCGGTGGGCGACTACCCGCCGGGATACAAGGGCTATGCCGCGATCACCGAGGAGCAGGTGAACGACGCGGTCGACTGGTGCTTCGGCCATGGCTTCCAGATCCTCACCCATGCCAACGGAGAGGGCGCCTCGGACATGCTGATTGCCGCGATCGCCGCGGCCGAGGAGAAATATGGGCCCGCCGTGAACCGCCCGGTGCTGGTGCATGGCCAGTTCCTGCGCGAGGACCAGGTGGACAGCATCAAGGAACTGGGCATCTTCCCCTCGCTCTTTCCCATGCACACCTACTACTGGGGCGACTGGCATCGCGATCACACGGTGGGGCCGGAGAATGCGGACAATATCTCGCCCACGGGCTGGGTGCGCGAGCGTGGCATGATGTTCGGCAGCCATCACGACGCGCCGGTTGCCTTCCCGAACAGCATGCGGATCCTTTCGGCTACGGTGACACGGCGCACCCGCTCGGGCGACATCCTCGGCCCGGCACAGCGGGTCGGCGTGATGGACGCGCTGAAGGCTCTGACGATCTGGCCCGCCTGGCAGCATTTCGAGGAGGACCGGAAAGGCAGTATCGAAACCGGCAAGCTGGCCGATTTCGTGGTCCTCTCGGACGATCCCATGGCGGTCGATCCCGAAACCCTGGCCGATCTCGAGGTACTGGTGACGATTAAGGACGGCGTGGTGGTCTACGAGGCGCCGGCGGGCGAGAAGAAGACCGAACTCCGGGATCGCCCCTTCCTCGGCGACCCGGCGGGCGCGCACGGCTTGATGGAGGCGATGAGCAGGGGATCGGGGTAGACAGACCGGCGCGGGGCCTGCTTGCCCGGGGGTTGCCGGCGTCGCCTCGGGTCGTCGGCTGCATCCCCGTTTTTCTGAGTGCCACGCCGTCTGCTGCCTCGATCCGGCCTTGGTGGGCAGCGAGGCCGGACCTTCGTGGCGAGCCTCCGCTTCGACGGCATGGTTGCACCCATGGTCCTCAACAGTCCGATCAACGGTGCCTGGTTCGAGGTCTATGTCTGCCAAGTGCTCGCGCCAGTGCTCCACCCCGGCGACATCGTGGTCATGGACAGCTTCTCCAGTGACAAGCGCGCCTCCGTCAGCGCGATGATCGAGACGAGGGGCGCAGGGCTCGCCTTCCTTCCGCCATACAGCTCCGACTTCAACCCCATCGAGACGGCCTTCGCAAAGCTGAAATCGCGGTTGCGCAAGGCTGCAGGGCGTACCGTCGACGGGATCTGGAGCACAATCGGCGATCTCGTCGAGTCATCACACCGCAGGCATGCACCAACGACTTTGCCGCTGCAGGCCATGATGGCGATCGTTCGATCACCGCGCTAGGTCCATCGAAAACGGTTTGCCCACCTTGTTGCCCCGATTCCTGCCTTGGGACCGAGCGGCACGACCGCGCCGCTTTGGGAATTCCCACAGGTCCAAGACGAACGGGCCCCGAACCAGAGCCTCCATCCGAACTGAAAACTGGCGCTTTCAGCGGATTGCAGGCTGCGCCGAAATCGACTGGCGGACTGCCTCGCCAGTGTTCATCAGATGCGCGCGCCAGACGTCGAAGGCCTTTTCGGCATCGCCGTCCCGCATCGCCGCCATCAAGGCGTCGTGCTCGGCCACCGCCTGTCGCCAGCGGTCCGCCGAAAAGATTGCGAGATAGCGACCACGCCGCGCCCGCAGCATCAGGCGCGCGTGCACATCGGAGAGGATCGGGTTGCCGGCGAGGGCGACGATCCGCTCGTGGATCGTGGTGTTCAGTTCGAAATAGGTCTCGCGGTCCCCCTGCTCGTAGAAGTCGTGCATCCTGTCATGAAGCGCCAGCAGGTCGGTCAGGTCGGCCGGGTCGATGCGCCGGGTTGCCTGCTCAGCGGCGAGCGCCTCGACGATTGCGATCACCTCGAAGAGGGCGTCGACTTCGGAAAGCTCGAGCGGCTTCACGCGCGCACCGCGATGGATCGGGCTGTCGACGAGACCGTCGAGTACCAGCGTCTTGATTGCCTCCCGCATCGGCGTTCTCGACACCCCGAGGCGTTCGGCGAGGTCGCTTTCGACGATCCTTTCGCCGGGTGCGAGTTCGCCGGTCACGATCATTCTTCGAAGCGCGTCGACCACGCGAACATGGAGCGAACTCCGATCGAGCAGTCCGCCCGCTGTTGCCTTCTCGCCAGAACGCATCGCCGGTCCCCGAAGTGAATGCCTGACTCCCAATAGCCTAGGCGGGCATGGTCGTCCAGGGTTTGCATGTTGCATACTGCATGCAATCCTGTTATCAGAGATTCGGAAGTGCCCGAATCTATGCCCCCGGCGTCCCGTGAGCAGGCCGCCACTCATCGAATCGCCAGCATGGAGCGAAACATGACCAATTTGCCCAAGGCCGCCCTTTTCCTGTCGACCGCCCTCGCGGTCGGTTTCGGCCTGCAGCCCGCTGCGGCGGACAACATCCGCGTCAGCACAACCGTCGCCGAGACCTCGAACTGGGTCGCCGCCGCGCGCAAGTTCAAGGAGTTGGTAGAGGAGCGCAGCGATCACACCGTCGAAGTGTTCCCGAGCGGCGTGCTGGTCGGCGGCAACGACCGCGTCGAGCTCGAGATGGCCCAGGCGGGCGCCGTCGACATCATCATGAAGTCGACGCCCTGGCTGAGCCAGATCAGCAGCGACTTCATGGTGATCGCCATGCCGTGGATCTTTCCGGACGCCGATACGGCGATGGCGGTCATGGATGGTCCCGTCGGAGAGCGCCTCTCGGAGAAGCTCGCCGGCGCCGGCGTGGAGCCGCTCGGCTGGGGCTCCGGAAGCTTCTTCCAGCTCTATTCGAACCCGGGCCCGATCGAGACGCCGGAGGACATCGCGGGCGTCAAGATCCGCACGCCGGGACTGGATCTCTATCTGGACAGCTGGACGGCGATCGGTGCCGTGCCGGTTGCGATGAGCTTTGCCGAAGTCTTCACCGCCCTGCAGGCCGGTGCCATCGATGGGGGCATCTCGCCCATTCCGCTGATCTATACCTCGCGCTTCTTCGAGGTCAGCAAGAACATCGCCAAGATCAACTTCTCCTTCGAGGCGGTCGGAATGCTCGGCAGCACGGCGGCGCTGGCCCGCTTCTCCGACGAGGACAAGGAGATGATCCGCACGGCAGCGCATGACGCCATGGTCTTCCAGCGCGAACTCGCCGCTAGCGAAGAGGCCGAGCTCGCCGCCAAGATGGAAGCCGAGGGCGTGACGATCACCGTGCCTTCGCCTGAGGCGCTCGACGCCTTCAAGGCAAAGGTCGCCCCCGTCTTCGACAGCTACCGTGAATCGATCGGCGCCGACCTTGTCGCGGAAGTGGAATCCGAGGTCGAGAAGGCCGCCGCCAATTGATCCCTCCGCCGCGGCCGCAATGGCCGCGGCCTCACCCGCGGAGTAGCTCATGCCATCCTTCCTCGCTGTGCTCGGCCGGTGGCTCGACCGCGCCGAAAAGACCCTCGTTGTCTTCCTCGTCGGCGGAATCGTGCTCCTCGTCTTTTCCGGCGCGCTGTCGCGGTACGTCTTCAGCTACTCGATCGCCTGGTCCGAAGAACTGGCGCGCTACTTCTTTCTATGGGGCGCGCTCTTCGGCGCAGCGGCCGCGTGCCGTTTCGGCCAGCACGGCGGCATCCCGCTGCTTGTCGACCGCTTCCCTCCAAAGTTGCAGCGCGCGGTCGAGGTGCTGGTCATCGTCGGCATGCTGTCCTTCCTCGGGTATCTTACCTGGCAGAGCTGGGAGGCAACCGCGCGGGCCTTTGCCAGCGGTCAGACCAGTCTGACGACGAAGATCCCGATCTGGGTGGTGAACGCCGGCATGTTCGCGGCCTTCGCCCTCTCGATCCTGCGCACGATCCAAGGCTTCCTGCGCGGCGCCTACCGCATCGACCAACCCGTCGTCGAGTAGCGGCGGCTTCCTTCCAAGCCAAGCGCTCATCGGAAAGGCCCCCACGAGATGGACCTCCTCCTCAATCCTGCTGTCATCGGGCTCTTCCTGTTCTTCGGGATGCTCGCCCTTAACTTCCCCGTCTTCGTTGCGATCGGCCTCGCAGGGCTCGCCGCATTCCTGGTCTTCCAGGTCGGGCCGCTCAGCGTCGTGCCCTACGTGTTCTCGGGCTCGCTCGACTCCTTCCCGCTGCTCGCGACTCCGCTCTTCATCGTTGCGGGCAACATGATCACCCGAACAGGCATCGCGACGAAGCTCGTCCGTGTCGCCGAACTGATCGTCGGGCCGCTCCCGGGCGGGCTCGCCCTCACGGTGCTCGTGACCGGTGCCGTGCTCGCCTCGATGTCAGGCTCCAATATCGCGACGGTGGCCGCCCTGAGCTTCCTCGTCGCGCCGATGGTGGCCCGGGGCTATCCTGCCGGATTCGCGGTCGCCTGCGTCGCTGCGGGCTGCACCTTCGGTGTCGTCATCCCGCCGAGCATCGGCTTCATCATCTACGGCGTCATCACGGAATCCTCGATCCCGAAACTGTTCGCCGCGGGCGTGGGGCCTGGCATCGTGATGCTGATCGTCCTCGGCGGGTATGTGCTGTTTGTCTCCTGGCGCCGAGGCTATGCTGGGGATACCCTCGAACCGCGGACGCTAGCCAACTTCTTCGCGGCCGTGAAAGACGCCTTCTGGGGCCTGATGGCACCGGTCATCATTCTCGGCGGCATCTACACCGGGGTCTTCACCGCGACCGAGGCGGCGGCGGTTGCCGTGGTCTATCTCCTCATCATCGACCGGCTCGTCTATCATTCCATTCCGCTCAAGCAACTGCCGGATGTCCTATTCGACTCCGGTCGGACGATCGGCGTCATCGTGCTCATCATCGCGACCTCTGCCGTCTACGGCTGGGTGATGCAGACCCAGGGTCTCGCGACGCGGCTGAACGAGGCGGTGCTGGCGGCTTCGGGCGGCAACAGCGTCCTGATCCTTCTCTTCTTCAACGTCATCCTGCTCGTGACCGGCGCCTTCCTCGAGCCGATCGCAGCGATGTACCTGCTCGTGCCGCTCTTCAAGCCGACGCTGCAGGCGATCGGGTTCGATATTGTGCACTTCGGGGCGGTCCTGACGGTCAACCTCTCGATGGCTCATCTCACGCCGCCCGTGGGGGTCGGGCTATACCTCGCATCGCAGCTCGGGGGCGTGCCGTTCGCCACTGCGGCCCGCTATGCGATCCCCTTCGTGATCTGCGAGTTTCTGATCGTGCTGATCGTCACCTACGTGAAGCCGATTGCCATGTTCCTGCCGTCGCTGATGTAAGTCGAAGGAGAGTATAGTGCGAATCCTGCTCATCAATCCGAACACGACCGAGGCGCTGACCGAGCGCCTCGCTGTTGCCGCGCGTGCGGTCGCGAGCCACGGGACCGAGCTGACCTGCGTCACGGCGTGTTCGGGGGTTCCCTATATCTCCACCCGCTCCGAGGCTCTGATCGGCGGTGTCCAGGTTCTCGAGATCCTCGCGGAGCATCAGGACAATTTCGATGCGGCCATCGTTGCGGCTTTCGGCGATCCCGGCCTCGGGGCCGCGCGAGAGCTCTTCGACATTCCCGTGGTCGGCCTAGCGGAAGCGGGAATGCTGACGGCCTGCATGCTCGGGGGAAGGTTCTCGATCGTGACCTTCGCCCAGGCGCTCGGGCCCTGGTACAAGGAATGCGTCGCCTGGCACCGGCTCGAGAACAGGTGCTGTGGGGTACGCATGCTGCCCGGGAACTTCCGTTCAATCTCCGAGGTGCAGGAAGAGAAGGAGGAGCTACTTGTCAATCTCGCCAAGCAGGCCGTCTTCGAGGACGAGGCGGATGTCGTCGTCCTTGCCGGGGCGCCACTTTCCGGTCTTGCGGCGAAGGTTCGGGACCGCATCCCGGTGCCCGTCGTCGATTGCGCCGAGGCGGCGATGAAACAGGCGGAAGCGCTGGCTTCGCTGCGGCCGCGGGCCCCCGAGGCGGGAAGCTTTCGTCGGCCGGCACCGAAGCCGTCGATCGGCGTGTCGCAGCGCCTTGCCGATCGGATCGCCCATGTCTGAGCTCTGGAAACTCGGCGTCCTCGATCTCGCCCGCGCCTATGCCGCCGGCGAGACCGACCCGGTTGCGGTCCTCGACTGCTTGCTGGCGCGGATCGAGCGGATCGACCCGATCCTGAATACCTATGCCCGTCTCGATCCGGGAGCGAGAGCCGCCGCGCGCGAGAGCGCCGAACTCATCCGCGCCGGCGCGCCACGATCGCCGCTCGAAGGCGTGCCGGTCGCGATCAAGGACAACCTTGCTGTCCGTGACTTGCCCGCCGCCTGGGGTAGCGCCGTCTTTGCCGACACGATCTGCGCCGAGGACGAGTTGCCGGTCGCGCGGCTTCGTGCGGCGGGCGCCATATTCCTTGGCAAGACCAACACGCCCGAGTTCGCCGTCGAGGGCTACACGGCGAGCGAACGCTTCGGCGTGACCGGCAATGCCTGGGATCCGTCTTTGACGCCCGGCGGCTCCTCGGGTGGCTCCGTCAGCGCCGTCGCGGCGGGACTTGCTGCTGCGGCGATCGGCACGGACGGCGGAGGCTCCGTACGGCGGCCCGCCGGCCATACCGGGCTCTACGGGCTGAAGCCGACGATTGGGACCGTACCGCGCGCCGGCGGCCTGCCGCAGGTCCTGCTCGACTTCGAGGTCGTCGGCGGCTTCGCCCGCTCGGCGGGCGACCTCGCGGCACTCCATGCGGTGCTCGCGGGGCCCGACCGACGCGATCCGGTCTCGCGCAATGCCGAGGCGGCCCTCCCTGCGGGGCGGCCGCTCCGCATCCTCTATGCCGAGCGGATCGATGGAAACGTGCTCGATCCCGAGATCCGGGCTTCGGTCGGTGCGGCCGCCGATAGGCTGGCCGCCCTCGGCCACGACGTGGTCCGCGGCGACCTTCCCTTCACCCTTTCGGAGCTGAACGCCTTCTGGCCGCGGTTTGGACAGGTCGGAATCGCCCAGCTGCGCCACGCGCTTCCGGCGATGTCCAAGGCCGGGGCGAAGTACCTGGCGCTGGCCGACGCGGGAGACCGCGTCACGGCGCCGGAGTTCTATGCGGCCTTAGAACTCGTGCGCGCCCTGCGCTCCGAGGCCTCCACTGCATTCGCGGAGTGGGACGTCATCATGACACCCTCGGCGGCGGCCCAGCCCTGGCCGGCGTCGGAGCCTTTCCCGCCGGAGATCGACGGACAGCCGGTCGGACCGCGCGGGCACGCGATCTACACCGGCTGGGTCAACGCGGCCGGCCTGCCGGCGATCAACCTGCCGGCGACGCCGGACTCGCGGGGCCTGCCCATCGGTTTCCAGCTCGTGGGCGACCGCTTCACCGAGGCGATGCTTTTCGATCTGGCGGACAGCTGGGAGAAGGCCGGCCCCGGCTGGTCATGGCCGAAAGTCGCCGAGCAATAGGAGCGGCGCAGGGAAGGACCACGTATCTGCGATCCGTCGCGAGGCCGTCGTCGCGACCTCCGACGGGTGGCGTGCCGACGTCGGATTTGCCGACGGGCGCGGCCAAGCCTCCGAGCCAACAATATGGCGGAGGTTGGGGTGCACTCGGGCGATCACGGGTGGATGCCGCCGGAATCGCCATAGCGCGGGGCCTCGGAGTCGAGTTGCCCTTGCCGTCCCGTGAGGCGCCGGTGCGGCGCCGAAGGTTCATTCATTCCCGAAGAAGGCCCCGGAGCATCGCCACGGCGTTCGGCCGTTACTGGCGGATCACCCACTCCGGCCCCAGCATTCGATCCATTCTGATGACTTGTTAGAACGCAAGGAAAGCGGGCGTGCGGCAGGTGCCCAACGACCAGTGATCGTCGGCAGAACGTCCGGGAGTCGCAGGGACCAAACCACGGCGCAGCGCACGGCACGATCCTCCGGGCGTCGGCCCGGAAAAGTCCGGCGCCTGAACACGAACGCGTGAGCGCACGGACGGAATCCCGCCTGGACCCGTCACTCACTTCGGGTGTCAACGGCACGATGCCTGAACGCGCGCCCGGGTGGGCCGCAGTAACGAGGAGTCCGAAATGACCAGATTGGGTACACCGCTTTTCTCGATGACGATCACCGCCCTTGCCATGTGCGGTGCGGCGGCCTTCGCCGACACCGGCATCAAGGTCGGGGACAGCGCCATGGGTCCCGTGCTGACGGATGCAAACGGCATGACGCTCTACACCTTCGACAAGGACGAAGGGACGGCATCGGCGTGCTACGACAAATGCGCGGTCAACTGGCCGCCGCTGGCCGCTCCGGCCGGTGCGGAGGCGGACGACGATTTCGGTGTCATCGAGCGGACCGACGGAACCATGCAGTGGACCTACTACGGCAAGCCGCTCTACCTCTGGATCAAGGATGCCGCCCCGGGCGACGTGACGGGCGACGGTGTCAACGAGGTCTGGCACGTCGCGAAGCCGATGGACTAAGTCAGGCGAATGACCCTGCTGGACGAGATCGAGGCCTGCATCCCGGCACTGCGCCGCTATGCCCGCGCGCTCGCACGGGATCGCGACCGCGCCGACGACCTCGTCCAGGACTGCCTCGAGCGGGCGGTGGCCGGCCGCAGCCGCTGGCGCGGGGAAGGACCGGTCAGGGCATGGCTGTTTCGTATCCTGCTGAACCGGTTCCGTGACCAGCAGCGCGGCGCCAAAGCCGGCCTCCGTCTCGTTCCGTCCGAAGCGATGGTCGAGGCCACGCGCCCCGGGGACCAGGAAGACCGTCTCGCCCTGCGTGAGGTCCATGATGCGATCGGGCGCCTTCCGACAGACCAGCGGGCGGCGCTGCTGCTCGTGGCGCTGGAGGGATTCACCCTCGCCGAGGCCGCCGCGGCGCTCGACATTCCCGAAGGCACGTTGACGTCACGCCTCGCCCGCGCGCGCCAGGCCCTGCGACGGGAGACTGGCAGGGACGGCGGCCCCGGCGACAGAATGGAAGTGGTCAGGTGAGCGAAGGCATCCCGATTCACGACGAAGACCTGCTCCGTCTCCGCCACGGCAACGCCGAGGCGCGGGCAAGACTGGCCGCGCTCGCCGGGGACGATCCGACGATAGGCCGGCGGCTCGCCGACTGGGACCGGCAGGACGCCGCGATGCGCGCCCTCTACGGTCCGCTTGGCGAAGAGCCGGTCCCCGCCCGCCACCTTGACGCCCTTGCCGCCGCCGATCCGGTGCCCCGCCGAATCCCGCCCCCCTATGCACGGATCGCAGCGGCCATCGCCCTTCTCGCAATCGGTTGGGCCGGCGGGTGGTTCGCGGCGCTGCACCTCGGCCCCGGGGCGACCCGGCCGGAACTTGCCGCGGAGGCCTTGCGCGCCTATTCGACCTACGTCGTCGAGGTCGCGCATCCGGTCGAAGTCCCGGCTTCGGACGAAGCGCATCTGGTGACATGGCTCTCGAAGCGCCTCGGCCACCCGATCACCCCGCCGGATTTCGCCAGCTACGGGTTTCACCTCCTCGGGGGCCGGGTCGTGCCGGATCCGAACGGAACCGCCGCGCTGATGATGTACGAGGACGACACCGGCCGCCGGATCACCCTCTACGTCGCCCCTACGGCGAACGCGACGGAGACGGCATTTCGCTTCGCCGAAGGCGACGGCGCAAAAGGATTCTGGTGGGTGGATGCCGGCATCGGCTGCGCGCTCGTCGGCGACCTGCCCCGCGAAACGCTGCGAGCCATCGCGGTGGCCGCCTACGACCAGCTGATCCGAGTCTGACGGCGGGGCGCGGCTGTTTCGACCGTTGATTTCGGACTTCCTGAAAGACGTTGAGCGTATTTGATTGGCAGAAGCGTCGAAGAATAGTGGCCACCTGTGCCTGTGGCCGTGAGGGAAGCCTATCAGAAACCGCTCGCCCCGGGCTCAGCAGCCGTGCCTGCAATGTACGTCTATCCGCGCTACCAGGCCGGATGCAATGCGTGGCCCAGACCTTGTCGGTCATCTTCGCATCGGCGCCGGCTTCGACTGAAGCGAGAACTTGCCGGTTTGGCGCACTTGGCGCTACCGTTGGCCCGTCGCCGTGCCTGCACGCTTGGCTTCAACCAGTGCCCTCCCAACTGGAGCAATCTTGCCCTCCATCGAACGCATCTCGGAATATTGCGACGAGCTCACCGCGATCCGGCGTGATCTGCACGCGCATCCGGAGATCGGGTTTGAGGAACACCGGACTTCGGCACGGGTCGCGGAGCTGCTGGCCGGCTGGGGGATCGACGTCACGACCGGCGTGGGAAGGACCGGCGTTGTCGGCGTTCTCGATGGGAACCGGCCCGGTCGGACGGTGGGTCTACGGGCCGACATGGACGCGCTGCCGATGGAGGAGATGACGAATCTTTCCTATCGGTCGCGGAACGAAGGCGTGTTTCACGGCTGCGGTCATGACGGGCACGTGACGATGCTGCTCGGGGCGGCGCGGTATCTCGCCGAGACCAGGAATTTCGCGGGGCGGGTGGTGTTCATCTTCCAGCCGGCCGAGGAGGGACTGGGCGGGGCGCGCGCCATGCTCGCGGACGGTCTCTTCGATCGCTTCCCCTGCGACGAACTCTACGGTCTGCACAATTCGCCCCACGATGCGCACGGGCGGGTGCGGATCCGGCCAGGGCGGGCGCAGGCCGGGGCCGGCTTCTTCGACATCGAGATCGAGGGGCGGGGCAGCCACGGGGCGATGCCGCATATGGGCGTGGACCCGATCACGATCGGCGCGGGTCTGGTCGGCGAACTGCAGCGGATTGTGGCGCGGAACCTGGACCCCACGCATCCCGCGGTGGTGTCGGTGACGGAGTTCCATTCCGGATCCGCCTACAACGTGATCCCGGGACAGGCGGTCCTGCGGGGGACGTACCGCTTCATCGACCTCGCGGACAGGGATCTGATCGAGGCACGGCTGCAGGCGATATCCGAGGGAATCGCCCGGGCGCATGAGATCTGGATCGGACTGGACATGCGGCGGGTCTTCGACGTGCTCGAGAACGATCCGGATCGGGCGGCGGACGCGATCCGGGCCGCGGCGCAGGTCGTGGGTGGGGACCGGGCCACCGCCGATGCGGAACTGACGATGGGGTCGGAGGACATGGCGGACCTGCTCCGGGTCGTGCCGGGCGCGTTCTTCACGCTCGGGCACGGCAGCGGAGTGCCGCTCCACAATCCCGGTTTCCTGTTCGACGACACGATCCTGCCGGTCGGGGCGAGCATCTTCGCGCGGATCGTCGAATCTCGGGGCTGAAGGACGCTCCATACCGAATGGACCGAGGCCGGTCCGTTGGCCCTACCCCATGCGCCCCGCTGCACCACCGACACGACCGGAAGGCCACAGCAGCCCCGCGGGATCAATGTTTCCGAATTTCGGAACGATGGTTGCATTTTTTGCTTGAACGAATCGCCGCATTGGGGGATTAGGTTGCAAATTATGGAATCATAAGTTCCATAGAACGGAAAAAGCCAATGACCGTGCTGCAGAACGCTTCGGATGTGTTGAGATTGTTCGGCTCCGGCTGCAGCGATCTGACCGTGACCGAAGTGACCACGCGGCTCGGAATACCGAAGGCGAACGCCTCGCGGCTCCTGAAGGCAATGCGTGACGCGGGAATGCTCGAAACGATCGGCGACACCCGGCGCCACCGGCCGGGGCGGATGATGCTGGATCTGGCGTCGGCCTTCCGCAAGTCACTCGGGGTGATCGGACAGGCCGGAGAGGTGGTGGCCGCGGTGACCGAGCGCTTCGGACACACCGGCTACGTATCGCTGAGGGAAGGGCGCGAGGTGACGGCCGTCGCCGATTTCCCGGGCACCAACGACCTGCGGGTCGTCAGCAACATCGGCCGGCGATTGACCGCCCACGGCAGCGCCACCGGTCGCACCCTGCTCGCGCGGATGAGCGACGCGGAAGTTGAGGCGGTCTATGCGGGGCGGCCGGAGCTCGACGGCCTGCTGCCACGGCTCGACGCGATCCGCGCATGTGGCTTCGCGTATTCGAGCCAGGAATCGACCCCCGGCGTCGATGCCATCGCCATCGCCGTCGGCGACCCGGCGACCGAAGAGGCGGTGAGCCTCTGCATCGTCTATCCCCATGCGGTGGTCGGCGAGGACGGCCGCGACGAGATGCTCGCGGCGCTGGCCTCGGGCGCGACGCGGATCGCCAGAGATCTCGGCGACGCAAAGTTCGTCGCTCCCCGGATTCCAGAGAAAGGACTCTTCGCATGACCGCTTTCCCGGCCCGCTGGCGCGTCGGTTTCGACATCGGCGGCACCTTCACCGACTTCGTGCTCTACGACGCCGAGACGGCGAGCGTGACGCTGCACAAGCGGCTGACAACGCCGCACGATCCGTCAGAGGCGGCCCTGAAAGGGCTCGAGGAGCTGCTGGCGCTGCGCGGGATCGGCCATGCGGCGGTCAGCGAGATCGTCCACGGCACCACGCTCGTGACCAACGCGGTGATCGAGCGCAAGGGCGCGCCGGTGGGCCTGATCACGACCCGCGGCTTCCGCGACATCCTCGAGATGGGGACAGAGCAGCGCTACGATATCTACGACCTCTACGTGACCTATCCCGAGCCGATCGTGAGCCGGGACCTGCGGCTCGAGGTGGACGAGCGGATGACCGCGGACGGCCGCGTGGTGACGCCGCTCGACGAGGCAGCGGTACGGAGCGCGGCCGAGGCGCTGGTGGCGCAGGGCTGCGAAGCGATCGCGGTGGTCTTCATGCACGCCTATGCCAATCCGGCGCATGAGCGGCGGGCGGCGGAGATCATCCGGGGCGCGTTCCCGGAGCTGCGGGTCTCGATCTCGAGCGACGTGGTCGCGGAAATGGGCGAATATCAGCGGGCGGTGACCACCTGCTGCAACGCCTTCGTGCAACCGCTGATGCACCGCTACCTGACCAGGCTCGAAGATGCGCTGCAGACCGAGGGTTTCACGGGTCCGCTGCGGCTGATGCATTCCGCGGGCGGGCTCGTGTCGCTGGAGACGGCGCGGGACTTCCCGATCCGACTTCTCGAGAGCGGGCCTGCCGGCGGCGGGCTCGCCACCGCGCTCTTCGCGGAAGGCGCCGGGCTCCGGGACGTGATCTCCTTCGACATGGGCGGAACCACGGCCAAGGCCTGCATGATCGAGGACGGCCGCGCCGAGATCGCGCCGATGATGGAGGCGGCGCGGGTGCACCGTTTCGTCAAGGGCTCCGGCCTGCCGATCAAGGCGCCGGTGATTGAGATGATCGAAATCGGCGCCGGCGGCGGCTCGATCGCGGCGATCGACGAGGTCGGGCTGCTGAAGGTCGGGCCGCATTCGGCGAGCTCGGATCCGGGGCCGGCCTGCTACGGGCTCGGGGGTGTCGAGCCGACGGTGACGGACGCGAACCTGGTGCTCGGCTACTATGATCCGGGCTTCTTCCTCGGCGGGCGGATGAAGCTCGACATCGAGGCGGCGCGGACGGCGATCGCGCGGGTGGCGGAGCCGCTCGGCCTCACGGTCGAGCAGGCTGCGCTCGGCATCCACAAGGTCGTGGTCGAGAGCATGGCGGCGGCTGCGCGGGTGCATCTGGTCGAGCGCGGCAAGGATCCGCGCGAATATTCGATGGTAGGCTTCGGCGGCGCCGGGCCCGCGCACGCGGTGGACGTGGCCCGCGCGATGGGGATCTCCTCGGTGCTGGTCCCGCCGGCATCGGGGGCGGCCTCGGCACTCGGGTTCCTGGTGGCGCCGCTCTCCTTCGAGGACGTGCGCTCGCTGCGGGTGGAGCTCGCGCCCGGCTTCGACGTGGGCGCCGTCAACGGGCTCCTGCGCGATCTGGAGGAAGAGGGGCTGCGGCATCTGGAGCGCGCCGGGATCGGGCGCGGCGAAGCCGTCGTCGAGCGCAGCGCCGACATGCGCCTGGTCGGGCAGATGCACGACATCTCGGTGCCGCTGCCCCTGACCGAGATCAGCGAGGCCGATCTGCCGGCGATCCGCGACGCCTTCGTGCGCGCCTATTCCGCACGGTTCGCCGAGCCGTTCTCGGGGGCGCGGTTCGAGGCGGTGAACTTCCGGGTGCGGGTCGCGGGGCCGACGCCGAAGCTGGCGCTGACCGGCGCGGCCGGCGGCGGCGACGTGGCGCACAAGATCAAGGGGACCCGCATCTGCTGGTTCGACGACGGCTCGCACGAAACCGCGGTTTTTGACCGCTACGCCTTGCGGCCGGGCGACGAGATACCCGGCCCCGCGATCATCGAGGAGCGCGAGTCCACCACCGTGGTCGGACCGACCGACAGCGCGACGGTGGACGCGGGGCTGAACCTCGCGGTGCGGACGGGTGCGGTGGCGGCGGCCGAGGCTTTGGTGACGCCGGAAATGACCCGGGCCCAGGCGGTGGCGCGGATCGAGGGCGACCCGATCGGGCTCGAGATCATGTGGTCGCGGCTCGTCAACGTGGTCGAGGAGATGTGGCTGACAGTCTGCCGCACCGCGTTCAGCCTGGTCATCGCCGAGGCGCAGGACTTCGCCTGCGAGCTTCTCGACAAGGACGGCGAGACGCTGGCGCACAGCCCGCGGGCGATGCCGGTCTTCAACCTGACGCTGCCGCGCGCGGTCAAGGCGCTACTCCAGGTCTATCCGGCCGACACGCTGAAGCCGGGCGACGTGCTGATCACCAACGATCCCTGGCTCTGCGCCGGGCACCTCTTCGACATCGCCATCGTGACGCCGGCCTTCCGGGACGGGCGGATCGTCGGGCTGATGGGCACGGTCGGCCACGTCTCGGACATCGGCGGCACCAAGGACTCGCTCCATGCCCGCGAGATCTACGAGGAGGGGATCCAGATCCCGCCGATGAAGATCTTCGACGCCGGCGTGCCGAACCAGACGCTGATCGACCTCATCGGCAGGAACGTCCGGAACGGCGAGCAGGTGCTGGGCGACATCTTCTCCTTCGTGGCGGCGAACAAGCTCGGGGCGGAGCGGCTGGGCGCGTTCATGCGGGACTACGGGATGCAGGACCTCGGGGCGCTTGCCGAGGTGGTGCAGGGGCTCAGCGAGAAGGCGATGCGCGACGCGATCCGGGCGATCCCGGACGGAGAGTACCGCTCGACCATCACCAACAACCCGCTCGGCGAGAAGATCAGCTATCCGGTGCTGGTGAAGGTCGAGGACGATGCGATCACCGTCGATTTCGACGGCGCCCCGCCGCAGCTGCCGCAGGGCGGGCTGAACGCGACGATGAACTACACCGCGGCGCATGCGACCTATCCGCTGAAATGCATGTTGACGCCGACGGTCCGCGGCAACGCCGGCTGCTACCGGCCGTTCACGGTGACCGCGCCCGAAGGGTCGATCCTGAACCCGACCTATCCGGCCGCGGTGAACCTCAGGACCCGGACCGGCTGGTATCTGGCGCCGAACATCTTCGGGGCGTTGTCGCAGGCGGCACCTCGCATGGTGCAGTCCTTCACCGGCCTCGCGGTGGCGGCGAACATCTACGGCCAGGACCGGGACGGGCAGTTCTACTCCGACATGCTGTTCTGCGGCGGCGGACAGGGCGGCTCGGACCGCAAGGACGGGCATTCGGCGCTGCTCTGGCCGACCTCGGCGGCAAACACCTCGATCGAGCTGATGGAGAGCCGGGTGCCGATCCTGGTGATCGAGAAGTCTTTCCTCGCCGACAGCGGCGGCGCGGGCCGGCACCGGGGCGGGCTGGGACAGGTCGTGCGCTTCCGCAAGCGCGACGACGACGGGCTGGCAATGCTGGTCTCGGTCTATCCCGAGGGCGTGGACAACCCGATCCCGGGCCTCTTCGGCGGCCATGCCGGCGGCGGGGCGCGCGGGCTGGTGCATGCCTCCGACGGGCGGCTTCTGCGTGATTGCGGCACCGGGGCGCTTGTGTCGCTGCACGGCGCCGACCAGATCGTCGAACTGGTGCTCGCCGGCGGCGCGGGCTTCGGCGACCCGGAGGAACGGGAGCAGGCGGCGGTGGCGCGCGATCTGGCCCTCGGCCTCGTGACGCCGGAGCATGTGGCGCGATACTATCGAGGGTCGACGGTGCCGGAGAGCTCGGAGACCGACCCGACAAGCCCGGGCACGATCTGGGCATGAGACGTTTCGCCGGCGCGCCGGGGTGCGCGCCGGTCTCCCACACGACACGACGATCCAGCTCGGAGGAACCCAGAATGCTGACCGCACCCTCGTTGCAGATGTCCCGCCGCGGCCTGCTGGCCATGGCCGGCGTCGGCCTCGCCACAGCGGCGCTGCCCGCGCAGCTCTTCGCCCAGTCGGGCAACAACATCCTGATCATCGCCTCGGGGCAGGACATCCCGAACTTCGACCCCCATACGGCGACCGGCTATTCCGCCTCGTTCTTCCTGCGCAACGTCTACGACCCGCTGGTGCGGGTTTCCGGCAATCCGCCGGAGCCGGTGCCGGGCCTCGCCGAGAGCTGGACGGTGAGCGAGGACGGCAAGGGCTACACGTTCAAGCTGAACCCCGCGGCGGTCTTCCACAGCGGCAATCCGGTCACCGCCGACGACGTCGTCTTCTCCTTCCAGCGCGCGCTGGCGCTGGCCGAGGGCAATTCCTGGATGATCCGCGACATCGTCACGCCCGAAGGCGTGACGGCGGTCGATCCGCAGACGGTGCAGTTCGACCTCGCGGTGCCCTTCGCGCCCTTCCTGCAGGTGCTGCCCTGGATCTTCATCGTGGAGAAGGCGGCGGTCGAGGCGAACGAGGGCGGCGACAGCGGCAAGACCTGGCTGATGACCAACACCGCGGGCTCGGGGCCGTTCAACGTCTCCCGCTTCCAGGTGGGCACGCTCTATCATCTCGCCCGCGCCGAGGACGCCTGGCAGCCCGGCGGCGGCAACCTCGACGGCGTGATCTGGCAGATCGTCCGCGAGACCGCGACCCAGCGGCTGATGCTCCAGCGCGGCGAGGCGCATATCGCGGTCGACCTGACGAGCGAAGACATGGACGCGCTGCAGGACGCGCCTTCCGTCGTGCGGATCATCGAGCCGGAGTACCGGACCTTCTCGATCAAGATGAACACCGAGAAGGGCCCCTGCGCCGACGTGAACCTGCGGAAGGCGATCTCCTACGCGACGAACTACCAGGCGATCCTCGACGCCGCCGGCTATGCGGATCTGATGACCGGGCCGCTGCCGATCGGCATCCTCGGGTTCAACCCGGACCTCGAGGTTCCGCGGACCGATCTCGACAAGGCCAGGGAATACCTGGCCAAGAGCGCGCAACCCGAGGGCGGCTTCACGCTGAAGATGGTGCATGTCTCCGGGCTCGAGCAGCAGCGACGCTGGGCGCTGATCATGCTCGACAGCCTCAAGCAGCTGAACATCGGCCTCGACATCCAGCCGCTGAACTGGCCGGACATGGTCGCGCTCTGCCAGTCGCCGGAGACCTTCCCCGACCTCTTCCCGGTCTACCAGACCGCGAACTACGGCGACCCGGACAACATCGCCTTCGCCGCCTACCATTCCTCGCGCAACGGCAGCTGGCAGAACCCGGTCTACAGGAACCCCGAGGTCGACGCGCTGATCGAGGCCGGCCGCTCGGAGATCGACACCGACAAGCGCGTCGCCATCTACGGCGCGTTCCAGGAGAAGGTGGTCGCGGACGCGCCCGACATCTTCGGCGTGCTCGAGCGGCGCAAGCTCGGCATGCGCGACAGCGTTCAGAACTACAGCTTCACCCCGGTCGCCTCGAACGCGATCGAGGCCTGGCCGCTGTCGCTCGGCTGACCTCCGTCCGGGCGTGAGAAGGCTCCCGCCCGGGCCCGTTCCGGCCCACTCCGAGAGGCGGACCCATGCTCTATTTCACCGTCAGGCGGATTCTTCTGCTCATCCCCGTGATCATCGGGCTGACGATCATCATGTTCGCCATCGCCCGGCTGCTGCCCGGCGACCCGGTGGCGCTGGCCGCGGGACCGAACGCGACCCAGGCCGAGATCGACGCGCTGGCGCAACAGTTCGGGCTGGATCAGCCGGTCTGGTCCCAGTACCTGCGCTATGTCGGCGGCCTCATGCATGGAGACTTCGGCACCTCGCTCCTCACCCGGCGCCCCGTCGCGGCAGACATCGCCGCCTATCTGCCGGCGACGCTCGAGCTCGTCTTCGCCGCGATGTTCCTCGCCGTCGCGCTCGGCATTCCCCTCGGTCTCCTCACCGCGGTCTGGCGCAACCGATGGCCGGACTACGTTTCGCAGGTCTTCGCGATCGGCGCGATCTCGATGCCGCGCTTCTTCCTCGGGCTGCTGCTGCAACTCTGCTTCGCCATGTGGCTGATGTGGCTGCCGCTCGGCGGGCAGCTGCCGATCATCATGATCCCGCCGCCACGGGTGACCGGCTTCCTGCTCGTCGATTCGCTTCTCGCCGGCGACACCCAGGTGTTCCGTTCCGCCCTCGCGCACCTGGCGATGCCGGCCGTGGCGATGTCGCTCTCGCCGCTCGCCACAATCATGCGGATGATGCGGGCATCGACCATCGAGGTGATGCAGCAGGATTACGTGACGACGGCGCGGGCGCTTGGGCTGCCGAAGCGCAAGATCCTGTTCAAATGCGTCGCCCGCAACGCGATCTCGGCGACGCTCACGGTGATCGGGCTCTATTTCGGCTGGCTTCTGGGCGGCACGGTGCTCGTCGAGACGGTCTTCGACTGGCCGGGGCTCGGCCTCTACGCCACCAAGGCTATCGTCTCCCAGGACATGATGCCGGTGATCGGTGTCGCGTTGGTCATCGGTCTCCTCTTCGTCTTCGCCAATCTCGTCATCGACCTCCTCTACGGGGTCATCAATCCGAAGGTGCGCTACTCATGACGGATCTCGCCCACGAGCCCGCACCCGCCGCCGAGTCTGGCGGCAGCGACCGGCTGCGCCGCGCGCTCTTCCGCTTCCGCCAGAGCCGCCTCTCGGTGATCGGCGCGGTGATCGTGGGGATCGTGCTGTTCTTCACGATCTTCGGCACGTTCCTGGCCCCCTACCCCGACCAGGTCGCCGGTGCGGTCGATACTGCCGCACGCTTCCAGCCCCCCTCGGCCGCCCATCCCTTCGGCACGAACGAACTCGGGCAGGACGTGCTGTCGCTGGTGATGGCCGGCACCACGGTCTCGGTCCTCGCAGGCTTCGGGGTGGTGCTGATCGGGACCGTGATCGGCACCCTCGTCGGCGCCGTCGCCGGATTCGCCGGCGGCTGGACCGACGAGGCCCTGATGCGGTTCACCGACCTCACCCTGACGATCCCGAGCCTGATCCTCGCCATGGCGATCGCCGCCGCACTCGGGCCCGGCTTCGTCAACATGGTGATCGCGATCTCGCTCAGCTGGTGGCCCGGCTACGCGCGGCTCGTCCGCGGCGAGGTGCTCGCGGCCCGCGAAGAGACCTATGTCACGGCCGCCCGAGCCATCGGCGCCTCGCCGCGGCGGATCCTCTTCCGCCACATCCTGCCCAACGTCGTCTCGCCGATCATCGTCAAGATGTCGCTCGACATGGGCTTCGCCATCCTGACCGTGGCGGGCCTCGGCTTCATCGGCATCGGCGTGCGACCCCCGACGCCGGAATGGGGGACGCTGCTCTCGCTCTCGCGCTCCTACATGCCCGATTACTGGTGGACGGCGATGGCACCCGGCATGGCGATGTTCCTCGCAGTCTTCGGCTTCAACCTGCTCGGCGACGGCCTGCGCGATGTACTCGACCCGAAGGCGAGGCGCTGAGATGGACGCGCCACTCCTCGCCATCCGCGACCTGCACCTTACCATGTCGAGCTTCGACGGCGAGGCCCATGTCCTGAACGGCATCGAGCTCACCGTGCGTCGGGGTGAGATCTGGGGCCTCGTCGGCGAATCGGGCTGCGGCAAGTCGTTGACCGGCCTCTCGATCTCGCGCCTGCTGCCGAGCCCGCCGGCGCGCTACCTGCGCGGCGAGATCCGCTTCGAGGGGCGCGACATGCTGAAGCTGCCAATCTCGGCGGTGGTGGCGCTCCGCGGCAAGAAGATCGGCATGATCTTCCAGGACCCGACAACCAACCTCAACCCGGCCTACCGGATCGGGGAGCAACTCGTCGACGTCGCGCTCGCCGCGGCGAGCCACGATCCCACGATCCTCGATTGCCCGCCCCGCGCGGGCCGGCGCGAGCGAAAGCGCGCGGCGCGGCGCCTCGCGGCGGCGATGCTCGACCGGGTCGGCATCCCTAATCCCGAAGCGCGGCTCGACAACTACCCGCACGAGTTCTCCGGCGGCATGCGCCAGCGGGTGCTCATCGCGATGGCTCTGATCGGGCGGCCGGACCTGCTGATCGCCGATGAGCCGACCACCGCGCTCGACGTCTCGGTGCAGGCGCAGATCCTCAAGCTCTTGAAGGGCACCGTCGCCGACCACGACATCGGCGTCATCCTCATCACCCACAACCTCGGCGTGGTGGCGCAGACCTGCACGAATGTCGCGGTCATGTACGCCGGCAACATCGTCGAAAGCGGGCCGGTCGCCGAGGTGATCGAGCGCCCGGCGCATCCCTACACCCGCGCGCTGATGGCGGCGATCCCCACGAAGGAAACCCGGCGCGGCGCGCTCCAGGGGCTGGGCGGAACCGTGCCGAACCTGATCGCCCCGCCGCCTGGCTGCCGCTTCGCGCCGCGCTGCCCGCTGACGATCCCCGCCTGCACCCGGGCGCTGCCGCCGGCGGTGGACATCGGAGCCGGACACACCGCGGCCTGCATCCGCGTCGAAGAGGAAAGGGCCGCCGTTCATGCCTGAGCCGATCCTGGTCATCGACAACGTCTCGAAGGTCTATCCGGGCCGCCGCGGCATGTTCGGCCGATCGGCCGAGGTGCAGGCGCTGAAGGGCATCTCGATTGCGGTCGATCGGGGCGAGAGCTTCGGGCTCGTCGGCGAGAGCGGATCGGGAAAGACCACGCTGACGCGCTCGATCCTGCATCTCGAGCAGCCGACATCGGGGCGGATCCTCTTCGAGGGGCGCGACCTCGCAACGCTCTCGGGCGCCGAACTCCGGCGGCTGCGCGCGCGGGTGCAGATCGTGTTCCAGGATCCCTATGCCTCGCTGAACCCGCGGATGACGGTGCAGGACATCGTCACCGAGCCGATGGTGGTGCACCAGGACGTGCTCGGCCTCGGCGGCCGCCAGCGCACCGAGCGGGCGGCGGAACTCCTGTCGCTGGTCGGCCTCGGGCCACAGCACCTGCGCCGCTATCCGCACGAGTTTTCTGGCGGCCAGCGGCAGCGCATCTGCATCGCCCGCGCGCTCGCCTCGGGGCCGGAACTCCTGCTGCTGGACGAGCCGACCTCGGCGCTCGACGTCTCGGTGCAGGCGCAGGTCCTGAACCTGCTCTGCGACCTGCAGGACCGGCTCGGGCTCACCTATTTCTTCATCAGCCACGATCTCGCGGTTGTGCGCTACCTCTGCAGCCGGGTCGCGCTCATCTACCGCGGCGAACTCGTGGAGGAGGGCGAGACCGGCCGAATCTTCGACGCCCCCGAGACCGAATACGCCCAGATGCTGATCGGCGCCATGCCCGAGGTTTCCGTGCCGCGCTAGTATCGCCCGCCCACTCGGATGGCCTGATTTCAGCGCGATGTGTGATAGGCTCGGAACTCACAACCGGAACATGATGGTAGCTGCGAGGTGCACCGCCGCTGTCCGGAGACCGGCCCCGGGTGAACTGGGAGTCGCGCCGAGGGGCCAATGGTCTCAGTCGGACCCGAAGAGCCCCAGCTGTCCCGGGTGCAGCTGCCCGAGCCAGGTCTCGGTGAGCGCCTCGTCGCCTTGCCGGAGGAAGGCGCGCAGGTCGACGGTTTCGGTCCCGGGGGCGATCTGGAGGTCGAAGGTCATTCGCCAGCCGCCGGTCCCGACGATCGGAAGGGCATAGGCCCGCACGACCGAGGCCCCCTCCCCCACGGTGACGACCGGCTCGACGCCGTCGGAGGCGGTGAGCGATTCCAGCCCGCCGCCCTCGAAATCGATGACATACCTGACCTGGTCCGCCGGGCGCGGCTGGCCCGGGACGCCGCCGGCGCCGATCCTCGTGGCCATGGTTCTCGCGACCACGGGCGTCACCGGAAGGCCGCGCCCCCAGTGGACGCGATAGTCGAAGGCCAGCGCGTCGCCGGCCTCCGGGAGGTCCCCCGGCTGCCAGTAGGCGACGATGTTGTCATGGATCTCGTCATCCGTCGGCAGCTCGACGAGCTCGACCGCCCCCCTGCCCCAGTCGCCCTTGGGTTCGATCCATACCGAGGGCCGCCGGTTGTAGAAGACGCCGTCGTCCTGGTAATTCTCGAAGCTGCGGTCGCGCTGCAGGAGCCCGAAGCCGCGCGGGTTCTCGTCGGCGAAGCTTGAGGTCACCGCCCGGTCGGGGTCGTTAAGTGGCCGCCAGATCTGCTCGCCGGTCCCGGTAGTGATGGCGAGGCCGTCGGAATCGTGGACCTCGGGGCGCCAGTCGAAAGCCTGAACCCGGTTGCTCTCCGAATACCAGTACATCGAGGTCAGGGGCGCGACGCCAAGCCGGCCGACGGGATTGCGGAAATAGAGCGCGCTTGAAACGTCCAGGATCTGTCCGTCCCCGTTCCTGGCCGCGATCCTGTAGGCGCCGGCGACGCTCGGTCCGTCCATCAGCGCATAGATGGTCACGTCCGCATCGCCTTCGCCGCCGTCCTCGATGTAGAATTCGGTGTAGCGCGGGAATTCCTCCGGCGACGCCAGGCCGGGGTCGATCGCGATCGCCCGCGCCGAGAGCCCGTACTGGGTGTCGGGGCCGTCGGTGCGGAAATAGGCGGCGCCAAGGAAGGAGATCCAGTCGGTCTGCAGATCTTCGCGCATGATCCGGAAGCCGGCGAAACCGGCAACATCCTCGATCGCCTGCGCCGGGCTGTCCTCGGGAATGTCGAAGAAATCGGCGCTGTAGAGGATCTCCCGCGCCTCACCGCCCTCGACCACATGCATCACCACCGGTTCGCGGAAGTAGCGGCCGAGGTGGAAGAACTGGAGGGGGGTATCGCCCACCCTGACGGTCGCCTCCGGCCGGAAGCGGATCCGCCAGTGCGCATCGTAGTCGATGGCATCGAGTTCCTCGGGCTTCTGCACCTCGTAAGGAACGAAAGGCTCGGCCGCCAGCGCCTCGGCGCGGGCCTTGAGCAGGTCGAAGGAGAAGGGCTCGGCGTCTCCGAACTGCGGCGTGAATTCCGGCTGCGCCTCGGCCGCCGGCGCCCAGAGGAAGGCGGCCAGCGCAAGTAGCCATGCCGCCGGGACCCAGGACGGGATCCTCCCCGGGCGGTGGGCCGTTTCAGCGCCCGTCGAGTCCATCCTTGCCAACCCAGTCATGACGTCTCCCATCGTATCAGCGGCACACCTCGGAGTATCGGTTGCCGCCGGAGCGGCCCGAAACCAAAACCCGAACCCCCGCCCAGATGGCGTACAGCTTCGGCGATGTAAACCGATCTGGAGACGGGGAGACCGGCGGTCGGCGCCTTCCGGCCGGCACCCGCGGCCAGAATCGCGCCGCCGGTCAGCGGTACTTGGAGGCCGCCAGCTCGATGTTGAAGAGGCTGCCGTTGATCGCGACGCCGGGCTGGAACTCGGTGAGCGCCACACGGGTGCGCTGGCCGGTCTTGGTCGTGATCTCCCATTGCTTCAGCGCTATGGGATCGTCGGAGAAGCTCATCACCATGCGGCCCTCGCCCGGAGCGCGCGGATCGACAACGGTGATGTCGGTCCCGCCGGCGTCGCGGGTCGCGCCAAGCACCAGGCCGGGCTCGGCGAGGCTGATGCGGTCGCGCAGCAGGAGCGAGAGCGGCGTCTTCGACAGCGGATAGCGCGTCGGGTTGCGGTTGGACTTCGGGTCGAAGACCCCGACCCATTCGCCGTCGGCGATGACCATGGCGCCTTTCGGCTGATCGTACTCGAAGCGGATCCGTCCTGGCTTGGCGAGGTAGAACCGGCCGGTCTGGGTCGAGCCGTTCGGGTTGGTCTGGCGGAACCTGCCTTGCGCCGAGCGCAGGCCGAGAAGGTAGCTGTTGATCGCCGAGACGTTTACGCCCGCGGCGCGCGCGGGCAGGCCCGCGGCGAGCGGCAGCGCGGCGAGAAGAGCGAGGAGCGCGCGTCGGTTCATCCTGCCGCCATAGCGCCTTTCGCCCCGCCGCGCATCCGCAGGCGCATCACGAAGCGATGAGCCGCCGTTCTCACTCCCCGCGATAGGGGCGCACGTATTGCAGCGCCATGTCCCAGGGGAAGAAAATCCAGGTGTCCTGGCTCACCTCGGTGATGAAGGTGTCGACCATCGCCCGCCCCTGAGGCTTGGCATAGACGGTGGCGAAATGCGCCTTGGGATAGAGTCCGCGCACGAGCTCCAGCGTCTTTCCGGTGTCCACCAGGTCGTCGACGATCAGCACGCCGGTGCCGTCCGCGCCCATGACCTCCGCGGAGGGGGCCTTGAGCACCTCCGCATCGACCTGCTCCTGCCAGTCGTAGGACTTGATCGAGATCGTGTCGACGGTGCGGATGTCGAGCTCGCGCGCGACGATCATCGCCGGGGCCATGCCGCCGCGGGTGATGGCGACGACCGCCCGCCAGGCGCCGTCGTCGGGCCCCTGCTTGTCGAGCCGCCAGGCGAGCGCGCGGGCGTCGCGATGGATCTGGTCCCAGCTGACGTGGAAGCCCTTCTCATGCGGCAGCTGCTCGGACATCACGCCTCCTTGCGTCCGGAGACCACGTCGATGTCCGGCGCATCCTCGGCCTTCATGCCGACCACGTGATAGCCGGCGTCCACATGCAGGTTCTCGCCGGTCACCCCGGAGGAAAGGTCGGACAGCAGATAGAGGCCCGACTTGCCCACGTCGGAAGCGGTCACGTTGCGCCGGAGGGGCGAGTTCAGCTCGTTCCACTTCAGGATGTAGCGAAAATCGCCGATGCCCGAGGCGGCGAGGGTCTTCATCGGCCCGGCGGAGAGCGCGTTGACGCGGATGCCGCGGGGCCCGAGATCCATGGCCATGTACTTGACCGAGGCCTCCAGCGCCGCCTTGGCCACGCCCATGACGTTGTAGTGCGGCATGACCTTCTCGGCCCCGTAATAGGTCAGCGTCAGGCAGGCGCCGCCCTCGGTCATGAGCGGGGCGGCGCGGGCGACCGCGGCGGTGAAGGAATAGACCGAGATCAGCATCGTCTGCGAGAAATTCGCCGCCGTAGTGTTCTCGGTATAGGAGCCGCGCAACTCGGCCTTGTCGGAAAAGCCGATGGCATGGAGCAGGAAGTCGAGCCGGTCCCATTTCTCGCCGAGGGCCGCGAAGGTCGCATCGAGCGAGGCCTCGTCGCTGACGTCGCAGGGCAGAACGATCTGCGACCCGACAGAGGCGGCGAGCGGCGCGACGCGCTTGCCCAGCGCCTCGCCCTGATAGGTAAAGGCGATCTCGGCGCCCTCCTCGTGCAGCGCCTGGGCGATTCCCCAGGCGATGGACTTGTCGTTGGCGACCCCCATGATCAGGCCACGCTTGCCGCTCATCAGTCCAGCCATCGTCCTGCCCCCGGGTCTTCGACTTCCGTCATGGGTGTAGGGGAAAGGCCGGCCCCCATCAAGCGCCGCACAAGCCCGCCGGCCGGGCGGTCGCGGCGATCCTGCGGATCCGGTTCATGGCGCGCGCCTCGCCCCGCCGCCCCGCGCCCGCGCGCCGATGCCGCAGCGCAGCATGGCGCTTGACTTCCCTGCCCGGACGCGGCATATGCGACCCGTGCGCCGCCCTCCGGGGCGGCCGGGAAGGATCGGCGTGAAGCGAACCGGCAGGTGCCGGATCTGCGAGCCTCCCGACACGCATGCCATATCTTGCGTCCTGAATTCACGCGGGCCGTACCATCCGCGCCCGCGGCATCGCCCTGACCGGCGAGGTATGCCGCGCGTTCCCGCATACCGAAGGCAGAAGATGACGACATTCTCCGACCTCGCGCTCGCCGCGCCCATCGTCGAGGCGCTGGCGGCCAAGGGCTATACCGAGCCCACACCGATCCAGATCCAGGCGATTCCGCATGCGCTGGCCGGCCGCGACCTCCTGGGCATCGCCCAGACCGGCACCGGCAAGACCGCGGCCTTCGCCGCCCCGATCCTCGACCGGCTGGGCAAGAAACCCGGGCATCCGCCGCGCAAATCCACCCGCGTGCTGGTGCTCGCCCCGACGCGCGAGCTCGCCGGGCAGATCGCCACCTCGTTTCGCGCCTACGGGCAGTTCCTGAGACTCACCGTCGCGACGGTCTTCGGCGGGGTGCCGATCAACCGCCACATCCGGCAGATGGAGCGCGGCACCGACGTGCTGGTGGCGACGCCGGGGCGGCTGATCGACCTGATCGACCGCCGCGCCATGACCCTCGACCATGTGGAGGTGCTGGTGCTCGACGAGGCCGACCAGATGCTCGACCTCGGCTTCATCCACGCCCTGCGCCGCATCGTCCCGCTCCTGCCGCGGCGGCGCCAGACCCTGTTCTTCTCCGCCACCATGCCCGCGGCGATCGCGGAGCTGGCCGGCAGCTATCTGACCGATCCGGCCAGGGTCGCGGTGACACCGGCCGCCACGACGGTTGATCGCATCGAGCAGACGGCGGTCTTCGTCGATCAGGGCCAGAAGCCGGCGCTGCTGGCCCTGACCCTGCGCGAGCCCTCGATTGACCGCGCGCTGGTCTTCACCCGCACCAAGCACGGCGCCGACCGGGTTGTCAGGCAGCTCGGAACCGCCGGGATCGAGGCCGCCGCGATCCACGGCAACAAGAGCCAGCCCCAGCGCGAACGCGCGCTGGCGGCCTTCCGCTCGGGCCATTGCCGCGTGCTGGTCGCCACCGATATCGCGGCGCGCGGCGTCGACGTGCCGGGGGTGAGCCATGTCATCAACTACGAGATCCCCAACGTGCCCGAGCAATACGTGCACCGGATCGGCCGCACCGCCCGGGCCGGGGCCGACGGCGTCGCACTCTCCTTCGTGGCGGGCGACGAACGGCCCTTCCTGCGCGACATCGAGAAGCTGACCCGCCAGACGATCCGCATGGCCGAGCTGCCCGAGGGCTTTGCCGCACCGAGCGCGCCGGCGGCGGCGGAGGCCCCGGCCCGCACGAAGCGGCACAGGCCGTCGCGCGGCCCCAAGCCCGGCGCCGGCCAGAGCCCCCGCCCCGCCTCGGCCCCGCGCCGCCGCCGTTCTGGCGGCCACGGCTGACCGGCCAGTCAGCGGGCGCCGCCGCGCGCCCGCTCGACCAGCGGCATCAGCCCGAAGGCGATCTGTCCGCCCAGGCCCAGCGCCCCATGGGCCGTGCCGAACTCGGCAACCTGCGCCACGAGCGGGCGGCCGAAGGCGAGCGCGCCGAGAAGGCTCTCGGCGATCACCAGCAGCGCGAAGCCGGTCCCGCCCATCACGGCGCGCGCGGTGGTGCCATCCGGGACGGCGAAGGCCGCGACGAGTCGCCGGCAGGCGATCCAGGATATAGCAAGCATCACGGGAAGCTCGACCGCCACCGCGCCGGTCGCGCCGAGCATTGGCGCGAGCAGGAGCACGCGCAGCGTCCCCAGCACGAAGCCCGCGGCGAAGACGAGCCCGAAATAGGCGATACCCGCCCGAAATGCGCTTCCCAGGCTCTTCTCCCCAAACCGATCCGACGTGGCGAGCCTCGGTCCGCGACAGGCGCGCGGCCATGATCTCGATCAAGCGCCGCCATTGCGCTCGCCCGCGGGAGGCCTAATCTTGGCGACCGGCAGAGCAAGGAGAATGGTGTGGCGCGAGAGGCCGAACGGAGCGGAATCTTTGCTGGCGACGATCCCTTCGCGATCGCCCGCGCCTGGCTCGCGGAGGCGGAAGCCTCCGAGCCGAACGATCCCAATGCCATGGCGCTCGCCACGGTGGATTCGGACGGCCTGCCGAACGCGCGCATGGTGCTCCTCAAGGAGATCGAGCCCGCGGCCTTCGTCTTCTACACCAACTACGGCAGCGCCAAGGCCCGCGAGATCGACCGGGCCGGCAAGGCGGCCTTCGTGATGCACTGGAAGAGCCTCCGGCGGCAGATCCGCGCGCGCGGCACGGTTTCCCGCGAGGACGGGCCGCAGGCCGATGCCTATTACCGCTCGCGCAGCCTGCCGAGCCGCCTGGGCGCCTGGGCCTCGCGGCAATCCGAGCCGCTGGCGAGCCGGGCGACGCTGATGGCGGCGGTGGCGCGGATCGCCGCGCTCAAGGGCCTCGACCCGGACCGCCCGCCCTTCTGGGGCGGCTACCGGATCGTGCCCGTGGAGATCGAGTTCTGGGCCGACGGCGCCAATCGCCTGCACGACCGGTTCCGCTGGACCCGCGCCGACCCAACGGCGCCATGGAACGTGATCCGCCTCAACCCCTGACCGACAAACAACTTCAGGTAGATTTCTCGATCGTCTTTGCAGCTTTATCCGATTGCACACCGCGGATATCATCCTGCCGATTGCTGTCTCGATGCTATTTCCGGGTGGGTTTCATGATGCTGTATTACGCAGGCCGGCACGACCGGCAATTTTCGAGGCGCGTTCCAACATCTCCTGATCGGAGGGCCTCGCCATGAATCCGGTCCTCGTGATCACGGCCGCCATCGTGCTCGGCGCATCGGGCGATTATTTCCTCAAGATGGCATCCGGCAAGGATCGTGCGCTGGCGACGCTGGAATTCGGGGCCGGCGCGGGCCTCTACATGCTCTCGGCGGTCGGCTTTCTCTATGCGATGCGGCACATGTCGCTGGCCACGATCGGGGTATGGTACGCGCTCGGAACGATTCTCCTGCTGGCGGGGCTCGGGATCTTCGTCTTCAAGGAAGAACTCTCCAGCCGCGAGATGGCGGGAATCGCGCTCGCCTTCGTGTCGCTGGGCCTGCTGAGTCGGTTCACCTGACCCGCCTGGCAGAATAGGCAGCCAAGCGCGAAGACGTGATCATCGCCGGGCGCTTCGTGAACGGGGCACCCGGCCGTTACGGTTGCAAATTTGAGGACAATCCGGTCAATTGCACTCGAATCTGCTGCGGCCACTTCTACCGGCACCCGAAGAATCTGCGACCTTCGCGAGTGAATTCACGGCAATGTCCGGTTCGGTCGCGTTCACAGTTGCGTTAACTGGCAAAAACGGTAACTTGGGGCCGTGGGTGGGATGCCAGTTTCCCGCGGAGTCAGGTATTTGTCGAAGGTAGGCGGCGCGCCTGCGCCGGCGAGGGTAGGAAGTATCGAGCGATGCTCGTTCGTGGTCATGTGAAATGGTTCGATACCACGAAGGGGTATGGCTTCGTGGTGACGAGCGATGGCGAAGGCGACATCCTTCTGCACGGCAATGTGCTCCGGGTGTTCGGGTTCACGTCGGTCGCCGAAGGCGCCGAGATCGTGCTCAAGGTGCAGAGCACCGAGCGTGGACGCCAGGCTGTGGAAGTCGTCGACATCCTGCCGGGCCCGCCAACCCAGGAAGGGGTGGCGGCAATGGTCGAACTCCTGCCGGGCGAGGCGGCGGGGCCGCTTGAACCCGCCCGGGTCAAATGGTTTGACCGCGTCAAGGGCTTCGGCTTCGTCAATCTCTACGGAAAAGCGGAGGACGTCTTCCTGCATATGGAGACGCTCCGCCAATACGGCTACGGCGAAGTGGTGGCCGGCGACGTGCTGGCGGTGCGGGTGACCGCGGGACCGCGCGGGCCGATGGTCTACGAAGTGCGCAGCTGGGACTACGTGGCGCGGATGCGCGCCAGCGGGGATCCCGGTGTCTAGGATCGCGACGGCGGCACTCCTCTTCGCCCTCGCCGGCGGCGCGGCAGCGGCCCAGGAATGCGCGCCGGGCGCGCTTGACCTTCGCGACGCCGATTCGACCCTGCGCTTTCAGATCGAGGTCGTGGACAGCGAGGAGGGCCGCGCCCGCGGGCTGATGTTCCGCGAGAACCTTCCGCGGTTCGGCGGCATGCTCTTCGTCTATCCCCAACCGGGGCCGGTGGCCTTCTGGATGCGCAACACCCTTATCCCGCTCGACATGCTCTTCTTCGACGCGACCGGGCGGCTGACCCGGATCCACGAGAATGCCGTGCCGCTGGACGAGACGCCGATCCCCGGTGGCAGCGACATCCAGTACGTGCTCGAGGTCAACGGCGGCACGGTGGCCCAGCTCGGCATCGACCTCGGCGCCGAGCTGCGCCACCCCGCGCTCGATCCGGACACCGCCGCCTGGCCCTGCGGCGACTAGCCCCTTCCCTTGACCCGGCCCGCGCGCTAGAGCCTGCGGCGTCGGGGCGTAGCGCAGCCTGGTAGCGCATCTGCTTTGGGAGCAGAGGGTCGTAGGTTCGAATCCTATCGCCCCGACCATCCGCTCCAACGGGCGCAACGAAAAAGGCCGGCGTCTCCGCCGGCCCCCAAGCCCTTGCCCGACGCGGTCGGGCGCCGCTCAGTTCCGGTTGCCGAACAGCTGCAGCAGGAACATGAACATGTTGATGAAGTCGAGATAGAGCGACAGCGCGCCCATGATCGCGGCCTTGCCCAGATAGGCTTCGCCCTCGGTGCCGCGCATCTCTAGATAGGTGGTCTTGATCTTCTGGGTGTCATAGGCCGTCAGCCCGGCGAAGATCAGCACGCCGATCGCCGAGATCGCGAAAGTGACCGCGGGCGAGGCGAGGAAGATGTTCACCAGCATGGCGACGATCAGGCCAATCACGCCCATGACCAGGAAGGAACCCCAGGCGGAGATGTCCTTCTTGGTGGTGTAGCCCCAGAGGCTGAGGCCGGCGAAGGCGATGGCCGTGACCAGGAAGACCTGGACGATGGAATAGCCGGTGAAGACCAGGAAGATCGAGCTGAGCGACAGCCCCATGAGCGCCGAGAAGAGCCAGAAGACCCCCTGCAGCCCAGCCTCGGACAGGCGGTTGATGCCCGCCGACATGCCGAAGACCACGGCGAGCGGCGCGAGCATGATCACCCATTTCAGCGGCGAGGCGTAGATCGCGACACCGAAGCTGGTCAGAAAGGTGTCTGCGCCGATCTGGTACTGGGTCGGCACGTCCGAGACGGCCAGCCCGGCCACGGCCCAGGCGGCGGCACCGGTGATCACCATCGCCATGGCCATCAGGCCATAGACCTTGTTCATATGGGCGCGCAGACCTTCGTCGACCTGCGCAGTGCGTACGCCGGCGCCGGTCCGGCGGACAGTCTCGAATTCGGCCATTGGGTTCCTCCGTTGGCGGGACTCACCCGCGGGTCGTCCCACGGATCAGCGGTAAATATCGGTGAGCGCAGCCTGGTTTTCAACCGTCACCCCGTGGCCGCGCGCGGAAATTTGACGGTTTTGCTTATGATTACGTTGATCCGGCGCAGGCATCCGGCCGCGCTGGATTCGCAAGTCTCAGTCCGGGGTCATGGCCACCACGGCGCCGTCGAGCATCAGCGGAACGATCGCGAGCCCCTCCTCGGGCAGGAAGGCGAGATTGGCGCTGCCCTGCGGCAGGTCAGAGAGCAGCTCGAACCCGCCCTCCGGGTCGATGCGGTAGAGCGCCCCGGCGATCCAGTCGGTCACCATGAAGTTTCCGCTCCCGTCGGGCTCTAGTCCGTCGAGATTGCCCACCGGCGCGCCGGATCCGAGCGCCGCGACCTCGCCCGTCGCCAGATCGGCGGCCAGAAGATGCCCGGGCGCATCGGTCGTGAGATCCTCATGGAGGCCCTCGCCCCAGCCGGCGATGATCAGCCTGCCGTCCTCGACGTCCAGACCGTTGGGATGCAGCAGCCCGTCGCCTTCCGCCCAGACCGAGAGCGTGTCGCCGTCGAGGACGTAGATCCGGCTGGTGGCCGTGTCCGAGACAAAGACGCGCCCCTGCCCGTCCACCGCGACGTCGTTCAGGAACCCCGCGCCCTCCGCCGGCTACCGGCCGCTGACCGCGCCCGTCTCGATATCGATGGCGACGAGTTGGTCGATGTCGGCCGCATAGAGCGTGTCGCCGCCGATCGCGAGCCCCTTGGGCGCATCGAGCCCGGCCGCCCATTTGCGATCCGCCACGGTGCCGTCCAGGTCCACGCGGGAAATGTAGCCAACGCCGTCCTTGGCGGTGATGTCGCCGGCGACGTTGGAGACATAGAGGACACCGCGCCCGGCATCGTAGAGCACCGTTTCGGGCCCTTCGAATCCCTCCGCGCGCCAAGCCTCCCCTGCCGAAGCCGACTGCGTCGCGGACAGCGCGATCGCGGCGCCTGCCAGAAGCGCTTTCGATGCCATGGTTGTCTCCCTCCCTGTTCTTCTTCGCACCCGCCAATCTAGCGGCATCGCCGCCCGCGCGGAAGCTTGGGGGTGTAGCCCCAGCCGGCTGCTATTCCCGGGCGCGCAGCACGCGGGCGGGGCGCGCGGAAAGCGGTCCGAGCGCGAAGGCGAGGCCCGCGAGAAGGCTTGCCAGGGCGCCGCCCGCGACGATGGCGAGCGCCGAGACCGGCTCGAAGCGGAAGCTGCCGTCCATCACGAGCACCATCACCGCCCATCCGGCGATGCCGCCGGCGAGGATCGCTACCCCGCCGGCCGCCATCCCGATCAGCGCGGCGCGCAGCGCGAAGCTCGCCAGGATCCGGCCGCGCCCGGCGCCGAGGGTCTTGAGCACCGCCGATTCGAAGACCCGCCGGCGCACCCCCGCCGCCGCCGCGCCGACGAGCACCACGAGCCCGGTCAGCAGCGTCGCCGAGGCACCCCACCGCGTCGCAGCACCGAGGCCCTCGAGCGAGCTCGCCACTTTCTCGATCGCCTCGCGCACCCGCACCGCGGTGATATTGGGGTAGGCATCGGCGAGTTCGCGCAGGAGCGGCGCCTCGGCCTCCGGCTCGGCATAGACCGTGGCGATATGGGTATGCGGCGCCCCGGCCAGCGCCGCCGGATCCACCGTCATCAGGAAATTGATGCCCATGGTCTCGAACTTCACCTCGCGGAAGTTCGCGATGGTCGCGGTCAGGTCGCGGCCGAGGATGTTCACGGTCAGGGTATCGCCGAGCTTCAGCCCGAGCTCGCGGCCCTCCTGCTCGGCGAAGCTCATGAGCGGCGGACCGGCGTAATCCTCCGGCCACCAGGCGCCCTCGGTGATCACGGTGCCGGGCGGCGAGGTGGCGGCATAGGTGACGCCGCGGTCGCCGTTGAGCGTCCAGTGCCCGCCGGCGACCTCGCGCGCCGGCTGCCCGTTGATGCGTGTGATGATGCCGCGCAGCATCGGCGCGGTCTCCACCGCCGTCACGCCGGGCTCGGCCCAGGCGGTCTCGAGAAAGCCCTCGAGCTGGTCGTTCTGGATGTCGACGAAGAAATAGGCCGGGGCCCGCGCCGGCAGGTCGCGGGTGATGAGGCCGCGCAGGTTCGAATCGATCTGCCCGACCGCCGCCAGCACCGAGAGCCCGAGCCCCAGCGAGAGCACGACCGAGGCGGTCTCGCCGGAAGGCCCTCCCAGCGCCGCCAGCGCCCAGCGCAGCGCCGGCCGACCGCGCGCGAGGCGGCCGCGGGCCACACGGCGCGCGAGGCGGCGCAGCCCGTGCGCCGCGAGCAGGAGAAGGAGAAGCGCCCCGATCACCCCGCCGGCGGTGCCGAGCGCCAGCTCCGGCGCACCCGAGAGCCAGGTGGCGAGCCCGACGAGCAGCCCCGCCAGCGCCAGCGTCGCGGCGACGAAGCGCGGCGCCGGCCAGGCGCGTCGCGCCGCGGTCAGGTCGCGGAAGAGCTCCGCCGCCCGGATGTCCCGGGCACGGGCGAGCGGCCAGATGCTGAAGATGAGCGCGGTCAGCGCGCCATAGGCGGCCGCCTCGGCCAGCGGCCGGGCATAGAGGCCGAAGGCCGCCGGCATCGGCAGCCGGGCCTCGATCAGCGGCGCGGCGACGAGCGGCGCGCCGGCGCCGAGCACGAGCCCAAGTGCGATGCCGGCGAGCGACAGCAGGCCGATCTGGGCGAGATAGACCGCAAAGACCGTGCCGCCGGTGGCGCCGAGCGTCTTGAGCGTAGCGATGGTCTCGGTCTTGCCCTCGAGATGCGCGCGCACCGCCGCCGAGACCCCGACGCCGCCCACCGCGAGGCCGGCGAGGCCGATCAGCACGAGGAAAGCGCCGAGCCGGTCGACGAAGCGGCTCAGCCCCGGCGCGCCGTTGCGCCGGTCGCGCCATTGCAGCCCGGTGTCGGCGAAACGGGCCCGCGCCTCGTCGCGCAGCGCCGCGAGATCGGCCTCCGGCGGCAGCCGCAGGCGATAGGAGGAATCGAAGAGCGAGCCCTCGGTCAGAAGCCCGCTGTCCGCGAGATCCTTGAGGAGCACGATCACCCGCGGCCCGAGCCCGAAGCCGCTGGCCGCCGCGTCCGGCTCGACCAGCAGCTCGTCGCTCAGGCGGAAGTCCTGCGTGCCGAGGCGCAGCACGTCGCCGCGCTCGAGCCCGAAGCGGTCGATGAGGATGCGCTGGGCCACCAGCCCCGGCAGCCCGTCGCGGGTGGCGAGCGCCGCCGCCAGGCTCCCGCCGCCGGCGAGCTCGACCCGCCCGTAGAGCGGATAGGCCCCGTCGACCGCCTTGACCTGCACCAGCGCGCGCTGCGTCTCGCCGCTCCCATCGGCGAAGGCCGCCATGGAGCGGAAATCGACGAGACCAGATATCTCGGTGGCCTTCTCCGCCATCCAGTCCCGCTCGGCCTGGTCGGCGAAGCGATAGGTGAACTCGATCTGCGCATCACCGCCGAGGATCGAAGCGGCCTCCCGGCTCAGACCCTCCTCGATCGCCATCCGCACGCTGCCGACCGCGGCGATCGCGGCCACCCCGAGCGCGAGGCAGGCAAGGAAGATGCGGAACCCCGCCAGCCCGCCGCGCAGTTCGCGCAAGGCCAGGCGCAGCGCGATCGGAAGTGTCACTCCGCCGCCTCGGCGTAGCGCTCCAGCACCCCGTCGCGCAGCCGGATCACCCGGTCGCAGCGCGAGGCCACCTCCGGGGCATGGGTGACGAGAACCAGCGTCGCGCCGTGCCGGTCGCGCAGGCCGAAGAGCAGCCGGATGATCGCCTCGCCCGTCGCGCCGTCGAGATTGCCGGTCGGCTCGTCGGCGAGCAGGATCGCCGGCTCGCCCACCACCGCACGCGCCAGCGCCACGCGCTGCTGCTCGCCGCCCGAGAGCTGCGCGGGGTAATGGTCGAGCCGGGCGCCAAGCCCGACCCCTTCGAGCTCCGCCGCCGCGCGCTCGAAGGCCCGCGGGTCGCCGGCGAGCTCGAGCGGTGTCGCGACGTTCTCGATCGCGGTCATGGTCGGGATCAGGTGGAAGGACTGAAAGACCACCCCCATATGCGTGCGCCGGAACCGCGCCAGCGCGTCCTCGCCCATCGCCGTGAGATCCTGACCCAGGGCCGTGACGCTCCCCGAAGTCGCGGTCTCCAGCCCGCCCATCAGCATCAGGAGCGAGGATTTGCCCGAACCCGAGGGCCCGACCAGCCCCAGCGTCTCGCCTCGGGCGACGTCGAGAGTGATGCCGCGCAGGATCTTGACCGGCCCGGCATTGCCTTCGAGGGTGAGGGCCACATCCTTCAGCGCGATGACCGGAGACGACATATGCGACTCACCCTGACCCTGCCGGAACATAGCGGGGGATATGGGGCCGGCGCCGGGATCCGCAAGCTCGCCCTCGCGCTGGCCCTCCTGCTCGCCGGCGCCGGGGCCGCGGCGGCGGAAGTGCGCATCCTCGCCTTCGGCGATTCGCTGACGCAAGGCTTCGGCCTGCCCGAGGACGAGGGATTCGTGCCGCAGCTGCAGGCCTGGCTCAGGGCCAACGGCGCCCCCGACGCGGTGGTGATCAACGCCGGCGTCTCGGGCGACACCACCGCCGGCGGGCTCGCGCGCATCGACTGGGCGCTCGGCGAGGATCCCGATGCGGTGATCGTGGAGCTCGGCGCCAACGACATGCTGCGCGGCCTCGACACCGGGGATATGCGCGCCAATCTCGACGGCATCCTCGCGGCAATCGAGGCGCGCGGCCTGCCGATGATCCTCGCCGGGTTGCCGGCCCCGCCGAACTACGGCGAGGAGTACCGCAAGGCTTTCAAGGGCATGTTCCTCGACCTCGCGAAGCAGCACGGCGCGATCTATTACAGCTCCTTCCTCGCCGGCATGGGCGAGGGCCGCAACATGTTCCAGGTCATGCGCCTGATGCAGAGCGATGGCCTCCACCCCAATGCCGAAGGGGTGGAGGCCATCGTCGCCCATATCGGGCCGGCGGTGCTCGAGCTGATCGGCCGGACCCGCCGATAGGGTGGAGTCAGAGGCCGCCGGTCCGGCGCAGTTCCTCGGCCACATCCGCCTCCGAAAGGCCGATGTCGCGCAAAAGATGCGGGTCGAGCCGGCCGAGGTCGAGACGAGCCCGGTGACGCGCGTCGCGCGCGGCGAGCCAGTCGAGCACCGCCCTGAAGCCGAACCGGGGCCGGAAGTGCTGCACGGGGATGCGGAATCCAGTTTCTGCTAGCATGGTTCTCTCCATCACGGAATTGCGGGTCTTCACTCAAGACCCATCGCATTGCTTGATTCATGACGCAGAACGTGACATTATGAAAACGAAAGATTGTCGCCCATATCATCAAGGATCGTGATACATGGCCCGGAACCTCGACATGACGGCGCTGCGCTCCTTCGTGACCGTCGCCGATGCCGGCGGCGTGACCAAGGCCGCCGCCCAGCTGAACCTCACGCAATCGGCCGTCTCCATGCAGCTCAAGCGGCTGGAGGAGATGATCGGCCAGCCGCTGCTCGACCGCTCGGCGCGCGCCATCGCGCTCTCGCCGCAGGGCGACCAGCTGCTTGGCTACGCGCGGCGCATGCTCGCGCTCAACGACGAGGCCTGGGGCCGGCTGACCAACCAGGCCTTCGAGGGCGAGATCAGCTTCGGCGTGCCCCACGACGTGATCCACCCGCATGTGCCGCGGGTCCTGCAACGCTTCGCCAGCCTCTATCCGCGGGTGCGCGTCCAGCTGCATTCGCTCTTCACCAGCGAGCTGAAGAGCCTGCTCGATCGCGGCGAGATGGACCTGATCCTCGCCACCGAGGGCCAGCTCGACCCGGGCGGCGAGACCCTGGCGCGCGAGCCGCTGGTCTGGGTCGGCGCGGCGGGCGGGCAGGCCTGGCGCCAGCGGCCGCTGCGCTTCGCCTCGGTGTCGCGCTGCATGTTCAAGCGCCCTGCGCTCGAGGCCCTCGACCGTGCCGGCCTGCCCTGGGAGATCGCGGTCGACACGCTCTCGGCCTCGGTCTCGGAGGCGAGCGCCGCCGCGGATCTGGCGGTTCTGGTCCAGCTCCGCGGCGCGATCCCGCAGCATTGCGAGGTGATCCGCCACGGCGGCGCCCTGCCGGACCTGCCGGACTACCTCGTGAACATGTATGTCGGGTCGGGCCCGCGCGCCCAGCTCGCCGCCCGCCTCGCCGGCCTTATGCGCGACGCCTATTGCTGCCCGGAGCGCATCGCGGCGGAGTGATACCAGTGGTCCTCGCCGTCAACTCGCGTCCCTCCCGCGGCCAAGGTGTCCTCAGCCCGATCTTCATCCGACCGTAAGGCGGCACCCCCGCGCCTCGCGCCTCCGGGCCGGGTCGCCGACGCGAGGACCAGCGGAATCAGGCGGCGCGCGCAGAACCCGCCACCTCGACGACGACCTTGCCCACCGCCCTGCGCGTCCGCAGCAGGTCGAGCCCGGCCTCGGCCTCCTCCAGCGGCAGCACCCGGCCCACATGCGGATGCAGCCGGCCCTGTGCGTACCAGCCGAAGAGCGCCCCGAGGCTGTCCGCGACCAGCGCGGGATGCAGCTCGGCGTAGCCGCCCCAGTAGAGCCCGAAGACCGTGAGGTTCTTCACCAGCAGGATATTGGCCGGGATCTGCGGCACCGTGCCGCTGGCGAAGCCGAGAGGCAGCAGCCGTGCCCCGGGCCGGCAGGCCCCGAGCGCCGCCTCGAAGGCCTTGCCGCCGACCGGATCGAAGACCACCTCCGCACCGCCCAGCGCCTTGACTTCGGCGCGCAGGTCGGCCTCGGCATCCAGGAGATGATGGGCCCCGGCCGCGCGGGCGACGGCGAGCTTCTCCGCGCCGCGCGCCACGGCGATCACCCGCGCGCCCATCAGCCTGCCGATCTCCACCGCCGTCAGCCCGACCCCGCCCGAGGCGCCCAGAACCAGCAGCGTCTCGCCGAGGCGCAGCCGCGCCCGGTCGGCGAGCGCCACATGGCTCGTCCCATAGGCGACGAGAAAGCCCGCGACCTCCGCGTCGGGCATCGCCTCCGGCGCCGGCACGCAGCGCGAGGCCGCGACACGAAGATATTCAGCCAGCCCGCCGCCGCCGCAATGCACCGCCACCCGCGTACCCGGTGCCGGACCCGACACCCCCTGCCCCAGCGCCTCAACGGTGCCGCAGACCTCGAGCCCCGGCGTGAAGGGGGGATTCGGCCGCACCTGGTAGCGCCCGGCCACCATCAGCGTGTCGGCGAAGTTCAGCCCGCAGGCATGGACCCGCACCAGCGCCTCGCCCGGGCCGGGCTCGGGCCGTGGGATGTCGCGCAACGCCAGCGGCGCTCCCAGTTCGGTGACCTGCATCGCGCGCATCGGTGAGAAATCCCCGCATCCGTCCGGCGACGGTTTGTGCCGCCGCCGGAATCGTGGAAGACTATAGGAGCCGGAAGAGGGAGAAGGCCATGCGGTTCCTGCGATTTCTCGGACGCCTGTTCGTCGTCCTGATCGGCGTCGCGATCATCCTCGCGGTGGTCTCGCTCTTCCTGCCGCGCGAGGTGACCGTCACCCGCAGCATCCGGGTCGACGCGCCGCCTGAAGAGGTCTTCCCGCACATCGATTCGCTGCAGCAGGCCCAGCAATGGTCGCCCTGGTCCGGCATCGACCCGGAGATGACCGTGAGCTTCAGCGGCCCCGAGAGCGGCGTCGGCAACCGCATGGAATGGACCAGCGCCGATCCGCGTGTCGGCAGCGGCAGCCAGGAGATCACCGGGAGCGTCCCGAACGAGCGCGTGGAAACCGCGCTCGACTTCGGCGACATGGGGCTCGCCACGGCTTGGCTCGATCTCGCCGCGGCCACCGGGGGCACGGACGTGACCTGGGGCCTGCGCGCCGACATGGGGCTGAACCCGGTGGGGCGCTACATGGGGCTGATGATGGACCGGTGGGTCGGCGCGGACTACGAGCGCGGGCTCGAACGGCTCAAGGAGATCGTCGAGGCCGGGTGAGCCGCGATTGCCTTTTTCCCCGGTCCGCTCTAAGCCCCGCGCGACAATCCGGCCCGCCGCCGGACCCGAAGCCGTGCCCCGCACGAAGGACCGCCCGAAATGGATCTGAGGAATATCGCGATCATCGCGCATGTCGACCATGGCAAGACGACGCTGGTCGACGCGCTGCTCAAGCAGTCCGGAACCTTCCGCGACAACCAGGCCACCGTCGAGCGCGCGCTCGATTCGAACGATCTCGAGCGCGAGCGCGGCATCACCATCCTCGCCAAGGCCACCTCGGTCGAGTGGCAGGGACACCGGATCAACATCGTCGACACCCCAGGCCACGCCGATTTCGGCGGCGAGGTCGAGCGCATCCTTGGCATGGTCGACGGCGTGCTGCTCTTGGTCGACGCCGCCGAGGGTCCGATGCCGCAGACCAAGTTCGTGCTCGCCAAGGCGCTGCGCCTCGGCCTCAGGCCCATCGTGGTGCTCAACAAGGTCGACAAGCCCGACGCCGAGCCCGACCGGGCGCTGAACGAGGTCTTCGACCTCTTCGTGACGCTGGACGCGACCGCCGACCAGCTCGACTTCCCCGTGCTCTACGCCTCGGGGCGCAGCGGCTGGGCCGACGACACGCTGGACGGGCCGCGAAAGGACCTCTCTGCGCTCTACCGCATGATCCTCGACCACGTCCCGCCACCGGCGCAGGCGGCGCGGCGCACCGAGCCCTTCGCCATGCTTGCGACCACCCTCTCCGCCGATCCCTTTCTCGGCCGGCTGCTGACCGGGCGCATCGAGTCCGGCACGGTGCGGACCGGACAGACGGTGAAGGCGCTCGCCCGCGACGGCCGCGAGATCGAACGCTTCCGCGTCTCCAAGATCCTCGCCTTCCGCGGGCTGGCACGCGCTGCGATCGAGACCGCCGAGGCCGGCGACATCGTCAGCCTCGCGGGCATGACCAGGGCGAGCGTCGCCGACACCCTGGCCGATCTCGCGGTCAGCGAGGCGATCCCGGCCCAACCCATCGACCCGCCGACCATCTCGGTCACCTTCGGCATCAACGATTCACCGCTCGCGGGACGCGACGGCGACAAGGTCCAGAGCCGGGTGATCCGCGACCGGCTGATGCGCGAGGCCGAGACCAATGTCGCCATCCGCATCGCCGACACCCCCGGCGGCGAGGCCTTCGAGGTCTCCGGCCGCGGCGAACTGCAGATGGGCGTGTTGATCGAGAACATGCGCCGCGAGGGCTTCGAGCTCTCGGTCAGCCGGCCGCGTGTGCTATTCCGCGACGAGGGCGGCCAGCGGCTGGAACCGGTCGAAGAGGTCACCATCGACGTCGACGAGGAATATTCCGGCGTGGTGGTCGACAAGCTCAGCCAGCGCAAGGGCGAGCTCGTCGAGATGCGCACCGGCGCGGGCGGCAAGACCCGCATCGTCGCGCATGTGCCCTCGCGCGGGCTCATCGGCTACCACGGCGAGTTCCTCACCGACACCCGCGGGACGGGCGTGCTCAACCGGGTCTTCCACGAATGGGCACCGCACCGCGGCGCCATCCCCGGGCGGCGAAACGGCGTGTTGATCTCGATCGAGGACGGCGTCTCCGTCCCCTATGCCATCTTCAACCTCGAGGACCGGGGCCGCTTCTTCATCGGCTCGGGCGAGGCGGTCTATTCCGGCATGATCCTTGGCGAGCACAACCGCGACAACGACCTCGAGGTGAATCCGCTCAAGGGCAAGAAGCTCACCAACATCCGCGCCGCCGGCAAGGACGAGGCGGTGGTGCTGACCACGCCCTTCCGCATGACGCTCGAGCAGGCGATCGCCTATATCGACGACGACGAGCTCGTCGAGGTGACGCCGCGCTCGATCCGTCTGCGCAAGCGGTTCCTCGACCCGCATGAACGCAAGCGGCAATCGCGTCAGGCAGCTTCCTGACGAAAAGGAAATTAACTGTTTATGAACCGATCGTTGACATTCGCATTCTGCAAAATCGTTTGCAAATCGTATCCGAGTCGCGTTTGCGGTTTCGCAAGGCCCTCTAATTTCATCCTATGATTGTGGTAAAATCCCGCACCATCCGCAGGGTAACACCCCTGATTGAGTGCCGGGAAGGCCCGACAGCCGGGACTAGAGGAGTTGGCACGGATCATGCATGGTAGTATCGCGAGAATGAGGTAATAGCGGAGCACTGAGTATGAAGCATCCCGTGGACGTGCATGTCGGCAAGCGAGTCCGGCACCGGCGTTGGATGGTGGGCATGACCCAGCAGCAGCTCGGCGACATCGTCGGCATCAAGTTCCAGCAGATCCAGAAGTACGAGACCGGCATGAACCGGATCTCGGCCTCCCGGCTCTGGGACATCGCCCAGGCGCTCGACGTCTCGATCAGCTTTTTCTTCGAGGGGTTCGACGGCGAGGAATCCGCAGCCGAGGCGGCCATCGCCAACGCGGAATCCCATCGCGGCGACCTGCTCGCCGACAAGGAGGCGCTCGAGCTCGTGCGGTCCTACTACGCGATCCCCGAGGCGCAGCGCCGCCGGCTGTTCGACCTGGCCCGCGTCCTCAGCGACGTCGCCTGAAAGCAGGTCTTGACCGAGGCCGTCGCTTGGCCGAAACCGCCCGAAGGTGAGGACACCTGAAGGACGGGGGCGAGCGATGGCGGTGGGGTCCGAACTGCAGGCGGAGCTCTGGCGGACTGCCGGCGATCTCGCCGATGTCGCCGCCGCGCATTGCCTGCGGCTCTTCCGAAGCCCCGATCTCGTCGCGGCCAACAAGGCCGCGAGCGGATTTGATCCCGTAACCGAGGCGGATCGCGCCGCAGAAGCGGCGATGCGGAAGATCATCGCCGAACGCCGTCCCGGGGACGGCGTGGACGGCGAGGAATACGGCCGCGAAACCGGCAGCTCCGGCTTCACCTGGGTCCTCGACCCCATCGACGGCACCCGCGCCTTCCTCAGCGGCGCCCCGACCTGGGGCATCCTGATCGGGCTCGACGACGGCACCGGGCCGGTGCTCGGGGTCGTCGACCAGCCCTTCACCGGCGAACGCTTCATGGGCGGCTTCGGCCGCGCCGAATACCGCCGCGGGGGCGACAGCTCCGACCTGCGGGTACGCGCCTGCCCGGCGCTGGCCGATGCGGTGCTCTACACCACCCGGCCGGAGGTTGGCAGCTTAGCTGAGCTCGAAGGCTTCATGGAGGTGAGCCGCCAGGCGCGGCTCACGCGCTACGGCTTCGACTGCTACGCCTATGCGCTGATCGCGCTCGGCCATGTGGATCTGGTGATCGAGGCCGGGCTCCACAGCTACGACATCCAGGGACCGCAGGCGGTGATCGAGGCGGCCGGCGGCCTCGTGACCGACTGGCGCGGCCGCCCGGCGCACCAGGGCGGCCGGGTGCTGGCGGCGGGCGATCGGCGCGCCCATGCCGCGGCACTCGAGATCCTCTCCCGCGTCAGCGACTGAGCAGCGCCTCGGCCCCTCGCCGCAGCGGCACCCGGGCGAGAAAATCGTCGATGTGCCGCCAGGCCGTCTCCAGCGTCGCCGGGACCTCCATGAAGATCTCGTGGCGCGCCTCCCCCAGGAGCACGAGCTCACCCGCCTCCATCTTGTCGAGCTGGGCGCGGATCACGCTGGTCGAAACCACCGTCTCCTCGGTCCCGAGCAGGGTCAGCACCGGCACCTTCGGCAACGGCGCCACGTAGAGCCGCGCCATCTCCTCGAGCGCGGCATAGGTCCATTGCATGCTCGGCCCGCCCAGGCCCAGCTCCGGATGGCGGGTGATCTGCCCCAGCATCCAGTCGAAGGTCGCGCGGTCCGAGGTCAGCGGATTGCCCTCGAAGGCGATCGCCATCGTCGTCGGCTGCGCATTCGCGCCCGGCGTGAGCCGCGCGCCCAGCCCCATGACATTGGCGAACTGCGTCACCTTGCTGGTCAGCTCCCGCGTCGCGGCCCGCATCTGCAGGTGCCACATCGGCGCCGAGAAGACCGCGCCGCAGAATTCCGCGCGCTCGAGCAGCGTCCTGAGCCCGATGCAGCCGCCCATGGAATGCGCGAAGAGATAGCGCGGCCCCGGCAGATCGAGCCGGGCCTCCAACGCCATGAGCGCCGCCACGTCGCGTTGATAGTCGCGGAAATCCTCCACATGCCCCAGCGTCGGGCGCGAGGGATGCCGGTCCGAGAGACCCTGCCCGCGCCAGTCGATCACCAGCACGCTCAGCCCGCGTGCGCGCAGGCGGCCGGCCACGGGCCCGTATTTCTCGGCGTATTCCGTGCGGCCGGGAAAGATCACCGCGGTTCCCCGCGTCCCGCCCTCCCAGGAAACGGCGCGCAGCCGCACTCCGTCCGACGCCGTCAGCCAGAAGGCCCGCGCGCCCTCCGGCGCATCGGCGACGGCGGCATGGAACGGGGCCGGCTCGCTCATGCCAGCAGGCTGCCCAGCTTCATTGCGAGCCCCATGTCGCCCTCGACCTTCAACCGCCCGCTCATGAAGGCCGAGGTCGGATCGATCTCGCCGCCGAGCATGCCCTCGAAGGTCTCGCGATTCGCCGTCATCACGCAATCGGCCTCCGAATCGTCGGCACTCGCCCCGGATTCGTCGATGCGCACCGCGCCTTCGTCTTCGATGACGAACTTCACCGAGCCGTCGATACCTTCTCCGTTCAGCTTCTCGTTGAGGGTCTTGACGGCGGCGGCCACGATATCGCTCATGAAAGGTCTCCGGATTGGGGCGCGCGGCCCTCGATTTCTGCCCTGCGGTCGCTAATTTAGGGATCATGACCGGAATGGGAAAGCTCCTCAGAATGCTCTGCGCCGCCGGGGCGCTCGGCCTCGCCGCCCCGGTGCCGGTCGCCGCACAGACGGCGGAACAGGCCGAGAAGCTCGACACGCTCTTCGCCGAGCTCGCCCAGCCCGGCCGCACCGACTGGCAGCGTATCGAGGGCGAGATCGTGCGGATCTGGTCGCATTCGGGATCGGACGCGATGGACCTCCTGCTCGAGCGCGGCAATGCGGCGCTGGCGGCGGAAGACTACGACCTGGCGCTCGAGCTCTTCAGCGCGCTGACCGACCATGCCCCCGATTTCGCCGAGGGCTGGAACGCGCGGGCGACGACCTTCTACCTGCTCGACGAATACGCGCTCTCGATCGCCGACGTCGAACGGGTGCTCGCGCTCGAGCCGCGGCATTTCGGCGCGCTCGCGGGCCTCGCCTTCATGTTCGAACAGATGGGCGAAACCGAGCTTGCGCTCCGGGCGCTGCGCGCGGTGCAGGCGCTCAATCCCAACCGCGATAACATCAACGAGACCATCCTCCGTCTGGAACGGACGACGGGCGCCGCCGATATCTGATTGGGCCCGCAGGCGACCGGAGATCTGAAGATGGCACTTGATGGCGGGTCGCGCGTGACGGCCGTTCTCGGTCCGACCAACACCGGCAAGACGCATTACGCCATCGAGCGCATGCTCGGCCATCGCACCGGCGTCATCGGCCTGCCGCTGCGCCTGCTCGCCCGCGAGGTCTACGACCGCATTGTCGCGCTCCGGGGCCCCTCGGTCGTCGCGCTGGTCACCGGCGAGGAGCGCATCGTGCCGCCGCGCGCCGCCTGGTGGGTCTGCACCGTCGAGGCGATGCCGCTCGACATCGGCGCGGATTTCCTCGCGGTCGACGAGATCCAGCTCTGCGCCGATCCCGACCGCGGGCATATCTTCACCGACCGGCTGCTGAACGCCCGCGGCCTCACCGAGACGTTGCTGCTCGGCTCGGATTCCATGCGCGGCCGCATCGCGAGCCTGGTGCCCGGCGTGACCTTCCTGCGCCGCGAGCGCTTCTCGCGGCTGAGCTGGACCGGCACCCGCAAGATCAGCCGGATGCCGCCGCGCAGCGCCATCGTCGGCTTCTCCACCGAGGACGTCTATGCCATCGCCGAGCTGATCCGCCGCCAGAAGGGCGGCGCGGCAGTGGTGATGGGCGCGCTCTCGCCCCGCACCCGCAACGCCCAGGTCGAGCTCTACCAGAACGGCGACGTCGACTATCTCGTGGCCACCGACGCCATCGGCATGGGGCTCAACCTCGACATCGCCCACGTGGCCTTCTCCGGCGTGGTGAAGTTCGACGGCCGGCGGCACCGGCATCTCTCGGCCGGCGAACTGGCGCAGATCGCCGGCCGCGCCGGGCGCTACACGACCGACGGCAGCTTCGGCGTGACCGGGGATGTGAGCCCGCTCGACGCGGAGGTGATCGATGCGATCGAGAACAGCCGGTTCGCGCCGCTGCGCCGGCTGCAATGGCGCAACCACCGCCTCGACTTCCACAGCCCCGAGGCGCTGATCGCCAGCCTCGAGGCGCCCTCCGACCACCCCGAACTCGTTCGCGCCCGCGAGGCCGACGACCTCGCCACGCTGCGCAGCCTCTCGGAATCGCGCGACCTGCGCGCGCGCCTCGCGCTGCCCGCCGACACCCGGCTGCTCTGGGACGTCTGCCAGATCCCCGATTTCCGGAAGGTCTCGGCCTCCGAGCACGTCAGCCTCTGCGCCCGGCTCTTCGGCTTCCTGCACGGCGGCGGTCGCGTGCCCACCGACTGGCTGGCCGGGCAGATCGCGCGCATCGACCGCACCGACGGCGACATCGACGCGCTGTCGCGGCGGCTGGCATATATCCGCACATGGACCTATGTGGCGCAGCGCAAGGGCTGGGTGGACGATGCGGACCATTGGCGCGACGAGACGCGTGCGGTAGAAGACCGGCTGTCGGACGCGCTGCACGCGCGGCTGACCCAGCGGTTCGTGGACCGGCGCACCTCGGTGCTGATGCGCCGGCTGAAGCAGAAGGAGAGCCTCTTGGCCAAGGTCACCGAGACCGGCGAGGTGTCCGTCGACGATCAGTTCGTCGGACGGCTCGAAGGCTTCCGCTTCCGCCTCGACCCCGCGGCGGACGCCGAGCAGGCGCGCACCCTGCGCGCCGCCGCCATCGCGGCCCTCGCCCCGGTCCTCAGCCTGCGCGCCGACAGGTTCTACAACGCCCCCGACCCCGAGATCGACGTGACCGAGCAGGGCGGGCTGATGTGGGGCGAGCATGCCGTCGGCAAGCTCGTCGCCGGTCCCGACCCGCTTTCGCCGCAGATCCAGCCCTTCGTCGACGAGGACGCCGACCCCGCCATCGCCGAGAAGCTGCGCCGGCGCCTCGGCCACTGGATAGACCGCCGGATCGCCGCGCTCTTCGCGCCGCTGATCGCGCTGCGCGACGACGCGGCACTCGCCGGCATGGCGCGCGGCGTCGCCTTCCGACTGGTGGAGGGGCTCGGCATCGTGCCCCGCGGCGAGATCGCCGACGAGGTCAAGGGCCTCGACCAGGAAAGCCGCGCCGGGCTGCGCAAGCACGGCGTCCGCTTCGGCCAATTCACCGTCTTCCAGCCGCTTCTGCTCAAGCCGGCACCAACGCGGTTGCGCCTTGTGCTCTGGTCGCTGGCCGAGGGCCTCGAGATCTTCCCCGAATCGCCGCCGCCCGGCCTCGTGACCGTGCCGGCGGTGCCGGACGCGCCACCGGGCTACTACCCCCGCGCCGGCTACCGTCTCGCGGGCGAGCGGGCGATCCGCATCGACATGCTCGAACGCCTCGCCGACATGATCCGCCCGCTCGACGCCCGCGCCGGCTTCGAGGCCAGCGCCGACATGCTCTCCATCACCGGCCTCTCGCTCGAGCAGTTCGCCGGGCTGATGCAGGGCCTCGGCTTCGAGGCGCGCGCCGACACGCGCCCCAGGCAGAAGCCGGCCGGCGCGGCCCGGCAGACCGACACGGCGCCGGAAGAAGCAGCAGCCCCTGACCAGACCGCCGCCCCGGCGGAGGCAGAGGCACCGGCCCCGGATGCGCAGGCGCCGGCGGAGCCGGTACCCGACCTGCCCGCCGCCGAGGCTCCCGAACCGCCGCTCGACCCAGCACCGCCCGGCCCGTCACCAGAGAATGCGGCCCCCAATGCTGAGGATCTCCCGACCGCCGCCGAGCCCGCAGCCGCTGACGTGGGCGAGGCCGCCGTCGAGACCGAGACCTTCTATCTCTTCACCCGCGCCCCCCGGCGCCGGCCGGAGCGCCCGCAGAAGGGCAAGCGCCGGCCAGGACCTGGTGCCGCCGCCCGGCAGGACGGCAGCGCGGCGGAAAGCCCAAGGGCAAAGCCGGGCGGCCCCGCCGCGGCGACCGGCCGCGCCGCGGCGCCAAGCCGGAACCCGCCGAGCACGAGGCCCGCCCTGCACAATCCCGCCCGCCGCGGCCCGAGCGGCCGGTCGATCCGGACAATCCCTTCGCCGCGCTGCTGGCGCTCAAGCTCAAGAAGTGACGTGTCCGGCGACCGCCGCACCACACATCGCACGGATCGGCCCCGCCCCCTGAATTCGTCGCTCCCGAACGAATTGACCCGGGCGCCCCGGTGACCCCCCCGCCCCCCGATCACGGCGAGGAGGCGCCCGCCGGGTCGATCCGGCTCGACAAATGGCTCTGGCATGCCCGATTCGCCAAGTCCCGTTCCCGCGCCGCGGCGCTGGTGGAATCCGGGGCGGTGCGGCTCAATTCCGCGCGGGTCGTCAAGCCCGCCACCCCGGTCAGAATCGGCGACGGGCTGAGCTTCGCGCTGGCCGGCCGGATACACGTCTTGCGAGTGCGCGCGCTCGGCACGCGCCGCGGCCCGGCGCCGGAGGCGCGCGGCCTCTACCTCGACCTGGATGCAGCCTCTCCGGCCCTTGAACCCGACCGCGAGGCTGGTAAATAACCGGCTGCGGAGTGTGACAGGCTTTGCGGACGGACCCGAACGATCGAGGCCTGCGACCATGACCTACGTTGTGACCGAGAACTGCATCGCGTGCAAATACACCGATTGCGTCGAGGTGTGCCCCGTGGATTGCTTCTACGAGGGCGAAAACATGCTCGTCATCCATCCCGACGAATGCATCGATTGCGGCGTCTGCGAGCCGGAATGCCCGGCCGACGCCATCCGTCCGGACACGGAACCGGACATGGAGAAATGGGTCGAGTTCAACCGGAAGTACTCCGAAGCCTGGCCGGTGCTCGCCATCAAGCGCGACCCCCTGCCCGATGCCGAGGCCCGCGACGGCGAGGCCGGCAAGATGGAGAAGTACTTCTCCGAGAACCCCGGCGAGGGCGGCTGACCGCCACTGCCGCCCGGTCCCGGCACGGCGGCAGGGCCCTTCGGACGGCGGTTGGGCGCCCAGCGGTCACGACCTCTTGTGCCGCCCTTCCAATTCTGCCCGCCATATGCTACATTCGCAAAACAACGAATGGTCCGGAGAACTAGGCTGGGGTAGAACTGGCCTGTAAAGTCGTCTGCTTGCATCATGGTTGTCGGAGCGGCTGCGGAAGTAGCCGTTCGGGCCTTGCGGCACGCCGGATGGCAACAATTCCGGGTTGGTCAGAAGGATTTGACGCGCATCATGAGCAAGCTGAAGAAGCCGGCGGAGTTCCGCCCCAACGATTTTGTCGTCTATCCGGCGCATGGCGTCGGGCGAATCATTTCGATCGACGAACAGGACGTTGCGGGAATTCGGCTGGAGATGTTCGTCATTTCGTTCGAAAAGGACAAAATGACCCTGCGGGTTCCGACCGGCAAGGCGAGTTCCGTCGGCATGCGCCCGCTGAGCTCGTCCGACATCGTCGACCGCGCGCTGGAGACGCTCAAGGGCCGTGCCCGGGTCAAGCGCGCCATGTGGTCGCGCCGAGCCCAGGAATACGAGCAGAAGATCAATTCCGGCGACCTGATCTCCATCGCCGAGGTGGTGCGCGACCTGCACCGCAACGACGACCAGCGCGAGCAGTCCTATTCCGAGCGGCAGCTCTACGAGGCGGCGCTCGAGCGGCTGACCCGCGAGGTGGCGGCCGTGAACGGCATCGAGGAAGTCAAGGCCCAGGCCCATGTCGACCGCGTGCTCGGTGGCCGCGTCGCCGCCTGAGCCCTTCCACCGCATGACAGACCGACGGCCTGCCGGAACCCCGGCAGGCCGTTTTCGTTCGGGCAGACGGCGGTCGTTTCACTGGCAGGCACGAAACTACCGGTGAAAACCTCCTGACTGGGGCAACCCGAGGCGACGGCTCCCGGAACCAGGGCACGCGGCGTTTCGGCATCTCTTCCGCAACGCAGCCCCCCC